>NZ_JBXAOE010000001.1:10480-534131 GCF_058802485.1 Cupriavidus sp. GW822-FHT02D05 | reverse complement strand
AGAATCAAAACCATCCTGCATTAAACCGGACATTCTGATCTGGCCAAAGACAGGACATTTGAATTTGGCCTAGACATTGCCTGTTGTTTGCTTGCTGTAGCGGCTAAGCGGTAATGTCTGCTTTTGGCTAAGCTCAAATGTCCGAGTTTGACCAGCGTAAGCTTGACGGCTTCCAGCGCCACGGAGCCCCGTCATGCCAGCAGGAGCCATTACGATGACGATGCGGCAGATTGACCGGCTCAAGGTC
The DNA here is from genome assembly GCF_058802485.1 of Cupriavidus sp. GW822-FHT02D05. Lineage (NCBI taxonomy): Bacteria > Pseudomonadati > Pseudomonadota > Betaproteobacteria > Burkholderiales > Burkholderiaceae > Cupriavidus > Cupriavidus sp. GW822-FHT02D05. Next base: position 533,884 of record NZ_JBXAOE010000001.1, on the reverse strand, counting down.
ATTCAGGCGCTGGCCGACAGACCGGGATTGCGGCATCCAGACTCGGACGGACTCCTCGCCAGACCTTGCGCCTGCTGCGGCGGTACCAACAGGACGGCGCCGCCGGCTTGCTGAATCGCCACCAAGGCCAACTGGCGAACAACCGGACACCGCCGAGCCTTGCGGCGCAGGCGCTCGGCCTGATTCGCGACAGCTATGCCGACTTCGGCCCGACCCTGGCCTGCGAGAAGCTGCGTGAACGCCATGGCATCGTGCTGGCCAAGGAGACCGTGCGCCGCCTCATGATCGACGCGGGTTTCTGGGTGCCGCGCCGGCTGCGCCCGCCCAAGGTTCACCAGCCAAGGAATCGGCGCGCCTGTTTGGGCGAATTGATCCAGATCGATGGCAGCGATCACGCCTGGTTCGAAGATCGCTCGTCGCCTTGCACGCTGCTGGGCGAGCCGCCGCGGCCGCACAACCCGCCGCTGCACCTGAAGCGGCAGCGGCTGATCAACCGGCTGGACCTGGAGCGGGCGATCAAGGGCACGCCCATGCCGTAGTTTGGTTCCTTGCCGCCCGGTAGTGGACGCGGGACGGGACAGTCTCCAAGGGCGGCTACCGACGTTCGTCCTTCCGAAGAGCGGACATCGGGCCGAAACAAGAGTCGAGTCGCAGGCAACATTGGGGCGGCGCCGCAAAGCCAATTCCTGTTTGGCTTCGCACACTCAAAGAGGGGGACGGTTCAGTTCAACCCATCGCCGCACGGTGGGTCTCTCCCACTGACATGCAGCGTAGTCCATTAACCTTGTTGGTACCGGATCGTCGGCAAGCGCAGACCAGTTCAGACAGCACGGCTTGCCGCCTGTTCCAGACTAGCCCGCGCGATTACACGGTGGAACGGTGTGATTACCGCGAGGTACGTCCGTCCCAGCAAGTTATGGCAATGCACTACGGTCACCAGGACGAGCTCCCTGCCGCCTGCCGCACCCGTGCGCAGCTGGATCGCGAGCCGGAAGTCGAGATGCCGATCGTCCTCGCCCATCACCAGTTCCCCCGCACTCTTCGACCGCAGTGGAAAGAAACCGATCACCGGCCCTCGCGCCGCCGCAGCAATACCGACCGCACGAGACGATTTGACGCCGACTGTCGCCATAATCGTGTCCCGTACCCGCGTCAGCGCACGAATCCACCACGCCTGCCGCTCGAATCCAGCGCGCGCTAACACTTCGAGATCGTCGCTGGCCCCCGCCGGCAACTGAACCGCATACGCATCCAGCAGGTCCGCGCTCCTATAAAGCGGCGCCAGGATGCTGTCGGATGGCATGGGTATCGCATGAGCTTTTTGGGCATTGATCATCAATCAATCTCTCCATGGTTTGGGTTTAGCGCGAGCCTGCGCTAGACATTGCTTCTCTGTGCCATCAGCACACCGCGAGCCATTCGCCTCGGGAACGATGGATGGATCTGCCACGCAGTTGTTATCGCTAGGACGCCGCGATCTACTTTGAAGAACCGAACCTGCTCGGTGCCAATCCAGGCTGGATGCCACGCCGTGTCGACCTTGATGATGAGTTTATCCTCATCCTCGACACGACACCAGAATAAGCAATCATTGTCTCGAAAAGGGCCGCCGGATCGCTATTCAGGCGCTCTCTGGATGTGAGTATCGACATCATCCTATCGCGTTCGATGACAATATGGCCGAGTGGTTCGACACCGTATGTGTCCGCGCGCTCGCCTGTATCCTCGAACTCGACCTGAATCTAAATAATGGGGATCGGCTGAATCTAGGCAGCGGGATGATGCAAACCTATACTGCCGCACCGTTTATACACGAGGAATGACTGTTGAAAATGCCATCCCCCGCTCCCCGCTCCCCGCACCCGCATACGCCGGCTCCCGGAGCTTGCGCTCTATGAAAAGGCGGCGCTTTATTCGATAATCGATTCAGCTTATGTCTGCCATATTTATTTTTACGATGGCGAATCCAGTCATGTCATTCCCACTGCGTGCTGGCGCGATGGCGATAGGCTATACGTCCATGGCTCCAATGGCGGGCGCCTTATTCGCCAACTAACCAGTGCCAAAGAGGCAGCGGTAGCCATTACCCACTTGGACGGACTCGTGTTGGCAAAGTCTGCATTTAATCGCGCCATGAATTATCGCTCCGCGATTATTTATGGGCGATTTAATGCTGTAAATGACGAGGCGGAAAAGCGCCGACTGATGGATGTTTTCATGAGGCTGATTGCGCCAGGCCGTGAGGGGGATGCCCGGCCGGGGAGCGCGAAGGAGTTTGCTGCGACGACGATTCTAGGCATCGCGCTCGATGAAGCCGCCGCGAAAGTTCGAACTGGCGGGCCGATTGATGACGAATCAGACCTGGATTTGCCAATTTGGGCCGGTGTCCTGCCGATGGTGACGCTGCCACAGACGCCGATTGCTGCATCGACCAGCATCGGAGCAGAACCGGTGTACGTGAGGCAATGGAAGGCGTCTTAGTCAGCGTCATTGAATGGCATGGGATACCGCTTAGTGGTGTTGATCGGTGGATTCATTGGAAGAGGCACGGGGAATGGACCCTTAGCCCTTGTTCCTATAGTACGCCGCTTAGGCAGTCCGCTGGGTTGCTGCGGAACTCCGGCTTATGACATGCCGGTGGCGAACGAACAGGAACGCTGGCTTGCCGGCATGTCGACCCTGTGGCATGGCGCCGCGGCGCCGGAAAATTCCACACAACGGATGGAGAAGCCCCTTATAATGCAACTTGGTTGCAATAAGGGGCCAATCACGTTGGCCCCCCCCCGTTGGGACTGGCCGTCTCGCGCCGCGCCACCGCCGAGCCCCCAACGCGCTACCCAGCGCCAGCGCTTTCCTCTGATCCGAACATGCCGATACTTTCTGTCACTCCAGCCGGCCAACGACGGCGTAGTCCTCTCGCCGCACTGGCCGCCGCCACGGCGATCACCGCGCCGCTCGCCGATGCCGAGGAGGCGCCCGCGACGACGCTCCCCGAAGTCTCGGTGGTCAGCACCGCCGACAAGACCTACGCGCCTTCCTCCTCCACCGGCGCGACTCGCACCGAGGCCCCGCTGCGCGAGGTGCCGCAATCCGTGCGTGTGTTGCCGCGCGAGCTGCTCGACGATATCGGCGCCACGCGGCTGGATCAGACCTTCGACTACGCCAGCGGCGTGTCGCGCCAGAACAGCTTCGGCGGCCTGTGGGACAACTACGCGATACGCGGTTTCACCGGCAACGAGAACACCGGCGCTGGCTACCTCGTCAACGGCTTTGCCGCCAACCGCGGCTTCACCGCGCCGCGCGACGCAGCCACCATCGAACGCGTGGAGGTGCTCAAGGGCCCGACCTCCTCGCTGTACGGCAACAGCGAACCCGGCGGCAGCATCAACGTCATCACCAAGCAGCCACAGTTCAAGCCCAGCCAGACCTACGACATGGAGGTCAGCAGCCGTGATGGCTACCGCGTGTCGGCCGACGTCACCGGCACCATCAGCGACAATGTGGCAGGGCGGCTGATCGCCGTGGGCGACCACGAAGGCAGCACGCGCGACTTCGTCAACAGCAAGCGCTACCTGGTGGCGCCGTCGTTCACCTGGACCCTGGGCGCTGACACCATCGTGCAGTACGCAGCCGAGTTCCAGCGCTACACCACCCCGCTGGACCGCGGCGTGGTGGCCATCAACGGGCAGTTGGGCGCCGTACCGCGCTCGCGCTTCCTCGGCGAGCCAAACGATAGCGACATCCGCCTCGACAGCCAGTCGCACCAGTTGAGTGTTGAACATCAGTTCTCGCCGGACTGGAAGGGCCGCCTGGCCGCGGCCTACCGCGGCGGCAGCCTGGTGGGCTACTCCACCGAGGCCAGCGCGCTGTCCGCAGACCAACGTACCCTGAGACGCCAGCGTCGCTATCGCGACTACCAGTCCGACGACGTCTCGCTGCAGGCCGACATGACCGGCAAGTTCACCACCGGCGCGATCGGCCACGAGCTGCTCGTCGGCGTGGACGCCTACCGCTTCGGCAACACCCAGGTGCAGCTGCGCAAGAACCCCAGCGCCAGCGCGCCCTATGCCATCGACATCGACAACCCGGTCTATGGGCAGACCCCACCCACAGTGGCAGCCAACACCGACACCTACGAGCGCCAGACCAATCTCGGCCTCTATGCCCAGGACCAACTGCGGCTGGGCGAACGCTGGCGCCTGCTGGCCGGCGTGCGTTTCGATGCCTACAACCAGTCGCTGGACAACCGCCTGGCCGGCACCAGTGCCAGCCAGCATCAGAGCGCGGTCTCGCCGCGCATCGGCCTCACCTATCTGGCCAGCAACAACGTCTCGCTGTTCGCCAACGCCAGCCGCTCGTTCCGCCCCAATACCGGCACCGATTCCGCCGGCAACCCGTTTTCTCCAGAACACGGGCGGGCTGTCGAGGCCGGCGTGAAGCTCGACAGCGACGACCGCCGTCTCGGCGCCACACTGTCGGTCTTCGAGATCCGCAAGCGCAACGTGCTGACCACCGACTCGCTGGATCCCTCCTACTCGGTGGCCGCCGGCGAGGCGCGCAGCCGCGGCGTGGAACTCGACGCGTCCGGGCAGCTCGGCACGCATTGGCGCGTGACCGGCAACTTTGCCTATACCGACGCCGAAATCACCCAGGACAGCACGCTCGCCGCCGGCACGCCGCTGGCCAACATCCCGCGCACCAGCGGCAGCGTGATGGCGGTGTACGAGGATGCGGCCCCCATCGGCCAGCGCTACGGCGTGGGCGGGGGCATCCGCTATGTCGGCAAGCGCTCCGGCGACTCGCAGAACAGCTTCTCGCTGCCCGCCTACACGCTGGCCGACGTGCTGGGCTATTGGCAATACAGCAAGACGGCACGCGTGACACTCAACGTCGACAACCTGTTCGACAAGACCTACTACGCCAGCTCTTATAGCAGCGTGTGGGTCATGCCCGGCGCCGGCCGTACTGTGCGCCTGGGCCTGCGGCTGAGCTACTGAGGCCTGTTCGCGCGCATGCAGGCACTGAAACGCTGGTGGACCATGACCTCGCCGGCTCACTCGTCCGTTCGCGCCGTTGCCTGCCCTTCTGTCTCACAGTGGCACCCAGGTGCCGCATCCTTCGGTGCCGATGGCAACGTGCGTGCCATTTCCGGCTCGGGGCCCTAGCGTTGGCCGCCGGGCCACTGTTTGGATCTCCCGGCCGTCAATCATGACGGACCTGAGCAAAATAAGAAGGTTACCTTTGTAGTTTTCCTTCGTATCGGCTACATTGGGGGGATGCATTCCAACCACAAACAAGATGATCCGCAGGTTGCCGGCGCGTCCGCGCTGGCAACCGATCTACGTATCGTGATCGGCCAGCTAAGGCGCCGCCTGCGTGAAGAGGTGCATCCGGGCGATCTCACCTGGTCGCAGATGTCGGTTCTTGGCCGCCTGGAGCGCGACGGTCCGGCCACTGTGACAACCCTGGCGCGGGCCGAGGGTGTGCGGTCGCAGTCCATGGGCGCCACGGTTGCCGTCCTGGAATCAGCCCGGCTGGTGAGCGGTGCGCCGGATCCGGTCGACGGGCGGCGGACCATCTTGTCGCTCACGGCTGACGCCAGGGAGATGATCCTGGCGACCCGGGCAGCGCGCGAAGACTGGCTGCTCCGTGCCATCCGGACACAGCTGGCGGCGACGGAGCAAGAGGAGCTTGCGGCCGGCATCGCCCTGCTCAAACGGCTGGCCGACTCGTGACGGGGCCCTTTCAAGCCCCGGCCAGCGCCACGCTCCGGACTTGCCGAAGTCCCTACCTTAGTCCCTATCGACCGTGAGAAAACACCATGCCAGTCACCGTTCTTGATCCGAAAGCCGCTCTCGTTGTCATCGATCTGCAGCAGGGAATCGTCTCGCTTCCCGTCGTGCACCCGGTCGATGAGGTCGTGAAGCAGTCTGCGGCCCTTGCCACCGCGTTCCGTGGCCACGGCCTGCCAGTTGTGCTGGTCAATGTTGCCGGCGGCGCCCCCGGCCGTACCGAACAGGGACGCAGGCTTGGCGATCTTCCTGCCGGATGGGACGATCTGGTGCCCGAGTTGAACCGGCAGCCGGCTGACCACACGGTGACAAAGCGGACCTGGGGAGCCTTCACCAATACCGATCTTGAGGCGCAACTGAGAAAGCTGGGTGTGACACAGGTGGTGCTTGCCGGCGTTGCGACCAGCATCGGCGTGGAGTCGACCGCGCGCCAGGCGTATGAGCTTGGGTTCAACGTTGCCCTGGCCGTCGATGCCATGACCGACATGAGCCTGGACGCGCACGCGAACAGCATTGCGCGGATTTTCCCTAGGCTGGGGGAGACTGGCACAACCCGCGAGATCATCGATCTGCTCGAAAAGGGCGGTAGCCGGTGAGAGGCACCTTCCGTTCGCGGGCATCGGCGCCGGCGCGGGCTTTGCCGCTGCGATCGTCGGCGTGCGTTACTTCGCGAAATATCATCGCCTGCGCTTGCGCATCGACGCCGGGCGCCTGCGCTTGAGCTTGGACGAACACTTGCTCAAGCCGAAGGCGTGAGCCGCCTGTTACACGGCCTCGTCGCCCATCGCGCTGCGGATCTGCGCGGCAAGTTTCATCAGGTGTGGCTTGAGAATGCGTGCGGCGCTGGCCGGCGTTGCCTGCGTGGTGGTGCTGACGTTCAGCACGTGGATGGCGTAGCGCTTGAACACCAGTGGCGTGGAGAGCGCGACCACTTCCGGCTGCCAGCTCGCCATGCACCAGCCTTGCTTGCGCACCTGCCCGATGGCTTGCTCGATGTCTTGTGCAAGTGCAGGCCAGTTAGCGCGCAGGCGCCTGCCGAAGCCTTCCAGCAAGGCCTTGGTTTCCTGCTCGGGGGCCGCGGCCAGGTAGGCGCGTCCCAGGGAGGTCAGCTCCATGGGCACACGCTGCCCGGTCACCACGCTGCGCAGCGAAACCTTGCGGCTATAGCGGACGGATTCCAGGTAGACCATCTCGTCGCGGTCGGCCATGGCCAGCCCGACGTTGATGTGCTGGCTTTGCGCGAGCTCGCGCATCAACGGGGCTGCTGCCTGCAGCACGGCAGAGCCGGTGCGCATGGCGTGCGCCAGGCTCAGGACCGGCGGGCCGAGCCGGTAAGCGCGCAGCGTGGCGTCGTACAGGAGGAAGCCGGCCTCGACCAGGCTTTGCGTGAGCCGGCTGACGGTCGAGCGCGGCAGGCCGGTGCGTTCGGCCAGGTCGCCGTTGCCCAGCACTTCCGAGCCCGCGCGAAACGCCCGGAGTATCTCCATGCCTCGCTCGAGCGAGCGATTGGCCGACGTGCTGCTCGCCCTGCCACGCGCCCGCGATAACGCTAGTTCGGGATCCAAGGTCATGCTCCTGGGGAGGACTGATTTCCGGCAGCCGGAATTAAAGCATCGGAGAGGAGTCTGGCATCATTTGGCATGACTATGCCAGACTCCCCTGCCCGGCTCCCTGCCATCAGCCCGCCAGCACAACCACGCCATCTGCCGCCCGCACGCCTTGCGATGCCGGCAGCACGAAGACCGGGTTGATCTCTGCCTCCACCAACTGCTCGCCCAGCGCTGCCGCCATGCCGGAAAACGCCACAATGGCATCGGCCAGCGCCGCAACGTCGGCCTTGGGCCGCCCGCGGAAGCCGTCCAGCAGCGGCCAGGTTTTCAGTTCCTGGATCATGCCAAGTGCTTCGGTGTGCGACAGCCCGCCGGCCGGCGGCAGCATGCGCATGGTGGTGTCCTTGAACAGCTCCGCGGTCACGCCGCCCATGCCAAGCAGGATCGCGGTGCCGAGCGCGTCGCGGTGCATGCCAAGGATCATCTCCACGCCGCCGGTGACCATCTCCTGGACGAGGAAGCGCTGGGGCACCACGCCGGTATGCGTGCGCACGTCGTCGGCCATCGCCGACAACCGCGCCGCTATGTCTTGCGGCGTCAGGTTGACGGCGACGCCGCCCACATCGCTCTTGTGCGTGATCTCGGCGCTGAGGACCTTAAGGACCACGCGGGCACCGAGGGCCTTGGCGGCGTCGCTGGCTTCTTGCCCATTGCGTACGATGCGCTCGCGCACCGACGGGATGCCAAAGCGCGCGAAGAGCTGCTTTGCCGCTGCCTCATCCAGCGCGCCGCGCGGCAGCTCCCCGGCGACGCGGGCTGCCGCCGGGGCCGGGACGTCAGGCGTCTCGCGCCATTGCCCTGCACGCAGCATGGCGCTTAGCGCGGCCGTACAGCTCTCGGGCGCGCTGAATGCTGGCACGCCGCGCGCGGTCAGCAGGCTGGCCACCTGCGGCGCATGCGGGCTGACGAAGGCCACCACCGGCTTGTCGCTGGTGGGCAGGCAATCCTGGATCGCGCCTGCCATCAGGTCTGGCATGGCCAGGCCGGACGACCCGACGATGATGGCAACGGCGTCATAGCTCGGGCTATCCAGCAGCGCCCGGATTGCGCCGCGCAGCAGGTCCGGCTGCAGGCCTGCCAGGGTGACATCGATGGGGTTGCGATCCAGTGCCGCGTGATCGCCCTGCTGCAGCGAGCGCAGCCGTTGCGCGGTGGCTTCATCCGGCGCGGGCGTCTCGAAGCCGGACAACCCGAGGCTGTCCGAAACCAGCGTGCCGGCGCCGCCAGTCGAGGTCAGGATGGCAACCCGGTTGCCGCGCAGCGCCCTGCCGGTGGCGAGCGCGGCGGGCATGTCGAGCAGGTCCGCGAAAGTTTGCGCGCGGATCACGCCGGCTTGCCGGAACAGCGCGTCGTACATCCGGTCCGCGCCGGCCAGCGCGCCCGTGTGCGACACCGCGGCGCGTGCCCCCGCCTCGGAGCGGCCGATCTTGAACGCGACCACCGGCTTGCCTGCCCTGGCCGCTTTCAGCGCGGCGGCACGGAATCGGTCGGGATGGCGCACGCTTTCCACATACAGCGCAATCACGCGGGTGGCCTCATCATCCGCAAGGTAGTCGACGAAATCCGCCAGGTCGAGGTCCACTTCATTGCTGGTGGAAACCAGCTTGGAAAGCCCGATGCCGCGCGCGGCGGCGCGCGAGAGCAAAGCGCCAAGAATGCCGCCGCTCTGCGAGACCACGCCGATGTTGCCGACGGGGAAATGATCCATCTCCAGCGCCCCGCTGGCGGAGAGCGGGATATTGTCGGTGAGGTTGACCAGGCCGATGGTGTTGGGGCCGAGCAGGCGCATGGCGCCGGCTGCCTCGATCAGCTCCGCCTGGCGGCGCGCGCCTTCGGCGCCCGTCTCCGAATAGCCGCTGGCCAGCACGATGGCGGCGCCGGTGCCGAGCGCGGCCAGCTCGCGCACGGCCAGGTGGGCGCGCTGCGCGCCTAGCAGGACGATGCCCACATCCGGCACTTCCGGCAACGTGTCGATATCCGCATAGCAGCGGATGCCGTCAATCTCGCCCACCTTCGGGTTGACCGGGTAGATGGCGCCGGCGAAGCCGTGTTTTTTCAGGTAGGCGACCGGGCGCCCGGCGGTCTTGGCCGCATCGGCGGAAGCGCCGATGATGGCGACGCTGCGCGGCTTGACCAGGCGGGCGATGGCGGAGAGTGCGTTTTCTGCGTTATCTGCGTCCATGGTGTCAGGCCTGTTCCTTTCCAGCCATCTTGGCCAGGAATGCCAGCACGGATTCCCGATGCTCGGCGCTGGTGTAGCAGATGCCCTGTGCCTGGCTGCCTTGTGCGAATACCTGCTCGGCCGGCAACTCGAAGGCCTGGTTCAGGATGGACTTGCCCAGCGCCAGGGCAGTCGCGGAGCCCTGGCTCAGCTCCGCCGCCCAGGCCCTGGCACTGGGCAACAGCGCTTCCGGCTCGCTCACGCGATCCGCGATGCCCAGCTGGAGGGCCTCTGCGGCATCGACCTTGCGCCCGCTGAAGATCAGTTCCTTGGCCTTGGACAGCCCGGTGCGGCGCGGCAGGAAGTACATGCCGCCGCCGTCCGGGATCAGGCCACGATGGATGTACGACCAGGCGAAACTGGCGCTTTCCGAGGCCACCACAAAATCGCAGCTCATGGCCATATCGGCACCCAGCCCGGCGGCGGCGCCATTGACCGCGGCAATGGTGGGCTTGGGCATGTTGTGCAGCAGCGCCACGGTATGGTGCACCCGTTGCTGGCGCGACCAGCCGTTGAACGCAACCTCGCCCGCCGGCGCATCCATGCGCCGCTGCATGCCGGCCACATCGCCACCTGCGCAGAAGCCTTTACCGTTGCCGGTGAGCACCAGCGCCCGAATGGTCTTGTCCTGCGTGACATGCTCCAGGGCGGCGATCAGCTCGGTGCGCATATCGTCGGTCATGGCGTTGCGCTTTTCAGGGCGGTTCAGCGTCAGGGTGGCGATCCCGGCGTCGATGTCGAGCGTGATCAGTGAAGTGGTGTTCATGGTGGGTCTCTCTACCTTGTGTTTTGTGCTTCGCGCTTGGTGCTTGGTGCTTGGTGCTTGGTGTTCTGTGTATTGCGCGCCGATGCGCAATCGAGGGCTGCCGGATTACTCTGCGGTGATGTTGGCTTGCTTGACCACCCGGCTCCAGCGAACCTCCTCGGCGCGCACATAGCGGCCAAATTCCTCGGGCGTTCCCGCGCTGACTTCCAGGCCCTCGGTTTCGGCACGCTTGCGGAACGCCTCGGTCTGCACCGCCTTCCTGGCGGCGGCGTTCAGGCGGGCAATCACCGCGGCGGGCGTGCCTGCCGGCACGAAGAGCCCGTACCAGCTTTCGGCCACGTAGCCGGGCACGCCGCTTTCCGCGATGGTGGGCACCTTCGCCAGGACAGGGCTTGTCGAGCGCTTGGCCGTGGTCACCGCGATCGCGCGCAGCTTGCCGTTCTCAAGCAACGACCCGACTGCGGAGGCCGTGGCGAACATCACATCCACCTGGCCGCCCAGCAAGTCTGTAATGGCTGGGCCGGCGCCTCGGTAGGGAATGTGATTGAGGTCGACTTTGGCCAGTGACTTGAATAGTTCACCCGCGAGGTGCGCGGAGGTGCCAGGGCCCTGCGATGCAAACGAGATTTTCCCTGGCTTGGCCTTGGCGGCAGCGATCAGGTCCTGCACCGTCTTGTAGGGGCTGTCCGGGCGAACCACCAGCACGTTGGGTGACTGGCCCACCAGCATCACCGGCGCAAATGCCTTGTCGGTGGCATAGGGCAGCTTGGCGTGGATGCTCGGGTTGACTGCGTGCGCAAACGTGGCCATTACCATGGTGTAGCCATCCGGCGCGCTCTTGGCCACCGTGTCGGAGCCGATGATGGTACCGCCACCCGGCTTGTTGTCGATGATCACCGGCTGGCCGAGATCCTGCGACATCGTCACGCCCATGGTCCTGGCGATCAGGTCGGTGCCACCGCCCGGGGCGAAGGGTACGACGAGGCGAATGGGCTTTTCCGGGAAGGCTGCGGCGTTGGCGGCTGGCGCCAGCGCGCCCGTGGCGGCAAGCGCAATGGCCAACGCGGCCAGCGCCCTGTTGAAAAGGGGGAATGAATCAGGCACTTGCGTCTCCGTCTGGGTTTCTTGACGGGACAGGCGCCATGCTTTGCCCTGCCCGTCGTTTATCGATGAACCCAGATTAAGCGCAAATACGGTCGAATACAGCCCTGCATTTCCACGCAGTGGAATTGAGATCCGGCCTCGGCGGGCCTGCTTGGGGCCAGTATGGTCGCCCGCCCGGCCGCTACCGGCATCCCGAAACTACCGTCACGACAAGCGGCCGCGGCAACATGCCGGATGCGTCAAGATGACGTCCCACGTAGTCACGCAGCTCAGCCTCAATGGCTGCGTGGAGCGATGTCGGCACCTCTTCCCACAAGCGCATCGACCGCGCGTGCGCAACCGCATGGTCGATGGAAAGCGACTCCATCGTTTGGATCCGGTCTTCGCGGACCGCGTGAAAGCCGCCGGCGGCTAGCGTCCCGGCAGGCTGGTATTCGGCTTTGGGCCGCGCCTGGCTCAGGGCCACGTGGCGGCCGACGATGTCAACGATGGCCTCGCGGAAATCGCCCGCATCGTTCTTGTTGACGACGACGAAGGCCGCGCCTGGCATCAATACGCAGCGGATGTTGCGCACTGATGCATCGTCCGAGAACCAGTGGAACGCGCCGAAGGCGGTAGCCCCGCTGAATGCCGCGTCGGCAAAATCCAGGCGATCGGCGCCCATTACGTGGTACGCGCCCGCCTGCCCCAGCCGGCGCGCCTCGTCGATCATGTCGGGGTCAACGTCGATCCCGACCGGGCGAAAACCGCACGCGGTCAGTTGCCGGGTGGCGATGCCCGTGCCGCATCCGATGTCGAGGATGGCTTGCGTCTGTGCTGCCGCCAAAATATCTGCGACCTTGTCCATCACTGCCGTGCTGTAGGACTGGCGTGCCTGGTTGTAGATGGCTGCGGATTCGCCGAATGACATGAGCGGGGTACTCCTGAGAGGATGGCCGGTCAGGCCAATCCATGAAAGACGTTCAGCCCGGGTACACAGGCGACACCACCGGGTCGTGCATCATGAAGCGGTCACGGCCGTTGCGCTTGGCCTCGTACATGGCAGCGTCGGCCTTTTCGAGCAGGAATTCCAGCGATGGCGACGCCGGGATTTCGCAAACCGCGCCAACGCTGATGGTGACGCAAGGGTGCTCTGGCCAGCCGCCATGCGGCAGCGCCAGCGAGCGCACGGCATTAAGCAGGCGCAGGCCAACTTCCCGTGTATTGGCTGGCGTGATCGCTGGCAGCACGATGGCGAACTCTTCGCCGCCAACGCGGGCGCAGAAGTCGCCGGGGCCGTTGCGCATGGCTTCGCCGATGGCGGCGGCAACGCGGCGCAGGCATTCGTCGCCATGCACATGGCCGTGGAGATCGTTGTACTGCTTGAAGTAATCGACGTCGATGATCAGCAGGCCGACGGGAATGCCGCGCTCAAACGCGTCGGCTATCGCGGCGGCGGCCTCGCGCTGGAAGTAGCGCCGGTTGCGCGCGCCGGTGAGCGCATCGCGATACAGGTCCGCCTCGATGCGTGAGAGCTTTTCCTCGGTCTCGCCGAGCCGCACCGCCAGGCTGGAGTTTTCCACCGTCAACGCGTGCTCACGCGAGCGAAAGCGCGTGACATCGCGCAGGAACACAATGATTCCGACCGGCTGCCGGTTCAGGTTGCGCACCGAATCCACGGTGAGCTCGTAGTCGACACGCTCCTCCGAAATCAGGTGCGAGCCGCCGCTGCCAGGCGCGCCGCTGCGGCTGGCAGCGATCGCGTCCCGCCAGGCCGGCGGAAACGCGCTGCCCCGCTCCACCTCCACCAGCAGGCGCCGCGCGGCAGGGTTGAAGTCGACGATGATGTCGTTGGCATTCACGATCACGCAGCCTTCTTGCAAGGCATCGAAGACCCTGAGCCTGGCGTAGTGGCCAACGTCATCCAGGTGCCTGCGCAGCGCGCATACCCACACCAGCACCGCCGTCACCGCGAAGGTGGCGGGGGTCAGGTCGCCGCCCAGCGGGCCCGTCCATCCGCGCAAGTACGCGATATTGGCCACCAGCGGCAACGCCAGGCCGCCCGCAAGCACCGCCCTTCCCCCGCGGGTCAGGCTGCTGCTTGGCACCCGGGCCGTCAGCAGGAAGTAAACGCTGATCAGCAACAGCAGGTAGGTGTAGGCAGCCGCCGCGGCGTATCCCGGGCCATGGCCGAAGACGGCGCCCGGTGGCGCGCCCCCCGGCACCAGCTGGATCGACGTCCAGATCAGGTGATGCCGTTCGTTGGTAAAGACCAGGGCCAGCGTCACGATATTGATGACGATGGGCAGCGAGAGCAGCGACCAAGGGATGACGAATCTTGGCCGGCTGAGCTGGACGATGGCGCAGAGCCAGCCGATGGGCACGGCGACAATGCCGACATATTGCACCTTGGCCCACAGGATGCGGGTTTCCAGGTCGACGGAGTTCAACTCGAGCAGGCGGCCACCGCTCCATAGCGCGCTCCCCAGGGCCAGCGCCAGGAAGGCCTTGACGATGGGATCGTCCCGCCGCGTCCAGGTTGCGACGGCAACCGTCAGACTTCCGACGACCGCAAAGGTGAGGCAGAGGACAAGGGGGTACGAAGGCATTCGGCCGGTTCCAGGACACGCCCGCCGGCAGCGCCAGCGGTGGATTCTCCGGTCGGATTATAAGGCGGCGCGGCGGGGCCGATCCGCGTCGCAGGAAGGCTGAGGCGCTTCCCTGGACGAATGCCCTCTTGTGCAGGCAGCTATGCTGCCGGACTTCGAACTGGCCGTCTGAGCCGATCGGACATCTCCTTGAGTGGCATGGCCAGGATGGCATTGAGCAGCGGGGCCTCGCCACCATCCGGCGTGGCCTCAGCTTCGACTTGCGCTCGGACCTCATTCGTGGCCTGCGCTACGGCAGCCATCATTGCATCGAGCTCATAGGCCGCCGCCGTTGGACTCAAGCCAAGTTCCTGCCCCGCTTGAATCAGGTCGGTGCGCTGGAGGTCGCCGAAATGCCTGGCGGCCCCGATCGGCATGGACAATTCGGAGTCCGGCCAGTACGGCGCGGTGTCGCGAAAGTTCTTGGTGTCGTACACCACGGTGCTGACGATATCGTAGAACGGGGCAAGGCTGTAGCCGTCGGGATCCGCGAAGAACGACAGGTTTTTCATATGCGCGTCGCCGTTGCCAACCAGCACGTTGAACACAATCCAGCGGTAAATCGCCAGGCGCGAGGCGGCGCGGGTGCGTGTCAGCTCGATCAGCGCTCTCAGGGTCTGCGTCGAGGCTTGCGTGTATTTTAGTGTCCGGCTCTTGCCGCGCAGCTGCATGCCGTCAATGACATGCCGGCGCCGCACCTGGCCTTGCAGCGATTCACGATCGAAACGGGAAATAGCGAAGACCGGCGCAGGCACGCGCAGGAACGCCGTGGCTGGCACCGGCAGACCCACGCGCGCAGCCAGCCGCATGCAGAAGAACTCATTGATGGCAGTATGTGGCCATGCGGTAGAGCGTGCTTCCGGCTTCAGGATATGGGTGGAAGGCTCTGCGCCGATTGGTTCCAGCAATCGCTGCTCTCCTTGCCTGCCCTCCAGGATTGCCGCCAGCTTGTGCTGCGCGCCACCCACCGACATGTGCTTGGGCGCCTTCGCGTCAAGCGGGCGCCCCGGCAGGTCCGCGATACGGCGGTGCAGTTCTTCGAACGATAGCGGCACCCGGCCTGCGCCGGGTTCCTGCTGGCCCGGCGCCAGAAGCGTGATGGCCCCGGCCGATTCCGCGCCGTAGTACGCCAGCATGCCCCATGCGTCTTCGATATCGAGCCTTGCCGTGCTGGCCAGCACGGCGCGTTGGCCCTCTTCCGGCAAGAGGTTGTCGAAGAAGTACTGCACGGGACGGTCGGAACTGGTATCGACCTGAAGTGCCGGCCCTAGCGGAAGACTAGGGCTCAGGGCGAAGCGCCCGGGGTGATTCAGCCAGCCCGCGTCGTAGGCAAACGTCCAAACCCCGTTGTTGTCCGCCACTTCACCGATTTTTACGCCGTTGGCAAAGGCGATGAGCGTGCGCTCTTCTTCGCTCATTTACGCACTCGCCGGTTGGCGAGCCCGTCTTTGTCCGCCATCAGTTGCTGGACGCCGGAAGCCTCGCCGAACAGCGTCACGCCGAGCTCCTGTAGCAGGAGCAGCACCTTGCCGATTTGCGCGGTCTCCTTGCCACGTTCAACCGCTGAGATAAAGGCTGGCGAGAGTCCCGTGGCGCGGGCCAGTTCGTCGCGTGTGAGCTTCTGGGTCATGCGCGCAGCGCGGGCGAGCTGGCCAAGGCTTGCGGTTGCGGTAATAAGGTGCTGCATTGCGCCTTTCGTCGTGTTGATAACGTATCAGTACGAAGACAGTATAGAGTGCTATCTAGCAAAATTCCAGATATGAGACTCGATCTAATACGTTAGCTTGGTGACGGTTGGTTTTGCTTCTTAAAAAGCATGAGCGAATACGTTAACTGCTATTCCAGCCACCTCTCCGCCCCCCCTCAAAACCCCAACTGCCGCGCGGCCAGGTCTTTCATGATTTCCTCCGACCCGCCGCCGATCATCATGACCTTGACCTCGCGGTACACCCGCTCGCTCAGGGTGCCGCGCATGAAACCCATGCCGCCCAGGATCTGCACGGCCTGGTCGGCGCAGAACTGCATGGCCTGGGTGGCCTGGATCTTGGCCATGCAGGTGCGCGCCACCAGCTGCGCCGGGTCGCCGGCCTGGTGCTGCACGCGGTAAGCCAGGTCGTAGACGAGGTTGCGGGCGGCTTCGATGCGCAGGGCCATGTCGACCAGCTTGTGGCGGATCACCTGGCGCTCCACCAGCGGGTGGCCGAAGGTGCTGCGCTGGCGCGCCCAGTCGAGTGCTTCCTGCAGGCAGGCTTCGGCGTAGCCATAGGCGCTGGCGCTCATCCCCAGCCGCTCGGCGTTGAAGTTGCGCATGATGATCTGGAAGCCGCGGTTCTCCTCGCCGATCAGGTTGGCGGCCGGGATCCGGCAGTTGTCGAAGTGCAGGTGCGCAGTGTCGGAGGCGAGCCAGCCCATTTTCTTGAGTTCAGTGCGGGTCAGGCCGGGCGTGTTGCCTTCGATCAGGAGCAGGGAGATGCCGCCCGCGCCCTTGTTGGCGGGATCGGTGCGCACCGCGGTGGTGATGAAGTCGGCGCGCATGCCGGAGGTGATGAAGGTCTTCTCGCCGTTGACGATGTAGTGGTCGCCGTCGCGCACGGCGGTGGTTTTCAGGCTGGCCACGTCGGAGCCGCCGCCGGGCTCGGTAATGGCCAGGGCGGCGATCTTGTCGCCAGCAATGACCGCGGGCAGCACGCGTTCCTGCAGCGCCTGGCTGCCGGCCGCGACGATGGGCGGCACGCCGATGGAATGGGAGTGCAGCGACGCGTTGACGCCGCCGGAGCCGCAGCGGGCAAACTCTTCGGCCTGGATCAGGTGATAGAAGATGTCGCCGGGGGTGCCGCCGAAGTGTTCCGGGTAACCCAGCCCGAGCAGGCCGACTTCCGCGGCGCGGCGGTACAGCGAGCGGGGAAAGGTCCCGGCTTCGTCCCAGTCGTTCACGTAG
This sequence comes from Cupriavidus sp. GW822-FHT02D05, assembly GCF_058802485.1. Lineage (NCBI taxonomy): Bacteria > Pseudomonadati > Pseudomonadota > Betaproteobacteria > Burkholderiales > Burkholderiaceae > Cupriavidus > Cupriavidus sp. GW822-FHT02D05. The sequence goes on along the minus strand of NZ_JBXAOE010000001.1, from coordinate 516,826 downwards.
GGCGTGATCTCGCGGGCGACGAAGTCGCGCAGCGTGCTGCGGAACTGCTCGTGCTCGGCGGTGAAATAGTGCGCAAGGGGCGGCAGGGTCAGGAGGCTCATCGTGGGTCCTGTCAGGGGGCTGTCAGTGGGCTTTCGGGTCGGGGGTGGCGTGCGGCATGCAAGCCGGCATCCCTCGACCATAGGCCGCGCCGTGCGCTTCGTCTTGCGCAAAGTGGTTGGCCCCGCCAAACCCCAACCAACCTCTTAGCCAGGCGGCATGCGATCGAGCTGCCGGGCGGATGCCTCCAGTCCTTGCAGGATGCTGTGCGCCACCTTTTGCGGGAAGCCCCCCGGCAAGGCGGCGCTGACCGTGGCAATGACAGCCGGCGTCTGCGCAATGAGCCGCTGAACGATGCCTTCGGCATCCGGGCCGTGGAAGCACTTGGGCGCCATGGCGTTGAAATGCCGGCGCTGCACGTCCTTGAACAGGTAGTGCCGGTTCTTGCCGGCCACCGCCATGGCCAGCTTGGCCTTGTGCCATGACCACTGGTTTGCCCCAAAGCCAACCACCGGCCAGATCGACATCACGTCATAGAGCGGCGTCATCCGGTAGCGCCCGCCAGGCAGCAGGCGGATGCTGAAATTCTTGGCATGCCCGTCGGGCGCCGCCAGCATCCAGAACAGGATCTGCGTGGTGAGGAAGATCTCCAGGTCTTCGTCGGCATGGGTCGATTGCCGCAGGATCTGGGCGATGTCGCGCATGCCAGGGCCGCCATCCGCCTCGTACTTCAGGTGCGGGGCGACGCCAAGCGCCTGGCAAAAATCCTCCTGCGGCAGGCGCAGGATCCAGCCTCCCGAGGAATGCATCTGCCGGTCGAAGCGCTGCACGCTCAGGACCTTCTGGCTGGCGAAGGTCTTGATTTCGCTACGCGCCACCGGCAGGCCATAAGCGGCGAGGATGGTCAGGCAGAGCCACTCGTTCTCGACCGAGGTACTGAGGTCGGCCCGCTTGTTGCCCACCAGTCCAAGCGGCAGCTTGAGGATGTGCGTGGTGGGCGTGGCGCCGTGGGGCTTCATCCACTGGTTGCCATGCCACAGCAGCGCGGTCTTTTCCTGCGCGCCGGCCAGGGAGATGCGGAAATCATCGTCATCGTCCTGCGCGCCCATGCCGGTGGGGCTGACCGTCTGCCGCAGCAGCTTTTCAATATCGGAGTCGGACTGCGGCGTACCGTCGATGCGGTCATGGCCCACCGGCTGTTCGTTCTCGCCGAGCAATTGCACGGCGCCGACGCAATCGCGGCCGATGGCTTCCAGCAGGTCGAAGGCTTCCGTGGTTGCCGCCTTGAAACGCGTGGCCAGGCGCTTGCGGATGGCATCGCTGTCGGGTAGCAGGTTGTCGAAGTAGTTGCGCACCCGGTCGCCCTTGAGCGGGGAGGTATCGACGCCGAAGGGAAGCGACAGGGAAAGCGGGCGTCCGGCGGGCGAGGCCAGCCAGCCTGGGTCGTACTGCAATTCCATGTCGCCCCGCGTGGGGATGCGCCACGTCCCTACCCGCTCGCCATTGGCCCATACCGACAACGCCCGCGCATGCGATCTGCGGCCCATGGCTACCACTCCACCGGCGAGGCGTCGGCGCCTGCCGCGTGCCGATCCTGCACGACGAGTTCCAGGCCGAGGACGCTGATCAGCGCCAGCAACTGGTCGGCGCTGATGCTGCCCGGGTTGAGCTCCATATGGGAGATGCGGCTCTGGCTGACATCCAGCCGCGCGGCAAGGTCCGTCTGCGACAGCTTGGCGGCGCGCCGTGCGGATTGCAGCACTTGCCCGAGCTGGCTGGGGGTGGTGAGCAGCTGTTTCATCGTGGTCATCCGGAGTTACCCATCAAATGCGTAATCTCACTTTACAAATAATATGGGTAAATTGCAAATATCAATTTCATGGGTATTTTTCAAATACCCATGTCATGCGTAATCTACGTCCACCGAGACGACGCTGCCGCCGCCATACGCAGCGACCCAGCCACTTTCCGCAAGCCTTGCCCCGCGCTCCTTGGCTACGCTTGCCGCTCTGACCTGCCCCGGTCTTTGCCGCATCCAACTTGACATCCAACGCCAGGAGAGCCCGCATGATTGCCAACCCGCCGCCCGCCACCATTGGTGCCGCCCTTCGCCAGGCCAGCCAGCGGTGGGGCCAGCGCACTGCCTACCGCTGCGGGCCGCAGGCCCACACCTTTGCCGGGATGGAGGCCAGCTCCGCGCGCCTTGCCTGTGGGCTGCTTGGCCTGGGCATCGCCCGTGGCGAACGCATCGGCGTGATTGGCCTGAACCAGATCGAGTGGCTGCAGCTGTTCTATGCCGCAAGCCGCATCGGCGTGGCGGTGGTGGGCCTGAGCGTGCGCTACCGCGACAACGAGATCGAGCATATGGTCAACGACAGCGCGGTCAAGGCGGTCTTCACGGTGCCGGAGTGCGAGGGCTTTGATTTTCCAGGCATGCTGGCACGGCTGGCTCCGCGCATGCCGGGCTTGTCGCATGTGGTGCTGATCGACCCAATCGACACAATCGACACGGCGCCATCGGCCGACACCAGCTCGCTGCGGCTTTCCACGCTGCTGGCCACCGCGCCGGACCCGGCCGTACTGGAGGCCGCCGAGGCGCAGGTCGTGCCGCAGGACCTGGCCATGGTGATCTACACCTCGGGCACCACCGGGCGGCCTAAGGGCGCGGGACTGTCCCATCGCAGCATGCTGGCGGCAGCCCTGGCCCAAGCGCGCCATGTGCGCACGAGCGAGGCCGACCAGCTCCAGCTGGCCCTGCCCTTGAACCATGTGGGCGGCATCACCTGCGGGGTGCTGAACTTCCTGCTGGGCGGCGGCACTTGCGACCTCGTGCCAGCCTTCAAGGCGGACCTGGTGCTCGCCAGGATGCGCCAGCACCCGCCCACCATCTTCTCGGGCGTGCCGACCATGGCCACGCTGCTGCTGATGCATCCCGACTCGGCCAAGGTGGACTTCTCCTCCGTGCGGCTCGTGATCGTGGGCGGCGCCACCGTGGACGCGGCCCTGCTGGAGCAGTTGCAGGCCCGCATGCCGCAGGCGACGGTGATGAACCTGTACGGCCTCTCGGAATCCTCTGGCGCGATCGTCATGACGCCCTGGGACGCGCAGCGGCAGGACCTGATGCAATCGATCGGCCGTGTGTTCGACGCCGCCGAGGTGCGGGTGGTCTCGTTTGCCGGCGAAAGCCTGGCCACGGGCGAAATCGGCGAGCTCTGTTACCGTGGCGCGGGCGTTTGCCCGGGCTACGTCGGCGGCGCGGCCGGGGAGGATGGATTCGATGCCCAGGGCTGGCTGCACTCGGGCGACCTGGGCTACGTGGACGAACGCGGCTATATCCACTTGAAGGGGCGCAAGAAGGATATGTATATCCAGGGCGGCTTCAACGTCTATCCGGCCGAGATCGAGGGCGTGATCGCGCGGCACCCGGCGGTGATGATGGTCGCCGGCATTGGCGTGCCCGACCCCGTGCTGGGCGAGATCGGCCGTTATTACATCGTGCCCAAGCCTGGCTGCCAGGTCTCCGAGCAGGAAATCCGCGCGTACTGCGGGACCCGCCTGGCCGACTACAAGGTGCCGCGCCAGGTGGTGCTGCGCGAAGCGCTGCCGCTCACGCCGGCCGGCAAGATCCACAAGGCGGCCTTGCGCACTGAGCACGCGCCGGATACCCCTGCGCGGCCCGCCTAGCCGGGCATGCCGCTGCCCACCTCCGCAAGCTCGCCAATCAGGGCGAGCTTGCGCGAGCCGGCAAAGATATCGCTGGGTTTGAGTCCGTAAACCTGGCGGATGGAATGGCTGAAGTGGGTGGAGTCCGGATAGCCGGCATCCAGCGCCACATGGGCCAGGTTGGAGTCCTGGGTGACATAGTGCAGCAGGCTGCGGGCGCGTTTCCAGGTCCGGAAGCTGCGGAACGGCGTGCCGACATCCTCCTTGAACAGATGCAGGAAGCGCGAGAAGGACAGATGGGCCGATGCGGCGCATGACTCGGCCGTGGCCGTGGCCGACGGCGCATTGCGAATGCGCTGCACCGCGGCCTCGATACGCGGGTCCAGCTTGCGCGGCGCCAGCGCGTGCCCGAAGAAGATCTGGTCGAAGCTGTCCGCCTGCAGTTCCAGCTCCCGGCCGCGCTCGCTCAGGTAGGCATGCGCTTGGCGCACATGGCGCACAAAGGCCGGATCGTCCACCGGCCCTGCCCGCTCGCGTATCACCGGCGGCAGGCGCGCCAGGTCGATGCTCTCCGCTTCCAGTGCGAGGTCGCAGATCATGCGGTCGTCGCAAGCAACCGAGTGCGGCATGTACGCCGGCACCACCGCCAGTTCCGTGGATGCCCAGGGTCCGTCGTCAAAGCGGATGCGGATGGGTGCACGCAAAGCCACATAGATCAATAGCCCACCCATGGTGCGGACCGAAGGCGAGCCAAGCAGGCCGGCGTAGAACAGCCTGTCGGGGGTGAGCCACATCACCCGGCCGGCTCCGTCCCGGGCGCCAGGCGCCACGGTCGTCGCTGGCGGGCACGCAATGCCTGGTGCTTGCATCTGCATGTCCTCGTCTCCTGCTGGCACCGTCCGCGCCCCGATGGGGGCATCGTCAGGCCTGCTAGTTATTTGCTCTCGGTGCGCCGCCATGATGCGATGCAAAAATGCGACGCAAAAAGCAGCGTAGCCGGGGCTACCGGCTACGTCTTGCGTCAGGTGGCTATGTCAGGTGGCTATGTCAGCCACAGGCGGGCCCGGTGCTCAGCCCTCGCCAGGGTGCGCGTGGTGCGCTTCGTGGTGCTCATCGTAATGCTCGTGATAGCGCTGGCGCAACGCGAACTTCTGGATCTTCCCGGTGGAGGTGGCCGGCAATGCCGCCAGCAGCAGCACCGCCTTGGGCACCTCGAAGCCGCCCAGGTGGGCCCTGCAGTGCGCGCCCAGCTCGTCGTCCTCCACCCGCGCGCCGGGCTTCAGGGTCACGAAGGCCGTCACCGCTTCGCCCCAGCGCGCATGCGGCAGCCCGACCACTGCCGCATTGGCCACGGCGGCATGGCGCAGCAACACTTCCTCGACCTTGATCGAGGGCACGTTTTCGCCGCCGCTCTTGATCATGTCCTTGATACGATCGAGGAACAGCAACTGGCCATCCTCGTCCAGCACGCCAAGATCGCCGGAGTGATGCCAGCCAAAGCGCTGCACGCGGGCGGTAGCCTCGGGGTCCTTGTAATAGCCCAGCATCACGTTCGGCCCGCGAAACACGATCTCGCCGGGCTCGCCCGGGCCGAGCAGCCGGCCGTCGTCGCTCATCACCGCCACCTCGTTGACCACCGTGCCCACGCCCCAGAAGGCGCCAAAGCGCTTGCGCTGCTCCTGCGCCTCGAAAATGGTGGCCGCCGGGTACATCTCGGTCTGGCCCGAGCACAGGACGAAGTTGGGGCAGAACGCATCCAGCAGGCGCAGCAGCAGGTTCTTGGGCAATGGCGCCATGCCGTAGATGCACAGCCGCACGCTGGAGAGGTCGGTCGCGGCGAACTGCGGGTGCTCCAGCATGGCCCGGTACATCATCGGCAGCGCCACCACCACGGTGACGCGGTGCCGGGCCAGGTCCGCCAGCACCCGGGCCGGATCGAAGCCGCGCCCGATCACCACGGCATGGCCGCCCAGCAGCGCGCTCATGGTATTGCCGTGCTGCGCGCAGTGGAACATCGGCAGCAGGCAGGTAAAGACTTCAGTCGCCGTCCCGCAGTCGGTATCGACCAGGTTGGCCGCCAGCACCGAATGCACCGAGGCGTGGGAATGCATGACACCCTTTTGCGGGCCGGTGGTGCCGCTGGTGTACATGATCTGTGCCAGTTGGCCGCTGGCGATGTCCACATCTGGCAGCGTGGCCGGCTGGCCAGCCAGCGCGTCGGCATGCCGGGTAACGGCTAATCCGGCCATCTCGCCTGCCACCTCGCCCGCCGGCTCCAGCAACACGACGGGAATGCGCAACGCCGCGACCAGCTCGCCGACGCCGGGCCGCGCCAGCACGGACGCGTCCGCCACCAGGCGCGTTACCTCCGCGTGTTCCAGGATGTACTGGATCGCATCCGGCGCCAGCGCCGTGTTGATCGGCACCCACACCATGCCCGCTTTCTGGATACCCAGCAGCGCCACGATCATGTCGATCGAGTTGTTGCACAGCATGCCGACACGCTCTGCGCTGCGCATGCCCTGGGCCAGCAGGTAGTGGGCAAACTGGTTGGTGGCGGCGTTCAGCGCCGTATAGCTGAGGCTGTGGTCGCCCTCGATCAATGCCGTGCGGGCGCCGAAGCGCCGGGCGCTGCGGTGGATCACATCGCCCAGGGCGATGCGCCCGATGCGCTCGCGCGCCTGTTCCGTTGCCGTGCTCATGGTTGTCTCCGGTTGTTCATGAATGCCGCGCCCGCTCAGTTCATCTTGGGCGGCGGCAGCAGGTCGCTGGCCGGGATCCACTTGTCGCCAGCCACCTTCATGATGCGGATGCGGTCGTTGCTCAGGCGGTTGCTGGCGGAGACATTGAAGCCCGGGTTGCCCAGCGCGTCCTGCGGTAGCTTGGTCGACTCCATGGCGGCGTTGAAGGACTCCGCGCTCAGGTTGCGCCCGGCCTTGTCGGCGATGGTGGCGAAGGTGGTGTAGGCGTAGTAGCTGAACATCGAGTACACGCCCGGGTCTTCATTGAAGCGTTTCTTGTAGGCGGCCGCCCATTGCCGTACCGCCGGGTTTGCATCGTCCGCATAGGGCAGCATGATGAAGGCTGCCGCATGCAGGCCTTCCATGGCCTTGCCGCCGAGCAGCGGCACCTGGTGCGCGTAGTTGGCGGAGGTGCCGGCGAAGACCGGGTTGAAGCCGATCTTGCGCGCTTCCTGGACGGAGGCGATGTACTCGCGCATCGTGGAGGCGTTGAACACCAGGTCGCAGTTGGCCGCCTTGAGCCGCGCCATCTGCGAGGAAAAATCGGTGGCGCCGCGCTTGTACGACACCTTTTCCACCAGGGTCATGTTCCTGGTCTTGAGGTAGGCCTGCACACCCTCCACGGACTCCCGCCCGTAGTCGTCGTCCTGGTACAGCGCGCCCACCCGCTGGTAGGGCTTCTGCTTGAAGAAGTAATCCATGATGGTGGTGGACATCAGGAAGTTGGACGGTCCCAGCGCGATCTTGTATGGGCTGGCCGGCTCATACATGTCGCGCGCGGCGCTCTGCGGCATGAAGTTGAAGACCTTGCTTTGCACCAGGAACGGCAGCGTGGCCATATTGGGCGCGGTGCCCAGGTGGCCGATGATGGCGAACACGCCATCCTGCGTGACCAGCTTCTGCGCGGCCAGCACGGCTCGCTTGGGCTCGTAGCCATTGTCTTCCACCACCACCCGCAGCTTGCGGCCCTGCACGCCGCCGCGGGCGTTGATCTCTTCCACGGCCATGGTCATGCCGTTGCGCGACTCCTTGCCGTAGTTGACGATCGGCCCGGACATATCGGTGATCAGGCCGAGCACGATTTCCTTGTCGGTGACGCCGCGCGTCTGCGCGCTTGCGCCGGCGCTGAGCGCGAGCGCAATGGCGGCGATGGTAGTCTTCAAGATCATGGTTGTCTCCTTGTCTTATCGGTTCGTTGCTTGTTCGTTGCCTTCTTGCTGGTTTGCCTTGGCTTCAATGCACGCTCTGCGGCGGCTTGGGTCCCGACTGGATCCTGCTTTGCACGGACCGAGAGTCCTGCGGTAATGAGATAGGCGCATGGCACTGTGCCTGGCCGCCCGGTGCTACGGCATCGGCTGCGGGCGGCGGCGCGCACCAGTCGGACAAGCGCTGCCCGCTTTGTGCCAGCGCCGCCAGCAAGGGGGAGATGTCCCAGTAGTCGTAAGGATTGCCGCGCAGGCGGGCGTAGCGCTCCAGCCCGGCTTTGACGCGGGGCAGGCCAATGCTGTCCGCCTGCCACACAGGGCCCCCGAGATAGTCGGGAAAGCCATAGCCGGCGGTCCATACCATGTCGATGTCTGCGGGCCGGCAGGCCATGCCCTCCTCCAGCAGCTTGGCGGCCTCGTTGATCAGCGGAAAAATCAGGCGCTCGATGATCTCGGCATCGGTAATGTCGGTGCGCTGGGCGATGCCGTGCGCGCGGCCCAGCGCGGCGCAGATGCGCTCGGCCTCCGGGTCCGCCACCGGCTCGCCGTCCGGATAGCGGTAGTAGCCCGCGCCGCTCTTGCAGCCGAGCCGCCCCAGCATGAACAACGTACGCACCACCGCGCGATAGGCGGGATCCGGCGGCAGTCCCCCGGCCTTGCCGTACTCCAGCACGATCTTGGCGCCCGTGTCGATCCCGGCCAGGTCCAGCATGCGGCACGGCCCCATCGCCATGCCGTAAGCCTGCATCACGGCATCCAACCGCGCCGGGCTCACGCCTTCCATGAGCAGGAACTCGCTCTCGCGCAGGTAGGCCTCGGCCATGCGGTTGCCGATAAAGCCGAAGCACACGCCCGTCACCACCGCTACCTTGCCGAGCCGCCGGGCCAGGTGCATGGCAGTCATCAACACATCCGGCGCGGTGGCGCTGCCGCGCACCACTTCGATCAACCGTCCGCCATTGGCCGGGTTGCGGAAATGCAGCCCGGCGAAATCGTCCGGCCGGCCGCAGGCCTCGGCCAATACCTCCACGTCCAGCGTGGAGGTATTGGTGGCAATGATTGCGCCGGGCTTGCAGATCTGGCCAAGACGGGCGCACACCTGCTGCTTGAGCGCCATGTCCTCGACCACCGCTTCGATCACCAGTTCGCAGCCGGCCAGTGCGTCGTAGTCCAGCGTGCCGGCAATCAGGCCCATGCGCCTGGCCACCTGATCGGGCTGCAGCCGCCCGGCCGCGGCACTGGCCTCGTACTGGGCGCGCACGGATGCCAGGCCCTTGGCCAACGCCGCGCCGCTGGCCTCAACCAGCGTTACCGGCAAGCCGGCGTCCGCCAGGCTCATGGCGATGCGCCTGCCCATGGTGCCGGCGCCCACCACTCCAGCGGTATGCAGCGCGCGCGGCGTGATGCCCGAGGGCACCCCGGGCACGCGGGCCGCCTGGCGCTCGGCAAAGAACAGATGGCGCAGCGCCCGCGATTCCGGCGACGCCACGCAGGCGGCAAGCAAGGCGGCCTCCACCGCCTCGCCCCCGGCGAACGGCAGCGTCGCTGCCGCCTCCACCGCTTGCACAATTGCCGCTGCCGCGGGATAGCGCGCACGCTCCTGCGTGGCGCGCTGCAAGGCCTGCGCGAAGAAGTCCGGCGGGAGCCCGGCAACAGGCACGGACAGCCTCGACAGCCGGCGCGGCGGCGCTCGCTTCGCCAGCAGGTCTTCCAGAAAATGAAGGCCGGCGGCCAACGGCTCGCCCGGCACCAGCGCATCGACGATGCCGGCGGCCAGCGCTGCCTCGGCGTCGAGCATGCGCCCGCTCAGCATCAGGTCCAGCGCCAGGGCCGCCCCGCAGGCGCGCGGCAGCCGCTGGGAGCCCAGCGAGCCGGGCAGCAGCCCCAGCTTGATCTCGGGCAGCCCGACCCGCGTGCCGGGCGCGGCCACGCGGTAATGGCAGGCCAGCGCCAGTTCCAGCCCGCCGCCCAGCGCGGTGCCGTGCAGCACGGCCACCACCAGCCGTTCGCACGCTTCGATCCGGGCCAGGATACGGTTGTAAGGCGCAGCCGTGAAATCCGGGGCATCAAATTGCGCGATGTCGCCGCCCGCCACGAAGGTCCGGCCCGCGCACCAGATCAGCAAGCCATCGAGGGAGGAATCGGCCTCGAAGGCGGCCACCTTGGCATCCAGCCCCGCCACCGTCGCCACCGAGAGCGCGTTCACCGGTGGATGGTCGATGCACAGCAGGCCGATGCGGCCATGCCGCACCAGGCTGACGGGAACCGCTTTGTCTGCATCGCTCATGGCGCCTCCTGTCTCCTGTTGGGGCCGCTTGCGTTCAGGCCACCTTGGCCAGGTACATCGACTCGATCAGCGCGCTGTATTTGTCGTTGACCAGCTTGCGCTTGAGCTTCATGGTGGGCGTCAGTTCCTCGTCCTCGGCGCCAAGGCGGGTCTCGATCAGCCTGAATGCCTTGATCTGCTCGACCCGCGCGAACTGCTTGTTGACACGGTCGATCTCCTGGCCCACCAGCGCGATCACCTCCTTGCTGCGGCACAGCGAGCCGTAGTCGGAGAAATGCACGTCGTGCTCCTGCGCCCACTGCTCCACGTTGTCCTGGTCGATCATCACCAGGCAGCTCAGGTAGGGCCGGCGGTCTCCGATCACCACGGCGTCGGTCACATAGGGGCTGAACTTGAGCTGGTTCTCCCACTCGGACGGCGTGACGTTCTTGCCGCCAGCGGTGATGATCAGGTCCTTCATGCGGTCGGTGATATAGAAGTAGCCCTGCTCGTCCACCCGGCCCACGTCGCCCGTGCGCAGCCAGCCGTCGGCCATGGTCTCGGCGGTCTTGGCGGGCAGGTTCAGGTAGCCCATGAAGACCTGCGGGCCCCGCACCAGCAGCTCGCCTTCCTGCGAGACCTTCACCTCGGTATGCGGCAAGGCAATGCCGATGCTGCCCGGGCGTGTCCGGCCGGGCGGGTTGCAGGTAGCCGCGCCGGTGATCTCGGTCATGCCCCAAAGCTCGTGCAGCACGATGCCCAGCGCCATATACCAGCGGATCAGGTCGGGCGAGATCGGCGCCGCGCCGGTCACCGCCAGCTGCACGCGGTTCAGGCCCATCATGCGGCGCACGTTGCCCAGCACCAGCGTATCGGCCAGCCAGAGCTTCAGGCGCGCGGCCAGAGGCAACACCGTTGCCTGCCCGTCCTCGTGCACGCGGGCCTGCCCGGCGGCCAGCGCCCAGTCATAGGCCCAGCGCTGCAGGCGGGTCGCTTCCCGGACCGCGATGGTCACGCTGGAATACAGCTTCTCCCACACGCGCGGCACCGCCAGGAAGGCGTCGGGCTGGATCTCGCGAATGTTGTCGAAGATGGTGTCGGGGTTCTCGACAAAGTTGACGACGGCACCGGACAGGATCGAGTAGTACTCGCCAAAGATCCGCTCCGAGACGTGGCACAGCGGCAGGAACGCCATGCGCTCGCCGATGGTGGTGGCCGGGAGGAACTCGCGCAGCGTCAGGCAGCTGCGCAGCACATTGCGGTGCGACAGCATCGCGCCCTTGGGCCGTCCCGTGGTGCCGGATGTATAGACCAGCACCGCCAGCGCGTCGGCGCTGCCGGCGGCCAGCCGCGCCGCCACCAGCCCCGGTTGCCGGGCCCTCGCTTGCCTGCCGAGTGCCAGCAGCGCGTCAAAGCTGAGCACGCCGGGGTCATCGAAGCCGGCCAGCCCTTCCATGTCGTACACGATCGCCTTGCGCAGCCGTGGCAGGCGCTCGCGCACCTCCAGGTACTTGTCCAGCTGCTCCTCGTTCTCGGCGAAGAGCATGACGCTGCCCGAGTCGTGGCAAAGATACTCCACCTGCGAAGGCGAGTCGGTGGGATAGATGCCGCTGACCACCGCACCGGCGGTGAGTGCGCCAAGGTCGCTCCACACCCATTCGCGGTTGGTGCTGGACAGCACCGACACCACCTCGCCTGCCTGCAGGCCCAGCTCGGCAAGGCCGGCGGCGACATCGGCCACGATCTCGCCCACTTCGCGCCAGCGATAGCTGCGCCAGACGCCGAGGTCCTTCTGCCGCATCATCACGGCGTCGGCGCGCTGGGCCACGGCGTGCCAGAACATCTGCGGCAGGGTCTCGAATGCCGCTTCGGAAAGGGGCCGCATGGTGTGCGCCGTCGCCATTGCCGTTGCCATTGCCATTGATTGCTCTCAACTTGGTGATCGTTTAGCGCGCTACCGCCAGGTCTTGCGCTTTTTCCAGCGGCGCTCGCCGCGCACGCCGTTGTCCTTCATGCCGAGGTAGAACTCCTTGATGTCGTCCTTCTCGCGCAGCACGGCGCAGGTGTCCTCGGCCACGATGCGGCCGTTCTCCAGCACATAGCCATAGTCCGCCGCGTTGAGCGCCATATTGGCGTTCTGCTCCACCAGCAAGATGGTGGTGCCGCGCTCGCGGTTGATGCGCACCACGATCTCGAAGATGTCCTTGGTGAGCTTTGGCGACAGGCCCAGGCTGGGCTCGTCGAGCAGGATCAGCTCCGGCGCGGCCATCAGCGCGCGCGAGATCGCCAGCATCTGCTGCTGGCCGCCCGAGAGCAGGCCGGCATCCTGCGCGGCACGCTCGCACAGCACCGGGAAGTAGTCGTAGACCATTTCCATGTCGCGCGCCACGCCGTCGCGGTCGCGCCGCGTATAGGCACCCATCAGCAGGTTGTCGCGCACAGACAGCAGCGGGAACACCTCCCTCCCCTCGGGCACGTGGCTCAGGCCACGCCGCACGATCTGGGCCGGATCCATTGCAGCGATGCTCTCGCCCTTGAAGGCGATGCTGCCGCGCGTCGGGTCCAGCACGCCGGAAATGGTCTTGAGGATGGTGGTCTTGCCGGCGCCATTGGCGCCCAGCACGGTGGCGATGCAGCCGCGCTGCACGGCAAGGCTCACGCCCCGGATCGCCTTGACCGGGCCGTAGGCGCTTTCCACGTTGGCCAGCGCCAGCACGGGCGTGCCGTGGATTTCGCGCATCTTGTCAGCGCCTTCCATCAGGTTCATGCGGCCCTCCGCAGTGAGGCTACGTCGTCTACGGAGCCCAGGTAGGCTTCGATCACGCCGGGGTGCGCCTGGACCTCGGCCGGCGTGCCCTGCGCCAGCACCTGGCCCTGGTTCATCGCCAGCACCCGGTCTGACACGCGCGACACCAGGCTCATGTCGTGCTCCACCATCAGCACGGTGATGCCCAGCTCGCTCTGGATATCGCGGATCCACCAGGCCATGTCCTCGGTCTCTTCCACATTCAGCCCGGAAGACGGTTCGTCCAGCAGCAACAGCCGCGGGCTGCTGCACAAGGCCCGCGCCAGCTCCACCACCTTGCGCACGCCATAAGGCAGGCCCGCCACCAGCGCGTCGCGGTGCGCCTGCAGGTCCAGCAGCTCGATCATTTCCTCGGCCTTGTGGCGCGCGGCCAGCTCCGAGCGGCGCGCGGCGGGGGTAAACAGCAGGTCAGCCCAGAAGCCGCTGGCGCGATGCGTGTGGTGGCCGATCAGCAGGTTCTGCAGCACCGTGGCGTGCTCGAACAGCTCGATATTCTGGAAAGTGCGCGCGATGCCCTGCGCGGCGATCGCGTGGGGCGGCAACCGCGTCAGGCTGCTGCCCTGCCACAGGATCTCGCCGCTGGTGGGCGGATAGATGCGGCTGATCAGATTGAACACCGTGGTCTTGCCAGCCCCGTTGGGCCCGATCAGCGTAAAGACCTCGCCGCGCCGCACATCGAAGCTCACGCCGCCAAGCGCCAGCACGCCGCCAAAGCGCACTGACAGGTCGCGCACGCTGAGAAGAGTGTCTGTCATGTGCGGGCCTCCTTATTTCAAGCGCTCGGAGCGCTGGAAGGCCTTCTGGCGCCGGAACATACCCTGGCGATAGAAGGGAAACAGCTCCAGGTACGTGCGGATCTTGCACCAGCGCCCGTACAGCCCCATCGGCTCGAACAGCACAAAAGCCATCAGCACCAGCCCGTACACCAGCGCCTGCAGGCCGCTGGCTTGCCCGATGGCAGGCGGCAGGAGATCCTTCGCCAGCACGATCATCTGCGGCATGACGATCAGGAAGATCGCGCCAAGAAACGCGCCATGCACAGAGCCCAGCCCGCCCACCACAACCAGCAGCAACAAGTCGATCGACTGGGCAATGCCGAATTGCTCGGGCGAGATATAGCGCAGCTTGTGGGCATACAACGCCCCCGCGATGCCAACCAGCGCGGCGGACAACGCAAACGACAAGGTCTTGTAGCGCGCCAGGTGAATGCCCATGCTCTGCGCCGAGATCTCCGAGTCCCGGATGGCGATGAAGGCCCGCCCCGTGGCGCTGCGCAACAGGTTGAGCACGGCCAGCGTGGCCAGCAGGCAAACCGCGAGCGACAGGTAGTAGAACGCCACCGGCCCGTCAAGCACATAGCCCCACAGCTGCGGCGCGGCCACCGGCAGGCCGGCATTGCCGCCGGTCACGCTCTCCCAGCGCGCCAGGACCTCCTCGACGATCAGGCCGAAGGCCAGCGTGGCGATCGCCAGGTAGATGCCCTTGACGCGCAACGCCGGCAGGCCCACCACCACGCCCGTCAGTGCCGACAGCGCAGCCGCGGCCAGCAAGGCCGGCACGAAGGGCACGCCGTGGCTGGTCAGCCAGGCCTGTGTATAGGCGCCCACGCCAAGGAAGGCCGCATGGCCGATCGACAGCAGCCCCGTGTAGCCGGACAGCACCATCAGGCCCAGGCCCGCAATGGCGTAGATCAGCACAAAGCCAAGCTGCGCGATCCAGTAGCTGCTGGCCCAGCCCGGCGCGATCAGCAGGCAAGCCATCAGTAAGCCGTACCAGAACACATGGCCCGGGTGCCTGGCCAGGCGCAGGTCCTGGCGATAGTCGGTCTTGAAGAGGAATCGCATCGCGTCTCTACACCTTTTTGCGCAGGTTCTCGCCGAACAGGCCGTTCGGCTTGACCACCAGCATGATCAGCACCACGACATAGGCCGCGACGTCCTTGAAGCCCTCGGGCAGGTAAAAGCCCGCCAGCGACTCCACCACGCCAATCACCAGCCCGCCCACGATCGCGCCCGGCAGGCTGCCGAAGCCGCCCACCACCGCTGCGGGGAAGGCCTTGAGGCCGAGCATGCCCATGCTGGCGTGGACAAAGGTGATGGGCGCCAGCAGCAGGCCGGCGATCGCGGCCACCGACGCCGACAAGCCCCAGACCAGCCCGTTGAGCCGCCGCACCGGAATGCCCATGTAGTAAGCGGCAAGCTGGTTCTGCGAGCTGGCCTGCATCGCCACGCCGATGCGGCTGTAGCGGAACACCAGGTAAAGCACCACGCAAAGCGCCGCGGTGACGCCGATCACCGCCACCTGCTCCACGCTCAGCACCAGCGCGCCGGTGCGCCACACCATGCCCTGGTAAGGCACCGGCAAGGTATGCGTGCCGGCGCCGATGCCCGGCACCATGGTGATCAGGCCGCGCATCACGTAGCCCATGCCGATGGTCAGCATCACCACGGCGAACTGCGGCTGGCCCAGGATGGGGCGAATCGCCAGGCGCTCGACCAGCATGCCAAAGCCTGCCATGCCCGCCACCGTCAACGGCACGGCAAGCACCAGTGGCAACCCGAGCATGGTCAGCACCACGCCAGCGAAGGCGCCCAGCATCATGAACTCGCCTTGCGCGAAATTCACCGTCTCGGTCGCCTTGTAGATCAGCACAAAACCCAGGGCGATCAGCGCATAGATGCAGCCCAGCGCGATCCCCGAGATCGTCAATTGCAGGATCTCCAATCTTGTCTCCTGTGCCGGCCGCCCCTTGCCGCGCGCGGTGTGCGGGCGGCCGGGGCCGATCTCGGAATTGGGTGGGTCAAGCGCGCCCGATGGCACCGGGTGCGACGCGTGCCGTCTTGCGGCTGCTGTGACTGGTGCCACCGTAACAAAACTACCGGCGTGGCTCTTGTGTGGACTGGCTGTATATGGATTGGGGATTACCCATGGATAACGCAGCTGGCGCTGTGCGCCGCCAGGGGATCAGCGGCGCACCAGCACCACCGCAAGCTCGAATGCGCCGCTCGGATGCGTGACAGCGCCGAACGGCGGCTTGGGCCATTCCCATTGCTGGGCGGGGAACAGCGCGCGCATGGCGTTGATGTCGCAGTGATACGGCGGCCCTTCCACCACGCCCTGGCCAGCGCTGTCGCGGCGCATCTGCATGAACAGCGCTAGCAGGCGTCCGCCGGGACGCAGCCAGGCATGAAGTTGAGCGGCGTAACGGGTCCAGTGGTCGGGATGCAGCGCGCACAGGCAGGTCTGCTCATAGATGGCATCCACCGGCGTAGCCGGCTGCCAATGCAACACGTCCGCCTGTTCCAGGTCCGCTTGCAGTCCGCTGCGCTCCAGCCGGGCAAGCGTGCGGGCCAGCGCCCCGGGCGCGTAGTCGATACCGCTGACCCGCGCGCCATGCGCGGCCAGCGCGGCGACTTCCCAGCCACCGCCACAGCCGGGCACGACCACACGTTCCCCGGCCTGGATGACGCCTTGCGCCAGCCAGGCTTGGAGTTGCGGGCTGGCGGATTCGCGTTCCCAAGGGGTTTGCCCGGATTCGAAGCGGGTTTGCCAGAAGTCGATGGTGGGTCCTGTCATTGGGGGCTCCTCTTATTTTTTTGAAGTTTCC
Source organism: Cupriavidus sp. GW822-FHT02D05 (assembly GCF_058802485.1). NCBI lineage: Bacteria > Pseudomonadati > Pseudomonadota > Betaproteobacteria > Burkholderiales > Burkholderiaceae > Cupriavidus > Cupriavidus sp. GW822-FHT02D05. The sequence goes on along the minus strand of NZ_JBXAOE010000001.1, from coordinate 500,499 downwards.
GGTCTGCTGTTTCTTTTGCTGATTCTTTGAGCGGCGTTGGTTTTTGCACCCAAGGGCCATACGACATCCCCCTGCGGGGGCTGCCGGTCACTCTTCTTTGCGTCGGCAAAGAAGACTAACGAGAAGAAAGCCGACCCTGCCGGGCGCAGAGCAATAAGGCTCCTGAGCCTCGGTGGTTGCGTCGTACGGCCCGGAGTGTTGGCTAGCGAATCCTACCGGCCCCAAGGACATCATTTCTGCATGACCCATGGGTTACGTCGTGCAGCCCCTGACCTCGCTTGCGGTGACCATTCACACATCTGCCGTTCGCGGGGCGAAGTGCTGCGCCGTTTCGGGTGTGGCTGGTTTCGTGGTTTTGTCTCGGAGGACGAGCGCCGTGGGTGCGAGCGCGGCCCTAGCGAACGGGCCACGGTGCCCACCACGAAACCCTGGAAGCTAAGAGCAAGACGCAGATAGAGCCGGTACGGCAGGGCATCAAATACCCGGGCGCCCGCCGCCAGAGACAAAACCACGAAACCACCAAGGCAGGCAGAATCGCGGCGCTGCGCACCGCGAACGGCAGATGCCCGAACGCTCACCGCGCAAAGCGATCAGGGGCACCACCACGTGACCATTGGGTCATGCCGTAGAGATGACCTACAAGCCGGCATGGCAAAGGCCAGCCAACACTCCGGGCCGTACGACGCAACCACCGAGGCTGAACAGCCTTATTGCTCTGCGCCCGGCAGGGTCGGCTTTCTTCTCGTTAGTCTTCTTTGCCGACGCAAAGAAGAGTGACCGGCAGCCCCCGCAGGGGGATGTCGTATGGCCCTTGGGTGCAAAAACCAACGCCGCTAAAAGAGACAGCAAACCCGCCATGCACCACCCAACACCCTTACCCCTCCCCCATCTCCCTCAACCTCACCTTCAACACCTTCCCCGTAGGATTACGCGGCAACGCCGCCACCACCCGCAACGCCCGCGGCAGCTTGTACCGCGCCAGCCGCAGCTCCGCAAACGCCTGCAGGGCTTCCAGCGTCAGGCTGGCGCCCGGCTTGAGCGCCACCACGGCAACCACATGCTCGCCCCAGCGCTCGTCGGGCGCGCCGATCACGGCGACTTCGGCAATGGCCGGGTGCTCGTACAGCACGCTTTCGACTTCGGCCGGGTAGACGTTCTCACCGCCGGTGATCACCATGTCCTTCAGGCGGTCGCAGACGTAGTGGAAGCCTTCTTCGTCGACATAGCCGACGTCGCCGGTGCGGAACCAGCCGCCTTCGTAGAACGCCGCGGCGGTGGCTTCCGGGCGGTTCCAGTAGCCCTTCATGATGTTGCCGCCACGCGCGCAGATCTCGCCGCGGGCCTGCGGCTCGGTCAGTGGCTTGCCGTCGAAGTCGCGGATGCAGACTTCGGTCATCATGGCCGGTGTGCCACAGGAGCCGAGCTTGTCCTGCGCGCGCTCCGGGGCCAGGAAGGTCGTCGCGGCGGCGGTCTCGGTCAGGCCGTAGCCCTGGTTGACCGGAATGCCGCGCCCGGCGAACAGGCGCAGCAGCGGCTCGGGCATGGGGGCGCCGCCGACCGAAATGGTTCGCAGGCTGGACAGGTCCGCCCGCGCGAAATCCGGGTGCTGGCTGACGAACAGCAGCATGGCGGGCACCGCGAAGCTGACCGTCACGCGGTGCTCGGCCACCGCCTGCATGACGGCTGCGGGGTCGAAGCTGCGCTGCAGCACGAGATGGCCGCCCGCCATCAGGATGGGCAAGCTCACGCAGCACATGCCGCCAACATGGAACAGGGGCGCGAAATTGAGCGCGACGTCGGTGCTGGCGAGGTCGCTCAGCATCATCACGTTCAGGTTGTTGGCCCAGAAGTTGCCATGCGTGAGCATGGCGCCCTTGGGGTGTCCGGTGGTGCCCGAGGTGTACATGATCGCGGCGATATCGTCCGGATCGGTGGGCACGGGCGGCAGCGCAGCATCGGCTTGCGCCATCCGCGACGACAAACCTTCCCAGCCCGGCGCATCGGTGCGGCGCAGGTAGCGCTGGCACTCCAGCGTCGGGCGCGCTTCATCGATCAGGCCGGCGTAGTCTTCATCGGCAAACAGCGTATGCACGCCGGCATCGTTAAGGATAAAGGCCAGCTCCGGCCCGGTGAGCCGGAAATTGAGCGGCACGAAGATGGCGCCCAGCCAGGCGCAGGCGAACTGCGTCACCAGGAACAGCGGGTCGTTCAGGCCCAGGTAGCCCACGCGCCGGCCGCGTCCGACGCCGCCCGCCGCCAGCACGGCAGCCATCTTCTGGGCGTCGGCCACCAGCTCGGCATAGGTCCAGGTCTGCCCGGCGCAGGTCAGCGCGGGGCTGCGGGGGCTGCGCGCAGCGCGGCGGTGCAGCCATTGCGCCATGCCGAGCGCCAGGAAGGCGGCGCTGTCCGCTTGGGTGGACGATGTTGTCGACGATGCATTGTTCATAGGCTGCTTCCTTGTTCAGTCGTTGCAGACACCGCCAGCGCGCCCTGCCCGGCGCGCGCCTCGCCGGTTGTTTTACCTGCCGGTCCAGACCGGCTTGCGCTTTTCGTTGAAGGCGGCCAGGCCTTCGCGCGCGTCTTCGGTCATCGCCAGCAGCGCGATCTGGCTTTCGGTATAGGCGATGCCTTCGGGAAAGCTCATCGACGCCATGGCTTGCATGGCGTACTTGCCGCGCCGGATCGCGGTGGGCGACTTGTCGGCCACGCGGGCGACCAGCCATTCGGTGCGCGCGTCCAGCTCGCCCGGCGCGGCCAGGTGGTTGACCAGCCCGGCGGCCTTGGCCTCGGCGGCGGAAAACGGCTCGCCGCTGATGCACCACTCGCGCACCAGCCGGGGCGGCGCCAGCGTTTGCAGCAGACTCAGCACTTGCATCGGGAACACGCCCACCTTGACCTCCGGCAGGCCAAACAAGGCGTTCTCGGCGGCCACCGCCATATCGGTCATGCACAGCAAGCCCATGCCGCCGGCCATGCAGGTGCCGTTGATCCGCGCAATGCTGGGCAGCGTGGCTTGCTGGGATTCGCGCAGCATGTCGGCGTAGTCCACATTAGGCTGCGAGAGGTCGAAGGCAAAGCCCTTGCCTGGCTGCAGGTCGCCACCGGCGCAGAAGGCCTTGTCGCCGGCGCCGGTCAGCACGATGGCGCGGATGGCGGGGTCTGCGTGCGCAGCGCGGTAGCCCGCCCGGATGCCGGCCACGACTTCCTTGTTGATGGCGTTGCGCTTGTCGGGCCGGTTGATGGTGATCCAGAACGCGGCGCCGCGTTTTTCATGGAGGACGGCTGGGGTTTCCGATTCGCTCATGGTGCTCCGCTGGTTAGTCTGTCTCTATGGGTTGGGAAGCGGTCTGATGGGTGCCGTGGCAACAGGCTCAGGCCACTCGGAGGGCTCAGGCGGCAGCCTTGACCGGCTCCGCCGGCGGCGCCTCGAACTCGATCTCCGCGATCACGCGCATGGCGGCGGCCTGATCGCCAACCTGTACGTGCACGGCGCCAACCCGGCCGGCGGCCGGGGCCACGTGGATGTGCTCCATCTTCATGGCTTCCAGCGTGACCATGGGCTGGCCCGCCTCGACCTGGTCGCCGATGGCCACCATCACGTTGACCACGCGGCCATTCATCGAGGCGCGCAGCTTGCCGTCCCCGGCAACCTCGCCAGCCCTGGCAGCAGCGGCCCGGGTGTGGTCCTCGATGCGCAGCGGCGTGCCCTGGTAGTGCAGCAGCAGCGTGCTGGCGTCGCGATGGAAGGTAGCGCTCTCGACCAGGCCATCGCAGCTGAAACGTACCGAATGCGCGCTTAGCGTGATGGTCTCGAAGGCAAAGCGCGCCTCGCCCATGGCAACCGCGAAGCGATTGCCTCCGCCATATGCCAGGCTGGCCTGATGCTCCGCCCCGTTGACCCGGTAGCGCAGGCCGATGGGCAGCGTGGGGGCCAGGCTCGCGGCTGGCTCGCCCGGCTGGCGCTCCGGCGAGGTTTCATACAGGAGCAGCGCCGCCAGCGCGGCGGCCCGCTGGCGTAGTGCCGCATCGGGTTGCAGCAGCGCGTCCTGGTGCTGGCCGATGAAGGCGGTGGTGGCCTCTCCCGCGGCAAAGGCGGGATGGGCGAGGCAGCGGCCAAGGAACACCTGGTTGGTGGTCACGCCAAGCGCCACCAGGTCCGCCAGGCCTTGCGACAGCTTGCGCCGCGCTTCGTCGCGTGTACCACCGTAGCTGATGAGCTTGGCGATCATGGAGTCGTAGTACGGCGGGATTGTGGCGCCACTGCCCAGCGCGTGCTCCACGCGCAAGGCGCACGGGGCCTGCCACAGTGCAATCTCGCCGCTTTGCGGCATAAAGCCTTGATCGGCGTCTTCGGCGCACAGCCGCACTTCGATGGCGTGGCCGGAAAAGCGCACGTCTTCCTGCTTGAGCGGCAACGGCTCGCCTGCGGCAATCCGCAGTTGCAGCGCCACCAGGTCCAGGCCGGTGATGGCCTCGGTCACGGGGTGCTCCACCTGCAGCCGCGTGTTCATCTCCATGAAGTAATAGTTGCCGTCGCGATCGAGCAGGAACTCCAGCGTGCCCGCGCCTTCGTAGCCGATCGCCTTGACGGCGGCCACGGCGGTAGCGCCCATGCGGGCCCGCAGCTCGGCGCTCACCGCGGGCGATGGCGCCTCTTCGATCAGCTTCTGGTGGCGCCGCTGCACCGAGCAATCGCGCTCGCCCAGGTGGATGGCGTTTCCATAGCGGTCCGCCAGGATCTGGATCTCGATATGGCGCGGTTCCACCACGGCCCGCTCCAGGATCACCTCGGGGTCGCCGAAGGCGCCCTGCGCTTCCGAGCGCGCGCTGCGCAGCAGCTCGGGAAAGGCCCGCGCGTGCGGCACCAGCCGCATGCCCCGCCCGCCCCCGCCTGCCGTGGCCTTGATCATGACCGGGAAGCCGATGCGCTCGGCCTCGGCGCACAGGCGCGCCTCGTCCTGGTCCTCGCCCTGGTAGCCCGGGATGCACGGCACGTCCGCGGCCATCATCAGCCGCTTGGCGCCGGCCTTGTTGCCCATGGCCACGATGGACTCGGCCGACGGGCCGATGAATACCAGCCCCGCTTCGCGGCAGGCGCGGGCAAAAGCGGCATTCTCCGCCAGGAAGCCGTAGCCGGGATGCACGGCATCGGCGCCGCAACGCCGCGCTGCCTCGATGATGGCGTCGATGCGCAGGTAGGACTGCGCCGGTTGCGCCTCGCCGATATACACCGCCTGGCCGGCTTCCTGGACATGGCGCGCGCCGGCGTCGGCGCTGGAGTAGACCGCCACCGTGCGGTAGCCCAGCGCGGTGGCGCTGCGCATCACGCGCAAGGCGATTTCGCCCCGGTTGGCGATCAGGATCTTTTGGAATGGCGTGGGCTGCTTCATGGTGGCCTGGTCTGCTCTCTTGTCTTTAGCTTTGAACGCTTACTTCGACTGGGGGAAGGTGCCCATGAACTTGCACAGGATCTGCATCATGACTTCGTCGGCGCCGCCGCCGATGGAGGTGAGCCGCCCGTCCCGGAAAATGCGCGAGATCGGGCTCTCCAGCACGTAGCCCATGCCGCCCCAGAACTGCAGGCAGCGGTCCGCCACCTCACGCGACAGCCGGCCGGCCTTGAGCTTGGCCATGGTGGCCAGGCGGGTGGCATCCTCGCCGCGCACCATCATCTCCACGGCGCGCCAGCACAGGGCGTGCAGCGCTTCGACCTCGGTCTGCAGCTCGGCCAAGGTGTAGTGCACCCACTGGTTGTCCAGGATGGAGCGGCCAAATGCCTTGCGCTCGCGGGTGTACTCGATGGTGAGATCGATCGCCTTGGCGCATCGGCTGGCGGAGCTGAGCGCGCCCCACAGGCGCTCTACCTGGAACTGTTCCATCTGGTAGGTAAAGCCCATGCCTTCCTCGCCGATGCGGTAGCGCTGCGGCACCCGCACGTCGTCGAAGTACAGCTGCGCGGTATCGGACGAGTCCATGCCGATCTTGCGGATCTTCTTGGCCACTGAAACGCCGCGGGTCTTCATTGGCACCACGATCAGCGTCTTGTTGCGGTGCGGCGCTCCGTCCGACGTATTGGCCAGCACGCAGCAGAAGTCTGCCTGGGTGCCATTGGTGGTCCACATCTTGCCGCCGTTGATGATGTAGTCGTCGCCGTCGCGCCTTGCAGTGGTCTTGATCGAGGCCACGTCGGAGCCGCTGCCCACCTCCGAGACGCCCAGGCAGGCCACGTACTCGCCGCGGATCGCGGGCGCCAGGAATTCGCGGCGCAGCTCCGCGCTGCCGTGGTGGGCCAGGGCCGGGGTAGCCATGTCGGTCTGCACCCCGATGGCCATGGGCACGCCGCCGCAGTTGATGTCGGAGAGCGTTTCCGCCAGCACCGCGCTGTAGGAGTAATCGAGCCCCATGCCGCCATCCTCTTCCGGCTTGGACAGGCCCAGCAGGCCCAGATCGCCCATCTTGCGGAAGACGTCATGCGCGGGGAAGATCTCGGCCTCTTCCCAGGCGTCCACGTGCGGATTGATCTGCTCGGCGATAAATCGCTTGATGGTGGCGCGCAGCGCCTCGTGTTCGGGTGTCAGTAGCATGTCGCTGGTCTCCGTTCGTTCTTTTGCATGTCTGTTCTGGCTGAGTCGCTGGTCGTCAGGGCCGCGCAACCCCGAATTGCATGGCTTGCGGCGTCCTGGCATCGCCCTCGCGGCAGACCGCCAGCACATTGGCCAGCACCGCGCGCGTATTGCGCGGGTCGATCACGCCGTCGTCCAGCACGTGGGCGCTGGTGACAAACACGCTCATCTGGCGGTCGAAACGCTCGACGATGCCTTTCTGCAGTGCTTCCAGCTGGTCGGCATCGGCCTGCCCGCCTTTGCGCTTCATGGCGGCCTCGGTCACGATGGCCATGGTGCGCGCGGCCTGCTCGCCGCCCATCACGGCGGTCTTGGCATTGGGCCAGGAGAAGCAGAAACGCGGGTGGAAGCCGCGTCCGCACATGCCGTAGTTGCCCGCGCCGAACGACGCGCCGCAATAGATCGTGATCTGCGGCACGGTGGCGTTGCTCACCGCCTGGATCATCTTGGAGCCGTGCTTGATGATGCCGGCTTCCTCATAGCTGCGGCCCACCATGAAGCCGGTGGTGTTGTTCAGGTAGAGGATGGGCGTGCGCGACTGGCAGCAGGCCTGGATAAAGTGCGTGGCCTTGGTCGCGCCGGCCGGATCGATCGGGCCGTTGTTGGTGATGATGCCCAGCGGCCAGCCCTCGATCTTGATATGGCCGCATACGGTGGCGCCGCCGTAGTTCTCGCCGAACTCCAGGAAGTCGGAATCGTCGGCAATGCGCGCGATCACCTCCTTCATGTCGACAGGCCGCTTATGGTCCATCGGCATCACGCCGAGCAGCTCCTCGGCATCAAAGCGCGGCGGCTTGTAGCTGCGCGGCGCGGCGGCGGGCTGGTCGCGGTGCCAGTCGATCTTGCCCAGGATCTCGCGGGCGATGCGCAGCGCATCGCGGTCGTCCTCGGCCAGGTAGTCGCCCAGGCCGGAGACCGAGGTATGCATCACGGCGCCACCGAGCTCCTCCTCGGTGGCCACTTCGCCCGTCGCTGCCATCAACAGCGGCGGGCCTGCCAGGAAGGCGCGCGAGCGGCCGCGCACCATGATGATGTAGTCCGACAAGCCGGTCTGGTAAGCCCCACCCGCCGTGGACGAGCCATGCGTCACCGTCACCACCGGCAGCCCGGCAGCCGACAGGCGCGCCAGGTTGCGGAACAGGTTGCCGCCCCGCACGAAATCCTCGACCTTGTAGGTCATCAGGTTGGCGCCGGCACTCTCCACCAGCTGCACATAGGGCAGCTTGTTCTCGAGCGCGATCTCCTGCACCCGCAGCTGCTTGTCCAGCCCCTTGGGTTGCAAGGCGCCGGCGTTGATGCCTGAGTCCGAGGCGCTGATCATGCAGCGCAGGCCCGACACAAAGCCGATGCCCGCGATCAGGCCGCCGCCGGGCACGCTCTTGTCCAGGTCGGGGTTGTCCAGCCCCAGCCCGGCCAGCGACGACAACTCGATAAACGGTGCGCCCGGGTCCAGCAGCAATGCCAGCCGGTCGCGCGGCAGCAACTGCCCGCGCTTCTCGAAGCGCTCGCGCGAGGCGGCGGACAAACTGGCGGCGCGCTGCTCGAAGGCGCGGATACGCTCCAGCAGTGCCAGCATGCCGGCACGGTTGGCCTGGAATGCTTCACTGCCGGCGGAGAGTCTGGATTCGATATTTGCCATGTGGGTTCACTGTTCAGGGGCGGTGCGCCGGTGTGAAGCCATGGTAGGGGTGGGAGCCGGCAGGGTCTTGCGAGAACTGGCTGTGCTGCTTCGCGCCGTTCTGCCTTTGTGCCTTTGTGCTTTTATGCCTTTGTGTGACAGATGCCGGAAGTACGTCAACTCACCCGCAATTGCACCCTGAACTTCGGCAGTAACGCGCTCGGCGCATAGGAGAGCTTGGTCTGACGGAAGTTGTCCAGCCCCATGTCCTGTTCGAAATTCAGCCACGCTACCGGGCGTGGATACGCCGTGCAGAAGTGGTGGAACATGTACTGGTAGATGCCCTTGCAGGCTGCCAGGCCTTTGGCGAAGCGCATGGCGAAGACCGTTGGGCGGATCTCCTGCGCCAGCACGAAACCCACGGGCTGCCCTGCTATCTCGTACAGGAAGCCTTCCAGGCCGAGTCGTTCGGCGTGTTGGAGGGCCTCGCCGCAGGGGGTGTCGTCGGCTTCGCCGTGCGCCTTGTGCTTGGCTTGCATCCAGCCTTCATGCACGGCCAGGGCCTGGTCGGCCAGCCCCGGGTGGTAGGCGCGCGCGGTGACGGCATGCGTGGCCAGCAGTTGCTTCATCAGGTTGCGCTTCTTGGCCAGCGTCGTGCCGCGATAGGCTGTGAAGTTGGCGGCGGGATAGAGATAGTCGGCGTCGGCGCGCGATGCCGTCCAGGTGAAGATGGCGGGGTCGAGCCGCGCGACCTGGGCCGTGGACAGCGGATAGAAGCAGGCGTGCTCGCGCAGCAGCGCCCGCAGCACGTCAACCGGTGCGGTTTCCAGCGCGAACAGCGGCAGCACGTGGCGCGCGCCGTCATAGGTCACACCGCTGATATGCGGATGGTCGCCGCCGACATAGCGGTAGGCGTGCGCTTGCCGGAACAGGTACAGGTTGGCGAAGGCGTGCTCGGAGAGGCAGGTTTCGCCGGCGTCGGCGCTGAGCTTGCGCAGCGCTGCGTCGATCCCGGCGGCAAGCGCCGGGACCAGCGGCTCGCCGTGCGCGGCCTGAATGGGCGCTGCGGTGCCGTTCACCCTGCCGAAGCCGTGCGCAACACGCGCGTGCCGGCAGCCGGCCCGGTGGCGGGCGGCCCGGCGAAGCACTGGGCCTGCGCCAGCCATTGCCGGGCCGGCCCGGCGCTGTATTGCAGGCGGGTATCGTCCAGATGGCGGCGCTGCGTGACCAGCAGGCAGAAATCTTCCGCGCTGCCGCGCACGTAGTTGTCCTGCTGCGGTTCGTTCCAGGTCCACACGCTGCCATCGGGCGCGCTCAGCGCGATATAAGGCGCGGGCCCCGGCACCGGCTCACCGCGGTTGACGAAGGTCCAGCCGTAGGTGGTGGCGCCGATATGCGCGATGTGCTTGAGGCGGGCGGTGGGCGCGCGGGCCTGGCCCGCCGTATCCCAGATGTCCTGGCCATGGGCCCAGGTCTCCATCAGCCGCGCGGTGGCAAAGCTGCGGGCGCTCATGGGTGGACCGTACCAGGGCAGGCGGGCCTTGGGGTCGAGCGCGGCCAGCGTGCGCACCAGCTGCTCGTACAGTGGCTGCCAGTACGCCAGCAAGGCGGGGCCGTCCAGGTGGCCGTAGGTATCGCGCGCCACGGCGCTGATATGCCCGCCTCCTGCCATCAGCGCATTGAGCGCTTGCGCGTCGCGCAGGAAGGCTTGCGGGTCGGTGGCCGCCTGCAGCGCGGTCTGGTCGAAGTAGCACAGGTGGGCGATCTCGTCCCAGGCGCTCCAGTCATAGAAGGCGCTTGGCTCGCGCCATTGCGCGGGGGTGAGCGTGGCGCAAAGGGCGGCCAGCTCGCGGTACTCGTCCAGCAGGTCCTGGCAGGTTGCTTTCATGGGGCGTATCCGGCTGCCGTTGGCGGCAGGCTTGGCAAGGTTCGATGGCTTCGATTCTGGCGCGCGGCGCGCCATTGGTCTTGTGCAAAGTGATCGCCGCCTGGCCAGCTACGCGGGGCGATAGGCAGTCATTGGCGGCAGGCCATGCAGCGCGAGCTTGCGCGAGCCCGCGAAGATGTCGCGCGGCTTGAGACCGTACACGCGGCGGATGGAGTGGCTGAAGTGCGTGGAATCCGGATAGCCGGTATCCAGCGCGACCTCGGCCAGGTTGGCCTCCTGGGTGACGTAGTGCAGCAGGCTGCGGGCGCGCTTCCAGGTGCGGAACGTGCGGAACGGCGTGCCGACCTCCTCCTTGAACAGGTGCAGGAAGCGGGAAAACGACAAGTTGGCGTCGCGCGCATGGTCGCTGGCGGCGCTACGCCCGCCCGGGTCGGCCTTGATCTGACGCACCGCCGCATCGATGCGCCGATCGAGCGCACGCGGCGCCAGCGGCTCGCCCAGCAGCAGCGCATCGAGCAGCCCGGCGCCCAGCTCCGGCCGCCGCATGCCGCGCAACTGGGTGATCAGGTCGCGCGCATGCTGCGCCATCCGCGGGGCCGCCAGTGCGCCGCCCGGACCGCGCAGCGGCAGGGGCAAGCGGGACATATCGACGGTCTCGGGCTCGATCAGGAAGCCGCACAGGCTGCGGCTGTCGGAAGCGATGCGGTGCGCAGCGTAGGGCGGCACGAAGGCGATCTCGGCGGTTTCCCACTCGCCATCCGCCACGCTCAGGCGAAACGGCGCGTCCAGCGCCACATAAAGCAGGATGGCGCCGATCGAGCGCACCGACGGCGCGCCGAGCAGCCCAACGTAGAGCACGCGGTCGGGGTCGATCCACATGAAACTTCCGCTCGGGCGCCTGCATGGCAGGTCCGTGGCGTCCGGTGTGCATGGCAAAACTGGCTGCATCTGGGTCTCACTGTTCGCGGCGCCGCGCGTGGCGGATGTGGCGGATGTGGCTGATGTGACTGACGGCTGGCGCCTGGTTCGGCAAGAACGCGCGGGCAGCCGCCCTGCGGCCTTGCGCGCCAGCGTCATGATGCCAGCGAAGGCGGCTGAAGAGGCGCCGGATGGGGGTTTATCCCGATGCCGCATGCCGCATGCCGTCGGCATCGGGATAGACCCCATCCGGCCTGGCTCAGGCGCCCAGTGCCCGCGCCAGCGCCAGCGCCGGCGGCACCCGCACCGGCATGGCCAGCAGGACCTGGCCCATCCCCTTGCCCAGCGGATCGTTGCGCAGCGACGCCATGCCGCCGCCGCCCAGCGCCTGCTCGCACAGGAAGTTGAAGGCGCCGATGCCGGGCAGGAAGTAACGCGTCACCCTGCCCTTGACGTTGTGCGCAAGGAACGCGGCCACCGCAGCCTCTGTCAACTGCGCTGCGATCAGCGGCAGGTAGGCGGCGTCGCGCGCGATGATGCCGATGTTGGAAAAATCGCCCTTGTCGCCACTACGCCCGTACGCCAGCCGGATCAGCGGCACATCGACCCAGTCTGCGGCAGGCTCGGTAGCGGCAGATGGCGTCGACGCGCGGGCTGGCTCGGCCGCCGGCACCGCGCCAGTTGGCGCATCGCTTGCGCAGGCCATGGTCGCGGGCAGCGGCACCGGCTGCTCGTCAAGCCACACGGCGGGCTGGACCCGCGTTTTTGGCACCAGGAAGGGAAACTGCTTGATGGCCATGCTGACGGATGGCCGCCCGCCTACCCCGGTGGTGCCGGGCGACCATGAAGTGCCTGCCGGCGCAATCTCTCGCGCGAACATCTCCAGCGCGCGCTTGTCCGGATGCGTCACCGCCAGCCACATCACCGCCTCGAACAAGGCAGGTTGCGGCACATGCGGGCCAAAGGCCGCGGCGGTGCCCAGCACGTCCAGCCGGGTCTCGGTGAAATCCGGCTGCCCGGCCCGTGCCAGCATGCCGCGCGTGCGTGCCAGGAAGGCCTCGCCGCTGCGGCGCGCCTTGCGCACGGCATCGAAGCCCACGATGGTCAGTTGCGCCGAGCAGCGATAGCCGTCGGCATAGGTGGCCGAGACCTTGTAGCTGGCGCTAGGCGGGCGGCCCTTGGCGCCCTGGACTTCCACCAGGTCCGTCCCGGCCTGGCGCAGCGTGACGCCGGTGAAATCGCAGATCACGTCAGGCAGCAGGTAGGCGGCCGGATCGCCTATCTCGTATAGCATCTGCTCGCCGACGGTGGCCGGGCTGACCAGCCCGCCGGTGCCGGGCGGCTTGCCGACCAGGAAGGTGCCATCCGCCCGGCAGGTCACTACCGGGTAGCCGATATTGGCCCAGTCCGGTACCTGCTCCCAGTCGGTGTGCAGGCCGCCGGTGGCCTGGCAGCCGCACTCGATGATGTGCCCCGCCAGGCTGCCCGCGGACAGCAGGTCGTAGTCGGTGGGGCTCCAGTTGAACTCGTGCATCAGCACGCCCAGCGTCACCGCGCTGTCCACGCAGCGCCCGGTGATCACGATATCCGCGCCGGCATCCAGCGCGGCCCGGATCGGCACGGCGCCCAGGTAGGCGTTGGCCGTCAGGATGCGGGCCGGCATCGCGGCGCCGCTTTGCATGTCGCGCGTGCCTGCCTCGCGCAGCGCGTCGAGCTGCGGCAGCAGGTCGTCGCCATCGACCACCGCCACCCGCACCGTCACGCCGAGTTCCTCGGCCAGCTTGCGCACCGCCGCCGCACAGGCCCGCGGATTCACGCCGCCGGCATTGCTCACGATGCGGATGCCCTTTTCCATGGCTGGCTTGAGCACCGAGCGCAGGGCCCCGGTGACAAAATCCAGCGCATAGCCAGCTTCCGGATTCTTCAGCCGCGCCGCCGCCAGCAGCGACATGGTGAGCTCAGCCAGGTAGTCGAACACCAGGTAGTCGATGTCGCCCTTGTCCACCAGCTGGACCGGGCCGATTGCGCTGTCGCCCCAGAAACCGGAGGCGCCGCCTATCCGCACGTTTTCCTTGCCCTGCCGACTTTGCTTGTTCATGGACGCGCTTCCCCTTTCGCCTCAGTCATCGATTGCCGTTGTCATCGGCGAGTCATGGCTCGCCGGCCTTGCTGGCACGATAGCGAGTTGCGGGCATGACGTCTTGCGTCAATTGGCTTCGGCGCAGGGCGCCCTGGCGGATCCATATATGCAAAGTGCAAATCGTTATTTCCCAAAAAGAGACGCTGGCTTTATATTCGACCGCTTTCTTTCGGCCGTTCTTGCCGGCTTGCCTTGCCCGCCGGCGCCCCCCCACCCCCGCTGTTGGAGCATTGCCTTGAGCCACGTCCTTACCCTGGGCGACACCCTTTCCTGGCCCGCGCGCTACCTGCCACGCAAGACCGCGCTGGTCGCCGGCATGGGACCGAGCCGCCGCACCTGGACCTATGCGGAGCTGGACGCGCAGGTGAACCGCCACGCCCATGCGCTGCTGTCGATCGGCGTAGGCCATGGCGATGTGGTTGCGGCGTTCCTCTACAACACGCCAGCCTTTGTTTTCAGCATGCTGGCGGCGGCCCGGGTAGGCGCGATCTTTAATCCGATCAACTACCGGCTGGCCGCGCAGGAACTGGCCTTCATCCTGGAGGACGGCAAGGCCAGCGCCCTGCTGTTCGAGCAGGAAGGCTGCGCCGTGGTGGAAAAAGCCGCCGAGCTGGCCTCGGGCACAACACGCTGGATCTACGCGGACCCCGAGCCGGCACCGGCCTTTGCCACGCACCACCTGGCCACGCTGGCCGCGGGGCAGCCGCATGACGCGCCCGGCATCGCCGTGATTGAGAACGATCCCTGCATCCTGATGTACACCAGCGGCACCACCGGCCGCCCCAAGGGCGTGCTGCACACGCATCGCAGCAAGCTCGCGCACAACGCCATGATGCATCAGGCCATGACGCTGTCGCGCGAGGACGTGGGCTTGTCGATTGCGCCGCTGAACCACACGGCGGAGCTGCACACCAGCTTCCTGCCGCGCCTGCAACTGGGCGCCACGCAGGTGCTGCAGCGGCGCTTCGATGCCGGCGAGGCCTGGCAACTGGTCGAGGCCGAGAAAGTCACGCACTTCTTCGCCGCGCCGACCATGGTCGGCATGCTGCTCAACCACCCGGACGCCCACGCGCGCGATGTGTCGTCGCTGCGGCTGGTGGAGTACGGCGGCGCATCGATGGCGCCGCACCTGATCCGCGAGTGGGACCGCGTGGTTGGCGCGGGCTTGGTGCAGGTGTATGGCACCACCGAGATGGGGCCCTGCATGTCCGTGCTGTATCCGCATGAGCAGCTCAGCCACGCCGGCTCGGCCGGCCTGCCCTCGCTCAATCACGACCTGGTGGTTGCAGTGCTGCGCGAGGACGACGCCCCGACCGATCCGGCCCAGCCTTGCGCACCCGGAGAAGTCGGCGAGATCCTGGTGCGCGGCCCGTGCATGATGGCCGGCTACCTGAACCGCCCGGATGCCAATGCGCGCGCCCTGGCCCACGGCTGGTACCACACCGGCGACCTCGGCAGCCTGGACGAGGACGGCTACCTGTGGGTGCGCGATCGCATCGACTACATGATCAATTCGGGCGCCGAGAACGTGTATCCGCGGGAAGTCGAGGATGCGCTGATCGAGCACGCTGCCGTGCTGGAAGTGGCGGTCATCGGCGAGGCGGATGCTACCTGGGGGCAGGTTGTCGGCGCCTATGTGGTGGTCAAGCCCGGGGCACAAGCTACCGCGGCATTGCTCGACGGCTTCCTGGTGCATGGCGACCGCCTGGCTGCCTACAAGCGGCCGCGCCGGTATCACTTTGTCGATGCGCTGCCGAAGACCACGAGCGGGAAAATCCAGAAGCACCTGCTAAGGGGGACGTAAAGGAGTCGGGTCATGGAAATGCATGAAGATCAATGGCTTATCGGCATGTCCAAATGTCAGGTGTTAGGTGTTCCGGTGTGGAAACATTCCGGAGATTTCCAATAAATTCAACCGGTTGCGCCCTACTGTCAATGCTAGATCTAGCATCAGGATAGACCCTCCTCACACCTTGAATCTCGGTGGCCGGGCGGGCCTGATCGGGCGACTCTTTCGTATTGGCGGGCGTGCTGCCCGCGCGATATCCGCGTCCGGCTCTCCCCGGTTTTCCAATTGCTGCCGGTACTCGGCCAGCAAGCCATCCTGCTGCCGGACCCGCTCATCCAGCACAGCCACGGCATTCCCTACCTTTGCCAGTTCCTCGGCCTGCCGCCCCGCGGCTTCGGCCGCGTCGGCCAGTTTTTGCTGGGCCGCCTTGCGCTCGTTGTCCAACTGACGCTGCCCTTCGCGCAGCGCTACCCGCGCGCCGTCCAGTTCCAGCGCCATGCGCCGCTCATTGGCGCCAAATCGATCCGCCATGGTTTCGCGCTCCTTGTCCCAGGCGGCGCGCTGGCTAGCGGTATCGCGCAGCAGCGCGTCCTTCTCTTGCTGCGCGCGTCCCAGCGCGGCACGCATGGCGTCGTTCTCCGCTTGCTGCGCCACCAGTTGCGCCTCGGCGCGGGCGGCGCGTTCGCTGGCTTCATCGCGGGCGCGCGCCAGTTCGGCCAGGGCGTTGTCGGCGGCGTCCAGTTTTGCCATCAGGATGGCGCGCTCCTGCGCCAGCGCGGCCTGCTCCGCCTCGACGGCTGCCCTCGCCAGCGCCAGTTCCGATTCTCGCGTGGCATAGCTCGCCGACACGGTGGCCCGGGCCTCGGCTTGTGCCGCATCCCATAGATAGCGTGCGGCCTGGTTCACCGGTTCAGGCAGGTTCGCTGGCGCCGCAAACGCCTGCGGGTCCTGCAAACGGGCGCCCAGCCCGGCGAACCAGGCATCCAGGTGCGGGCTGACGGTGTTTGGCGAGCCGCGCCCAAGATGCAGCCGGATCCGTTCGATGGTGGGGCGCTGGCCGGCCAGCAGCAAGGCATCGGCGGCTTGCCAGACATCTTGCTGGGTGATGGAACGGGAGCGCGTGGCGGGCAGATTGGCGTTTTGCATGGTCCGGGCAAGTTTTTTGGCGGCGTTGGATCTCGCCCCAAAGATAAGGCACGATAATGAATGGTTATCGCGCCTTATCTGGTGTTTGTGTATAATTTAATACAGCATACATCATATTTATTATGATTTCACAAGAGCCACTCTTATTCCTCGGTGACAAGGCCGAAAACTCGCCAAAGCACCCCGATTCCTCCAGCCTGAAGCTCGCTCATGCCGATTTTCCCGCGCCGCTGCGCCCGTCCGAACTCGACCCGCTTGGCCGCCAGGCCGCCGAAGCGCTGTACCGCGAGGGCGAATCCGCCAACACGGTGGCCAGCTATCGTTCCGCCCTACGGTATTGGGCAGGTTGGTTCGCGCTGCGCTACGGCCAGCCGATCGCCCTTCCCCTGCAGCCGGCGGTCATCATCCAGTTTGTCGTAGACCACGCCACGCGGACCACGCCCCAGGGCCCGGTCAGCGAATTGCCGCCGGCCATCGACGCGGCACTGGTCGCCAGCGGACTCAAGGCGCGTACAGGCCCGCCGGCATTGGCCACGCTGATGCACCGGCTGGCCGTGATTGCCAAGGCGCATCGGCTGGAAAACCTGGATAACCCCTGTGCCGACCCGGCCGTGCGTGAGCTGGTGGCGCGCACGCGCCGGGCCTATGCCAAGCGCGGCGAGCGCCCGGCGCGCAAGGCGGCGCTGACGCGTGAGCCGTTATCCCGGCTACTGGAGACCTGCGACGATTCGCTGATCGGCCTGCGCGACCGTGCGCTGCTGCTGTTCGCCTGGTCCAGCGGTGGCCGGCGGCGCTCCGAGGTGGCGGGCGCCACCCTGGCCAACCTGCGGCGCCTCGCGCCGGGCGAGTTCGTCTATCAACTGGGCTGGTCCAAGACCAACCAGGCCGGAGCCGACCTGCCGGACAACGCCAAGCCGGTGATCGGCGCGGCGGGCGCGGCGCTGGAGGCCTGGCTAAAGGCGGCAGCGATTGGCGATGGCGTGATCTTCCGGCGCGTGCGCCGTGGCGGGCATGTGGGCGAAGCGCTGTCCGACGCCGCCGTGCGCAAGATCGTCAGGCAGCGTTGCGAGGCGGCCGGGCTGGAGGGAGATTTCTCGGCGCACTCGCTGCGCTCGGGCTTTGTGACCGAGGCAGCTTCGCGCCAGGTGCCGATGGCCGAGGCCATGGCCATGACGGGGCACACCAGCGTGGCGACGCTGGTGCGGTACTTCCGGGCGGCGGATGCGCGGCGCTCGGTGGCGGCTGACCTGATCGGCGTGCTGGACGAGGATGCCGAGCGGTGACAGCTGATGCCGCCTTCCACGTGTAGTTCTCCTTGATGCAAGGAGAACGTCTCAAATCTGATTCTATTGCCGAGAATGCAAGGGCGCCAGGATCATGGGAGAACGGTCGGCACCGCTGGACAAGCCGCCCTGGGACGGACAAGAATATGGGCCGGGTTGCGCACACGCCCACCAGATTCCAGATCGACAATCACGGCGGCCGCCACCGGCGGTGCCAACGGGAGACTGCCATGCGGCACTGGCTTGTCCTGCTTGCGCTTGTCTGCTGCATGGGCGCGGCCCACGCCGGCAAATGCGTAAGCGGCAACAAAACGCTCTACACCGACGCCCCGTGCCCGGCCGGCTGGCAGGGCGCGGCGCTGGGCGGCAATCTCTCTCGTATCAGCCCCGAACCGGCTACCGACGCGGCCAACCAGCAGTTCCTGAAAAAGCGCGAGGCGGAGGAGCGCGAATACCAGGCGCGGCTGGTGCGCGAGCAAAACGAGGCCGCCCGCACCGAGGTCAACCAGTGTTACTGGCTGGCCAACCAGATGCGGCTGCTGGAGTCCGACTACAGTGCGCGCCGCCGGGCTCGCCTGCCGGAGCAGGAGGACTACCGCCGGCGCTACCGCAACCTGCGCGATCAGCAGGCGCGGCTGCGCTGCTGAGGCCATGGACATCGCTCGAATGCCTGTTCGAATGCCTGTTCGATTGCCTCTTCGATTGCCTGTTTGAATTCCGCAAGCCACTACAATACGCGCCGGGTATGCCGATATACAGGCGGTGCGCGTGCAATCGCAGCCCGAGAGCGTGATGTCGCACACCATCCCCTGCCAGTCGCCGAACCCCTATGACGCCGCCTTCGATCCCCGCCAACGAACAGCTTCGGCTGGACACGCTGCGTGCCCTGAATATCCTCGATACCTCGGCGGAAGAGCGCTTCGACCGCCTGACCCGGCTGGCGCGGCGCCTGTTTGGCGTACCCATTGCGCTGGTCAGCCTGGTAGACGCCAACCGCCAGTGGTTCAAGTCCTGCATTGGCTTGTCTTCCACCGAGTCCCCTCGCGAGGTCTCGTTCTGCGGGCACGCGATCCTCGATGACGGCATCCTGCTGGTGCCCGACGCGCTGCTCGACGAACGCTTTCACGACAACCCGCTGGTCGTGGACGAGCCCGGCATCCGCTTTTATGCGGGCTGTCCGTTGTCGGTGGCCAACGGCAGCAAGCTGGGTACGCTGTGCCTGATCGACGTGCAGCCGCGCGAGTTCGGCGAGGAAGACCGCGCCTTGTTGCGCGATCTGGCTCGCATGGCCGAGCAGGAGTTGGCCGCGCTGCAACTGGCCACCATGGACGAGCTGACGCTGTTGTCCAATCGCCGCGGCTTCTCGGCGCTGGCGCAACACGCGCTCAATGTGTGCGAGCGGCTGGACAAGCCTGCCACGCTGCTGTTCTTCGACCTGGATGGTTTCAAAGGCATCAACGACCGCTTCGGCCATGCCGAGGGCGACCGCGCCCTGTCAGTCTTTGCCGCGCAGTTGCGCCAGTCGCTGCGTGACTCCGATGTGATCGGCCGCCTGGGCGGCGATGAGTTCGTGGCGCTGCTGACCAGCTCCGATGCCGCGCTGTGCGAGGCCACGCTGGCGCGCCTGAAGTCGGCCATGGATGCGATCAACGAGCAGGCGGCGCGAGGTTATGACATCGCGTTCAGCGTCGGCTCCGTCCAGTTCGATGCGGCGCGCCACGATGGCACCACCGCGCTGCTGGCCGAGGCCGATGCGGCCATGTATGCCAACAAGGCATCCCGCAAGGCAAGCCAGCGCTAACCCTAGGGGTTGCTGCCAAGCCACGCGCCCACCGCCGGGCGCGCCCTCCTGCCTATACTGACAAGCAGCCCCACTGAGCCAACAAGAAAAGGAGAACGGCTATGTCACACGAGCAATTCCTGGCCAAGCAGGAGGATCGCCGCAGCGGCCTGCGCGCCCTGCGGGCCGCGCTCCTGAAGGTGCACAAGGAAGTGATCGCGCTGAATCGCGTGGAGTACGAACGCCTGCATGGCCCGATCCCGGCCGGGCTGTTCGTGCAGGTTGTGACCGAGGAGACCTATTTCCGCTGGCTGGACCCGCTCTCGCGGCTGATCATCGAGATCGACGAAGAGCTGGACGCGCCCGAGCATCACGATGAAACCTGCAAGGCGGTGGCCGCGGCCACCGAGAAACTGTTTGGACCCGACAGCGCCCCGGCGTTTCGTGACCGCTACCAGCAAGCGCTGCAGGACGAGTCAGGCGTGATCGTGGCGCACGGGCAACTGATGAAAGTCGTCGCGCAGCTGCGGCAACTGGTCTAGCGGGGCGGCCCGGTGCAGGGGCTACTTCGCAGGCCGGGTGACGCGTCCGTGGTCCACCGAAATCGGGTCGCTTGCGGGAAAGGTTTCCCTCAGGGCTTCGTCGAGCTCTTCTTCCGCGTGGTCGGCCTTGCTGGCAGGCGATGGCTTGGTTTTGGATGGTGCGGGCGCCTTGTGAGGCGTCGGCGCTGCAGGTTTGCTCGCATTGGTCATGGTCATGTCCCTGGACGGGTGAGTGTGACTTGATCTTAGAAGGCTTATGGGCGGGATGCCAATCCTGCGCCGATCGCGGGCGCGCAGGCAGTGCCGGGCTCCGGCGCGTCGGCCAGCGCGCACAGGCAGCCGGCGAAGCCGTCCCGCACCCGGGCGTGCCGCCCAGCACAAGGTCGGCAGCGCGCGCGGCTGTCATGGCCGGAGACCGCCACGCGGCCACGTCGGAAGTCTTGGCCGCAACCTGCTTGACCAACTGGGCCCCCAATGTTTTCGAATTTGTCGCGAAGCTCGATTTCCTTGGTGACCGACACGCCATCCTTGGTAATCAGCGGGGCCCCGAACGATCGCTCGAGGACCACATTACGCCCCTTGGGACCGAGCGTGACCTTGATCGCGTTGGCCAGCAGGTTGACACCCGCCACGATGTGGCGGCGACGGACTCCTGAAACTGGATCTCCTTGGCTGCCATGATGAGACTCCTCGCGAGACTCTGGCCTTATGTTCCTTCCTCTATCCGACGACGCACAGAATGTCCTCGTCATGCATGACCAGCACGTGCTCGCCTGCAAGCTTGACGGTGCTGTCCGTATACTTGCCAAATAGCACGCGCTCGCCGATCTTCACGCTCGGCGCGCTGACACGGCCATCGCCCAGGCGCTTGCCGGGGCCGATGGCCAGGACTTTGCCCTGGTCCGGCATTTCAGCGGCAGTTTCGGGGATGACAATGCCGCCGGCCGTCTTGTGTTCTGCCTCCAGACGTCTGACGATGACGCGATCGTGTAGTGGACGGATGTTCATCGCCTTGCTCCTCATCCAATCACTGTAATCATGAGCTTGACGGGCCGGCCAGTCCTGACACTGTTCGTGCTTGAGAGCCTTAACGCCGATGCCTGGATTCGCGCCACGAGCGTCACTGGCCCAGAAGCCGAATTCTGGCGCTTCACTGAATGGGCGGCACGGCACCGAGCTTTTCGGCCAGCATCCGCTCATACACGCCAAAATGCGTATCCACCTCTGTTTGACTGACTACAACAACGTCAATCGTGACCTGCTCGAGCGCCAGGCCGAACATCGTGGCAAGGGCCACTTCCAGGTGGGGCGCCGCCTCTCTGTCCTTTTCGAACGTCGTGCCGATGCTGATCACGTAAGCATCGCCTTGTGCCGTGACTTCCACCAACCGGGCCCGCGCGCTGAGGTTGTTATCGATCGCGATGGTGACCAACTCCGCCACGCGCCGCGTCCGCTCGGTAGGGAAGCCGCGCGTGCACTTGAGCCGCACCCGATGCCTGCCTAGCGTCACCCACTCAGAATCGAATTTCATCGAAGTCTCCTTCTCGGGAAGCGTTTTCCGCGAAAATAGAGGCCAGTCCCGCGATTTCAAGACCTCAGCTTCGCACGTGGATTCGCTGCAGGGTTGCAAGCCGCACCGCACGTTCCGAGCGCCGCGTATGCCAGAAAGGAACCGCGGAGGTGCTACCTTGCATGGCCAGCAGGAACATCCCGGCGGAGCGCAGCAGGCTCACGCGAGTCCATGCCCTTGAGGCAGCTCGCATCTCCCGCTCACTTCACCTCGATCTTCCTCACCGCAGACTGCGACGCGCCGGTCTTGGGCAGACGCAGCGTCAATACACCGCGGTCGAAGTTCGCCTCGACGTGATCAAGGTCGACGCCATCTGGCAGCGGAATACTGCGCATGAAGGCGCCATATGCCCGCTCCAGCCGGTAGCAGCCGTTTTCCTCGCTCCGAGTGTCCTGCTTCTTCTCACCCCGCAACACCAGGGCGCCATCTTCGATGGTGGTCTGCAGGTCCTCGCGATCCATGCCGGGCAGCTCCGCCGTAATCCTCAGCGCCGTGCCATCATCGACCACATCGATCCGTGGCTGGAAGCGCGACGAACTGAAGTCACCGAACCATCGATCCAGTCCCCCGAAGCCCGCGAAGGGTTCATGCAGAAGCTCGCCCATCGCACGCCATGGGTCGCTTGAAAACAGCCGCGAAACGTCAGGCCAATCCGGTGTCCGGTGCCTTGGCGCGGGAACATTTGATGACTCGCCCGTCGGCTGCCCGTCCTCTGTCGATTTGCGTAGGAACTTGAAGGGGTTCCATTTACCCAGATCGGTTTTCATCTTGTCCTCACCGAATGTCCAGCCAATTTCCGCGGGCACTGCGGTGGCGCCCTTGCGGATGCCACCGCTACCCGGCGGGCGACGGCAACTCACGCGACGTTGACGGCAATGCGGCGTGGGCGCGCTTCGTCGCGACGCGGGATCGTCAGCTTGAGCACGCCGTCCTGCAGGTTCGCCTCGATCTTCGACGCGTCAAGGTCCGCACTCAACGAGAAAGCGCGTGCGAAGTGCGGCTGGCGAATTTCCGCGTGTTGCACCCGCAGTCCTTGGGGGGTGGGCACGACCGCTTCCGCCTCGATATGGAGGTTGCCGTCGTGAACATTCACCTCGAGCTTGTCCCTGGTCACACCTGGAAGGTCGGCCCAGAGGGTGACGCCGTTGCTGTCCTCGACGATGTCGACCGCGGGAAGCAGCGTCATCGTCGGCGTCGACCTGTCTTCCTGATCTTTTGTCACCGCATTCTGGTTGCGTTCAACCATTTGGGTAGTTTCGTTCATGGCATTCTCCTCGCGTTATTGGACCGTGATCGCCCGGGGCTTCGAGGCTTCGCGCTTACCGACACTGATAGACAGGCAGCCGTTGGCATAGCGCGCCTGAACTTTGTCCGGGTCGGCGCTCTGCGGCAATTCGACGACGCGCCGGAACGTGCCTGTGAATCGCTCTTGCGCGTACAGCCGGACCTCCGGATCATCCTCCGCTTGCGCCGTTTCGCGCTCGCCGCTGATGGTCAGCAAGCCCTTGTCGATCGACACCTCGAACTTGTCTGGCTTGAGCCCCGGTGCGAACGCGACGATCTCGATGGAATCGTCCGTGGCGCCGATATTGACGGGGGGAAATGCCCCGAAGCGGCCGGAGCGGATGCTGGATGGGAAGCCGCCGAACAAGCTCGCCATCTGCCTTTGCATGCGGTCGAGTTCGCTGAAGACGTCAGTTCCAAAGAAAAGATCGCTCATGGTTGTATCCTCCTTCGACGCAGCAAGGAGGCGAAGGGGCAACGCGCTCCCATCCACCTGCCAAGCCGCTGGCAAACAAACAGAAACACGCAGCGCGCAATGGTCGCGACTGCCTGAGCAAAAATAAAATAGTAATTGGCCACCCAAATTTCAAGGGGAGCAAGCCTGCGCCGTTCGTGAGATTCGTGCTGCCCCGGTCGCGTTTGGTCACACTCGCTTGCATTGCATCCGCGGCTGGTGCTCCCGGTTGCACGCCGCTCAAACAGGCGGGGCAGGCTCATCGCTTAATCGATAGGCCGTGGGTATTCAAAGTCAATCGCCCCATGTAGTCCGAACACCACTCGCCGGAGCATGCCCTCGACGGCAGCGCCGGCTTGCCTCTCGTTGAGCAGAATCGGGCTGGTCATAGGATGCTGGCCGACGAACGTGGGTGCACCGTCGTACATGCCGATCATGACGAGCCTGACGTGCGGGAGGCGGCTGGCCTCAGGCTGCGCGATAGCGGTTGCGCAGGTCGCGGATCAGGTCGTGGTTGCGTAGCACGCCCTGGTACTGGCGTTCCACCAGCGCACGGACTTCGACGCTCAGCTCGGTTTCCTGCAGCGCGTCGGCGTACTTCTTCTTGGCCACGTCCTCGCCCTTCTCGGTTTCTTCCAGAATGGCGAGATCGTTGCGGTCGGCCACCGCCGTGCGCAGACTGACCCAGCCGCGATGCAGCGCGCCGGCCACGCTGCCGTGTTCCTCGGGCTTGCCGCCGAGCGCCGCCACCTGTGCCTGCAATTCCCTCACGCCGGCGGCGATGTCCGTGGCGCGGCTGGCGAAGAGTGACTTGAGCTCAGGATTCTGGGCATCCTCCGCTGCCTTGAGAAAGCCTTGCTCGCCGTCACGCGAAACTTCGATCAGGTCGTTCAGTATGGAGATATTCTTGTCAGCCATGTGAGCTCCTTGCAGCGTGTTGAAAGACAGTGTTCAAGGGTCCAGGGTTTCAGAACCTCAAAGAGAGTGGCGCCGTGAAGACGACAGCCGATGAAGCGGGCCTTGGCGTCGGCGCTGCAATGCGCCCTGCCTTGCCACCCCTCCACATTACGAAAGGGCGGCCCCGCCGGCTGTAGGGAGAAGGCGCGACGGTTTGTCGGTGCCGGCCTACAGCAGCCCCGCGGACATGGGGGCAAGCCGCAGACAGTTGCCGGCACAATTGACATCCCCATGAAAATTCCACGTGCCCTTCCCGGCATTGCCCGGCATTGCCTGGCAAGGACCAGCCTGAGCGCGCCTGTGCATGCCGATGCGCCCTTGGCACGCTATCTGCCTTGGATCAGTCTTTGCTGCTGTTTCCGGCCGACACTCCTCGGTGGGTTCCGTGATGTTCGATGCCGTCCATGTGCCGCAAGGCGATGTCGATGCGCTGCAGGCCGACCCCGCTGCCGTGCTCTTCATCTGCGAGGCCTACAAGCATGACAAGCCGATCGGCGCGGGTGGCACCGGCGCGATGCTGGTTGCCGCCGCCGCGCGCGCAGCCGGGATCGACGGCGGCTTTGCCGGCCCTGGCGTGGTGCTCGCCAAGAAGGATGGGGCCTCCGAGCACGATGCACTGCTGGAAGCCGTGGGCGAGCATCGCTGGTGGGCGCGCACGGACGCTGCGCGGGTCATGGCCTGAGCGGCCGGCGCCAGGCTCGCGCTTACTTGAACATCATGCTGACCATCACCAGGGCCAGCAGCCCGAGATAGACGCGCGCATGCACGCGGTCGGGGATGCGCCCGGCCAGCGGGGCGGCAAGGCGGATGCCGGCCAGGGCGCCGATCGATAGCAAGCCGAATGCGGCGAGGTCGATGTACCCCAGATAACCACTGCCCAGCGCCACCGGCTGGTACCACGCCATGGCCACATAGGCCAGGGTGCCCGGCACGGCAACCGGCAGGCTCAAGGGGTTCGCCATCGCCGTGGCTTGCGCCATGCTCAGGCCGCGGCGGCGCAGCAGGGGCACGGTCATGACGCTGCCCCCCACGCCGAGGAACGTGGCGACTGCGCCGATCGCCAGGCCGCCCGCCACGGTCTGCGCCTGCCCGAGCCGCTGCGGTGAGTCCTGCCCGGCGCGCGCGAGAAATCCGCGCCGTGCCAGGCAATCCAGCAGCGTGACGCCAAGGTAGGCCACAAAGGCAAGGCGAACCACGTCGCTGCTCGCCAGCGTGGCGGCGCCGGCGCCCATGATGGCGCCCAACCCGATGAATCCCCCCAGCGGCCACACATAGGACCACAGGATGTTGCCTGCCAGGCGATGCTTGCGCGTGGCGAGCGAGGCGCTCAGGATCATCACCGCCGTTGAGGTCGCGACGGCAATATGCATGGCGGACTGGCCTGGCCCATGCGCATCGGCGGCGCTCAATGCGCGGTAAAGCAAAGGCACCACCACAAACCCGCCGCCGAAGCCGAACAAAACAGTGGTCAAGCCAGTCAGGCAGCCGAACAGGACAAAAAGGAGATAGAGCATCGCAAAGGCGGAGTGGGTTCCAGGTGCGCCCACGATACGTGCGGTTGGCATGGCCAACTTTCGAAGATTGGACAATAATATTTGTGTTTCGGCCATTCCACCCTTCCGCCGCCATTTCCTTCCATGCGCAACGTCCGCATCGACGACTACGACCACGTGCCCAGGCCCGTGGTTGCGATCGGCACCGACTACCCCGAGGGCTACCTGCTGCCGCGCCATGCCCATCGCCGCGCGCAGCTGCTCTATGGCGCGACGGGTGTGATGCATGTGGCGACGCACGATGGCAACTGGATCGTTCCGCCGCAGCGCGCGGTGTGGATTCCGCCGGGGATGGCGCATGAGGTGACGATGCTGGGCGTCAGCACGCGCAGCCTGTATATCGAGCCCGGCGCCGTGCCGGGGCCGGGCGATACGTGCCAGGTGGTGGGGATATCGGCCTTGATGCGGCAGTTGCTGATTGGTGCGGTGGAGATGCCGGCGCACTACGATCCCGACGGCCGGGACGGCGCGCTGGTCGCCCTGCTGCTGCATGAGATCGCGGGCATGACGGCGCTGCCCTTGCATATTCCGCTGCCGCGCGATGCGCGGCTCGCGCCGCTATGCCACGCCTTTCTCCGGCAGCCCGACACCCATGATTCGCCGCAACGCTGGGCCCTGGTGCTGCACATGAGCAGCCGGACCTTCAGCCGGTTTTTCCGCGAGCAGACCGGCATGGCGTTTTCGGCATGGCGCCAGCGCGCCTGCGTGGTCCTGGCCTTGTCCCGGCTGGCCGCCGGCGACGCCGTCACGCGCATTGCCCTGGATTTCGGCTACGACAGCCCGGCGGCCTTCTCGACCATGTTCCGCCGCGTGCTGGGCCACGCCCCCACAGAATATTTGCGCCAAGGCATGGCCAGCCCGCGCGCCGCCGGCGCGCCGCTGGCCGCCGCATTGCCGCCTGCCGGCTTGCCCGCCGAAGCCTTGGCCCACATCTAGGCGTGGCGTCGCCGCGCCATTTGTCTGCTACGGAACAAGGCGAATTCCCGGACACGCGTCAGAATAGCTTGTCGGCGCAACATCAGACATGCAGCAGGCTGCATTCCGCCCCGGAACCTATATTGCAAACAAAGGACGCGGGATGCACCTGTGTTGCCTCGACCTTTATCGGCCGTTTCGGCCATTTTCTTTAGTCGGAGTACTTCAAGGGGGTTGTAATGAGCAATATGGATTCGGGGTGCCTGCAAGCTAGCCGTACGTCGCATCAGGCCGCCGCCACGGTGGCTGCCTGGCCGGATTTTGTCACCACGCGGGTGGCGGGCCACGAGGTGGAACGCGT
This sequence comes from Cupriavidus sp. GW822-FHT02D05, assembly GCF_058802485.1. Lineage (NCBI taxonomy): Bacteria > Pseudomonadati > Pseudomonadota > Betaproteobacteria > Burkholderiales > Burkholderiaceae > Cupriavidus > Cupriavidus sp. GW822-FHT02D05. The sequence continues at coordinate 473,678 of NZ_JBXAOE010000001.1, read as the reverse complement.
ACAGAAGCGCTGGGGCGGCAGCCACCTGCTGCACGGCCGGCAACCGGGGCCCGACGCCGTGCATTTCTCCAGCAACGACTATCTTTGCCTGCTCGGCGAAGACAAGCTGGTGCGCGCGCAGACGGCCGCCATGCGCGGGCCGGAGAGCGAGCTGCTGATGTCGGCGGTGTTCCAGTACGGCGACAACCCCACCAGCCGGCTGGAGCGCAAGCTGGCGCAGTTCAGCGGCGCCGAGGACAGCATCCTCTGCCAGTCGGGCTGGGTGGCCAATGTGGGCCTGCTGCAGAGCATCGCCAACGAGCGCACGCCGGTCTACCTGGACATGCTGGCCCATATGTCGCTGTGGGAAGGCGCCCACGCGGCGCGCGCCCGTGCCGTGCCGTTCATGCACAACGATGCGGAGCACGCCGAGCGCCAGATCCGTAAGGAGGGCCCCGGCATCATCGTGGTGGATTCCGTCTACAGCACCAATGGCAGCCTGTGCCCGCTGACCGATTTCGTGGAGGTTGCGGAGCGTACCGGCAGTGTGATTGTAGTTGATGAGTCACATTCTCTTGGTACGCATGGCCCCGGCGGCGCGGGCCTGGTGGCGCAGCTCGGACTGTCGAAGCGGGTCCACTTCCAGACAGCCAGCCTGGCCAAGGCATTTGGCGGCCGCGCGGGGCTGGTGACGTGCCCGTCGTCGTTCAAGGGGTATTTCGCTGCGGAATCGCGCCCGGCTATTTTCAGTTCGGGGCTGCTCAGCCATGAACTGGCCTGGTTCGACGCCGCAGCGGATTTCATCGTCGGGGCGAACGATCGCCGCAGGCAGTTGCACGCGGTGTCGGCTCAGGTACGCGAAGCGCTGTCCGGGCTGGGCTACAACGTCTCGGCAGGATCCGAGCAGATCATCGCGCTGGAGTCTGGCACCGAGGAGCAGACGCTGGTGCTGCGCAATGCCTTGCAGTCACGCGGGATCTTTGGCGCCGTGTTCTGCGCGCCGGCCACCGCGCGGGACCGCGCGCTGATGCGGCTGACCATGCATGCCCACCTCACCGCCGTGGAAATCGAGCGCCTGATCCAGGTCTGCGCGGAAATCCGCGATGAGGTGAACCTGGCCGGCTGGCGCTCCACGCAGCGCAAGCCGCGCACGCTGGTGGCGCGCCCGCCGATGGCCATGCAGGCCACGCTGCAAGCCAGCCTCGAAGCGCTGCACGGCGCGGCCTGATGCAGGCTCAGCTTGCCGCGCCGTCGCCCTCCGGGCGCGGCTTGGCAAGCGGGAACTCGAGGACGAACTCCGTGTACTCGTGTTCGACCGAGCTGCAATGGATGCGCCCGTCCCAGGCCTCGAGCGTCTCACGGCAAAAGGCCAGGCCGATGCCGGTGCCCTCATTGCGCGGGTAGGTGTGGAAACGCTTGAAGATGGACGGCAGCTCGCGCTCCGGCACGCCGGTGCCGGTATCCCGGAAGATCAGCCGGTTGCGCCGGGTGCCGCGCTCCAGCCGCAGCCGGATATCGCCGTGCCCTGCCCGCGCCAGCGCGTGCAGCGCGTTCTTGATCAGGTTGAACAACACCATGACCATCAGCTTCTGGTCCGCGTGAATCAGGAAATTCTCTTCCAGATCCACGCGCACCAGCTCCCGCTGGCTGGCTTCAAAGGGGTAGCGGGAGATCGCTTCCTCCACGGCCTGGCCGAGAAGGAAAACCTCGCTGGGCCCGTGCAGGGACTTGGCGCGCGCATTGACCAGCAGCACGTCGATGCCGTGGTTCATGCGGTCGACCTCCAGCTGGATCCGCGGCAACGCGTCCTTGAGCAGGCCAAAATGGGCCCGCGGCAGGTGCAGTGAGTTTTCCGGCGTCTCGTTTTCCTCATAGAAACGGATCAGCCCCGGCAGGTACCGGCCCATGCCGAGCGCCGTGGAGCCGATGCTGCGGATCGGCGTACGCAGCTCATGGGCCACCGTGCCCAGCGCAATCGCCATGCCGTCCAGCTTTTCCTGGATCAGGATGCGCTGGTCAATCTTCAGCACAGCGATGGTACAGATGGTGAAACCGATGATCGGCAGCTCCACCGGCCAGTTCACCGCCAGCATCGCGGCGGGTGGCGGCGTCACGTAGTTGTAGACCAGCCACGCCAGGGCGGTGCCCACCACCAGGGAGGTGGCGCCACCCAGCCAGCCGCTGAAGTTGAAGAGGATGATGACGGCGATCACGAGCGACTGGGACCACACCAGGTTGCCGTGATTCATCAAATACATGTAGACGAAGAAAAACGACAGGCTGTACGTCAGGGTCGCCAAAAAATGTGCAGGAAGCCATTTTTTGTCACGCAGGTCGCGCGAGACGATCAGCGGCAGGCACATGACCATGGCCACCAGCCGCAGGGCCAGGCTCTCGTAAGGCTGGGGAAACCAGAATTTCCAGATCAGGTAGAACGCCGGGTAGCCCGTAAAGGCGAGCCACCCCAGCAGGCGGATGCGCTTGACCTGGGCGGGCTGGCGGATATCGAGATGGACTTCCCTGGCAAGCACCCGGCGCAGGCGCATCGCGCTTTCACCGCAACTGCGTTGAATCTGGGCAAGCATGTTGAGAACCGGCTGAGGGCTGATGGTGGCAACGATGCGAAAGTGTAGCCGGATACACCGGTTCTTTTCTCGGTTTTGTGCGCTTTTCGTAGCTTGGGCCGGAATCCGCCGTTGGCTTGCCGCCCGGCGTCAATCCAGCAGGTGCCCCATGCGCTCGCGCTTGGTCTCCAGGTATTTTTCGTTCTCGGCGTTGGACGGCACGATATGACGCATCTGCTCGACCACCTTGATGCCTGCGGCTTCCAGCGCCTGCTTCTTCTTGGGATTGTTGCTCATCAGCCGGATCGACTTGACGCCCCATTGATGCAGCAGGTCGGCGGCAAAGGCGTAGTTGCGGCTATCGATTTCCTGGCCCAGCGCCAGGTTGGCGTCGACCGTGTCGAGCCCGCCGTCCTGCAGCGCATAGGCGCGGATCTTGTGGCCCAGGCCGATCCCGCGCCCTTCCTGGCCGCGCAGGTACAACAGGATGCCGCGGCCTTCCTCGGCGATCTTCTTCATGGCCAGGTCGAGCTGCTCGCCGCAGTCGCAACGGCACGAGCCAAACACGTCGCCGGTCAGGCATTCGGAATGCAGGCGGGTCAGCACTGCCTCGCCAGTGATGTCGCCAACGCTCAGCGCAAGGTGTTCGATGCCCGAAACGGCACCCTTGAAGGCGTGGGCGGTAAATTCGCCAAATCGGGTCGGCAAGCGGGCCGAGCCGATCAGCTGGATCTCTGTGTCGTTCATGTCAGTCGGAGTGTTGCGCCGGCCTTGGCGGCGCGGCATCGGGGCGCTTGATAGCGTCTAGTCCGCTACGGTAGCACGAGCGGGGCCGGATCGCTGGCGGGCAAGTGGCCGGGCGCCCGCCGGCGGCTCGTATTTGGCCTGAAAGTCGCGCTCAGACCGGCCGCCTTGGCGCCTCAGCCAAGCTCGATCGGCTGGCCGTGGGGCGTGCGCCGGGCCGCCGCGTCCCACGCGTCACGCCGGTCCAGCAGCGCGCTGGCGTCGACCAGGCCCTTGGCCGCGGCGAGCCGCTCCAGCGCGGTCAGCCAGAAGCGGTAGTAATGCTCGCCGTTGTCGGGATCCCCCCCGGCCTGGGCTTCGCGGATGACCTGCGACAGGGTGGCCGCCCATTCCGTCCAGGTAAAGGCGCCGCGCTCATGCAGGGCGAGCGCCAGCGCAAAGGCCTGTGCTTCCCACGGCTCACGGAACACCGGTCCGGTGCTGTCGCAAGGCAGTGCCGGCAGTGCTGCCCGCATGGCCAGCAGGCTTGCGGGCGAGGGCGAAGTTGGCGCCGGATCAGCCATGGGCCACCTCCGCCGGGTCAAGGTAGGACTCCCAGCAATCCGCACAGACCGAGGCCGCGGTGGTGTCGGAGCCCCACAACTCGGTGGCGGCAAAGCGCACGGTGTAGAGCCACTGCGGCTGGTCGCCGGCCCCGGCGGCGCTGGCGTCCGGGAATACATGGGCGCCATGCACAGCCGCAATCTCGCCCTGCCGTCCACGGCAATAGCGTGGCAGCCGGGTGTGGCCGGCAGGATGCATCTGGCGGGTGCGTACCCGGTCGCCCACCTGGAAACGGGCTTCTCCCGGCGCGGGCCGGGCGCTGGGTGTGCCGCGCGCCAGGGCCGGGGCAACCTGATCCGCGCTCAGGATGCGCGCGAGGGGCAGCGGCGGCGCGGTGGATGCGCCGCTGGCGATCTCTTCCGCGTTGGCCATGCCGGTCTTGACCAGCATGGCCTTGAGGCCTTCGAACCAGATCTGGTAGTAGCTGCTGCCAAGGTACTGCGCCGGCGGCAGGCTTTCACGAGCCGCGCGCATGGTGTCGATATTCCACTTGCCGAGCGCACCCATGGCGAGCGTAAGCGCGAGCATGCGGCGCTCCCAGCCGGCGTGGAATACCGGCTCATCGGGTTCCGGGCGAACCGGGCCGAAACCCTGCATGCCGCCGAGGTCTTGGCCACCGTTCATTGCGGCTCCCCTGCCGTTGCCGGCGTGGTCACGTCCGGCAGCAGCCCCGTGCCGATCATCGCGTCACGGGTCACCAGCTCCGCCAGCGCTTGCTCGCTCCAGCTCTCGGTGCCGGCCGGGCGCATGGGTAGCACCAGGTAGCGCAGCTCGGCGGTGGAGTCCCACACCTGGATCTGCACCGCCTGCGGCAGCGTAAAGCCAAAATCGCGCAGCACGCCGCGTGGATCGATCACCGCCCGGGCACGGTACGGCGCGGACTTGTACCAGACCGGCGGCAGTCCCAGCACCGGCCAGGGATAGCAGGAGCACAGGGTGCAGACCACCATGTTGTGGGTGGCGGGCGTGTTCTCCAGCACGATCATGTGCTCGCCCTGGCGGCCGGTAAAGCCGAGCGAGGCGATGGCCGCGGTGGCGTCCGCCAGCAGCCACGCCTTGTAGGCGGGATCGGCCCAGGCCTTGGCGACCACGCGCGCCCCGTTGCGCGGGCCGATGTGTTGCTCGTAGGCTTCGATCAGGACATCCAGCGCGGCCGGGTCGACATAGCCCTTCTCCACCAGCAGCGATTCCAGCGCGCGCACGCGCAGGTCCATCTCGGAGAGCGTGCTGCCGCCGTGGCCGTGATCGTGATCGTGGTCATGGCCATGCGGGGGACTGGCTGGCGAATCGGGAGAGTCTTGGCGCATCGATGTCTGGGGAGATCGTTTCGGGATCGTTCTGGCACGGACACTGCTGAGCGCTCAGTATGGCCGCGCGCGCGGCGCCTGGCAATCCGGGCCGCCCGGCGCCTTCCTGTGGCAGGGTCCTGCACGTGGGCACGGCTTTTGCGCCATTTCCTCCATCCGGGCCACCAGGCGGCACGAGCCAGGCCCGCCGGCTCCTGGGCATCGCCCGCAAACCGTTGCCGGCCAAGGGGAAACGCAGCCTTCGGCATATCAAGGGGGAGAATCGTGGCGCAAACGCTACATGCAGAAAATACCGATCAGGGCCCTGACGCCCTAGTCGTTCTTACAAGCGTTCTTACAAACGAACCCGAGGCGCTATTGAATGACTGGGTAGCGCAGCAGCTTGCCCTGCCGGGCGGGCAGCGCCTGGCGCAAGCGGAGCTGCGCGACCAGTCCCAGCGCTTCCTGCACGGCCTGCGCGAAGCGCTGCGCGCCGGCGCCACTGCGGACCTGAGCAAGCCGGAATGGGAGCGCGTACGCGGCGTGCTGGCGGATATCTCGCGCCGCCGCGCCCGCGAAGGCTTCTCTCCGGCTGATACGGCCATGTTCGTGTTCTCGCTCAAGCAGCTGGCTTTCGTGCGCTTGCGCAAGCTGCTGGCCCAGGACCCGGTCCGGCTGGCGGACGAAACCTGGGCGACCAGCGCCCTGCTGGATCAGCTCGGCCTTTACACCACGACGCTATACCAGGCCAGCCGCGAAGAGGTCATCGCGCGGCAGCAAAGCGAACTGATGGAACTGTCGACGCCCGTGGTGCAGCTCTGGGACGACATCCTGGCGCTGCCGCTGATCGGCACGCTGGATAGCGCGCGGACCCAGACCGTGATGGAGAATCTGCTGCAGAAGATCGTCGATACCGGCGCCTCGATCGCCATCATCGACATCACCGGCGTGCCCACCGTGGACACGCTGGTCGCGCAGCACTTGCTGAAGACCGTGGCGGCGGCCCGGTTGATGGGCGCGGATTGCATCATCAGCGGCATTCGCCCGCAGATTGCGCAGACCATTGTCCACCTCGGCGTGGACCTGGCCGATGTCACCACCAAGGCCACCCTGGCGGATGCGTTCCGCGTCGCGCTCAAGCGTACCGGGGGCGCCGTTACCAGTGCCGCCCGGCGCTAGCCGCGCGCAACGGATGAACGGATATGGAGCGCATTCCAATTCTTCGCATGGGCAGCCTGCTGCTGGTGACGATCCAGGTCGACATGCACGACCGGCTGGCACTGACGCTGCAGGAGGACCTTTCCGAGCGCATTGTCAAGGACCGCGCCAAGGGCGTGCTGATCGACATCTCAGCACTGGACCTGGTGGATTCGTTCATCGGCCGCATGATTGGCAATACCGCCTCCATTGCGCGCGTGCTTGACGCCCAGACCGTGGTCGTCGGCATGCAGCCCGCCGTGGCGATCACCCTGGTGGAACTCGGGGTCCCGCTGGATGGGGTGCGCACCGCGCTGAACGTGGAGCGCGGCATGGCCCTGCTGCAGGCCGGCGCATGAACCCGCACGACGGCGTTTTCGCGGCCCAGAGGCCCTCGCTTCAGCAGGCTATGCCCGAGAGCCATGCGGCGGCGCAGAACATGCCGTTGCGCACGGGCGAGGACGTGGTGCGGCTGCGCAAGCTGGTGCGCGAAGCGGCGGTGGCACAGGGCATGTCCCTGGTCGACCAGACAAAGCTGGTCACCGCGGCGAGCGAGCTGGCGCGCAACATGGTGCTCTACGGCGGCGGCGGCACCGCGCAGGTCCTGCCGGTGACGGCGGGCGCGCGGCGCGGCGTGCAGTTGCGGTTCATCGATCAGGGGCCCGGTATTGCCGATGTGCAGGCGGCCCTGCAGGACGGTTTCACCACCGGCGGCGGCTTGGGCATTGGCCTAGGTGGCGCACGGCGGCTATCCGACGCTTTCGAGATCGATAGCGCGCCGGGCCGGGGAACGACGGTGACCATCGCCCGCTACGGCGTGTTCTGAATGCGGGAGAACATCATGCAGATTAGAGCCTCGATCCAGGAAGCCAGCCATGTCGCGCAGGCGCGCCGCACGGTCACCGAGCTGGCCATCCGCTGTGGCTTTGGCGAGGTGGCCACGGGCCGCCTGGCCATCGCCGTCTCCGAGGCAGCAACCAACATCCTGAAGCACGGCGGGGATGGCGAACTGCTGATCCGTGCCTTGCAGGAAGAAGTTGCCGGGCCGGCCGCGCCGCAGGTGGAGGTGATCGCCATCGACCGCGGCCCTGGCATGGCCGACCTCAGCACCAGCCTGCGCGACGGCTTTTCCACGACCGGCACCGCCGGCAACGGGCTGGGGGCAATAAGCCGGCTCGCCACCGCCTTCGATATCTACAGCGCGCCCGGCAAAGGCACGGTCCTGCGCATGGCGCTCTCCCCCTCCGACCGGCCAGCGCCACCAGCCCTGCCGGCGATCTCGGTGGGATCAGTGTGCGTGCCCATTGCCGGCGAGACCGAGTGCGGCGACGGCTGGCACGTGAGTTCGGCGCACGAGCTATCCAGTCTCACGGTGACCGATGGGCTCGGCCACGGCCCCGATGCCGCGCGCGCCGCCGAGGCCGCCAAGCGGGTTGCCGCCGCCCATGCCTTCGTGGCCCCCGCGGTGCTGATCGGGCACGCCCATGCGGCACTGCGGGCCACGCGCGGCGCGGCCATGGCGGTAGCCCGCATCGAGACGGCGCCGGGGCGGATCCGCTTTGCAGGCATCGGCAACATCGCCGCTTGCGTGGTCACGCCCGGGACGCTGGGCAGCACGGGGACACGGCGCCAGTTGATTTCGCACAACGGCATCGTCGGCTACGCCATACGCAAGGTGACTGAAGTGGAGGCACCGTGGCCGCCCGACACGCTGTTGATCCTGCACAGCGATGGCCTGGGCACGCACTGGGACCTGGACGACTATCCGGGTCTGAACGCGCGGCACCCGGCCATCATCGCGGCGGTGCTGTACCGGGATTTCGCGCGCGGGCGCGATGACGTCACCGTGATCGTGTGCCGCCGCAACAGCGAATGCCACGCGTGGACGGGCCCGTTGAGCGCCCCGGGCTCGGCTGCCGCTGCTGGCCAGGGAGCCTTGCCATGAAGCTCCCGCTGTTCCAGATCACCCTGCGCGCGGACACCGACGTGGTGGTGGCGCGCCAGGCCGCCCGCAACGCCGCGGCCGAGCTTGGCTTCTCCGCGATCGAGCAAACGGCCATCGCCACCACGGTGTCGGAACTTGCGCGCCTGCTGCTGGCGATGGACGAGCCCCGCACGCTGCGCGCGGAACTGGATCGCGGCGATTGCCGCAACGAGGCGGCGCGCGAACTCGCCATCGTCGTCGATGCGGCGCCCTCCGCCATTTCAACGCTGGCACGCATGCTGCGGGGCGAGGCCCTGGCGGGCGACCCGCCGGGCCAGGCGCTGCTGCATGCCGTGGCGCTGGCCGACACCTGGTCGCTTGACCCCGAGGCAAGCCAGCAACCCCGTCTCGCCATTCGCCGGCATCTGCCGCCAGCCGCGGCGGAGCCTGCGCCAGCCGCGCTGGCCGCCATCTCCGGGCGCTGCCTGGAGCGCTCGCCTGATCTGCTTGCGAGCGAGCTGCGCGAGCAGAACCGCGAGCTGGCTGGCACGCTGCACGAACTGGCCGCCCGCCAGCGCGAGCTCGAGCTGCTGGCCAACGAGCTGGCGGACACCAACCGTGGTGTGGTGGCCCTGTACGCGGAGCTGGATGATCGGGCCGACCGCCTGCGCGTGGCGGACGAAACCAAGAGCCGCTTCCTCTCCAACGTGAGCCACGAACTGCGCACGCCGCTCAGCTCGATCCGCGCCTTGTCCACGTTGCTGCTCGACCAGACCGATGGCCCGCTCAATGCCGAGCAGGTGCATCAGGTGACGATGGTGCGCCATTCCGCCGAGGCGCTGAGCCAGCTGGTCGACGACCTGCTCGACCTGGCGAAGATCGCCTCGGGCAAGACCGAAGTGCACGTCACCGAATTCACGCTGGACAGTACCTTCAGCGCGCTGCGCGGCATGATGCGCCCGCTGCAGCACAGCGCCGAGGTGGAACTGGTGATCGGCGCCGTCGACCACGTCCCGTCACTGCGTACCGACGAGGGCAAGGTGGCGCAGATCCTGCGCAACTTTGTCTCCAACGCGCTCAAGTACACCGAGCGCGGCGAGGTGCGTGTGAGCGCCCTCTACCTCCCGGCCACCGACCAGCTGGTGCTCACGGTTGCGGACACCGGCATCGGCATTGCTCCCGAACACCTGCCGGTGATCTTCGAGGAGTTCGCGCAGATCGCGAACCCGCTGCAGCACCGGGCCAAGGGAACGGGCCTGGGCCTCCCGCTGTGCCGCCAGCTTGCCGAATTGCTGAACGGCGACATCCACGTCCAAAGCGAGGCTGGCAAGGGATCCACCTTCACGCTGACGATCCCCGCTCACTGCCCCGCATGCACACGCCACACAGCACCTTTCGATACGCCACTTCGCTGAGTTCGCCATGAACATCCTGCCCTCTCCCATCAACGCCAGGCGCCCGCTGATCCTCAACGTGGACGATAGCGACGGGGCTCGCTACGTCAAGGGCCGCATCCTGCAGCGCGCGGGCTTCTCCGTGCTGGAGGCCGCGAGCGGACAGGCCGCGCTGTCGCTGGTGCGCCAGCATGCCCCGGACCTGGTGCTGCTGGATGTGAAGCTGCCCGACATCAGTGGACTGGAAGTGTGCCGGCTGATCAAGAGCGATCCCGAGACCGCCAGCACGCTGGTGCTGCAGACTTCGGCCGCGCTGACCGAATCGCGCCACCGGGTTCAGGCCCTGGATGGCGGCGCCGACAGCTACCTGATCGAGCCCGTGGACGCGGAAGAACTGGTGTCGAGCATCAATGCCCTGCTGCGCATGCGCAAGGCCGAGGAGGCCTCCCGCCAGTCGTCGCAAGCGCTGCGCGAGAACGAGGAACTGTTCCGCCAGCTGGCCGAGAATCTCTCCGATGCGCTGTGGATCCTGGACCCCGCCGAGCGCCAGTTCCTGTTCATGAGCCCGTCGTTCGCCCAGCTCTGGGGGCGCCCGGTGGAAGACCTCAAGCACAACCCGCGCAACTGGCTCGCCAGCGTGCACGCCGAGGACCGCGAGCGCATGGAGGCTGCATTCGATGCCATGCTGCGCGACGGCCATATGGATGCGGAATTCCGGCTCGAGCGAGGCGACGGCGAAGTCAGCGAGGTCCGCGCGCGCGCATTCCCGGTCTCCAACACGGCCGGCGTGTTCTATCGCGTGGCCGGCATCTGCCAGGACATCACTCCGCAAAAGCGCGCCGAGCGCATGCTGCTGGACGAGGATCGCCGCAAGGACGATTTCCTCGCCATGCTGGCCCACGAACTGCGCAACCCGCTCGCACCGATGCGCAGCGCCGCCGACTTGCTGATGCGCTGCGCGCCAAGCCGCGAGGACACCTTCAAGGCGCGCGACATCATCGCCCGGCAGCTGCATCACCTGACCCGCCTGGTGGACGACCTGCTCGATATCTCGCGCTTCACCCAGGGCCGGATCGTGCTGCGCGACGACCTGGTCGAGCTGCGCACCGCGCTGAGCACCGCCGTGGAAGCCGTGCGTCCGTTGATCGATTCGCGCGGCCACTCGCTGCGGTTGAGCGTGCCCGAGGGGCCAATGCCAGTACGCGGCGACCTGGTGCGGCTGACGCAGATCTTCAGCAACCTGCTGCACAACGCGGCGCGCTATACCCAGCCGGACGGCCAGCTCGCGCTGGAAGTCACCAGCGACGGTACGCTGCTCACGGTCCGGGTGCGGGACAACGGCCCCGGCTTGTCGCCGCAGGCGCTGCAAGCCATCTTCGACCCAACCACCGCGCATTACGGCGACAAGCCCCGCGGCACCACCGGGCAGGAGGGCATGGGCATCGGGCTGTCGCTGGTGCAAAAGCTGGTCAAGCTGCATGGCGGCACTGTCCACGCGCAGAGCGCGGGCGCGGGCCTGGGCTGCACCTTTGTGGTGGAGCTGCCCGCGCAGCCGTGGCAGAGCTGGCAGCCCGAAGTGGGCAAGCTACGCTCCCCGCTCGGCACGCCGCGCACGGTGATGGTGGTAGACGACAACATCGATGCGCTGGAGGCCATGGCGCTCACGCTGGAGGCCATGGGACACACGGTGGTGACCGCCATCGACGGGCCGGCCGCGATCGTGCGCGCGGTCAAGGCGCAGCCCGATGTGATCTTGCTGGATATCGGGATGCCGGCAATGGATGGCTTCGAGATTGCGCAACGGCTGCGTGCCATCCCCGAGTTGCAGCATGTGCGCCTGGTGGCATTGACGGGTTATAGCCAGCCAGCCGACCGGCAGCGGACCAACGAAGCCGGTTTTGACCAACATCTGGTGAAGCCGGTGGACCTGGAGGTGTTGTCGCGGATGCTGGAAGAACTTGGGGAGCCGGCTGCCCCCCGATCTTGATTTTTCGGAGATGGAGCATGCAGATGCACTTTCATATCACGCCCGAGCCTGATCAAAACCCGCCACCGCCGGAGGTTCCTCCCCCCGAAGTGCCTGATCCCGATCCGCCCGTGCCCGTGAGCGATCCGCCGCCAGGCGACAGGCCCCCGCCGCCGCAGCGGGCGTGAGGCTTCGAAGCCAAACTGAAAACGGCATTTCGCAGGCGCCATGCACTTTATGCTGCAACCGGTAAAAACTACGTGCTCAATGGGTTTCGTGCGGCGTGGCATGCAGCGGAAAACTCACTGTAATGCACACCGATCCGCTATCGGTCGAACACCCCTGCCCTTCGGCCTCGATGTGCGCCCCATGCGTTTCCACCAGCCGCCTGGCGAGCAGCAGCGCAGTGCCTTGGCGTGGCGCCGAGTTGCCGCCCTGGGCCTTGCGCCGGCGGAAGAAATCGGAGAGCACGGCAATGCGCTCTTCCCTGCGTGCGCCGGTGGGCGCCCGGCTCTCGGTAATGCGCAGCCGGATCCGCCCCGCCTCGAACTTGAGGTGCGTCTCCACGGTATCGGCGCTGCGCGCATGGTGAATGCAATGCACCAGCAAGTTGCGCAGCAGCGGATCCAGGCGGCGCGTGTCTGCGTCGATCAGCAGGCCGTCGCCAGGCTGATCCGCAGCGCTGTCCACGCCCGCTGCGGCCAGTATGACGCCGCGCGCTTCGGCCACCGGGCGTACCTCGTCCGTCGCCTTCTGCAATGCGGCCAGCAGGTCTACGCGCTCCCACTGCGGCGAGCTGTCGTCGGCCAGCAGCGCCACCGCCTCCTCCATGTGTTCGATCAGCGCCAGTTGCTGCTGCATGCCGGTGCGGATGCCGCTAAGCGCCCGCTGCGCGGAGGCGGGAGGCGTGTCGAGCGTGTGGTCCAGCACGTAGGCCCAGCTCTGCACCCCGTTAAGCGCGGAGCGCAGGTCATGCGCCACCTGGCTGATCAACGTGGCGACCTCGGCGCCGCTCTGGATCGGCTCGCTGGGTTCAACGGTCGCGGGACGATCCGATGCGTCGGGGCCTTCTGAAGGATGATGTTGCTGCGACATGGATACCTTTTGGGGCTGCATGCTCGCCCGGTTGTCATGCAATAACCATACCGCGCACGCCAATGGATGGCATCCGTGCAGCGCGAAACCGTAATTCCGGCACGCACCCGGCCAACTTTTGGTATCCGATCCAGCGGCGGCGCGCCAGGAACGCTGGCAGCGCGCGGCACAAGCTAGTTCGGCGCCGTGGTGCCGCCCGGCGGCGTGCTCGTGCCGTTGGCGCGCAGCGATTCGGGCAACTCCCCCCTTGAGGCATATTCTTCCAGGCGGTTATACAAGGTCTTGAGGCTGATGCCGAGTATCTCGGCGGCGTGCTTCTTCACACCGGAGCACTGCTCCAGCGTGGCAAAGATCAACTGGCGGTCGGCCTCGGCCAGCGACATCCCCACTGGCACCGAGACCATGGCGGTGGCAGCCGAATTGGCCGCTGCCACCTGCAGCGGCACGTGCGCATCGGCAATGAGATCCTGGTCGGCCATGATGTAGGCGCGCTGCACAAAGTTGCGCAGCTCGCGCACATTGCCGGGCCATGCATGCAGCAGCAAGCTATCGAGCAGCGCCGGGGCAAAGCGGCGTTGCGTGCCATGCTCGCCGTTCATCTGCTCCAGCAGCGTGTTGGCGATCTGCACCACGTCGTCGGCGCGCGCGCGCAGCGGCGGCAGCTCGATCGGGAACACGTTGAGCCGGTGATAGAGGTCGGCACGCAGCTTGCCCTCGGCTACCGCCTCTTCCGGATTGCGGTTGGTGGCGGCCACCACACGCACATCGGCATGCAGCTCGCGGTTGGTGCCAACGCGCATGAAGGCGCCGGACTCCAGCACGCGCAGCAGCTTGACCTGCAGCTCGACCGGCATCTCGGTGATTTCGTCGAGAAAGAGCGTGCCGCCATCAGCGCGCTCGAAGTAGCCTTTGTGCTGGCGCTCCGCACCCGTAAAGCTGCCGCGCTCGTGGCCGAACATCTCGGACTCGATCAGCGTGGAGGAAATCGCGCCGCAGTTCACGGCCAGGAAGGGCTGGCGCCGGCGCGCCGAGAGTTCGTGCAAGGTCTGCGCGGCCAGCTCCTTGCCGGTCCCGCTCTCGCCCACCAGCAGCACCGTGGCCTCGGTGGGCGCGACCTTGCCGAGCTGGTCGTAGACCACCTGCATCGCTTCGGAGCTGCCAAGCAGGCGGCCAAAGCGGCCATAGCGGCGCAGTTCGTCGCGCAGGGAATGGATTTCCGCCTTGAGGTCGCCGGTGGTGGCAATGCGCTTCAGGACGGTGCGCAGGCGTGTCACGTTGATCGGCTTGACCAGGTAATCGGTGGCGCCCCGGCGCAGGGCGTCCACGGCGGATTCCACGCTGGCGTAGCCGGTCATCAGGATCACTTCGACGCCGGCGGTGCCGACCTCGTTGAACAGGTCCATGCCGCTGCCGTCGGGCAGCTTCAGGTCGGCCAGCACAACGTCCGGCACCTGCCAGCCGATCTGCAGGCAGGCTTCGCGCAAGTCGCCTGCGGTGGCGGACGTGAAGCCCTCGGCCGCCACGATCTCGGACAGTGCGGCACAAGTATTTTCATCGTCGTCGACGATCAGGATGTGGGGCATCGTTCTCCGTATCGGCACCGTATCACCCGGCTGCCACGGCAAGCACGGTCCTGGCCTTATGTCAGAACATAGGGCGGTAGTGCGTCCTGGCGCCAAGGTTAATCCGGGGATACAACCAATTTTATGCGGGCGCCAGCCGCAGCGGTACCAGTGTCTGTCTGACAACGCCACGCGCCGGCACGCATTGGCGCAGGAACCGTTCAAAACAGTGGCCTCAAGCCAAAGCACGCGCTAGGATTAGCTCAACTGCCCCCAGATTGCCCCACCGCCGACGCACCTCCCGCCGACCCGGCCATAGGCGATCACGCCCCCATGCCGCACTCGATGACAAGCCTCAACCCGCCCGCCGCCTCCCTTCCCGCCACGCCGGCATGCGGCGCGCCGCGGCGCGCCGTACAGGGTCCCTCGGCCTTGCTATGGCAAAGCGCTTCGCCCGTCATGCAGCAGTTGCTCGCGCAGATCGACCGCGTGGCCGCCACGGAAGTCACGATGCTGGCGGTGGGCGAAAGCGGCACCGGCAAGGAGCTGGTAGCCCGCGCCGTGCACGACCGCGGCGCGCGCCGGGCCGGCCCGTTCGTCGCGGTCAATTGCGGGGCGATATCCCCCACGCTGATCGAGTCGGAGTTGTTCGGCCACGAGAAAGGCGGTTTCACGGGCGCCGTGCAGCAGAAGGCCGGGTATTTCGAGCAAGCCCGGGGCGGCACGCTGTTTCTGGATGAAGTCACGGAAATGGCGCCCGACATGCAGATCAAGCTGCTGCGCGTGCTGGAGACGCGCACCTTCCACCGCGTGGGCGGCGACACGCAGATCGTGTGCGACGTGCGCATCCTCGCCGCGACCAACCGCGACCCTGTCGACGCGGTGCGCACTGGCCAGTTGCGCGAGGACCTGCTTTACCGCCTTGCGGTCTTCCCGTTGCACATTCCGCCGCTGCGCGAGCGTGGCGAGGATATCGCGCAGCTGGCCAGGCACTTCCTGGCGGAATTCAACGCCATGGAGGGCGCCGACAAGGTGTTCTCCGGCACGGCGCTGGAACGGCTGCGGCACTACGGCTGGCCCGGCAATGTGCGCGAACTGAAGAACACCATCTATCGCGCCTTTATCTTGGCCGACCGCGTCATCGACATCGTCAACCCCAATATCGCCACCCAACCGCCACGGCCGGCCACGCTGGACGGCTTCGTCAACGTGCGCATCGGCACCTCGCTGGCCGACGCCCAGCGCGAGATCATCCTGGCCACGCTGGCGCGCTTTGGCGGCGACAAGCGGCAGGCTGCGCACTCGCTTGGCATCAGCCTGAAGACGCTCTACAACCGGCTGGATGCCTATCGCACGAGCTGAGCCGCGCCATTCGCCCACTGGAGGCGCGCTCACCGCGTCCCAGTGCGCCCCTCGGACAATCGATCCCCTCTAAAGAGGGGCAGCACCACGATCGCGAACTGCGCAGACTTGTATGCAAAGTCTGTCAGCACGTTGACCGCCTGGCGTCGTGGCTGGCCATGTTTCAATTTGACTTTGCGTTGCTACCAGCGAGGCAGCATGGTGCCTGGACCGATTTTCCCGCCCCAGCCCCCTCCCCTTTAAGACCATTGACGGCGATGAAGGAAAAACAAGAATACTGCCCGCTTTGCGGCACCCAGGCCGCAGCCCGTGCCCGTCGAGGCAGCTACGGGCAATGGGTGCGGTACGACTGCGACAACCCTCAGTGCGGCCCGGTGGAGATCAGCACCAAGGCCCGCCGCAGCCTGCGCGAGCCCGCCCGGCAGGCCGAGCTCCGCGCCCTGGCCCGCTCCAGCCGCGAACACGGCAAGGTGCCACGCGTCGGCTTTGACGGGCCGCGCGGCGAATTCTACGTCGAGTTCGACTAGGCCCGCCTCCCCGGGCCGGGCGCTGCCGGCGCGCATCCAATCCCCGCTGCGCACCGTACATGTAGGCATCAGGACCCCAGCGCGCGGCTTGCCCGCGCCCGCCTACAAGTGACTACGCATCCCTTCAAAGCTGACCTTGAGCATGTGCTCGACGATCGCGTCGGTGCCCAGCTTGCTGTACAGCTGCAGGTACTCTACGGCCGGATCGCAAGTGCGCGCGTAATAGCTGAACAGGATCACCTCGTCGGGCAGCGACGGGTCGAGCTCGCCCGCCGCCTTGGCCTCGGCCACGAGCTGTTCCAGTTGCCGGTTGAGCTTGAGCACGCGCGTGACGTAGCGCAGGTTGCGCGTGAGCATTTCGCGCACATGCGGGCTGGTGGATGGCAGGAACGGCAGCCCGCCGGTCAGGCGTACCCGCAGCGCCCACTCGAGCAAGGCGCGCAGGCGCGCCAGCCCCGTGAGATCGCCCGGGAGCTGCTCCAGGTACTCGAGCGCGCCGTCGATCAGCCGGATCAGCGCTTCGCCGACCAGGTCCTCCTTGGATTTGAAGTGCTTGTAGAGGCTGGGCTTGGAGATGCCAACCTCCAGCGCCACGTCGTCCATGGTCATCAGGTCGAAGCCCTTGCCAGCCAGGATGCGGGTCGCCGCATCGAGGATCGCGTCCTCACGCAGCTTGAAAGCCTGGTCCTTGAAACTCAGCCTGCCGAAAATACTCATTAGTAAATCTCGCTACTATGTAGTAATCTTTTTTCCAACACGGTACGAAACCATCTTAGCACCCATCCAGGCAAAGCGATGTCGAATTCAGGAAATCCCCAGCACTGCCGCCCTGCAACCGCTGCCAGTCAAGCTGCCACAAGGGCTGGCGCTATTGGCGAGCGCGCGCTCGCCAGCCAGGAACCGGCATGAGCGGCGCGCCCGGAACCTATCCGCGCGGCCAGCGCATCGCCGTGGTCGGCGCAGGCATCTCCGGCCTGGCGAGCGCCTATCTGCTGTCGCGTCGGCACAACATCACATTGTTTGAAGCCGGTGACTACCTGGGGGGGCATACCAACACGGTCGAGGTCGAGCTGGAGGGCGCGCGCCATCCCGTGGACACCGGCTTCCTTGTGTTCAACGACCGCACCTATCCCAACCTGATCGCGCTGTTCGCCGAGCTTGGGGTCACGGCCTACCCCACCGATATGTCGTTCTCGGTATCGCTGGACCAGGGCCGGCTGGAATGGGCCGGCAGCAACCTCAACACCGTGTTCGCGCAGCGCCGCAACCTCTTTTCGCCCAGCTTCCTGTCGATGCTGCGCGATATCGTGCGCTTCAACGGTGCCGCCGAGCGCAACCTGGCGCTGGCCATCCGGAGCGGCTGCTCGGTGGACCAATTGCTGCTCGACGGCGGCTATGGCCAGCCGTTTCGCCACAACTACCTGCTGCCGATGGCGGCGGCGATCTGGTCCAGCGCGACCGCCGATATCCTGCGTTTCCCTGCCGCCACCTTCCTGCGCTTCTGCCTCAACCACGCCTTGCTGCAGGTCAACAACCGGCCGCAGTGGAAAACGGTGCAGGGCGGCGGGCGCGATTATGTACAGCGGATCGCCGCGCAACTGGCGCAGCGCGATGCCGCCATCCGGATATCGACGCCCGTGCGCAGCATCCGCAGGCATGAGCGCGGCGTTGACCTGCTGACCGAAGATGGCCCCGAGCACTTCGACGCGGTGGTGCTGGCCACCCATGCGCCCACCACGCTGCGCATGCTGGCGGACGCGGATCCCGGCGAGCGCCATACGCTTGGCGCGGTGCAGTACCAGCCGAACCTGGCGATCCTGCATACCGATCCGGCCCTGCTGCCGCGCCGGCGCAAGGTGTGGTCAGCCTGGAACTACCTGGGCGGTGCCGTTGGCACCCACGATGCGGGCCCGGGCACGCACGATCATGCCGGCCACACCCGCCCGGTCTGCGTGAGCTACCTGTGCAACCAGCTCCAGCCATTGCCCTTCAAGACCCCGGTGGTGGTGACGCTCAACCCCGTCACCGCGCCAGCGCCCGGCACGGAACTGGGCCGCTATCACTACCAGCATCCGGTCTTTGACCTGGCCGCCGTGGCGGCGCAGTCCGCGCTGCCCGCGTTGCAGGGCCGGCGCCGCACCTGGTTTGCCGGGGCCTGGACGGGCTACGGCTTCCATGAGGACGGGCTCAAGTCCGCGCTGCGCGTGGCCGCCGATTTCGATGTGCTCCCAGACTGGGCCAGGCTATGAGCGGCATGGAAGACCACCTCGCCAGCAGCCCCGCCGACGCGCCGCCCGCGTGGTTGCTACTTGGCCGCGTGATGCATGAGCGCCTGCGTCCCGCACGCCACCGCTTTGTGTATCCGGTGTTCTACCTGCGCTGCAATCTCGACCGCCTGCCTGCCTTGCGCCACTGGTGGTTCGGCATCGACCGCTGGGCGCCGCTGTCGCTTGCCACGCGCGACTACGGCCCGCGCGATGGCAGCGACCTGGCCGCGTGGATGCGCAAGCTGCTGGCCGAGGCCAACCTGCCGGCCGACGGCGAGATCTGGCTGCAGACGTTCCCGCGCGTGTTCGGCTATGCCTTCAACCCGGTGAGCTTCTGGCATTGCCATGACCGCGCCGGCCAGTTGCGCACGGTGCTGGCCGAGGTCAACAACACCTTCGGCGCCAGCCACCGTTACTTGCTGTGCGCGCCCGACCGCTGCGCAATCGGCCCCGACACCGTGCTGAGCTGCCACAAGGCGCTGCATGTGTCGCCGTTCTGCGTGGTCGAGGGCAGCTATGCGTTCCGCCTGCGCGATACCGGCGGCACCAGCTTTGCCGGCATTGACTACTACGACGCCACGGGCCTCGTGATCCGTACCGCGATCGGCGGGCGCCGCCTGCCGTTTTCGCGCGCCAATGTGCTGGGTGCGCTGGCGAGGCAGCCCTGGCTCACGGTGTCGGTGATGGCGCGCATCCACTGGCAGGCACTGCGCCTGTGGCTGAAGAAAGTGCCGTTCCGCGGCAAAGACCCAGGCCCCGGTGCGGATCCCCCCGGCCCGACCAGTTTCCCCAACCCCTCCGCCAACCTGTCGCAGTTCGAGGAAAACAAGCCATGACGCCCTCTCGCGCGCTAACCCTGCCGCCCGACGGTGCCCCTGCGTCAGCCCGTCTTTTCTTAACCCTGCTCGCGCGCATCCGCGTTGGCCACCTGTTGCTGGTCGCGCCCTCGGGTGAGCAGTGCCTGTTTGGCGATCCGCATGCCGGACCCGGCGCGCGCCTGGAACTGCGCGACTGGCGTGCCTGTGCCGAGATCCTGCGCGCCGGGGACATCGGCTTTGCCGAAGCCTACCGCGCAGGCTGGCTGGATACGCCGGACCTCACCGCGCTGCTGCGCCTGGCCATCCGCAATGAGTCCGCGCTGCCGCAGACCGTGGTCGGCAGCTGGCTTGCGCGGCTGTGGTATGGCCTGCGCCACCGGCTGCGCCCCAACAGCCGTACCGGCAGCCGCCGCAATATCCACGCGCACTACGACCTGGGCAACGCCTTCTACCAGCGCTGGCTGGACCCGACCTGGACTTATTCGGCCGCGCTGTTCCAGGGCGAGCGGGCCCGGCCGCTGGAAGCGGCGCAGGACGCCAAGTACCAGCATATCGTCGACACGCTCGGCCTCAAGCCCGGCATGCGCGTGCTGGAGGTGGGCTGCGGCTGGGGCGGCTTTGCCATGCATGCGGCAAGGCAAGGGATCCACGTGCACGGCATCACCATCTCCTCCGCACAGCTTGAGGTAGCGCAGCAACGCGTGACCCAGGCCGGTCTGGAAGGGCTCGCCCGGCTGGAGCTGCGCGACTACCGGGATCTCGATGGCGAGTACGACGCCATTGTCTCCATCGAGATGTTCGAGGCCGTGGGCGAGCGCTATTGGCCCGGCTACTTCCAGATGCTGCACCAGCGCCTGCGGCCCGGCGCGCGCGCGCTGGTGCAGTCGATCACCATCGAAGAGCCGCGCTTCAAGGCCTATCGCGCGAGCAGCGACTTTATCCGCGAGTACGTGTTCCCGGGCGGCATGCTGCCCAGCCCCGAGCGATTCCTGAGGGCTGGGTTGCGGGCCGGGCTGGAAAGCCGCGTCACGCTGGCGTTTGGCCCGGATTACGCCGAGACGCTGCGGCGCTGGCGCGCGGCCTTCGAGCAGGGGCTTGATGATGTCGCCGCGCAGGGCTTCGATGCGGTCTTCATCCGTACCTGGCGCCTGTACTTGTGCTACTGCGAAGCCGGATTCGACGAAGGCCGCACCGACGTCATGCAGTTCGTGCTTCAGCGGAATGCCTGAGATGCGCCGCGCTGCCGCCGCCCTCGCCATGGCCATCCTCTGTATCCCAGCGCTTGCCGCGACGGGCTGGCACGCAGACGTGCAGCCCGCCCGGCTATCGGGCGAAGGCGAATTTCGCGTGTTTGGATTTCGCCTCTATACCGCCCAGCTCTGGAGCGCACAGCTGCCGATCGCGCCGGATGCGCCCTTTGCGCTGCAACTCACCTACGACCGCAGCATCAAGCGCGAGCGCCTGGTCGAAACCAGCCTGGACGAGATGAAGCGCATCGGCAGCGCCGGCAACACGCCGCCCAGCCCGCAGATGCTCGATAGCTGGCGCGCCAGCATGGCACAGGCGTTTGTCGACGTGCGCCCGGGTGACACGCTCACTGGCGTGTTCATGCCAGGCAAGGGCGTGCGCTTCTACGCAGGTGATCGGCTGACCACCGAGATCGACGACCCCGCCTTCGCGCAGGCGTTTTTCTCGATCTGGCTCGACCCCGCCACGCGCGCGCCGGCGTTGCGCCAGCGCCTGCTTGGGCTCGCACGATGACCGCGCCGCACCTCGGCAGCGCGACTGCCGCGACGCCCACCGCGCCCAATCCCGATCCGGCCCTCCCAGCGCCCGCCCCGGCATCCGCCATGGCTGCCTATGGCCTGCTCGGCATGCCGCTGGCCATGGCCGCCCTGCCGGTCTACGTGCAGGTGCCCGCCTACTACGCGAGCGAGCTCGGGCTGGCCTTGTCCGCGACCGGCACGGTGTTGTTCGCCGCGCGGCTGCTCGACACCGTGCAGGACCCATTCCTCGGCCGCTGGATCGACCACCTGGCGCAGCGCGGCAAGCTGGCGCCGGCGTTGTGGCTGGCGTGCCTGGTGCTCTCGGCCTCCTTTGCCATGCTGTGGCTGCCGCCCGTGCGCGGCGGGGCGCTGGCCGCCTGGCTGGCGCTCTCGCTGGTACTGGTCTACAGCGCGCACAGCGTGGTCAACATTGCTTACCTGGCCTGGGGCGCGCGCCTGTCTGGCGAGCCGGCCACGCTGACCCGCGCCGCGGCCTGGCGAGAGGCAGCGGGCCTGGCCGGGGTGATGCTGGCCAGCGTCCTGCCTACCTGGCTTCCGGGCGTATCGGGCTGGCCCGCCGCGCCGGCCATGGCGTGCTATGCCTTGGTGTTCGCCGCCTTGCTGCTGGGCGCGCTGGCGTTGCTGCTGCGGCACGCGCCGGCCTGGCGCCACCACAGCGCTGGCGTGCACGGTTGGCGCGCCACGCTCGCCAACCGTGCATTCCGGCGCCTGCTGCTGCCGTATTTCCTCAATGCGGTGTCGGTCTCGATACCGGCTACGCTGGCTCTGTTCTTCATCCAGGATCGGCTGGGCGCGCCACAGTGGTCCGGCGCGTTCCTCGCCACCTATTTCGCGGCGGGCGCTGCCGGCCTGCCGCTCTGGACCCGGCTTTCCGCGCGCATCGGCCTCGCGCGGGCGTGGCGGCTTGGCATGGCGCTGGCGGTGGCCGCCTTTGTCTGGGCGGCCGGCCTGGGCACAGGCGACACCGGCGCCTACCTGGCCGTGTGCGTGCTGGCGGGGCTTGCGCTTGGCGCCGACCTGGCGCTGCCGCCGGTGCTGCTGGCCTGCCTGATTCCCCCCGGCGAGCAACCCGCCGGCTACTACGGCATCTGGAGCCTGCTGGGCAAGCTGGCGCTCGCGTTGTCGGGCCTGGCGCTGCCATTGCTGGCCTGGTGCGGCTACCAGCCTGGCGCGGGCGGCACGGCGGCCGGCAGCCATGCCCTGGCGCTGGTCTACAGCGGCCTGCCCTGCCTGTTCAAGCTCGGCGCCATGCTGTGCCTGCGCACGGCCCAGGCACCACAGATGGAGGACCCGACATGATTCGCCTTGCCCCGTCGCGCTGCGGCAAACACCTGCTGCTGTACGCCGCGCTATGGCTGGCTGCCTGCGCTGGCCCGGACGTTTCGCAGTACGCGCAGCAGCAGCCCGCGCTCGATGTGCCGGCTTTCTTTGGCGGCAAGACAGAGGCCTGGGGCATGTTCCAGAAACGCAGCGGCGAGGTGGTCAAGCGCTTCACGGTAGCCATCGAGGGCCGCCGGCAAGGCAGCGATTTCGTACTGGACGAGCACTTCACCTACAGCGACGGCAGCACCGAGCAGCGCACCTGGACGCTGACGCGCCAGCCCGACGGCACCTGGCGCGGCCGCGCCGGCGACGTGGTGGGCGACGCGATCGGGCACAGCGCTGGCAACACGCTGAACTGGCGCTACACGCTGCGGCTGCCAGTGGGAGACGCTACGTATGACGTGCAGTTCGACGACTGGATGTACCTGGTCGACGCGCACACCATGATCAATCGCGCCAGCGTCTCGAAATTCGGTTTCGAGGTTGGCCAGGTCACGGTGTTCTTCCGGCGCCCGCAATCGCTGCAATAGCCGCAATGACCGCAATGACCGCAATGACCGAATCGCGGCTGCGGCGCAAATCAGAGAGGCAACCATGGCCTGGACGGCACTCAACCCCCGCTGGACGGATTGGCGCGAAAAGCGGGTCTGGCTGGTCGGCGCATCGAGCGGTATCGGCGCGGCGCTGGCGCGCGCCCTGCTTGCGCGCGGCGCCTGGGTAGCCCTGTCGGCGCGCCGGGCTGAAGCCCTCAAGGCGGTTGCCGGCGAGCATGCGACGGCGCTGCTGCTGCCGATGGATGCCACCGACCCCAACGCCTGGCGCCAGGCGCATGACGCGTTGCGCGAGGCCTGGGAAGGCGTGGACCTGGTGGTGTTTTGCGCGGCCGATTATCGTGCGTTGCGCCCCTGGGAGCTGGAAGCCGAGAGCGTGCGCCACACCATCGAGACCAACCTGAACAGCGTCTACTACGGGCTGCAGGCCACGCTCACCGACATGCTCGCGCGCGGTAGCGGCAGCCTGGCGCTGGTCGCCAGCGTGGCCGGCTACATGGGCCTGCCCAACGCCACCGTCTACGGGCCGACCAAGGCCGCGCTGATCAACCTGGCCGAACTGCTCTACGCCGAGCTGCATCCGCGCGGGCTTGGCGTCTACCTGGTCAACCCGGGATTCGTCAAGACACGCCTGACGGCCAACAACGCGTTCCCGATGCCTGCCCTGCTCACCCCCGAGGCCGCCGCCGAGGCCATCCTGCAGGGGCTGGCGCGCGGCCGCTTCGAGATCGATTTCCCGCGCCGCTTCACCCGCCTGCTCAAGCTCGCCAGCCTGTTACCCTACCGGCTGCGCCTTGCGGCTCTGCAAAAAGTGATGGACGCGCCGTGATGCCCCTGACCCGCCCGAACGCATTGACGGAGTTGACCGAATTGGCCGAGTTGACCGAATTGACAGAATTGACAGAGTTGACAGAGTTGACCGCCCTGCTGCGATGGTACGAAACGCTCTCGCCCGCCTCGCTGGGCGACATCGCGCGCTTCTATGCCGACGATGCCCGCTTCAAGGATCCCTTCAACGATGTGCGCGGACGCGAGGCGATCCGCCGGATCTTTGCGCACATGTTCGTCGCCACGGACAACCCGCGCTTTGTGATCGGTGAGCAATTCCGGCAGCCGGGCCAGGCGTTTGTGCTGTGGGACTTCCACTTCACCCTGAAGGGCAAGCCCTACCAGGTGCACGGTAGTTCGCATTTTCGCTTTGACGACGATGGACGCGTGACACTCCATCGCGACTACTGGGACGCCGCGCAGGAGCTCTGGCAGCAACTGCCCTGGCTCGGGCCGCTGGTAGGCTGGCTGCGCCGCCGCTTCGCCACGCCGCTTCCCTAGCCGCGCCAGTGCGCTTCGGGCTGGCATTGCGCGTGATCCCCCGTTACATTCCAAGCAGTTTGTGACCGTGTGCGGCCATGCGCCGGGGAACATCCCGGCGGCAAGGGCGGTCATTACCCGCGTGCCGCGCCCAACCGAGGCGATCCCGGCCCGACAAGGAATGCCCAATGAACCTCACCGTCCACGACCTCCTGGCCTTGGCCTGCGCCAGTATCCTCACCGTGACCGTGGTCGCCATCCACTACGAAGCCCTGCGCCTGCTGTCCGGCATGAATCCGCGCCGCTGGACCGGCCGCGTCAACGTTGGCGTGCTGATCGTCTGCATCATCCTGGCCCATAGCCTTGAAGCCATGGTGTTTGCCGTCGGCTACTGGGTGGCGGGCCATGTGCTGGGCCTGGGCGGCCTTGCCAGCGCCCATCCCATCACGCCCATCGTCTACCTCTACTTCTCGCTTGAAACGTTCACCACGCAAAGCCTGGGCGACATCGCGCCGGTCGGCGCCACGCGCCTGCTCGCCAGCATCGAGCCGCTGGTGGGCCTGATCCTGATCGGCTGGTCGACATCCTTCACCTACATCATCATGCGCCGCGACTGGCCAACCGGCACCTCGAGGCAATCGGCGCAAGCGGATCTGTAGGCACGGCGCACGGCGCGCAGGGCCTGGCGCACGGCACATGGCTATAGGATCGGCGCAAATAGCGTGGCCACGTGCATCGCCACGCGGCGCAGCGTCGGCGCGGCGGTGTATTCGCTGCGCTCGATCTGGCAGGCCTGCGCGAAGTCCGCCTCCAGCATGTGCGTCACGCTGGCGGCAAAATCGCGGTCCGCGGTCATCACCATCAGCTCGAAATTGAGCCGGAACGAACGGTTATCGAGATTCGCGCTGCCAACCGCCGCGGCCTCATCGTCGATCAGGATGACCTTCTGGTGCAGGAAGCCCGGCTGGTAGCGATAGAGCTTCACGCCCGCGCAGACCGCCTGGTAGGCATACAGCGTGGAGGCGGCGAACACCACGAGATGGTCGGGGCGCGCCGGCAGCAGGATGCGTACGTCGACCCCGCGCAGCACCGCCAGCCGAAGTACGGCGAACACGGCCTCGTCCGGCACGAAGTACGGGCTGGTGATCCACACCCGCCAGCGCGCCGCCTGGATCGCCTCGACGAAGAACAGCGAGCAGGTCTCCTGCGCGTCGGCGGGGCCGGACGGCACCACCTGGCAGGTCATGCCCCCGGCAGGTGCTGCCGGCGGGGGCAGCAGCATCGGCACCTCCCGCGCGGCCCAGAACCAGTCTTCGGCAAACACCATCTGCAAGTCCAGCACGGCGCTGCCGCGGATCTCGATATGCGTGTCGCGCCAGGGTGCCAGCGGCGGCTTTTGCCCGAGGTACTCGTTGCCGACGTTGTGACCGCCCGTAAACGCGCATTCCCCATCCACCACCACCAGCTTGCGATGGTTGCGGAAATTGAGCTGAAAGCGGTTGACAAAGCCGCGCCGCGTGGCGAAGGCGCGCGCCTCCACCCCGGCAGCCAGCAGCACCTTGACGTATTGGCCGGGCAACGCATGCGAGCCGATGCTGTCGTAGAGGAAATACACCTTCACGCCCGCGGCGGCGCGTTCGCACAGCAGGCTCTGCAGGCGCCGCCCGAGCGCGTCGTCGTGGACGATGAAGAACTGCACGATCACCACCTGCCGCGCGGCGGCGATCGCCGCAAAGATGGCTTCGAACGTCGCCTCGCCGTTGACCAGCAGCCGCACCGCGTTATTGGCCAGGCAGGGCATGCCGGTCAGCCGGGGCAAGGCGCGCAGGTAAGGCTGGGCGGGCGAGTGCACCACGCTGGCGTCGCGCGCCTCGCGCTCGTGCGGCTCCATCTCATGCGTGACCTCGCGCAGCCGGTCGTTGTTGAAGCGCCGGGCATTCACGTAGCCGGCAAAACTGCTGCTGCCGAGGATCAGGTACGGGATCAGCGTGAAATACGGCATCATCACCAGCGAGCCGGCCCACGCAATGGCGCCGGGCGCGGTGCGCACCGTCATGACCGCATGCAAGGCCGCGACGACGCCAAGCAGATGGAACACCAGCACGATCGCCGCGACGAGGGAGGGGCTGAGCATGATCGTTAGATTTCGCCTTGGCGGAGCCGGACCACAATGGCTAGCATTCTGGCATAGCCGCGCCCCGGGGCAGGCAGAATTTCCTCGCAGGCGTTAAGCTTTCACGCCTTACCGCGTTACTGCCTGACCGCCAGCCACATCAAGGAAGACCGCAATGTCAGAGTTCAAGATGGAATACCGGCGCCTGGGCGCCAGCAACCTCAAGGTATCGGCCCTGTGCCTCGGCACCATGATGTTCGCCGACCAGACCGACGAAGCCGAGGCCGGCCGCATCGTCGACAGCGCTCGCGCGCACGGCGTCAACTTCATCGACACCGCGGACGTGTATAGCAAGGGCGGCTCCGAGCGCATGGTGGGCAAGCTGCTCGCCGCCGACCGCCATGACTGGATCCTGGCCAGCAAGCTCGGCAATCCGATGCAGGCTGCGCCCAACCATTCGCACTACTCGCGCGCCTGGATCCTGCGCGAAGTCGAGCAAAGCCTGGGCCGCCTTGGCACCGACTACCTCGACATCCTCTACCTGCACCGCGACTACCCCGGCGAAAACCTGGAAGAACCCGTGCGTGCCATGGGCGACCTGGTCCGTGCCGGCAAGATCCGCTACTGGGCCTTGTCCAATTTCCGCGGCTGGCGCATCGCCGAGGTCGCACGCTTGTGCGACCAGCTGGGTGTGCCGCGCCCGGTGGTTTGCCAGCCTTACTACAACCTGCTCAACCGCATGCCCGAGGTGGAAATCCTGCCGGCCTGCCAGCACTTCGGCCTTGGGGTGGTGCCCTACAGCCCGATCGCGCGCGGCGTGCTCACCGGCAAGTACCTGCCCGGCCAGCAGCCCCCGCAAGACTCACGCGCAGGCCGCGCCGACCGCCGCATGATGGAAACGGAATTCCGCGAGGAATCGCTGGTGATTGCCCAGACGCTGAAGGCGCATGCCGATGCGCGCGGCCTCAAGCTGGGCCAGTTCGCTACCGCCTGGGTATTGGCCAACCCGATCGTCAGCTCGGTGATTGCCGGGCCGCGCACGCTGGCACAGTTCGAGGATTACTTTGGCGCCGTCGGCGTGCCCATCTCCGCCGAAGAGGAGGCCCTGGTCGACCAGCTGGTGCGCCCCGGACATGCCTCCACGCATGGCTACAACGATCCGAACTATCCGCTGACCGGGCGTCCGGTTCCGGCAGCCTGATCGCGTTGCCCGCCAGGGTGGCCCGCCCGCAGGCGACCCTGCCCACAACCGGTTCGCCTGGCAACCTGCACGCACGGTTGCCGGGCCGCCGGCCCTGGCCAACGGCTCGCGCTCGGGCCGGTCCGCGTTTCGCGGACAGATCGCGGGTTTTGCCTCGCGATTATCATCATGTTGGCTTACAAACCATGATCTGCATCCCGGGCTTCCCGGAATGTTCTTCAATGGGTTGCCTGGAGAGATAGTCATGCCGCAAGCCCCTGCGCTGATCGATACGCCCGCTAAAACCCGTTCCGGCCTCGCCGTCATGGGGCTGTCCGCACTGGGCGTGGTATTTGGCGACATCGGCACCAGCCCGCTCTACACCCTGAAAACCGTGCTCGCGCTCTCGGGGGGCAAACCGTCGGCACCGGTTATCCTGGGCCTCTTGAGCCTGCTGATCTGGACATTGATCATCATCACGACGGTAAAGTACGTGTCCTTCGCCATGCGCATCGATAACAACGGCGAAGGCGGCATTCTCGCCTTGATGTCGCTGTTGGGAATCAAGCAGAAGAAACGCCCGCTGGTGGTGGCCGCCGGGCTGTTCGGGGCGGCATTGATCTATGGCGACGGCGCGATCACACCCGCCATCTCCGTGCTCTCCGCGCTGGAGGGGCTGGAGATTGTCTTTCCCGAGGCCAAATCCATTATCCTGCCGGCCACGGTGGCCATACTGGTGGCGCTCTTTGCCATCCAGCCGATGGGAACGTCCCGCATCGGCAGGGCCTTCGGGCCGGTGATGGCATTATGGTTCTTTTGCATAGCCGTGCTCGGCATTCGCGGCATCCTGTTGCACCCGTCGATCCTGATTGCGCTCAATCCGATCTATGGCCTGGAATTCCTGTTCTCCAATGGCTATACCAGTTTCCTGGTGCTGGGCGGCATTTTCCTCTGCGTGACCGGCGCCGAGGCGCTGTATGCCGACATGGGCCATTTCGGCCCGCGCCCGATCCGCCTGGCATGGTCCGCCATCGTGTTCCCCAGCCTGCTGCTTAACTATGCCGGACAGGCCGCGCTGGTGTTGTCCGGGGCCGATTCAACGCACAACATCTTTTACCTGCTCTGCCCGCCGCCGCTGCTGGTGCCCTTGGTTATCCTGGCCGCCGTGGCGACGGTGATCGCCAGCCAGTCCATTATTACTGGCGCGTTTTCCATGACGCGCCAGGCGATCCTGCTGGGATGGCTGCCGCATCTGCAGATCAGGCAGACCTCCGAGGAGGGCTACGGGCAGATCTACGTTGGCACGGTCAACTGGCTGCTGATGGTGGTGACGGTCAGCCTTGCACTGTTCTTCAAGTCATCGGATCAACTGGCCTCCGCGTATGGCATCGCCGTTTCCCTCACCATGCTGATGACGTCCGTGCTGCTGTTTATCGCCATGCGCGATATCTGGGGCTGGAGCCTGTGGGCCAGCGCGGCCGTGTCCGGCGTCTTCCTGATCATCGACGGCGGGTTCTTCGTGGCCAATCTCGCCAAGGTACTGGATGGCGGGTATATCCCGTTGATGCTGGCGGTGGTTGTCTACAGCGTCATGTTGATCTGGCATCGGGGCACGGCCGCGATTTCGGCAGCCATCAACGAAGACATCCTGCCGATCGACGCGTTCCTGGGCGAGGTGCAGGCAAAGCACATTCCGCGCGTGCCCGGGACCGGGGTGTTCCTGACGCGAACGCTGGATGGCACGCCGCCGGTGATGCTGTGGCATGTCAAGCGCAACCACGCCTTGCAGCAGAAGATCCTTGCCGTGAGCATCGTGACGGAGACGGTGCCATGGATCAAGGATGCCGAGCGCCTGACGCTAACGCAACCGATGCCGGGTTTCTGGCGCGCCAACGCCCGCTACGGCTTTATGGAGCGGCCCGATATTCCCAAGCTGCTGCTACAGCCCCAGATGCTGCCCTGCGGGCTGGACCTGGGCACCATCACCTACTACATGGGCCTGGAGACCATCGTGCTGCGCGAGGGCGACAGCCGGATGCCGCGCTGGCAAGGCAAACTGTTCGCCTTGATGGTCAGGAACGGCATGCACGTTACCGATCTTTTCCGGCTGCCCAGCGATCAGGTGGTGGAGATTGGCCGCCGCGTCTCGATCTGACGATCAAGCGATCGTCAGATCAAGCTCCCCTGCCGGCCAACTCATTACAATACGCACCTTCCTTCGTGACCAACCTCTCTGCTTCTCAAGGATCGATTCGCTCCCGCCGCTCTGTTCACCCCGGCGGGAGACCCAACCAACGACATGCTGCCATTAAGAATCCTGGCCACAGGCAAAGCACTACCTGCCCGGCGGGTCACCTCCGCCGAGCTTGACAAGGTGCTCGGCAAAGCGGCCGGCTACGTCAGGAAAACCGCCGGCATCGACCACCGCTACCATGCTGACCCTGGCGAGACGCAATCCGCTCTGGCCGCCGCCGCGCTGCGCGATGCCATGGCGCGCGGCGGCATCGCCCCGGGTTCGGTCGGCCTGGTCATTTCTGCCGCCGGCGTGCAGGAGCAAGCCCTGCCCTGCACTGGCGCGCGGCTGCTAGAAGCCGCCGGCATCCCAGCCGGCACGCCGGCCTTCGACGTCAACGCCAGTTGCCTGAGCTTCCTGGCCGCCTTGCAGGTGGCGGCCAGCCTGTTGCACAGCGGCACCTACCGCCGCATCGCGGTGGTCGCATCCGACCTCGCCTCTCGCGGGCTGGACTGGAGCCAGCCAGAGGCCTCGCTCATCTTTGGCGACGGCGCGGCGGCGGCGGTGGTGGAGCGTGGCGATGGCAGCACCGGCATCGAGGCCTATCGCATGGAGACCTATCCCGCGGGCAAGGCCTTCTGCGAGATCCGCGCAGGCGGTACCCGCACCAGCCCGCGCATGGGCGCGCGCGAGTCCGACTTCCTGTTCCATATGGAAGGCAAGCGCGTATTCAAGCTGGCCTCCACGGTGATGGACGCCTTCCTGGCCGGCTTGCTCGACGCGGGCAAGCTGCGGCTCGATGAGATCGACGTGGTAGTGCCGCACCAGGCCAGCCACCTTGCCATGAAGCACATCGGGCGCCGCCTCGGCGTGCCGGCGGCGTCGGTGGTGGATATCTACCGTACGCACGGCAATCAGGTGGCCGCGTCCCTGCCCACGGCCTTGCACGAAGCGATGCACAGCGGCAGGGCCAGCGCCGGCTCGCGCGCGCTGCTGCTGGGCACGGCTGCCGGCCTTACCGTGGGTGCCATGGTGCTGCGATTGTGATCACGCTGGTAACCGGTGCAACCGGCGGCCTCGGCCGCAATGCCGTCGAGTACTTGTTGCAGCGTGGCCTGCCCGTGCGCGCCACCGGCCGCAACCCCGCGCAGGGCGAGGCGCTGCGCGCGCTTGGCGTGGACTTCGTGCCGGCGGACCTGGCCACGCTCGATGCTGCACAGGCACGCGCATTGCTGCGCGGCGTGAGCACCGTCTGGCACTGCGCCGCGCTGTCATCGCCGTGGGGCGCATCCGCCGATTTCCAAGCGGCCAACGTGGCCGCTACCGAGCGGCTCGCCGACGCGGCGATCGCAGCCGGCGTTGAGCGCTTCGTGCACGTCTCCACGCCGTCGCTGTACTTCGACTATCGGCACCATCTCGACATTCCCGAGAGCTACCGGCCAGCGCGCTACGCCAACCACTATGCCCGCACCAAGGCGCTGGCTGAGGCGGCGATACGGCTGCGCGCAGGCAACCAGGCCGCCACCGCCTTCGTCATGCTGCGCCCACGCGCCTTGTTCGGCCCGCACGACCGCGTGCTGATGCCGCGCGTGCTGGCGCTGATGGCGCAACGACGCGGCAAGCTGCCGTTGCCGCGCGCCGGCAAGGTGCTGATGGACCTGACCTTTACCCCCAACGTGGTTCACGCCATGCAGCTCGCCAGCACGAGCGCGCAGGTGGCGTCCGGCCATGCCTACAACATCACCAACCACGAACCGCGCCGCTTGTGCCAGGTGCTCGGCCAACTGCTCGGCGACGAACTGGGCCAGCCGCCGCGCCTGCGCCGCCTGCCCTATGCGCTGGCCGACGCCGTGGCGCGTGGCATGGAGGCCTGGTCGGCCCTGAGCCGGCGCGAGCCGGCCTTCACGCGCTACGGCATGGGCGTGCTGCACTACGATATGACGCTCGACAACACGCAGGCCATCGCGGCGCTGGGCTATCGGCCCGCCTATACGATGGATGAGGGAATTCGCCTGACGGCGCAATGGATGCGAGACCATGGCCAGCATCACCACCTTTGAGGCGGGCTTCTGCACGCACCGCGCCTGCATGGCGCTCAAGGGCGCGGGCCTGTCGGTCTGCCGCTTCCCGGCGCGGGCGTACCTGATCGAGGCAGGCGGCAGGCACTGGCTGTGGGATACGGGCTATGCCACGCACTTCCTCGATCACACACGCAGCGGGCTGTTCGCGCTGTACCGCATGGTCACGCCGGTGCATTTCGACAGCAGCGAGGCGGCGGCAAGCCAGCTGCGCGCGGCGGGCATCGGCGCGCGCGACCTCGCCGGCGTGATCCTGTCGCACTTCCACGGGGACCATATCGCGGGACTGCGGGATTTTCCCGGCATGCGCTTCTACTGCTCGGGCGCCGGGTGGCAAGCCACGCGGCTGCTGCGCGGCGTCGGCGCGCTGCGCCGGGGCTTCGTGCCAGGGCTGATGCCCGAGGATTTCGAGCAGCGCGTGGGCTTTATCGAAGCCTTTGCGCGCCAGCCGCTGCCCGTCGCGCTCACGCCGTTCCAGGAGGGCTATGCCTTGCCGGACAGTGACGGGGAAGTCTTCCTGGTAGCGCTGCCGGGCCACGCCGCCGGCCACCTGGGCGCCTTCGTGCAAACGAACGGCGGGTGGGTGCTGCTGGCGTCCGACGCGGCATGGTCGCCCACCAGCTACCGTGAGCTGATCGGCCCGTCGTCCATCGCCAACCTGATCATGGAAGACCCGCGCACCTACCAGGCCACGCTCAGGCAGTTGCACGCCTTGCATCGCAATGGCCAGGTGCAGATCCGCCTGACCCACGAAGGAGCCCTCTGATGCAGTTGCCGCGCATGCTCGGGGCCTACTGGCGCGCGCGCAGGCTGCGCTTTGCCAGCCGCGCCGAACTGGAGGCGCACCAGGCCCGTCAGATAGCCCGCTTCCGCCAGCGCGTGCTGGCGCGCAGCCCGTACTTCGCCCCCTTGCTGTCGCAGCCGATGCAAGACTGGCCGCGCATGGACAAGGCGGTGATGATGGCCAATTTCGACCGCATCAACACGGCCGGGCTCCGCCTTGATGACGTCCTTGCCTGTGCCCGGCAGGCCGAGGCCTCGCGCGATTTCAGCCCGACGCTGCAAGGATTTAGCGTGGGGCTGTCCTCGGGCACCTCGGGCGGGCGTGGCGCGTTTGTGGTGAGCCGGCAGGAGCAGGCGCAATGGGCCGGCACGCTGCTGGCCAGGTTGCTGCCGCGCGGGCTGCTGGCGGGCGAGCGCGTGGCGCTGTTCCTCCGTGCCAACAGCAACCTGTACACGGCGGTGCGCAAGCCCTGGCTCTCGTTCGCGTTCTTCGACCTGTTCACCCCGTTCGAGGATCATCTTGCGCGGCTGGAGCACTATGCGCCCACCATTGTCGTGGCGCCCGCGCAGGTGCTGCGCAGCCTTGCGCTGGCGCGCCAGGCCGGGCGCACGGCACTGCGCCCGGCGCGGGTCGTCTCGGTTGCCGAAGTACTGGAAGCACAGGACCGCGCCTTGCTGGCCAACGTGTTCGGCGAGCCCGGCGAGGTCTACCAGGCCACCGAAGGCTTTCTCGGCGTCACCTGCGCGCATGGCACGCTGCACCTGAACGAGGAATTCGTCCACATCGAGCCGGAATGGCTGGACGAGAGCCAGGAGCGCTTCGTGCCCATCGTGACCGACTTCACCCGCACCACCCAGCCCATCGTGCGCTACCGGCTGGACGACGTGCTGGTGCGGCGCGCGGATGCGTGCCCGTGTGGCAGCCCTGCGCTGGCGCTGTCCCGCATCGAAGGCCGCTGCGACGACATGCTGGTGCTGCCGGGCCGCCTCGGCCAGCCGGTGCAGGTCTTTGCCGACGTGCTATCGCGCGCCTTGGCGCAGGCCCTGCCGCTCGCCGCCGACTACCGCCTGCGCCAGACCGGCGGGCGCACGCTCAGCCTGTATGCCGAAGGCGGCGACGCGGTGCACACGGCTTGCCGCGCGCGGCTGGAAACGGTGCTGGACGGGCTGGGCGTGGCTGTTGCGGATATCGCGTGGCACAACGATGCCGCGCCCCCGGCGGATTTCACCACCAAGCGCCGCCGCATTGTCCGGCTGCGCGAAGCCACGCAAGGCCCGTGACGCACCGCATGCAAAGCGCCGGGGCATGGTGGCGGTGCCGGCAGATGTTGCTGGGCTGGGGCAGCGTCGGCCTGGTCTACGGTAGCACCAGCCTGCTGCGAGGCGCACCGGCGCAGTTGCCCGAAAGCGCGCTGGACCGCCTGATCCCCTTCGATCCTGCCGGCATCTGGCTCTACCTGTCGTTCTTCGCCTTGATACCGGTCAGCTTTGCGCTGGCCCCGCCGCAACGGTTGCGCTGGCTGCGCACGGCGATGCAGTGCGCAGCGCTTGCCTGTGGCGCCGTCTTCCTGGCATGGCCTACCACGCTGGCCTATCCGAGCCTGCCGGGCGACGGGCTGAGCAGCACGGTGCTGGGCTGGCTGATCGCCGGCGACTCGCGGCAGAACTGCCTGCCCTCTTTGCATGGCGCGCTGACGCTGCTAAGCGTCTGGGCGTTGCTCGACCCGCGCCGCAAGCTGCGCAGCGCCTGCGCGATCGGCTGGGGGCTGGCGATCTGCTACTCGGTGGTGCAGACACGCCAGCATGTCTTGCTGGACCTGGCCGCCGGCCTGCTGGTGGGCCTGGCCGCGGGCACGGTGGCCACCTGGCTGGCGCGCCCCAAGGTGTCCGCGGTGACCGTTATCCAAGGACATTCGCAATGAACGCATTCGCGCTCCCCCTGATCGCCATGCTGCTATGCGTGGTGGCTGAGTTGCTGATCCGCAAGCATCGCCGGGGAGAGCCCATTCCCTGGCGTGAGGTGGTGTTCAACCTGGGGTCCGGGCACATCCTGATGTGGTTTTTCCGCGGTCTGGAGATCGCGGCCTTCGGGCTGGTGCTGCGGGTCGCCAACCTGCATTGGATAGACGCATGGCCGCTCGCCTGGCAATGGGTGTTCGGCTTTGTCGCGTGGGACTTCTGCTTCTACTGGATGCACCGGCTGCATCACAAGATACCCCTGCTGTGGGCGGTGCATGTGGTCCATCACCAGGGCGAGCACTTCAACCTGTCGCTAGGCATCCGCAACTCCTGGTACTCGTCGCTCACCAACCTGCCGTTCGTGATCGGACTGGCTGTGGCGGGCTTGCCGCTGGAGATCTTTGTGGTGGTCTCGTCGATCCACTACGCGGTGCAGTTCTACAATCACAACGGCCTGGTGGGCAGCTCCGGCATCCTGGATCGCTTCCTGGTCACGCCGGCGCATCACCGCGTGCACCATGGCACCGCGCCGTGCTACCTCGACCGGAATTTCGGCGGCACCTTCCTCTGGTGGGACAAGCTGTTCGGCACCTTCCAGCCAAGGCTGGCCGACGTGCCGCTGGATTATGGCGTGCCCGGGACACCGCGCTGCGACAACCCCTTGCTGGCAAGCAACCTGCCGTTGCTGCGCCTCATCGGCGGCACCAGCAAGCATCGTGCGCCGCGCGCTGGGTTCCATGTGCCGGACCTGCTCATCGGCCTCGGCGGGCTGCTGCTGTTCGGCATCGTGATCCACTACATTCACCACGATGGCCAGTGGCAAGGGCAGCGGCAAGCGCTGCTGTTCGGCCTGATCTTTGCCGCCACCATCGCCCTGGGCGCCATGAGCGACGGCCGGCGCCGGGGGGCGGCCGCCTGGGTCTTGCTGACGGGCTCGCTGGCGCTGGCCGGGCCGCTGCTGCAGCCCGCTCCCGACTGGCCGGGCGCGTGCCTGTACCTCGGGCTGCTGCTGCACGGTGCCGCCACCCTGCCGCGCTTGCTGCCGCGCACGCTGTCGCGCTGAATTTGTCTGCGTCCACCTTCGCTGGCGAGGCGTCACCCGCCATCCTGTTCAAAATTTAGGCAGTCCGATACATAACCGCCACCATTGGCCAAGCGCGGCACGTCAAGCTCGGTTATCCACACAAGCTGTGGATAACACGATCCGGCAATCGTGGACAAATTGTGTACGGGCGCCGCAACAATCGACTGTGGCCTGGTGCGATACCGGTCGCCTTGTGGATTGGCTCCCCGCCTGCTTTGGGAATCTTCTGCCCGTCCTTGCAGATTGTTCCGAATGATATCTCTCGCTCCGCGGACTATCCTGCCTGGGTCGCCTCGCGGGCAGGCCGGTGGCCGCCCGGCCCTGGCACATTGACAGCCTGACTGGCCCGGCAGCCGATGCGCGCGCCGGCCCGCGAACCGTACTAAATCCAGTTTGTTTGACAATGCCTATGAAGATCGCACTGCTAGCGGATCTGTCGCTTCAGGCCAAAGCCATTGCAGACGCCCTCGCTCGCGCCGGCGTGCATTGCCACACCTATCCCGCAAGCGGGGAGCTCTTCCGTGGCATGGACCAAGCCGGCTACGACGTCCTGCTGATCGACCACGAACTTGCCGACATGCCTGCCATGGAAG
Organism: Cupriavidus sp. GW822-FHT02D05; assembly: GCF_058802485.1. NCBI lineage: Bacteria > Pseudomonadati > Pseudomonadota > Betaproteobacteria > Burkholderiales > Burkholderiaceae > Cupriavidus > Cupriavidus sp. GW822-FHT02D05. The sequence continues at coordinate 437,398 of NZ_JBXAOE010000001.1, read as the reverse complement.
CCGTGCGCGCGGTGCGCGGCGCCTGGCGCAGCGAGGTACCGGTGATGGTGGTTTCCCACCAGCGCGACGAAGACTCGGTCGTCAATACCCTGCAGGCGGGCGCCGACGACTACATGATCCGCCCGCTGCGCGCGCGCGAGCTGGTGGCCCGGCTGCACGCGCTGCAGCGCCGCGCCGCCTCGCGCCGGCAAACGCCAAGCCCGGACCTGACCGTCGGGCCCTATTCACTGGACTGCCTGGCGCACGAGGCCGTGTTCCAGGGGCGCAGGCTCGCGCTGCCCCCCAAGGAGTTCGAGCTCGCAGCGTTGCTGTTTGGCAGCGTCGGCCGCGTCTTGTCCCATGCCCATATCGAACGCGCAATCTGGGGCTATTCGCTGCCACCGTTGTCCCGCGCCCTGGCGAGCCTGGTATCGCGCCTGCGCAGGGCGCTGGAACTCCACCCTCGCAATGGGCTGGTAATCACGGTGGTCTATGGCAAAGGGTATCGCCTGGATGAGACCGGCGCGCGGCCGCCTCGGCCCGGCCCGTTCAGCACTGGCTGAGCACCGGGTGCGGCGCCGGCCTGCCGAGGTAGTAGCCCTGCCCGAAGGGCACGCCGAGATCGCGCAGCACCGCCAGCTCATCGGCGTCCTCGATCCCTTCGGCGATCACCTCGCCGTCCAGCGCCTTGACCAGGGCCAGCACCGTGCGCACGACTTCAAGCCGGCGCGAGCACGTGCCGATGCCACGCACCAGCGACTTGTCCAGCTTGGTGTAGTGTGGCGCGAGGTGGACCAGCCGGTCGAGATTGGCGTGGCCGGTGCCGAAATCGTCCAGCGCATACTGCATGCCCAGTTCGCGGAGCACAGCCATGGCCTGCCCGAAGCGCTCCGCGTCCTCGATGGGGGTCTGCTCGGTCACCTCGATCACGACCCGATCCGGCGCGATGCTGTTCGCCACCAGGGCCCGCATGGCACTCCCGCCGTCGGCTAGCAGGTAGCGCAGCGCCATCGCGCTGAAGTTGAGGAACAGCTTGCCGTGCAAGCCATTCGCCAGGCAAGTGGACAGCCCGGTGCGCGCCGCCCGCAGCTCCAGCTCGATGGTCTCGGCCTCGTCACGCGCCAGGCGGAACAAGGCATCCGGCATGGCCAGCGGCGAGCTGGCAGGCCCCCGGACCAGCGCCTCGTGGCCCAGCACCTCGCCGGTGCCAAACACCACGATCGGCTGGAAGACGGCGTGGAGCTGCGGCAAGCGTAGCCGCGGCACGGGTGCGCCAGCCAGGGGGGAGGCAATCTGCATGGACGGAGTGAACGTGACGTGGGAAGGCGCGGCGCCAGGCGCAAGAGGCTGGTGAGCCAATGTGACTCGCCCTCTATTTCATGTCAGCAATGTGTCACCCGGATGACAAAGCCGATTACCCCTGCGCAATGGCGGGATGTCATTCATGCGTCACAGGTTGCGGCGAGCATGCATGCCATAACAAAGTCATGCCGTCACCCGCGGCAAGCTGGCGCTGCGAGCCGGCGCGCGAGATGGCGGTACCCCAGGGTCAGCATATGGGCCGCGTGGCCCATCGGAGTCTCAACCGTGTTGCAAGCCATCAACCTTCGCCTTCCACGCCGCGCCGGCCGGCGCATGCCCGCCTGGCTGGGCCGGCTTCCCCTCAGCGCGCGCATGTGCGTGGCATTTGCGCTGGTCTATGTGTTCGGCGCCGTGGTGGGGCTGACGGGCATTTTCAGCCTCGTCTCGGTCAAGCAGATGACAGATACGCTCTATCAACGCGATATGCAGGGCGCCATCGCGGCGGAGCGCGCGCAATCGGCGCTGGCCCGGCTGGGCCGCGCCCAGCTTGCCCTGACCATGGCGACCAGCAGCACCGAGCGCGATGGTGCAACCGCCGACATCGATAGCGCCCTCGCCCGCCTCGACCAGGCACTTGGCACCGTGCGCACTGCCGCACCCGCGCAGGCCACCGCGCTGCAAGCGGAACGCGACAGCGCCGCAGCCATGCTGCGTGACTATGTCACGTTGCTGCGCAAGCAGCCGCTCGATGCCCTGCAGTTCGACAGCGCCGTTTCGGTCGACGGCCATTTTCTTGGCGAGCAATTACAGAAGCTGGCCGATCTGGTAGAGGTCACGCGCAAGCAGCAGGAGCGGCAGGCCGCCGATACGGTCGCCACCGTGACGGCCAGCCAGTTGCGCGCCCAGGCCGTGATGATCGGCATGCTGGTGGCGAGCCTTGCAGCGGCGGCCGCGCTGGCCTGGTTTGCCTCGCGCCTGCTGCACTCGGAGCTGGGCGGCGAGCCGGCGGACGCGGCCAAGGTGGCCAGCCGCATCGCCTCGGGCGACCTGCAACAACCCGTGCGCGTGCGCCCTGGCGACGACCACAGCCTGATGAGCCTGTTGGCGCGCATGCGCGACCAGCTCGCCGGCGTGCTGGAAGGGATCCAGCTCTCTGCCGCCGAGATCGCCGCGGCCAGCGAAGGCATCGCCAGCGGCAACCACGATCTGTCGCGCCGCACCGCGCTGCAGGCGGCAGCGCTGGCCGCAGCCGCCGACAGCGTCGCCCGCCTCACCGCGCTGGTCGGCCAAGCCCACGCCCAGGCCACCGAATCCAGCGCCATGGCGCGCCAGGCACGCGAAGCCACCGACGCCGGCATGGCGGTGGTGAACGAGATGAGCGGCGCCATGGACACGGTGAACCAGCACTCGCGCAATATCGCGGAAATGGTCGAAGTGATCGAAAGTATTGCCTTCCAGACCAATATCCTCGCGCTCAACGCCGCCGTGGAAGCGGCCCGCGCCGGCGAGGCCGGGCGCGGCTTCGCCGTAGTGGCGCAGGAGGTGCGCGGGCTGGCGCAGCGCAGCGCCAACTCCGCGCGCGAGATTCGCACCACCATTGGCCAGGCCAGCTCTGAGATCGCCCGTGGGGCACGGCTTAGCGGGCAAGTGGTCAGCGCCATGAGCGGCATCGAGCAGGCGGTAGGCCAGAGCCACCAGTTGGCCGAGCGGCTGTGCGGGGTGGCCGATGAACAGGCGCGCGGCATCCGCTCGGTGGGCGAGGCGGTGGCCCAGCTCGACCAGACCAGCCGGCAGAACGCCGAGCTGGTCGAAGCCGTTACGGCGCAGGCGGCTAGCCTGGATGAGCAAGCGGCAGGGCTGTCGGCTGGGGTCGCGCGCTTCCGGTTCTGATGCTGAATGACCCATGTTCTGCAATGCAGAACATGGGTTCCACGGTGCAGTTGACGTGTAAGGCGATCGGTGGGAGTATTCCGCCATCGAAAAATCCGGCGGCCCACGCCGGACGCCTTATCTGGAGACTGTGATGAGTAGCACCCCCACGCCCGCCGCGCACGCGCCGGCTGCCGCCCCGTCCGCTTCGCCTGCCACTGCATTTTCCCGCCTGCACCAGACCATCGGCCCCTGGGTCCAGAGCCACCCCGAGCGCGTGGCCCTGATGGACGCCGAGCGGTCCCTGCGCTACGGCGAGCTGGACGGCGCCATTGCCGAAACCGCCCGCGCACTGGCTGGCGCCGGCGTGCGCGGCGGCGATCGCGTGGTGCTGGTGACCGAGAACAGCGTGGGCTGCGCGGTGCTGATCCTGGCGCTTAGCGCGCTGGACGCATGGGCCGTGCCGGTCAATGCCCGCCTGTCCGCCCGCGAGATCGACAACATCATCGAACACTCGGGCGCGCGCATCGCGCTCTACCTCGACAACGCCCATCCCGAAGCACGCGAGCACGGCCTGGCGCGCGGCGCGCAACCGGCCGAATGGCCGCATGCGGGCAAGCTGCTGCTGGGCGCGCTCAATGCAGCCGCCGTGGCTGAGCCGGTGGACGCAGCGGCGCGCGACCAGGTAGCCGCGCTGATCTACACCACTGGCACCACCGGCGCCGCCAAGGCCGTGATGCTGACGCACGCCAACCTGATGTTCATTGGCCGCTCCAACCGCCTGCAGGCGCGCGTGCAGCCGGGCGACCGGGTCTACGGTGTGCTGCCGATCTCGCACGTCTACGGTCTCTCCGTGCTGTTGGTGGGTCCGCTCTCCAACGGCGCCACGGTGTTCTACGAACCGCGATTCCGCCCCGAGAAGCTGGCGCACGCGCTGGTCGCGGAGCGGCTCACCGTGCTGCATGGCGTGCCCGCCATGTATGCCAAGCTGATCGAATGGAGCCGCGCCCAGGCAACGCCGCTGCAAGCGCCCGCGCTGCGCATGGCGCAATCTGGCGGCGCGCCGCTCACCGCCACGCTCAAGGCGGCGTTTGAAGCGAGCTTCGGCATCATCCTGCACAACGGCTATGGCATGACCGAGACCTCGCCCACGGTCTGCCAGACCCGGGTGGAATCGCCGCGCACGGATTGCTCGGTGGGCCCGGTGGTGCCTGACGTGGAGATCCGCCTGGGCGAGCCCCTGCCCGATGGCAGCGGCGAGCTGCTGGTACGCGGCCCCAACGTGATGAAGGGCTACTACCGCCGAGCCGACCTGACCGCGCAGGTGATCGACGCCGACGGCTGGCTGCACACCGGCGACCTGGCGCGCATCGATGCCGACGGCGCCGTCTCCATCGTGGGGCGCTCCAAGGAAATCATCATCCACTCCGGTTTCAACGTGTACCCGGAGGAGGTCGAGCAATCGATCAACGCCTACCCGGCCGTGCTGCAGTCGGCGGTGGTGGGACGCGCGGTGGAAGGCAACGAGGAAGTGATCGCCTTTGTGGAAGTGCGCGAGGGCATGACGCTGGACCAGGCCGCGCTGCGCACCTTCCTGCGTGAGCAGCTGTCGCCCTACAAGATGCCGGCGGAGGTCAGGATCGTGGCCCACCTGCCGGCCGCACCGTCCGGCAAGATACTCAAGGCCAAGCTGCGTGAGCTGCTGGCCAGTGCAGGCTGAGACGCAAGCTCAGCCCCAAGCCAGCCGAGGCCACCCATGTCCGGACCGCAGACCGAAGATCCGCCGCACGAAACGCAAGTGCCGCAGCACATGCAGCAGCACAAGGAAGACCGGCATTTCGTGACCGCGCTGGCGCGGGGCCTCGATGTGCTGGCGAGTTTCCGCAGCTTTGAGACGCGGCTGGGCAATGCCGAGCTGGCGCAGCGCTGCGGCCTGCCCAAATCCACAGTGTCGCGCCTCACGCATACCTTGACCGAGCTGGGCTACCTGCGCCTGGACCCGGAGCTGGCCAAGTACCAGCTCGGCAGCTCGGCGCTGGCCCTCGCGCCGGCGGCACAACATGGCGTGGATGTGCTGGCGGTGGTGCGGCCGTTCATGCAGGAGCTGGCCGACCTGTCCCAGGGCGTGACGTCGCTGATCGTGCGCGATCGGGCGCAGATGCTGATCTTTGAGAACTGCCAGTCGGAGTCATACCTGACGTTGCGGGTGGCGGTCGGCACGCGCATTTCCGGGCTGACCTCGGCCGCGGGGCGTGCCTACCTGCAAGCGTTGCCGGCCGTGGAACAACGGCAAGCACTGGCTGCCTTCCGGCAACAGGAAGGGGTGGACGCCCCCAATGCGCAGGCCATTGTGGAGCGCAGCCGCGCGGAGGTGGAGCGCCAGGGCTGCACCACGTCGTTTGGCGAATGGCTTCCGGACATCAACTCGATCGCCGCCGCGTTCCGGCCCGGCCCGGCGCTGCCGCCGATGACATTGTCGTGCAGCGGGCCTACCGCCATCGTGCCGGCCGCGCTACTGCTTGAGACGGTGCGCCCGCGCCTGCTCGAGAGCATTCGCGGCATCGAAGCGGCGCTGCGCGCGCAGGATCGCTAGGAGCGATTGGCCGGGATTTGTAAAAAAAGAGTTGGGAAAGCAATCGGATATTAAAAAAGACCGCCTGCCCCAAGGTCGAGAGAGCACGGAGGTAACATGGGCAGGCGGGTGCAAAAGTTTGCCGCTGCTTACGCAGCGCCCAACATCGGAAGCAACGTGTTCAGGTCAACCTGTTACTTGGCGACTCGCTGTCGGTCGATGGCATGTCGAAGCCAGTACCGAACGTGTCGAGCACCTTGAACTTCGCGGTGTCCACACGTGGATCGGGCGTGCCAGTTCGCGTGCCGTCGCTGAACGGATCGAAGGGTCCCCACTTCGCCGCATTGCCTTTGGCGTCGAACTTGACGTGGAGCGCAGCGTCCACCCAAGAGCGTCTCTTTTCGCCCTTGCTTCGCGCGGGCGCAACCGTTGTGAAGCTCGAGGCCACCAGCACCGCGACGGCGAACCCACCAAAAATTACCGACTTGGTAATCATTTTTCGCTCCTTGAGGAAAATACCATCTGAATATTCTTGTAAGGCATCTCATAACGCCGCTCAAAACGTGTGGCGAAGTCCTAGCCCTACCCCAAGCATGGACGTCTCGCCTGCACCGAGGGCGTAGCTATTCCCTGTCCCCAGACTGTTGGCATAATTTACGGCGCTATTATCAAGATTGAGTCCCGCGTTCTTTGCGAAAGAAGTTACGACGTAGGCACTTGTACGCTTGGAGAATGAATAATTGGCGATTGCCGTTACTTGCCATGGATTTCCCATTTGCGATTCACCTACTCTTCGGTGAATCTTGTCGTACGCGTACTCCAAAGTGAAATCCACACTCGGTGTCAACTTGTAGTTTGCGCCGATCCAATAGAAATCGTCTCGCAGGATTTCACTTCCGGCCCCATCTTTATTCTTTCCCCAGCGGTACCCGGCCATTATCTTTGCGGGCCCCGCGGCATAGCTTCCGGCAATCGCGAGTTTTTTGAATCCTCCCGTCCCGTTCACCATGCTCGGATTGAATTCGTCAAAGGCTAGCACTGCTCCAAAACTTCCGCCAAAATAATTCACTCCAACGCCATACGCGGAGTCTCTGCGAAATTGCCCCGGAACCTCGCCGGTTCCTGTGAGCGGGATTGTGCTTGGCGCGGTGGCGGGTAACGCGAGACCTGTTCCAAAGGACCAATGGGCACCGATAGTGAAGGGACCGAAAGCACCGCTATATTTCGCCGTGTTGTCTTCTCGATAGGCAGGCCCAAGAAGAAGTACGGTTGGCGAGTACTGCGTTGCGTAGATTGTTGGTGAGAAATTCGCAATGGAATCAAACAGCGATGTGTATTGACGCCCGAATGTGAATTTTCCAAGGGAGCTACTTTGCAATCCAACGAACGCCTGTCGACCAAAAAGTCGACCCTGCATCTGAGTACCGTTATCGAGACTCACGCCGCTTTCCAGGACAAAAATGGACTGCAGGCCTCCACCAATATCCTCTGTGCCGCGAATCCCCCAGCGCGATCCAGACAGACCACCAGAATCCATTCGATAGACGTTTTTTCCGGCCCCACTATTGAACCCATTGCTTACCAATGGCACCGTACCGACGTGATTTGCGTATTCCATGCTCATATCTGCAACGCCATACAGAATAACGTTAGACTGAGCCCAGGTCATGCCAGAAAATAGGCTCAAGGAGCCCAGAAGAATTGGATTTACCTTCATATTTTGTCTCCTCACCACGATTTCTATGACCTCTCGCACAGCAGCACACCTTGGGTGGAGGTCATGCACCCAATGTCTCGTCTAGAAGACGCTTTAATGCAAGTGGATTGGAATCAAGGGAAATGTGGCAGGAACATACCCTTGCAATTCAATATGACTCGGGCACTAGTTTTCCGGCGGGCTGCGCGGTGGTCTCGTGCCGATCGCGCTGTGCATCGGCCGCGTTGCCTGGCCGAATCCTGAACCAGATCGAGTACATGGCCGGCAGGAACACCAGGGTCAAAATCGTCCCAGCAAATGTCCCGCCGATGAGCGTGTAAGCGAGTGCGCCCCAGAACACTGAATGGGTCAGCGGAATGAAGGCCAGGATGGCGGCCAACGCGGTGAGAATCACTGGCCGCGCACGCTGGACGGTGGCTTCTACAACGGCCCTGAACGGGTCCAACCCTTCGGCTTTGTTGTGCTGAATCTGCCCGATCAGGATCAGCGTGTTGCGCATCAAGATGCCCGACAACGCGATCAGGCCGACCAGGGCGTTGATGCCGAACGGCTGCCCGAACAGAATCAGCGTTGGCACCACACCAATCAAGCCGAGGGGGCTGGTCAGGAACACCATGACCATCGCCGGAATGGACCGCACCTGGAAGATGAGGATCAACAGTGTGACGGCCAGCATGATCGGGAACAGCGGCAGCATGGCCTTCGTCGCCTTGCCCGATTCTTCGATGGAGCCCGCTTGTTCAATGCGGTATCCGCTGGGCAGCTTCTCGATGATCGGCTGAAGCTGCTTGCTGATGGCTGTCGACACGTCGGGCGGCTGCAGGCCATCGGCAATGTCGCCGCGCACCGTGATGGTCGGCACGCGGTCGCGCCGGCGGATGATGGGTTCCTCCATGCGCACATCGATCTTGCCCACTTGCGAGAGCGGAATGCGTTGCCCGTTGGCGCCGGCTAGCGTGAAGTCGCCAATCTTGGCCGGATCCAGTCGGATGTCGCCGGCCGAGCGCGCGGTCACCTGCACGGTGCGGATGTCCTCGCGCACCGCCGTCACCGGAATGCCATTGAGCAGGAACTGCAATTGTTGCGCGACGGCGCTGGAGGTCAGCCCAACGGCCTGCAAGCGGTCCTGCTGCAAGGTGAAGTGCAGGGTGGGTACGCGCATCCCCCAGTCAGTGTTGACCGTGCGCATCATCGGGCTGGCGTCCATCACTTGCCGAACATCGGCCGCGATGCGGCGCAACGTCTGCGCATCCGGGCCGGTCACGCGGTAAGCGACCGGAAACGGCGAATACGGACCGAACACGAGCTGCGTGACACGCACGCGCGCCTCGGGGGCGAGGCCGTCGGCAATGGCCTGGCGCAGGCGCTGCTTCAACGCGTCACGCTCTTCCTGGCTGTCGGTGCGGATCACGATCTTGGCGAACGACGGATCCGGTAGTTCCGGCCCCATCGCCAGATAAAAGCGCGGCGCACCCTGGCCAACGTAAGCCGTCACAATCTTGGCTTCCTTCTGTTTGGCGAGCCAAGCTTCCAGCTTTGCGGTGGCCGCGCTGGTCTGGTTGATCGATGTTCCATAGGGCATCTGCACCTCGACCAGCACTTCAGGCCGATCCGAAATTGGGAAGAACTGCTTCTTGACCACCGCCATACCGAGAATGGCCAAGGCAAAGAGCCCGACGACCGAACCCGCGACCAGCCATTTGCGCGCAATCACACGCCCGAGCAGCGCACGGAAGCGGTTGTAACGCAGGGTGTCGTAAATCGCATCGTGGCCGCCTTCGACCTTCTTGAAGTCGGGCAGCATCTTTACGCCTAGGTAAGGCGTGAACACCACTGCGACCACCCAGGACGTGATCAGCGCAATGCCGACGATCCAGAACATGTTGCTGGTGTATTCGCCCGCGGTGGATCGCGCAAAGCCATTGGGCATGAAGCCGACGGCGGTCACCAGCGTGCCCGACAGCATGGGCGCCGCAGTGTGGCTCCAAGCATATGCCGAAGCGGCGACGCGGCTGTAGCCTTCTTCCATCTTCACCACCATCATTTCGATGGCGATGATGGCGTCGTCCACCAGCAAGCCGAGCGCCAGAATCAAAGATCCAAGTGTGATGCGGTCGAAGTTCTTGCCTGTCGCAGCCATCACCACAAAGACGACCGCCAGTGTCAACGGCACGGCCGCGGCCACCACCAGGCCCGCGCGCCAGCCCATGCTGACGAAGCTCACCAGCATGACCACCAGCAGCGCGGCGAAGAACTTGAGCATGAACTCATCGACGGCAGCGGCGATGTTGACTGCCTGGTCGGTCACCTTGGTCAAGCTCATGCCGAGCGGCATGTCAGCGTTGATGGCGCCCACCTCCTTGTCGAGCGCCTTGCCCAGGTCCAGCCCGTTCCAGCCTTCGCGCATGACGATGCCCAGCAGCAAGGCAGGCTGGCCACCATTGCGCACCATGAACGTGGCAGGATCCTCGTAGCCGCGCTTGACCGTGGCAATGTCCGACAGCTTCAACGTTCGGCCCTGCGATACAACCGGCGTATCCCGAATCTTCTGCAGCTCGTCGAACGCGCCGTCCAGACGGATGAATACCTGCGGCCCTTTCGTCTCTACCGAGCCGGCTGCCGTCAGGGCATTCTGGCTGTTGAGCGCGGCAAACACTTCTTGCGGACTCACGCCCAGCGTCGCCAGCCGGTCATGGGAGAACTCGACATAGATGCGCTCCGACTGCTCGCCGATGATGTTGACCTTCTTCACGCCGGGCACGTGCAGCAAGCGCTGACGCAGCGTCTCCGCATCTCGCGCGAGCACACGTTGCGGTTCGCCCTGCGCCTTGAGCGCAAACAACGCAAAGGTCACGTCCGCATACTCGTCGTTGACCATCGGCCCGATCACGCCGGGCGGGAGGTTGGCCACCTCGTCGCTGACCTTCTTGCGCGCTTGGTAAAACTCCTCCTGCACTTCCGACGGTGGCGTGCTGTCGAGCAGGGTCAACGTAGTGAACGCCAGGCCCGGCCGCGTGTACGTTTCCGTGCGGTCATACCAGCGCAGCTCCTGCATGCGCTTTTCGAGCTTCTCGGCCACCTGATCCTGCATTTCCTGCGCGGTGGCGCCGGGCCACGCGGTGATGATGGTCATCACCTTGACCGTAAACGCCGGGTCTTCCGCGCGGCCCAGCTTGAAGAAGGAAATGAGACCCGCCAGAGAGATCAGGCAGATAAGGAACAACGTGATGGCGCGCTCGCGCACGGCGAGCGCCGATAGATTGAAACGACCTTGGCTCACAGGCGCACCCCCGCGATGGCAGTGCTGGCACCTTGCCCTGCCACACGGACTTGCTGTCCTTCACGCAGCAGTTGTACACCAAGCGCGACGATCCGGTCCCCTTGCTTGACTTGGCCAGCAACCCGAGCGCTTTCGTCACCGAGGCGCACGATGGTGACGGATCGCCACGATACCTTCGCCGGATCACCCTGGATGACCCACACGCCCGGGCCCTTGCCGGCATCGAACACGGCACCAAGCGGCACCTGCAGATCGCCTTGCACGGTGGTAAGCCGATCGGGAATCTGGATCGTCACGGTAGCGCCCAGCGGCGCATTGGCCAGTTCCCCATCCAGCACATAGCGCGCTTCGAACGTGCGGGTAAGCCGATCGGCAGCATCCGACAGTTGCCGCAGCTTGGCAGGTACACCGGCGCTTTCCTTACCGAAAAGCGTGGCTTGTGCGACAGAGTCGATCGCCGGCCGCAACGTTTCCGGCAACTGGACCACCGCTTCACGGCGGCCAGCGTGGGCCAGCCGTACGACGGCTTGCCCTGCGTTGACGACCTGGCCGGGCTCGGCCAGCGTCTCCATGACCACGCCTTCACCATCGGCAACAAGCTCTGCGTAACGGCTGGCGTTACGCGCAACATCGGCCTGCGCTTGCGCTGCGCTCAGCTGGGCTTTGGCTGCGTCCGCCGCAGCCTTGGCTTGGTCATAGGCTGAGGCGGAAATGGCGCCAGTTCCTCGCAGATCGCGGTAGCGGGCTTCGTCTTCCGCCGTCTGGTGCGCGCGCGCTCGCGCGGCGCCCACGGCTTCTTGCTGTGCGTGCGCGGCGAGCTTCAGATCGACAGGGTCGATGCGCATGAGCGGTTGCCCGCGCTTGACGGTCTGCCCGGCATCCACAAGCCGCTCCAACACCTTGCCGGGCACGCGGAACCCGAGATCACTCTGCACCCGGGCAGCGACGACCCCCGTGAATGAACGCGACGCGGAAGCGACGGGCTGAACGAACGCGGCACGCACCAACGGTGCCTCGGTGCGCGGATCGGCAGGGGCCTTTTCGCCGCAAGCGCTCAAAGCGAGCGGCAACGCACCAATAACGATAGAGGTAACAAAGCAACGAGAAAGCATGAAAGCCCCATCGACAAGATGATCTGGGCTTTCATTCTGGTTCTTGTGACTATTTTAGTCAATGGTCACAATCAAAAAAATCTGCACGTCAGGGGGAAAGACTCCGAAGCACGAGGCTGGAGAGCAGCCCGGGCGCACTATCCGTGTAGTCAAAGCTGTACTGCAAAAGCAACGGATTCATGTACGGGCGCATGACCAGGTAGATGGCCGTCGTGGCCTCGTCCAACGGCGTCTTGCGCTCGAAGTCTCCGGTCTCCCGGCCCTCCTGCAGCACATCGCGCAACAACCTCTGGATGCGGTCCTCATAGGCGATTACCGCTTGCCAGCGTTCAGTCGCTGCCGAGGCCGCGATCTCGTACAGCTTGCGGTCGTGGGAAAACAACCGAAGGCTGGCCTCAGTCAAGGCTTTGAACATGCTCCGGAGCTTCTCCGGCGGGGAGTCGGCGTCGGCCAGGGCGGCATTCACGTCGGCCTCGATGTCGCGCAGGCAGTTGGCGCAGATCATCTCGCCAATGGCCTGCTTGGACTCGAAGAACTTGTAGATGTAGGCCTTGGAAAAACCGATGGCCTTGGCCAGATCGGAAACGGCGGTTTTCTCGTAGCCGTAGCGGCTGAAATGCTCGGTGGCGGCGGCAACGATCTGGTCTCGCACGTCATGGTCCGCCGGGCCACGGGCGGAAACGGGGTACGGGGTGGTCTTCATAGGCTCCAGCTTACGCGAGTCGCGATAGTTGAACAACTTGTGACCATTTTGTACTATAGTCACAAAAACACGATGGAAGACATCCATGCTGCCAAAACACTCCTTTATGGCCCTCTTCGCTGCCAGCCTGGCGACCGGTTGTGCCGTCGGCCCCGATTATGTGAAGCCAGATGTGCCGGTTCCCAGACAATTCCAGGGCCAGACAGCAGTGGAGCAGCGGACAGCCAACGCCGAAGCCGATCTGCCTGCGTGGTGGGCTGGCTTTGGCGATCCGCAACTTACGCGGTACGTGCAGCTCGCGCTGGAACAAAACCTGGACCTTGCACAGGCCTTCGCCCGCGTCACGCAAGCCCGTGCGGGGCTTGGCGCTGCCAATGCTGCGTTGCTGCCCTCCGGCAATGTCACGGGCCAGGCCGCGCGTGCGTACCAGTCCGTCGAAACCCCTTTGGGCCGCGTCTTGAATTCGCGGCCCGGCTTCGATCGCTACGGCAACGCTTTTGAGGCCGATGTCAGCGCAAGCTGGGAGTTGGACGTATTCGGCGGCCTGCGCCGTGGCCGCGAAGGGGCTCTTGCCGACTACCAGGCCTCCCAGGCGGGCGCAGTCGCCACACGGCTGGCCGTGGCCGCACAGACTGCCGATATCTACATCACCATCCGCGGCTTACAGACGCGCTTGAAAGTGGCCCGCCACCAGGTACAGACGCAAGAAGAATTGCTCTCCACCATCAACCTGCTGTACGGCAAGGGACTGGCGGCCGAGCTTCAAGTCCGGCAGGCCGAAGGCGCACTCGCTCAGGTTCGCGCTTCCATCCCACAGCTTGAGGCTGGCCTCGATGCGGCGATGAACGCGCTGGATGTGATGCTCGGCTCGCTGCCGGGCACGCACCGGGCGGAGCTTGCGCAAGGCGGCGACATCCCGGCCGCTCCGCAAATTGCGATCAGCGGATCGCCGGGCGAATTACTGAGGCGCCGCCCTGACCTCATCGTTGCCGAGCGCCGCCTGGCGGCTTCCAACGCGCGCATCGGTGTCGCCATTGCGGAGTACTACCCGAAGTTCTCGCTCAGCGGCCTGCTGGGCAGCGCCACATCGGTGGGCGCCGGCAGTCTGTTCGGCAGCGGTGCCAGTCAATTCGCCGGCGTGCTTGGCCTGCGCTGGCGCCTGTTCGACTTCGGCCGTATCAATGCGCAGATCGATCAGGCCAAGGGGCAAGAGGCGGAGATGCTGGCCGCGTACCGGCTCGCCGTGCTGCGCGCCACGCAGGATGTGGAAGACGCCTTCTCTGCCCTCGTCAAGCGCGAAGAGCAAGCGGCTGTGCTCACACAAGGCGTGGATTCGCTTGGCCGCGCGCGAAATGCATCGTTTGCTGCGTATCAAAAAGGCGTCGTCAGCCTGATTGAAGTCCTGCAAGCCGACGAAAGCCTGTTACGTACATCAGACGCGCGCGCGCAGGCGCAAACCGAATCAGCGCGCGCTGCCGTCGCGGCTTTCAAGGCCCTGGGCGGTGGGTGGCAGCCCAACGAATCGATCGCCGTTGCTAGCAAATAGTCACTGTGCGGATGAGGCTGCGCATTCAGCACGGCTCATCGCTCGAACCTTTACCGCAGCACCGAACCACACATACCGAAAGAAACTGCCATGTCTAGTTCCAAAGTTGTCGTCATTACAGGCGTGTCCTCGGGCATCGGCCGTGCCACCGCCGCGAAGTTTGCGCTGCGGGGCTGCCGGGTATTCGGCACCGTGCGCAACGTCGCAAAAGCGCAGCCGCTACCGGGCGTTGAGCTGGTCGAGATGGATATCCGCGATGAAGCCTCTGTTCAACGGGGTATCCAGGCCATCATCGCGCAGGCCGAGCGCATCGACGTGCTGGTCAACAGTGCCGGCGTGACGCTGCTCGGAGCGACCGAAGAAACCTCGATCGCCGAAGGGCAGGCGCTGTTTGACACCAACGTATTTGGCATCTTGCGCACCACACGAGCCGTATTGCCACACATGCGCGAGCAAGGTTCGGGAAGAATTGTCAACATCAGCTCGGTGCTCGGGTTCCTGCCAGCGCCGTACATGGGTCTCTATTCGGCGTCCAAACACGCCGTGGAGGGGATGTCCGAGACGTTGGACCACGAGGTGCGCAAGTTCGGCATCCGTGTGGTGCTTGTCGAGCCCTCATTTACCAAGACCAGCCTGGATATCAACGCTCCGCACGCGGCTTCCAAGGTATCTGCCTACGACAACGAGCGCAGCGTCGTTTCGCAGGCGATTCAAGAAAGTGTACAAAAAGCACCGGATCCCGATGGCGTCGCGAGCACGGTCGTCGATGCCGCCTTTGGTACGTGGAAAATGCGCCGCACACCCAAAGGCGAGGCCTCCCTCCTGAGCAAGCTGCGCCGTTTCATGCCGGCAGGCCCGGTCGATGCAAATCTGCGGAAAACGTTCGGGCTTTCCTGAGGCGCTTTATCCCAATCAGATCCGACGCACACATCATCTGAAGAGCCTCATGACAAATCCAGATAGCTCAGCAACCGCCGCCTTCAGTGCCTTACGTGCAGGGCTTCCTCAAGCCACTGCGGCAAATCTCTCCTGGGTGCTCAATGCCTACACCGTTGCCTACGCTGCAACGCTCATTCCGTCTGGCGGGTTGGCAGATAAGCATGGGCACAAGAAGGTGTTTCTGGCCGGCGTAGGGCTATTTCTGGCGGCGTCGGTTGCGTGTGGTTTGGCTGTCAACGTAGGGTGGCTCGTTGCAGCACGCGTGCTTCAAGCCATCGGCGCTGCGTTGCTGACGCCCGCATCGCTCTCGATCGATTTCCTATTTAAATCCGCCGCTTTGCGGAGGTTCTGCGGATTCTTTGCGAATCCCGGCCGACCGTCGCTAGGCACCCGCGTCTTGCCGCCATGATGGCGGCGGCCGTGGTCAGGCCCTGCGGCTTGCATGTCATGATTCGCACCAGACCACCACGCCGTCGCGCCGCCACGCGCTTCACGAACCCACCGGGACCAGACCATGACCACATTGATTGCCGCCGACACTACCGCTGCTGCCACGGGGCTGAGCCAACAGGACCTGCGCCTGCTGCGCGAGGCCATCCGCCTGTCGGAGGCGTCCCGCGCCCGCGGGCGCCATCCCTTTGCGGCGCTGGTGGCGGACGCCGACGGCAATATCATCGCCAGCGCCGGCAACAACTCGATGCCGCCCGAGGGCGACCCCACCCAGCATGCCGAACTGGTCGCCGCGGCCGAAGCCGCCCGCAAGCTGTCGCCGCAGGCACTCGCCAGCGCCACGCTCTACACCAGCGCGGAGCCCTGCTGCATGTGTGCCGGCGCGATCTACTGGTGCAACATCGGGCGGGTCGTGTACGCGCTGTCCGAGCACCGGTTGCTGACGCTGACGGGCGCGCACCCCGAGAACCCCACCTTCTCGCTGCCCTGCCGGGAGGTGTTCGCGCGCGGGCAGCACAGCGTCGCCGTGCTGGGCCCCGCGCTGGAGGACGAGGCGGCGCAGGCGCACGCGGGCTTCTGGCAGGACTGATCGCGCTTCGGCGCCGGGGTGCGCCTCAAGCCAGCGGCGCCGGCGCCGCCATGCCGAACTTGTCCAGCCAGGGCTGGATCTGCGGCAGGATGGCGGGATTCAGCGCCACGCCATCGCGCAGCTGGCGCGCCTTGCGTTCCAGCGCACCCTGCCCCGGCAGGCGCACGCGATCCACGCCCGGGCGCGGCGGATTTTCCATGCAGGCCCGCGCGATCCAGCCCATTTGCCCGGCAAAGGCTTCTTCACCGGCAAAGGCAGACGGGTCCAGTATCTGCAGGAACACGGTATTGCCCCAGCGCTTGCCCGGATCGTCGCGGCCATGGCCGGACAGGCCGGCGGTCAGCGCTTCCACCATCAGCGACAGCGCATAGCCCTTATGGCCGGCATCGAGCCCGCCCAGCGGCAGGATCGAGCCCGCGTGCGGCGCAAACATGACGGCGGGGTCGTCGCTGGCGTTGCCGTTCTCATCGATCAGCCACTGGTGCGGCAGGCGCTTGCCTTCCTTGTACAGCCGCGTGGTCAGGCCGACCGTGGTGACCGAGGTGGAGACATCGATCAGCACCGGGCCGTCGGGCGTGGGAAAGCCCGCCGCCACAGGACTGGGCGAGAACACGGGGCGGGTGCCGCCGAACGGCGCCACGGTCATGGCGGCCGGCGCCGAGGAGTACAGCAGCATGACGAAGCCTTCCCGCGTGGCGCGCTCCAGGTAGGCGGCCAGGCACGCAATATGGTGCGCGCGGCGGATGGTGACCGTGCCGGTGCCGTAGTCGCGCGCCCGCGCCATCGCGCTTTGCATGGCGCGCAGCGTCAGCCACGGCCCCGGCAGGCGCTTGCCGTCCCAGGTGGCCACGGCGGCGCGGTTGGCCAGCACCTCGTAGTCCTCCTTGACCGCCATGCTGCCGCTTTCGATCTCAGCCAGGTAGGTGGGCAGCAATTGCAGGCCGTGCGTATCGTGGCCCATCAGGTCGCCTTCGACCAGGATGTCCGCCACGTCGGCGGCCCGGTCGGCGGGCATGCCCGCGCGCTCGAACATGGCCTGCGCCATGCTGCGCAGCGCGGCGGCGTCATGGCGCACGGTGGCTGGGGGTTGGCTTTGCATAGGGGCTCCGTCAGGTCGGGCGCGACCGGCGCGCCCAGGGTTTTACTCGTTGACCGATACGCCGGCCGCCTTGACCACCTTTTCCCAGCGCGCCTTCTCGGCCAGCGCGAAGACCTGGAATTCTGCGGCGGGCTTGGGGTCCGGCTCGGCGCCGGCATGGACCAGCTGCTCGCGGAACTCGGGCCTGCGCATGGCCGCCATCACCGCATCGCTCACCTTCGACACGATCTCGCGCGGCGTGCCAGCCGGGGCAAACAGGCCGAACCACGAGCCGGTCACAAAGCCTGGCAGGCCGGCTTCTTCCATCGTCGGCACATCAGGCAGCGCGCTCATGCGCTGGGTGCCGGTCACGGCAAGCGCTTTGAGCTTGCCGGACTTGACGAAGGGCAGCGAGGTCGGCGCGTTGTCGAACATGATCTGCACCTGCCCGCCCATCAGGTCGGTCACCGCCAGCGCGCTGCCCTTGTATGGCACATGCACCATCTGGGTTCCGGTCATGACCTTGTACAGCTCGCCCGACAGGTGGATCGAGCTGCCCGCACCCGACGAGGCAAAGGTGGCCTTGCCGTTTTCGCTCTTCACGAACTGCGTGAGTTCCTTGACGTTCTTTGCCGGCACGGCGGGATTGACCACCAGGATATTCGGCACCGAGGCGACCATGGCCACGGCAGTGAAATCCTTGGCCGTATCGTAGGGCATCTTGCGATAGAAGCTGGCATTGATCGCATTGGTGCCAACCGTGCCCATCAGGAAGGTGTAGCCGTCCGGCGCCGACTTGGCAACGATGTCGGCGCCGATGTTGCCCGAGGCGCCGGGGCGGTTTTCCACCACCACCGGCTGGCCCAGCGCCTTTTGCATGTCGCGCCCGATCAGCCGGGCCACGATATCCGTATTGCCGCCAGCGGCAAACGGCACCACCACGCGGATCGGCCTGGACGGATAGGTGTCCGCCTGCACGGGCAACGCCACGCACGCGGCGGTGGCGGCCAGGGCGGCCAGCAGCGTGCGGCGCAACGGCTTGTAGCTTTGATGCATGGGTGTCTCCTCTCAGGATCTTGTTGTGATGCTTGGCGCGTGGCGTGCAGTGCGCTCAGTGCGATGCGCCCGGCAGCAGCCGGCCCGGGTTCATCAGCCCGTGCGGGTCCAGCGCGTGCTTGATCTTTTGCATCAGCATCATTTCCACGGCGGATTTGTAGTGCGCGTTCTTGTCGACCTTGAGCTGGCCGATGCCATGTTCGGCCGAGATCGAGCCACGCACACGGTGCACGGCCTCGTACACCAGCGCGCTGATGGCCGCGCCGTTGGCCCGCACAAAGTCCGCTTGCGACACGCCGTACGGCGCGCTGACGTTGTAATGCAGGTTGCCGTCGCCCAGATGGCCAAAAGCCAGTACGCGAGCGCCGGGATTGGCGGCCACGATGGCGGCGCTGGTGTGCGCAATGAACGCGCCGATCGCGGAGATCGGCACCGAGATGTCGTGCTTGAGGTTGTCGCCCTCCAGCGACTGGGCCTGCGGCAGGTGATGGCGGATCCGCCACAGCCCATCGGACTGCGCCAGCGAGGCCGCGATGGCAGCGTCCGCCACGATGCCAGCCTCGAAGGCCTCTTCCATCAGCTCCCCGAAGGCCTGCGTGGCGTGCGCCTCGCTATGCGGGTCGCTGCTCTCCAGCAGCACATACCAGGGATGCTCCTGCCCGAAGGGCGCGCGGCAGTCCGGGAAATGTCGCGCCACCAGTGCCACGCACACGCCGCTCATCAACTCGAACGCCGTCAGCGTGGCGGCTAGCCGGCGCTGGGCCAGTTCCAGCAGGCGCAGTGCCGCATGCGGATCGCTCACCGCGGCCAGCGCCGTCATGCGCGCCGCCGGACGCGGGAACAACTTGAGGGTGGCGGCAGTGATCACGCCCAACGTGCCCTCCGCGCCGATAAAGAGCTGCTTGAGGTCGTAGCCGGTGTTGTCCTTGCGCAGGCCGCGCAGGCCGTCCCAGATCTCGCCGTCGGGCGTTACCACTTCCAGCCCCAGGCACAGCTCGCGTGTATTGCCGTAGCGCAGCACCTGCACCCCGCCCGCGTTGCTGGCGAGATTGCCGCCGATGGTGCAACTGCCCTCCGCGCCGAGCGACAGCGGGTACAAGCGCCCCGCTTCCTGCGCCGCCTGCTGCACGGCGGCCAGGATGCAGCCCGCCTCCGCGGTGAGCGTGTTGTTGATCGGATCGATCTCGCGGATGCGGTTCAACCGCGCCGTGGACAGCACCAGCGCGCGGCCGCGGTCGTCCGGGATGGCGCCACCCACCATGCCCGTATTGCCACCCTGCGGCACCAGCGGCACTTGGCGCGCCGCGCACCAGCGCACGATGGCCGCCACGTCGGCCGTGCTATCGGGCTGCGCCACGGCCAGGGCGCGGCCGGTCCAGCTGCGGCGCCAGTCGGTGAGAAACGGCGCAGTGTCATCGGCGGCGCTCAGCAAGCGGCCGGCAAACTGGCTGCGCAAGTCGGCCAGCGTGGCATCGGTCATGGGATGTCTCCTGTCTTGTATTTTGTTTTTTGCTTTCTTCTTCTTTCAGTCCGCGATCCGCATCGCCGGGGTGATCTGGCGCGGGTCCGTGACCAGCTCCAGCACGGCGGGCTTGCCCGCGGCCTGCGCGCGCGCAAAGGCCGCGGCGAAATCTTCCGTCTGCGTCACGCGCTCCGCCCAGGCCCCGCACGACTGCGCCATCGCCACAAAATCCGGGCTCGGGATGTCCGTGCCGCTGACGCGCCCGGGATAGCGCTTCTCCTGGTGCATGCGGATGGTGCCGTACATGCCGTTGTTGACCACCACCACGATCAGGTTGGCGCCGTACTGCGCGGCCGTGGCCACTTCCTGCGGGTACATCAGGAAGCAGCCGTCGCCGGCGAAGCACACCACGGTGCGCTGCGGGTCGCGCAGCTTGGCGGCGATCGCCGCGGGCAGGCCGTAGCCCATGGCACCGCAGGTGGGGGCCAGTTCGGTGCGCGGCTGGCGATAGGCGTAGTAGCGATGCAGCCAGACCGTGTAGTTGCCGGCGCCGTTGGTCAGCACAGCGTCGTCGGGCAAGACCCGGTCCAGGTGCGCGACCACCGCGCCCATGTCCACGCCGGTGAGCTGCGGGTGCGGCTTGGCCGGGGCCACGAAGACGCCATGCGCGGCGCGCGCGGCGCTGGTCCAGTCGCCCCAGCGCACCGCCGCCGGCGGCGTGAGCGCGGCCAGCATGGCGGCGCCGGGCTCGATGCCCGCATGGATGGCCAGCTCGGGCTGGTAGACGCGGCCCAGCTCGGCACTGTCGGCGTGCAGGTGGAACAGGCGCTGGCGCGGCTGCGGGGCCTCCAGCAAGGTGTAGCCGTCGGTCGCGATATCGCCCAGCCGCGTGCCGAAGGCCAGGATCACGTCGGCCGTGCGCACGCGCTCGGCCAACGCCGGGTTGACGCCCAGACTGAGGTGCCCAACGTAGTGCGGATCGCGATTATCGAATACGTCCTGGCGGCGGAACGCACAGGCCACCGGCAGGTTCCAGCGCTGCACGAAGGCCGCAAAATCGGCCGCCGCCTGCGCGCTCCAGTTGGCGCCGCCGGCAATCACCAGCGGGCGCTCGGCCCCCGCCAGCGCGGCAGCGAGCGCATCGGCATCGACCGCGCGCGGTGCCGCCGCCACCGGGCGATAGCGGCCAGTATCGGCCACCTCGCACAGGCCGTCCAGCACGTCTTCGGGCAGGGAAATCACCACCGGGCCGGGCCGGCCCGAGGTGGCGCAGTGGAACGCGCGTGCCACCAGCTCAGGGATACGAGCCGGATCCTCGATCTCCACCACCCACTTGGCGATGGAGCCGAACATGGCGCCGTAGTCGACCTCCTGGAAGGCCTCCCGGCCCTTGTGGCCGCGAGCGATCTGCCCAACGAAGAGCAGCATCGGCGTGGAATCCTGCGCTGCGATATGCACGCCGATGCTGGCGTGCGTGGCGCCCGGGCCGCGCGTGACGAAGCAGATGCCCGGGCGGCCCGTGAGCTTGCCGTCGGCCTCTGCCATGTTGGCCGCGGCGCCTTCGTGCTTGCAGACGATCAGGTCAATGGCGGGCTGGTTGTGCAGCGCGTCGAGGACATCCAGGAAGCTCTCACCCGGCACGCAGAAGATACGCTCCGCGCCGTGGATGCGCAGCGCGTCCACTAGGATCCGGCCGCCGGAGCGCGCCGCCGGATTGGCGGAGGAGGAAGTGGAAGGCACGGTAGCTGCAACGGATTGGCTGGTCATGGCAGAAAGGAAATGGTGCAGTGCAATCGGGCCGGAGCCGGGATGAGAGCAATCCGGAACCTCCGGGAATGTAGCGATTGTTACGTCGCGAACGCTTCGGGCGCCTGGCTTCAGGCGCATTTCTGTTATGCGTAAAACGCAAGGCTACTACCACGGCACGCGTGTAGCCTGTTGCCAGGCGATCCCACCCTGCCACATGCGCCGCTTGCCAGAGCATAGCGGCCACGTCACGCAGCGCAAAGGACGATGGCCCAGACAAAAATACAATGGAGACCAAGACATGCTTCTGCAGCTTCTGCACCTGCGGCCCCTTCGGGCCAGCCAGCCGGCCCATCAGTCCCATCCCGTTTTGCAGCCCATTTTGCAGCCCATTTTCCGCGCCGTTTCCCCATCTCGCCGCGCCTTTGGCCTGCTCGCCTGCGCCCTGGCCGCCGTTGGCGCGCTGCCGGCCCATGCGCAGGACACCTGGCCGGCCAAGCCGGTCAACTACGTGGTGCCCTTTGCCGCGGGCGGCACCACCGACGTGCTCGGCCGCCT
This sequence comes from Cupriavidus sp. GW822-FHT02D05, assembly GCF_058802485.1. Taxonomy (NCBI): domain Bacteria; kingdom Pseudomonadati; phylum Pseudomonadota; class Betaproteobacteria; order Burkholderiales; family Burkholderiaceae; genus Cupriavidus; species Cupriavidus sp. GW822-FHT02D05. Next base: position 415,440 of record NZ_JBXAOE010000001.1, on the reverse strand, counting down.
GATTGGCCAGCGCCTGTCGCAGATGATCGGCCAGCCGGTGGTGGTGGAGAACCGCGCCGGCGCGGGCGGCAATATCGGCTCCGACTATGTGGCCAAGGCCGCGCCGGACGGTTACACCCTGGTCGGCGGCACCATCAGCTCGCACTCGATCAATGTGAGCCTGTATCCGAAGATGCCTTACGACCCGATCAAGAACTTCCAGCCCGTGGCCCTGATCGGCACCCTGCCCAACCTGCTGGTGGTCAACGCCAACAGCCCGTGGAAGACCGTGCAGGACGTGATCGCCGCCGCCAAGGCCAAGCCCGGCGCCGTCTCCTTCGGCTCGGCCGGCAACGGCACCTCGCAGCACCTGGCCGGCGAACTGTTCTCCAGCATGGCGGGCGTCAAGCTGCTCCACGTGCCGTTCAAGGGCAGCAGCCCCGCCGTGCAAGCCCTGCTGGGCAACCAGGTTGATGTCTTGTTCGAGAACAGCGTGGCCGCCATGCCGATGATTCAGTCCGGCAAGTTCCGCGCGCTGGCCACCACGGCCGCCAAGCGCGCTCGCGAACTGCCGGACGTGCCGACCGTGGCCGAAGCCGGCGGCGCGAAACTGCAAGGCTACGAGATCGTTTCCTGGCAAGCCGTGTTTGCCCCCGCTGGCACGCCTGCACCCATCGTCAACCGCCTTGCCGCGGACATCGGCAAGATCATCCAGGAGCCCGACATGCGCGCCCGGCTGGCCTCGCTCGGGATCGAGCCGTCCGGCGCCGGCCCGGCCGAACTGGGCGCGTTCCAGAAGAGCGAAGTGGCCAAGTGGGCGCAGCTGATCAAGAGCGCCAACATCCGGCCGGAATGACGCCAGTGCATGGCTCGCATGGCTTGCCGGGTACCCAAGCCGGGCCCGGCGGCTTATCATGGGGGCCGCCATGTTCGACCGATTTCCCCACCGATCTCCCCTTCTCTTTCGAACCCCAAGCTCATGAGTGAACACCGCATCCCGACTCCCGCCCTCCATCAATGGGTGGTCGATCTCTGGCTCGCCGCCGGCTCCGATGCCCGCGAGGCCCGCCTGACCGCCGACCACCTCGTCGGCGCCAACCTGTCTGGCCACGACTCGCACGGGGTCGGCATGATCCCGAAGTACGTGATGTCCTGGCAAGGCGAGCAGCTTCAACTGAACCAGCGCGTGAGCGTGGTGCACGAGGCTGGCGGCATCCTCAGCCTGGATGGCAATCGCGGCATGGGCCAGGCGGTGACCGAGGAAGCCATGGGCCTGGCCATCGAGCGCGCGCGCGAGCACGGCGTATGCGTGCTGGGGCTGCGCGCCTCGCACCACCTGGGCCGGGTTGGGCACTGGGCCGAGCAGGCTACCGCTGCCGGCATGATCTCCATCCACTTCGTCAATGTCCTATCCAAGCCGATCGTGGCCCCGCATGGCGGCTATGAGGCGCGCTATGGCACCAACCCGTTCACCATCGGCGTGCCGGTGGCCGGCGGCGAACCGCTGGTGATGGATTTCGCCACCAGCGCGATCGCGCTGGGCAAGGTGCGCGTGGCCAACAACAAGGGTGTGACGGTGCCCCCGGGCTGCCTGCTCGACACCGAAGGCCACCCTACCGACGACCCGGCCGTGATGTTCCCGCCCCCTGGCCAGGCGCAGGGCGCGCTGCGCCCCTTCGGCGAGCACAAGGGCTACGTGCTGGCGGTGATGTGCGAACTTCTGGGCGCGGCGGTCACCGGTGGCCACACCATCCGCCCGGAGACCCTGACCCACGAGCACGCGGTCTGGAACAACATGCTGGCCATCGTGTTCGACCCCGAGCGCCTGGGCAGCAGCACCACCTTTGGCCATGAAGTGCAGGCCTTCGTCGACTGGCTGCGCTCGTCGCACCTGCAGCCCGGCACCGATGCCATCCTGCTGCCCGGCGAGCCGGAACGTGCCTGGCGCCGCGCCCGCGCCGAATTCATGCCGGTGGACAGCGGCACGCTGGCCCAGCTTGACGACGCCGCGGCGCGCGTGCAGGCAGCGCGCGGCAAGTCGCCCGGCCCGCTGTCGCGGCTGGCGGTGGACTGATCCCCCGCCCCGGCGACTCACCGAAACCTTCAGGCCTAGCGACCATGCCCCACCTCATCATTGAAATTACCGAAAACACCCGCCTCACCTGCTCGCAGGAAGAACTGCTGGACGAGGCCAATGCCGCGCTGCTGGCCTCCGGCCAGTTCGGCGAGCCGGACATCAAGTCGCGCTGCATCACGCTGACCTCCTACCGCCAGGGCACCGAGGCGCGCGAGCGCGCTTTCGTCCATGCGCGCCTGCACATCCTGGACGGCCGCGACCTGGCCGTGCGCCAGGCACTGAGCCAGGCGATCTGCGAGGTCATTGCCGACGCGGTGCGCCCGGCCAACGCGGAAGACAGCGTGCAGGTCAGCGTGGAGGTGGTGGAGATGGAACGCGCCAGTTTCACCAAGCAGATCGTCAGCGGTTCGCACTGACCCGCCAGCCCAGCAAGCCATCTGGCATCAGCGCTGGCCCCGCAGCCGGTCAAAGGCTGAATGCGGGGCCACACCGCCCTGGCAGACCGGGGTCACCGGCTGACCCATTCGCCTTCCAGACTGAAAACAGGAACACCATCGTCATGTCCTCCCTCCCGAATTCAACCTTGCCCTCGCCCCTGCCCAACCGCTTTCGTGCCGACGTGCTGGCGCACAAGCGCGTGATCGGGTGCTGGTGCTCGCTGGGCAACGCCACCACCACCGAGATCCTCGGCCTGGCCGGCTTCGACTGGCTGCTGCTCGACGCAGAGCATTCGCCCAACGACGTGCTGACCTTCATCCCGCAACTGATGGCGCTGCAAGGCAGCCTGAGCGCGCCGGTAGTGCGCCCGCCCGCCAACGATCCGGTGTTGATCAAGCGCCTGCTGGACATCGGCTTCTACAATTTCCTGATTCCCTTTGTGGAGAGCGCGGAGCAGGCCGGGCGCGCGGTGAGCGCCACCCGCTACCCGCCAGCGGGCATGCGTGGCGTGTCGTCGGTCCAGCGCAGCAACCGCTATGGCACGGTGCCGGAGTACTTCAGCCAGATCAATGACAATATCTGCGTGCTGGTGCAGATCGAAAGCCGCAAAGGCGTGGACGCGGCCGACGAGATCTGCGCGGTCGATGGGGTCGACGGCATCTTTATCGGCCCGAACGACCTCGCGGCCGCCTACGGCCACCTCGGCAACCCCAACCATCCCGAAGTGCAGGCGCAGGTGGCGCGCATCTTCGCGGCCGCCAGGCGCGCCGGCAAGGCCGTGGGCACGCTGACACCGGTAGAAGCCGACGCGCGCCGCTACCTGGACATGGGCGCGAGCTTCGTGGCGGTGGGCGTGGACCAGAGTCTCTTCCGTACCGCGACGCAGGCGCTGCGCGATCGTTTCGCCAGCTAAGCGCTGCGATGAACTCCGAGGATCTGGCCTGCTTCGTCTGCGTCGCCAACACGCAGAGCATCTCGCGCGCCGCGCTCGAAATGGGCGCGGACCAGTCCACCGTAAGCCGGCAGATCGCCCGGCTGGAAGCCGCGCTGGACACCCGCCTGTTTCACCGCAGCGGGCGCGGCGTGGTGCTGACCGAAGCCGGCCAGACGTTGATTGTCTATGCGCGGCAGGTAGCGGCCACGCTCGCCGAAGCCCGCGAAGCCATCCGCGCTTCGTCGGCGCAAGGCCCTGCGCAACTGGTGATCGCGGCGCAGCCCACCATCGCCAACACCGCATTCGCCAGCATCGGCACCGCGCTCAAGCAACGCTTCCCGGCGACCAAAGTGCGCTTCGTCGAAGGACTGGCCAGCCCCGTGCTCGCCTGGCTGGCGGCTGGCGAGATCGACGTAGCCCTGCTCTACCTGCCCGAGCAGCAAGGGGCGCTGAAGGTCGACATCCTGCTGGAAGAAGACCTGACCCTGGTCACGCCGACATCCTGGAGCCACCTCGGCCCGACCTTTCCCGTGCGCCGCCTTGGCGAAGTGCCGCTGATCCTGCCCAGCACCGGACACGGCCTGCGCGTGCTGGCCGAATCGCTCGCTGCTCGCGCGGGCACCACCCTGCAACTGGCGCTGGAATGCGACGCGTCCAATACCGTATCGATGCGCCTGGTGGAAGACGGCTGCGGCGCCACCCTGCTGCCGTTTGCCGCGGTCGCGGATCGCGTAGCGCAAGGCCGGCTGCATTCCGCCCGGCTGGTGGATCCGGTCGTGACGCGGCAGGTGGCGCTTGCCACCGCGCGTAATCGCACACCGGTGCCGGAATTGTGGGACATCATGCAAACGGTGCGGCAGTCTGTGCGCAATATCGTGATGTCGGGGGCGTGGCCGGGGGCGCGGTTGATTTGACACCTCAGATGCTGGCTGCCTGTTGCCGCCTTGAAGGTTTTGCAACCGCCGCCTAGGCTCGATGCCTGAAGCCAACGCTTGGGAGAACGCCCGTGCACGCCGACCAACTCCGCACCCTCCAGGCCCCGCTCAAGGAAAAGTACCGAGAACACCCCGAGGCTGCCTTGATCACCTTGCGTGCATCGAGCCGCCTGGGCGAGGGGGTTACCTGCCACGTCGAAACCGGCAAGGCCATGGTCCAAGCCGGCCTGCATCCTGCCACCGGCGGCACCGGCCTGAGCGCCTGCTCCGGCGACATGCTGCTGGAGGCCTTGGCCGCCTGCGCTGGCGTCACGCTGAATGCGGTGGCTACCGCGCTGGGCATCGTGCTGCGCGATGCGCGCGTGCTGGTGGAAGGCGACCTCGATGTTCGCGGCACGCTTGGCGTGAGCAAGGACGCCGCCGTGGGCTTGCGCGCGATCCGGATGCGGTTTGAACTGGATACCGATGCGCAGGCCGAGCAGCTCGAATCGCTGCTGCGGCTGACCGAGCGCTATTGCGTGGTGTATCAGACACTCGCCCGCGGTACGAAGATCGACGTAACCCATGCCGCCGGCACGGGGCCGGCGGCATAGCCTGCCGGGAAGCGCTCAGGGCTTGATGTTCTGGTTGTGGCGGAACAGGTTGTTGGGGTCGTACCGACGCTTGACCTCGACCAGCCGGGCATGGTTCGGCCCGTACGCGGCACCGACGCGATCGCCCTCTTCCTGCGTCAGGAAATTCACGTATACGGAGCCAAGCGCGTACGGTGCGGCGGCCTGGAACACCTCGCGCGACCAGGCGATGCAGGCGGCGTCGTCAGCCGGCTCGGTCCAGCGTCCGTGCACGTTCATCACGTAGTTGGCATCGCGATTGGGGTAAGCCATGGCGTCTGCCGCGACCCGGTTGGTCTGGCCGCCCATGGCGCCGATGAAGATCTCGGTGTGCGGCGAGGGCAGCTTGTTGACGTAATCCACCAGCAACGTGAGCAGGCCATCATCCAGCCCGGCGAAGTTGTGCGATTTCCAGTAGTTGCGCGCCCCCGGCGTGAGCAGAGGATCGAACGCCTGCTGCCACGCAGCAAACGGCATGGGTCCGACATGCTCGCCATAGGGCGTGCCGAGATGGCGCAATGGCTCAACCAGTTGCGGCCCGTTGGCTGGCGGCCCGATGTAGCAGATAGCCAGCGCCACGATGGGCTTGCCATGGGTCTGCGGCGGCAGGAACGGCAGCGGCGGCGCGAGCCGCATCACGGCCCACACGGTCAGCTCGTCGGGCATGCCGTCTAGGCGGTCGCGCAGGGCTTGCAACACGGCCACGCCCTGCTCCAGTGGATAGACGATCAGGCCACCATAGATCTCCGGGCCGACTGGCCGCAGGGCGAACTCGAACATGGTGACCACGCCGAAATTGCCGCCGCCGCCGCGAATGGCCCAGAACAGGTCGGGATGCTCAGTGGCGCTGGCGTGCACCAGCTTGCCATCGGCTGTCACCACCTGGGCGCTGACCAGGTTGTCCACGGTGGTGCCGTACTTGCGGCTGATCCAGCCAAAGCCGCCGCCCAGGGTGAGTCCGGCTACGCCGGTGGTGGAGTTGATGCCAAGCGGCGTGGCAAGGCCGAAGGCCTGCGCCTCGTGGTCGAAATCGCCCAGCGTGGCCCCGGGCTCGACATAGGCGCGCAGCGCGGTGGGGTCGATCCGCACCGATTTCATGCCCGACAGGTCCAGCGTGATGCCGTCATCGCAAAGCGCCAGGCCGCCGATGTTGTGGCCGCCGGCGCGTACTGACAGCGGCACGCCGTTGTCCCGCGCGAACGCGACCGTATCGATGACATCGGCCGCGCCGGCGCTTTTGACGATCAGCGCGGGACGGCGGTCGATCATGGCGTTCCAGACTTGCCTCGCCTGCTCATAGCCCGGCTCGCCAGGTTGCAGCACCTGGCCTCTCAGTTTCGACTTCAACCCATTGACCAGCTCACTCGACAAATCGGCCATGATGCACCTCGCGACGGAATCCCGGATAGGGGTTCGGCCGCGGCACTGGCCGCGCGCCACGAAGCAAGGCTTGATCCGTGCTTCATCCGTCTCCGGCGTCATGTCGGGGAGAGGATGGCATGGCGAACTGAAGGGGGGAAGGCAGCAGGCGTGGTAGCCAGGAGAAGGGCCGAATCCTTCCTCATTTAAGGTTGGCCCCCGGCGAATGTAAAGCGGCCGGGACACTGGTCCCGGCCGCGTATCGCCGCATCGATTTTCTTGGCCGCGCTGGCCGGGCTAACGGGTCAGGTTACCGGCGCCGGGTTGAACAGCACCAGCGAGTTGTGCAGCTTGTGGTGCTCGGCCCAGGTCTTCTTGCGCCCGCTCGCCACATCCAGCATCAACCGGAACAACTCCCAGCCCACATCCTCGATGGTGGCTTCGCCGGTGGCGATGCGGCCAGCGTTCACGTCCATCAGGTCGTGCCAGCGGCGTGCCAGATCGCTACGCGTTGCCACCTTGATCACCGGCACTTCGGCCAGGCCATACGGCGTGCCGCGGCCGGTGGTGAATACGTGCAGGTTCATGCCGGCGGCCAGTTGCAGGGTGCCGCAAATAAAGTCGCTGGCGGGCGTGGCCGCGTAGATCAGGCCCTTTTGCTTGAGCTTCTCGCCGGGGGAGAGCACGCCGGTGATGGCCGTGCTGCCCGACTTGACGATCGAGCCCATGGCCTTCTCGACGATATTGGACAGGCCGCCTTTCTTGTTGCCGGGCGTGGTGTTGGCGCTGCGGTCGACACGGCCCTTTTCCAGGTAGCGGTCGTACCAGTCCATCTCGCGGATCATGGCCTGCGCCACTTCCGGCGTGGCGGCACGCGCGGTGAGCTGGTCGATGCCATCGCGCACTTCAGTGACCTCCGAGAACATCACGGTGGCGCCCGCGCGCACCAGCAAGTCGGTGGCAAACCCCACGGCGGGATTGGCGGTCACACCCGAAAATGCATCGCTGCCGCCGCACTGCACACCCACCACCAGCTCCGAGGCCGGGCAGGTTTCGCGGCGGCGCTGGTCCAGCTTGGCCAGGTGCGTATGCGCCATTGCCATGATGGAATCGATCATGCTCTCGAAGCCGACGTGCTCGTCGTCCTGCAGGCACACCACGCCAACATCCAGGCCGCCGGGCAAGCTGCCGGCCGGCAGCAGGCGCTCCGGCTGCAGCTTCTCGCAACCCAGGCTCACCATCATGGCGGTGCCGCCGAAATTCGGGTTCAGCGCGATATTGCGCAGCGTTCGGATCGGCACGATCGCGTCCGGCGCATCGATGGCCACGCCGCAGCCGTAGGTGTGCTCCAGCCCCACCACGTCGTCCACATTGGGATACTGCGGCAGCAGCTCGGCCCGGATGCGCCGCACCGCGTGCTCCACCACGCCCGACACGCACTGCACGGTGGTAGTGATGGCGAGGATGTTGCGGGTGCCGACCGAGCCGTCCGGATTGCGAAAGCCCTCGAAGCTATAGCCTTCCAGCGGTGGCAGCGGTTCCGCCACGCGCGTGCCGACAGGCAGGTTGTCCAGCCCGGGCGCCACCGGCATCTCGATCACGCGCTCGTTGACCCAGCTGCCCTTGGGCAGGTCGCGCAGCGCGTAGCCGATCACCACGTTGTAGCGCACCACGGCATCGCCAGCCGCCAGGTCCACCAGCGCCACCTTGTGGCCCTGCGGCACCCGCTCGCGCAGCGTCAGCCCGCAGGGAAATACCGTGCCCTCGGGCAGGCCGCCATCGTTGGCGACGATTGCCACGTTATCCAGCGCGTGGATGCGGATGTACAGCGCAGTGCCCTGCACTTGCGCAGCCGGCCGCGAACCGCCTGGCTGTTCTACTTTGATATCGATCACCGACATGTCTTTTTTCCTTGCGAAACACTTGGCCGCTGCGCCGGGGCGGCACCTGCGCAGCAGGCACCACTCAATTCAGGGATTTCAGGGATGCTTGAGCTCGACGCGCTTGATTTCCTTGACGATCACCAGGTAGCTGATCACCGTCACCAGCGCGTTGGCGCCGACAAAGACCAGCGCGCCATTGAAAGAACCGGTGGTGCCAAGGATATATCCGATCACGATCGGCGTGACGATGCCCGCGATATTTCCGAACATGTTAAAGATGCTGCCGGCCAGGCCAATCACTTCCTTTGGTGCCGTATCCGCCACCACGGCCCAGCCCAGCGCGCCGATGCCCTTGCCGAAAAAGGCCAGTGCCATGAAGCCCACCACCAGCCACTCGCTATCCACGTAGTTGCAGGCAATCATGCTGACCGACAGCAGCATGCCGGCGACGATCGGCACCTTGCGGGCCACCGTCAGCGAATAGCCGCGGCGCAGGAACCCATCGGAAATCACGCCGCCCAGCACACCGCCCAGGAACCCGCAGATCGCCGGCAGCGATGCGACAAACCCCGCCTTCAGGATCGACATGCCACGGGCCTGCACCAGGTACACGGGAAACCACGTCAGGAAGAAGTACGTCAGCACGTTGATGCAGTACTGGCCCAGGTACACGCCCAGCAGCATCCGGTTGGAGAGCAGCTGGCGCACATAGAACCAGCGCGTGCCGGAGGCTTCCTTGTCCTTCTTGCCAGCGTCGCCGCTCATCTCGATCAGGCCGCCGCCCTGCTTGATGTAGTCGAGCTCGGCGCGATTCACGCCCGGATGGCTCGCCGGGCTGCGCACCACCTTGAGCCAGAGACCAGCCAGCACCATGCCCAGCGCGCCCATCCACAGATAGACGTGGTGCCAGCCCAGCGCGTGGGTCAGCCAGGCCATCAGGGGCGTAAACAGCACCGCGGCAAAATACTGCGCGGAATTGAAGATGGCCGAGGCCGTGCCGCGCTCGGCCGTGGGAAACCAGCTGGCCACAACCTTGGCATTGGCCGGGAACGCCGGCGACTCGGCCAGGCCCACGGCAAAACGCAGCACGAACAGCGTGGTCACGGCCGCGCCGACCGTGGCGAATCCGCCGATAAAGCCCTGCAGCAGGGTAAAGAGCGACCACAGGAAAATGCTGCAGGCATAGATGCGGCGCGCGCCAAAGCGGTCCAGCAACCAGCCACCCGGGATCTGCGCCATCACATAGGCCCAGCTGAAGGCCGAGAAGATAAACCCCATCTGCACGGCATCGAAGCCGAACTCCGAGCGCATCGCCGGGCCGGTGATGGAAAGCGTGGCGCGGTCGGCATAGTTCACCGTCGTCACCACGAAGATCATCAGCAGGATCCAGTAACGGACGTGGCTGCGACGGGCGGCCTCGCCGGCCACGCTGAGGGTATTGCTGAGATTCATGGTGTCTCCTGCACGAACCGGATTGGAGATGGGAGGCCGTCTTACGTCATACGGCTCTCGGCCATCTCGCCTATTTGGCCGGTTACGTGATATGTCATCGTATAACTTGAATTATAAGCACCGGGTTTCATCGGCAACATTGAGTGTTTACCCTAGCTCCAAGACAACTGCTCTGGGTAGGGTGCGTTAGCCGTTGCAGCGGCGCGGTTGGTCCGGGTGCTCCGACTGGAAGATGCCACGCCCCAAGCTTTCAGCCAGCCTTCAAGGCGAATTCATGAGATTCTGCCATACGCGTTCCATTCCGCGCCTGGACTGCTCCCCCTGCCCTGTCTCTTCATATTGACGGTCGCTGGCAAAGCCGAAGGCCGAAACCCTTTGCCAAAACAAAAGTACTTGCGTATTCAAATCTCTAGTTGTACGATGACGTATCTCGAAATTGCGCTGACGAAAGTCATGCACAAGAACCACTGAACCAACACCGCCCTTGCGGGTATCAGGACCAGCCATCATGACCACACCACAAGAACTCAAGCAGATCGTCTCGGAAGGCCTGCTTTCCTTCCCCGTGACCGACTTCGACGCGCAAGGCAACTTCCGCCCCGAGACCTATGTCGAGCGCCTGGAATGGCTGGCCCCCTACGGCGCCACCGCCCTGTTCGCCGCCGGTGGCACCGGTGAGTTCTTCTCGCTGACGCCGGACGACTACGCCAATGTCATCCGCACCGCAGTGGAAACCTGCGCAGGCAAGGTGCCCATCCTGGCCGGCGCCGGCGGCCCGACCCGCATGGCCATCGCCTACGCCAAGGAAGCCCAGCGCCTGGGCGCCAAGGGCATCCTGCTGCTGCCGCACTACCTGACCGAAGCCTGCCAGGACGGCATTGCCAACCATATCGAAGAAGTCTGCAAGTCGGTCCACATCGGTGTGATCGTGTACAACCGCGGCAATTCCCGCATCAACGCGGACATGCTTGAACGCCTGGCCGACCGCTGCCCCAACCTGATCGGCTTCAAGGACGGCGTGGGCGAGATCGAAGGCATGGTCCGCATCCGCCGCAAGCTGGGCGACCGCCTGTCCTACCTGGGCGGCCTGCCCACCGCGGAAGTCTATGCCGCGGCCTACAAGGCGCTGGGCGTGCCCGTGTATTCGTCGGCCGTGTTCAACTTCATCCCCAAGACGGCGATGGACTTCTACCGCGCGATTGCCGCCGACGACCACGCCACCACCAACCGCCTGATTGACGAGTTCTTCCTGCCGTACCTGGACATCCGCAACCGCCGCGCAGGCTACGCGGTGAGCATCGTCAAGGCCGGCGCCAAGCTGGTCGGGCATGACGCCGGCCCGGTCCGCGCGCCGCTGACGGATCTGGACGAGCAGGAACTGGCGATGCTAGATGCGCTGATCAAGAAGCTGGGGCCGCAGTAAACCAGACGGGCTTGCCCAGCCAACCGCCGCAGGCGCGGCTGGCGCAGGCTTGCGCTGCTCGCGCCAATGACGTCGCGCCAACGCCGCCAAACTATCACGCGGCGTCAACCTCCGCGCCCGCCTTATGCCCGCCCCAGTTCCCCGCCTGGCTCTCCAGCCGCGCGCGGATGAAGTCCATCAGCGTGCGGGTGGCCAGCGTGGGAAACCGATTCGGCGCGGTCAGCATGTAAATGCTGTCGCCCACGCCTTCGGGCTCGTACTCGGGCAGCACCTCCACCACTTCGCCACGCCCGATCTGCTGCCACACGGCATAGCGCGGCAGCAAGGCAACGCCGAGTCCTGTCATCATCGACTCGAACAGGAAGGGATAGTCGCCGGACTGGATGCGCGGGGCGACCCGCAGGATCAGCGGCGTGCCGGCCAGCTTCAGCTTGAGATCGAAGCGCCGACCCAGCGACGCTGGCGCGATCAGGTCGCAGTGGGCAAGATCCTCCGCGCGGCTGACCGGCCCGTGCTCCGCCAGGAATGCGGGCGATGCGCACAGGCACCAGCCTACCGCGCAAATCTTGCGCGCCACATGATCCTCCGGCGGCAGGGAGGTGATCTTCAACGCCACATCCACCTCGGCGGAGATCAGGTCGCCGATATAGTCATTGATCAGCACGCGCAGGGAGATGGCCGGGTATTGCCGGGCGAACTCCAGTAACACCTGCGCCAGGTACAAGTGCCCGAGCCCTGTGGGCAGGCGGATCCGCACATCGCCGCGCACGGTCTGGCCGAGACTGTCGATGGAAGTGCCCGCCGCTTGCAGCTCATCCAGCATGCGCACGCCGTGCGCATACAGCAGCCGCCCGGCCTCGGTCAACTCCACATGGCGGGTGGTGCGCCGCATCAGTTGCGCGCCCATATGCTGCTCCAGCGCCTTGAGCCGGCGCGAGACATTGGAGCGGGTCATGCCGCCGCGCGCGGCGGCGGCCGTGAGCGTTTTGGATTCCACCAGCGTGACGAACAGCCGGATCAGGTTCAGGTCGAAGCTTGGATTATTGTCAATCATGAGTCAACACGGGTGGCACAGGCCGGCGGATTGTCACGGCCAGGAGTACGCCCTAGCATAGGGCATCCGACGCGACATGACGACTCCCAGATCCCTGCCGATGGCCAAGACCGACCTGCAATCCGCGCTACCTTCGCATACCCCGCCTTCACCCGAAGCTGTCGACGAGCTGCCCTTCTCCGGCCTGCGCATCCTGGATATCAGCCAGGGCATCGCAGGCCCCTACTGCGCGCACATCCTCTGGCAGCAAGGCGCCGACGTCATCAAGGTCGATCCGCCTGCTGGCGACTGGGGCCGGCATGTTGGCGTGGTGCGTGGCGAGCACAGTGCGCTGTCCATCGCGTACAACGCCGGCAAGCGTGGCGTCTGCATCGATGCGGCCACCGACGCCGGCAAGGCGTTGTTGTTCGACCTCGCGCTGCGGGCGGATATCGTGGTGCAGAACTTCCGGCCGCAGGTCGCCGAGCGCCTTGGCGTTGGCTACGCCGCGCTGTCCGCGCGCAACCGGGCGCTGGTCTATGTGTCCATCAGCGGCTACGGCGCGGACGGTCCATATGCCGACCACCCGGCCTCGGACTCCGTGATGCAGGCCGACAGCGGCCTCATGCACACCAATCGCATGCCGGACGGCTCGCCGCGGCGCATCGGCATGCTGCTGGCTGACGCGGCCACCGGCCTGTACGCGGCGCAGGCCGCCGCCGCCGCCTTGTGCAGGCGCTTTCGCAGCGGCGTCGGCGCGCATGTCGAGCTAAGCTTGTTCGACGCCTGCGTGGCGCTGCAGGCCAACAATATCCTCGAATACGCCATCCAGGGCGCTGTGGCCGCCGGGCCGGTGAGCGCGCCGAATGGCGTCTTTGCCACCAGCGATGGCAGCCTCACCTTGCTGGCGCTCAACAACGCGCAATTCGGCAGGCTCTGCCGCGCGCTGGATCGCCCTGGCTGGGCGCAAGATGCGCGCTTTGCGGACAACGCCAGCCGCATGGCGCACGCGGCCTGGCTGCAGGACGCTGTGGCGGCGGTGCTTGCCGGCAAAAGCACGGCGCACTGGCTCGGCATCCTGCAGGCGCATGACATCCTTCATGCGCCGGTGCGCAACTACCAGCAAGTGCTCGACCACCCGCTAGCGGCACCGCAGGGGACCTTCCAGACGATCGAGCAGGCGGGGCTGGATGCCTTGCCGTTTGCCGGCATCCCCGCCAAGGGCATGCGGCGGGCGGCCACCGCCGCGCCGCGTGTCGGAGAACACACCGAAGCCGTGCTGCGTGAGTACGGTGTCACCCCGGACAAGCTCGCGCAATGGCTGGAGATGGGCGTGGTCAGGCAGGCCAGCCCTCTGGCGGGCAATGCCACCGCGGGAGCCAGGGCATGATGCGGGCCCTGCTCTGCGAGCATTTCGGCAAAGCGCAAGACGTTCGCCTTGCCAGCATCCCGCGCCCGGCATTGGCGGATCCGCACGCCGTCACGCTGGCCGTGGAGTACGCAAGCGTAAGCCACGCCACAGGCCTGATGGTGGCAGGCCGCTATCAGACCAAGCCGCCGCTGCCGTTCGTGCCCGGCACCGAGGCGGTCGGCCACGTGGTGGCTTGCGGCGCCGCTGTAACCCGCCTGCGCCCTGGCGACCGCGTGGCTGCCATTGCCGACTGGGGCTGCTTTGCCGAAGAAGTCACGCTGCCCGAATACACGGTCTACCCCATTCCCGATGCGCTCGACGCGCTGCAAGCCCTGCCGATCCCCCTCTCCTACGGCACCGCCTACTGCGGCCTGGTGTGGCGCTGCGCCGTGCAGCCCGGCGACACGGTGCTGGTGCTTGGCGCCGGCGCCGGCGTGGGCCTGGCCGCCGTGGAAATCGCCCACCAGTTGGGCGCGCAGGTGATTGCTTGCGCCAGCACCGAAGCGAAACGCGCTCAGGCCCTGCAGCGCGGCGCCCAACATGCGCTCGCGCCGGAAGACCTGGCCGCCGCCGTCAAGCGTGTGAGCGGGGGGCGCGGTGCCGATGTGGTGGTGGACCCGGTAGGCGGCGACCTGTTCGACCAGGCGCTGCGCGCGGCGGCCGCCAACGCGCGGATTCTCAGCATCGGCTTTGCCAGCGGCCGCATCCCGCAAGCGCCACTGAACCTGCTGCTGGTAAAGAACCTGACGCTGCATGGATTTTTCGTAGGCCGCTACATCGGCTGGACGCCCGCCAACGAGCGGGCACAGCATGCCCACGCATTGCAAGCCGTCATGAAGACACTGTGCGGCTGGGCTAGCGAAGGAAAGATCCGACCGACCGTGTCGAAGGTGTACCCGATGAACGGGCTGGCCGAGGCGCTGGACGCGCTGGAAGCCAGGCAGGTCATCGGCAAAGTCGCAATAAAAATCAAGGAGACTAACGCATGCCAAGCCGATTCAGGGTCCTGAACACGCAACACAGTACGCAGCACACCAAGCATCGCCGGTCCGCGTTGCGCCTTGCCCTGCTGGCAACGTTGGCAACCACCGCGCTTGCTGCCTTAGGCACGTCGCCGGCCCGTGCCGCCGACGATTTCCCGCAGCGCCCGATCCGCATGGTGCTGCCTTACCCGCCGGGCGGCCCCACGGACCTGCTGGCGCGCGTGGTCGCCGTCAAGATGGGCGACACGCTTGGCCAGACGGTGGTGATCGACAACAAGCCAGGCGCCAGCGGGATGATCGGCGCGGAAATGGTCGCCAAGGCTGCGCCCGATGGCTACACCATCCTGGCCAATGCCTCGCTGCATGTGATCAACCCGAGCATCTATCCAAAGATGCGCTACGACGCCTTCCGTGACTTTGTGCCTGTCACGCAACTGGCCGATGTGCCGCTGGTGCTGGTGGTCAACAACGATTCGCCGGTCAAGACCGTGCAGGACCTGATCGCCTATGCCAAGGCCAAGGGCGGCAGCATCAACTTCGGCTCGGCCGGCAACGCGTCGGCCCAGCAACTGGCGGGCGAATCGTTCAAGTTCGCCGCCAATGTCTCGATGCAGCACGTGCCGTACAAGGGCAGCTCGCCCGCGCTGACCGACCTGATGGGCGGCCAGATCCAGTTAATGTTCGATTCCATGCCATCGGCCATGCCGTTCATCAAGGCCGGCAAGCTGCGCGCCGTGGCCGTCACCACGCTCAAGCGCGCGCGTGCCCTGCCGGACGTGCCGACGGTGGCGGAGTCGGGCTTGCCCGGCTTCAATATCAGCACCTGGTACGGGTTGTGGGCGCCGCGCGGCACGCCAGCACCGATCGTGGAGAAACTCGCGGCCCACGCCGCGCAGGCACTGCGCCAGCCCGACGTGCAGCGCCAGTACGCCGACATGGGCGCCGAACCGGTGGGTTCCTCCCCCGCAGAGTTCGCGCGCTACACCGCGGCAGAGGGCAAGAAGTGGGCTGAGATCGTGCGCAAGTCGGGCGCCAAGGCGGATCAATAGCCATCGGTGGCCATCGGTGCGCTGCCGTGGCAAGCGGCAGCACCGATGGACAGATCCGCCCCCCCGGCGGGACAATGGCCACCCCGGTGCCCGCCCCCGCCCCATGAAAACCGTCCCGACCTACTCCCTCTATGGGGTCAACTCCAACGAGCCCCTGCTGGAACAGCTGCATTTCGAGTCGATCCCGGAGCGCAGCGGCGTCAACGACTGGGAAATCAAGCCACACCGCCACGAACGCTTCTTCCAGGTGCTCTACGTGCACCAGGGCGGCGGCCGCGCGCTGCTCGACGACCGCGAGTACCCCTTGGGCGCGCGCACGGTGGTAACGGTGCCGCCGCGTTGCGTGCATGGTTTTCGGTTTACGCCGGACGTGGATGGCATCGTCATTACCATGACCGACCACTACCTGCACACGCTGCTGGCTGGCGTGCCGGATGCGCTACCGTTGTTCGAGCGGCCCTACCATGACCCGTTCGGTGACCCGGCTGGCGGCGAGCGCGATGACGCCACCGTGCTTGCCGGGGCGCTGGAACTGTTCCGCGCGGAGATGAACGCAGTATCGCTGTGGCGCGGTGCTGCCTTGTCGGCGCTGCTGTCCTTGTTGCTGGTGGGCATTGCCCGGCGCGCTTGCGGCGCGGGTGCAACCGGGGCGCAGCCGGCGGGCAGGACCGCACGCCATTTTCAGCAGTTCCAGCAACTGGTAGAGGCACGTTTTCGGAACCACCAGGATCTGGCGGGCTATGCCGATACGCTCGGCATCTCGTCCACCCAGCTCAACCGGATCTGCCAGCAGCTTGCCAGCAGGAGCGCGCTGCAGCTGATCCATTCGCGCCTGATCGTGGAGGCGCAGCGCGACCTGCTCTATAGCGATCTCGACATCAAGCAGATCGCCTCGACCCTGGGTTTTGCGGACGCCGCGTATTTCGCGCGCTTCTTTGCGAAGCATGTTGGGCAGACGCCCAGCGCATTCCGGCAGCACGGGCGCGCCCGCCTGCCGGCGCCGCAAGCCGCGCGCTAGCGCAGTGCTTTACAACGAGAAACTGTCGGAACGCGCCAGCGGCCAGTACTTCTCGTACAACTGATAGCGGAAATTCCCGTTGATCAGGTCCCCCGGCGTGAGGAACTTGAGCAGCTCGGACATCAGCCGCACTTCGTTGGGCGAGATGCGCCGCACGATATGGTGCGGCTTGAGATCGCCCGGATGATTCAGGCCAGCGGCCTGCAGGATTTCCAGCAGCGCGTGCAGCGTCTGGCGGTGGAAGCTGGCTACGCGATCCGCCTTGTCAGGCACCACGATGGCGCGCTGGCGCACCGGATCCTGCGTGGCCACGCCCACGGGGCAGCGGTCGGTATGGCACTTCTGCGCCTGCACGCACCCGAGCGCAAACATGAAGCCGCGCGCCGAGTTGCACCAGTCGGCGCCGGTGGCCAGCGTGCGCGCCACGTCAAAGGCAGTGATGATCTTGCCACTCGCGCCAACGCGGATCTTGTCGCGCAGGTTCACGCCCACCAGCGTGTTGTGCACCAGCAGCAGCCCTTCCTGCAGCGGCACGCCGATATGGTCGACGAACTCCAGCGGTGCTGCTCCGGTGCCGCCTTCGGCGCCATCCACCACGATGAAGTCCGGCAGGATGCCGGATTCCAGCATGGCCTTGACGATGCCGAAGAACTCCCACGGGTGCCCGATGCAAAGCTTGAACCCGGTCGGCTTGCCGCCGGACAGCGTGCGCAGCCGGTCGACGAACTGCAGCAGGCCCAGCGGCGTGGAGAATTCGCTGTGCGTGGCGGGCGAGATGCAGTCCTCGCCCATGCCGATGCCGCGCGTGGCGGCAATCTCCGGCGTCACCTTGGCCGCCGGCAGCACGCCGCCGTGGCCCGGCTTGGCGCCTTGCGAGAGCTTGACCTCGATCATCTTGACCTGGGGCGAGCGCGCCTGCTCGGCGAACTTGTCGGGATCGAAGCCACCGTCCGCGCGGCGGCAGCCGAAATAACCGGAAGCCACCTCCCAGATCAGGTCGCCGCCTTCGGCGCGGTGGTAAGGGGAAATCGAGCCTTCACCAGTGTCGTGGATAAAGCCGCCAAGCTTTGCTCCCCGGTTGAGCGAGCGGATCGCATTGCCGGACAACGCGCCGAAGCTCATGGCCGAGACGTTGAAGATCGATAACGAGTAAGGCTGGGCGCGGCCCTCGCCCACGGTAATGCGAAAGTCAGCGGAAGGGATGCGGGTCGGCGCAAGCGAGTGGCTGATCCACTCGTGGCCAGCCAGGCGCACATCGATCTCGGTGCCGAAGGGCCGGCTGTCGACCTCGTTCTTGGCACGCTGGTAGACCAGGCTGCGCTGCTGGCGCGAGAACGGCATCTCGTTGGTGTCGTCCTCGATGAAATACTGGCGGATCTCCGGGCGGATGAACTCGAATAAGAAACGCAGGTGGCCCCAGATCGGATAGTTGCGCAGAATGGAGTGGCGCGACTGGCCGATGTCATGCAAGCCAACCAGCAGAAGCACAACGGGCACAGCCAGCCATGCGGGAGACAGCCGGTGACCGGCGGCAAGTGCCGCAAGAACCAGCAAAGCGAGCGCGGTCAGCCAGACCGCGCCGTAACGACGAGAAAGCATGGGGACTCCTAACTACTTTGGGCCGGCACCTGGCCGGCAACCCCGCGATTATCGCCGTTCCTTGTTACATCGGCTGATACCCGGTTGCAGCGCCCTGCCCGGCGCGCGCCTCCGGCTGCCGCTGCGGGGCTTCATCGGCCTGCACCGCGGCGACGATCTGCGCGAAGGCGGCATTGGATTCCGGCATTGGCAACAGCATCCACACGTGGAACATGCCCTCGTATTCGTAATAGCGCAGCGGCAAGCCCTGTTCCTGCGCAAGCGCGCGATAAGCGCGGCAGTCCGGCAACAGGACGTCGTGGGTGCCGATGAAAAGCGTGACCGGAGGCAAGCCGCGCAGGCTGCCGTAGATGGGGCTGACCTGTGCAAGCGTGACGGGATCGCCGCCGGCATAGACGCGCCCGCACTCGATGCCGCCGAGCTTCGACAACATCGGATCAAGTGGTTCGAGCACATCGATGGCCGGGTTGCTGCCAGTGGCGTCCAGGAACGGCGACAGCAAGACCAGGCGGCCAGGCAGCGCGCGTCCCGTATCCCGGGCCACTTGCGCCAGCGCGAGCGCCATGCCGCCGCCGGCGGAGTCGCCCATGACGGTCAGGCTGGCGGGTGGATTGCCGCGGACCAACTGGTCGTAGAGCGGCAGCAGTCCGGCAAAGACCTCACGATGGGTATGCTCGGGCGCCAGCGGATAGATCGGCACGGTCACCGTGGCGCCGAGCGCATCCACCAGCTTGCCGATGAAGTCCCAGTGCTGGCTGACGATATCGAAGACGTAGCCGCCGCCATGGAGATAGAGGATTTGCCTGCCGCTGTCGTTGCCCCGCGGGCGCACGGTGTAGACCTCGACGCCGGCCACAGGTTCCATGCTCACCGCATGGCGCGCCAGCAAGCGCGCCGTGGGATTCGCGCGGCCGATCTTGCGGCGGCGGCGAATTTCCTCGTGCAGCGCCTGCGCGCTGGAAAAACGCTGTTTGCGCCGGACCAGGCGCAAGGCAAGCCGCCACAGGCGGCACTGGATGCTAGGCATGACGATCTCCCGGAATGGTGCGCCGGCTTCATTGGCGGCCGGCTGAGGAACTACGGAAACGACCAAAACAGCGGGGAAAGCGGGAAAAGCTGGAGCTACGGGCACGGCTGCACATTCGCCGGATACAAAAAAGGAGCCGGCTAGCGGCTCCTTTTCAAGCTGGAAACAGGGCCCCTATCAGGCGGCAGCTGCGTCTTTCAGCTTCTTCAGCGGGCGTACCTTGACCTTGACGCTGGCCGGCTTGGCCGGGAACCAACGCTCTTCACCGGAGAACGGGTCCTTGCCGAAGCGCTTCTTCTTGGCCGGTACTTGCTGAGCCGTGACCTTCATCAGGCCGGGCAGCGTGAATTCGCCGGCGCCCTTCTTGTGCAGCGCGCTGACGATGGTGTTTTCCAGATGGGCCAGCACCGTCTTCACGGCCTTGGCGTCCAGCTGGGTCTGTGCTACCAGGTGAGCGACCAGGCTCGACTTGTTGAAGGTGTCCTTCAGCGGGCGCGGGGTCACCGCGGTAGCCGGAGCAGCCTTCTTGGCCGGCGCGGCCTTCTTGGCAGCAGCCTTTACGGGAGCGGCTTTGGTTGCCGGTGCCTTCTTGGCAGCGGTCTTGGTTGCAGTCTTCGCGGTCGGATTCGCTTTGGTCGCCATATCGATAAATATGAGTTGAACAGAATGATGTCGCACGGGATGTGGCATCCGATGTCGCTCGGCGCTTCGTCGATCGACTATCGGCGTGCGGCATCGACTGAATCATAGCGGAAACAACGCAACGTCAAGGGGTTTTCGTGTGTGCGAGTGTAAAAACCGGGGTTTTCCCCGGGGTTTTTTGAGGTTTTGTCTCGCGCGGCCTGCCGTTGTGTCGCGCGGACGCAGCAGTGGATGCGTCCACGGACTCTATATACAAGGGGTAAACGCGTGATTTTGTCTTTTTTGCCACGCCGGATGCCGCGCGCGCGCCGACGATTTCAGCCGCTTTCTTGCGCGCACGGCCCCCTCAGCCGCGCAGCTCTCGCCGCAGGATCTTGCCCGTGACCGTCTTCGGCAACTCGTCGATGATCTCCACCACGCGCGGGTATTTATAGGCTGCCATGCGCTCCTTGCACCAGGCCAGCAGCGCTTCCGGCGTGACGCTGGCCTGCGGTTTCAGGCTGACCACGGCCTTCACTGTCTCGCCGCGATAGGCGTCCGGGATGCCCACCACGGCCGCCTCGCGCACCGCGGGATGCGTATACAAGACGTCTTCCACCTCGCGCGGCCAGACCTTGTAGCCGGCGGCGACGATCATGTCCTTCTTGCGGTCGACGAGGTAGAACCAGCCTTGCGCGTCCATGAATCCAACATCGCCGGTGTGGAAATAGCCGCCCGCCATGGCCTTTGCCGTCTCTTCCGGCTTGTTCCAGTAGCCCGGCACGATCATCGGCCCGCGCGAAATGATCTCGCCGACCTCACCCACCGGCACTGGCGCGCCCGCATCGTCGCCGATGAAGGAGTCAACGTTGAAGGCGGGAACGCCGATCGCCAGCGTGCCGGAGGCCGGGTCCACCGGCGCCTCCCGGCCCAGCGGCACCACGTGGGTGGGCGAGTTGGTCTCGGTCAGGCCGTAGCCGTTGTGGATATAGTGCCCAAACTTGGCGCGGAACTGCTCCACCACGCTCGGCGGGATCGGTGCGCCGCCCGAGTAGATCTTGCGCAGCGTGGCGAAATGCGCGCGCGTCGCCTCGGGATGGTTCATCAGCGCGATGAAGACCGTGATCGAGCCAATGGTGAACTCGACCCGCCGGTCGCGGATGGCCTCCAGAACCACGCCCGGCTCGAAACGGCAGGCCAGCACCAGCGGCGCGGCGCAGATGAACGCCGCGGCCACGTGGCCCACCAGTCCGGTGATATGGAACAGCGGCGCCACGCCCAGTATCGGGCCGCCCTGCGCCAAGCCGATCCAGTCGCGGTACACCTGCGCATTGAAAGCAACATTGCCATGGGTGTTCATCGCGCCCTTGGGCACGCCGGTGGTGCCGGAGGTGTACACCAGCATCGCGATATCGTCTGCCGCGAGCTTGACCGGCGCTGGGCGCTGGCCCAGGTACTCTTGCACCAGCGCCAGCAGATCGGGCACGCCCTCGGCGGGCTGGCGCCGAGTCGCGGCAAACAGGCGCGGATCGGCGCGCGTCTGGAAGTCCAGCTCGGACGTGGTGATCACCGCAGGCAGCGCAAGGGGCGCGGCAGCGTCGCCCTGGCCGCGCCGCTCGGCGTCGAACAGCCCGCTCACCACATCGGCATAGAGCGATTCGTGGCAGATCAGGACTTTCGCGCCGGAGTCGGCCAGCACCAGGCGCAGTTCGCGTGCGCGGTTCATCGGGTTGACCGGCACCGCGATGGCGCCGAGCTTCCACGCGGCAACCAGCCCGATGACGAACTGCGGCACGTTCTGCAGGTACAGCGCAACCCGCTCGCCGCGCGTGCAGCCGCGCGATGATAGCGCTACCGCCAGCGCGTCTGAGAGCGCATCCACCTCGGCATAGCTGAGCGTGGCGTCAAAGTAGTGGATTGCCGGACTGGCCGGCGCGCGGTCCGCGGCGGCCCGGAAAATGGACAATGCGTCGGTAAATTGCGGGGTGATGGTGTGCGGCTGGCCGGCGTTGTAGCTGGAGAGCCAGGGCTTCTCTTCATAGGGCGTCATGAGGCACCTCGATAGGCACGGCGGGTAGTGTCAAGCATAGCGCTTGGTCGAAACGAAGCTGGCGCCGCACAGTGCAAGAGGCCATTGAGGCTTCTCCACCGGACGGCGCCGAGGTCAGGCTTTTTGCCTGGCTTACTTGATGACCACCGGGTTGACCGGTGCGCCGCTGCCGTTCACTACCTTGAGCGGTGCTGCCGTATACAGGAAGGTCCACTGCTGGTCGTCCGCGCAGTCCGCGGCGAGCGGGTCCAGCTGGGCGATCTCGGTCAGGGCGACGCCCAGGTTGCGCATCAGCGCATTGTGCAGCGGCAAGGCAACGCCCGAGACCGGGTCCACCGTCACCTCGTTGGCAATCGTGTCGGTGACGAGATTGGGGATCTCCATGCGATGGAACCACTCGACCAGTTCCGGGCTGTAGGTCAGGCCCGGCTCGACGAACTCACGATAAAACTCAGCCTGGTCGCGCTTGTAGAAGGAGCCGATCCAGCCGGTGCGGATCACCAGGATGTCGTGCTTCTCGATGCGCACGCCCTGCATCTCGGCGGCGGCGAGCAAGTCAAGATGGGTGAAAGTCTCGCCCGGGGCGAGCACGTCCTTGCCGCGGTGGCGCGCCATGTCGATCAGCACGCCACGCCCGACCACGCCGCGCTCCGCGATTGGCAGGATGCTGGCTTTTTCCAGGCCGCCGATGGTGGATTTGGCATCATAGCCGTTCCATAGCTGATCGCCGTACCAGACATGGCCGAGCGCGTCGTACTGGGTCGAGCCCTGCAGGTACATGATCATCATGTCGTCGGCGTACTCGGCCTCGCCGGGGAACTTCGGGCCCTTGCCGCAGAGATAATGGCCCTTGTCCATCACGTTGAGGCGGCGCGCCTGCGAACGCCCGGGCCAGACCGGGTCGCCGGCGGGGTTTCCCATCTGGATCTGCAGGGTGAAGGTCTTGCCGGAGCGCACGGAAGCCACGCCGCGCAGCGCCTCCGCCCGGGTGAGATAGTTCAGCGACCCGACCTCGTCATCCGGCCCCCATTTGCCCCAGTTCTTCGGTGCATCGCGCAACAACTCGGCTACCAGCGGGACGTTCTTCGATTCCATGCCATGTCTCCTTTTTGGATTGACCCTGAGGGATCGCACTGTGCCGGTCATGTCCGTGGCGCATGGTTGACCATGCGCACGGAACATAAATAAGAACGGTCGTGCGTTTTGTTGTGGATCGAGTGTAGGACCAGCCGCAGGCGCATGTCCAGGCATGGAAAACCCGCCGAGGGTTTCAGGGGCCAGCTTCAATCGTCCAGCCCGAAGGCCAGCAGCGGCCCGAGCACGAGTGCCCCGAGCACGATCATGGACAGGCCGCTGTCCATGTGCTTCCATTCATGCAGCACGGCCCGCGCGTCGACCTGCGCCCAGAACAGGGACACAACGCCCAACAGGACGACGATCACCGCCGCGGCCAGCGCGATCCCGTCGCGCGTGGCGCGGCGGTGGATTTCGGAAGGGCTATCATTCGAGATGCGCACGCCTTGCATGGCCAGACTCCTGGAAAACTGTGACGATGACGATCAATGCAATGGCGCCCATTGTCGTGATCCCTGCCTGAACCCATGCTGAGCGCGCCATTCAGCTTGCGTTCAGGCAAGGCACGGCAGACTGCTTCGCTCCATCAAGGCTTGCTCACAACCGTATTGCCCCGCTCGCTCACGCCATTGCCTTCGTTCCGCACCGCATCCCTGCCTCGCGCTCTGCTGCCGCTGCTAGCCGCCTTGCCGCTGCTGCTGGCGGCCCCGGCGCCCGCCCATGCCGACAAGGACGCCGACCGCGCCCGCGCCGCCGTCCAGTCGGGCGAGATCCTGCCGCTCACGCGCATCCTGGAGGCGGTGTCGGCGCAGTACACGGGCGACGTGATCGGCGTCAAGCTCGACCGCGACGATGGCGTCTGGCAGTACGAAGTCAAGCTGCTGCTGGCAAGCGGCTCGGTGGCCAAGCTCGAGTACGACGCCAGGACCGCCACCCTGCTCAAAGCCAAGGGGCGCGATCTTGAGCAAGCCCGCAAGAAACCCTGATCCCCCATGCGCATCCTCCTGGTAGAAGACGAGGCCGTGCTGGCCGCCCAGATCCACGCCAGCCTGGTCAGCGCGGGGTACGCGGTCGATACCGCCGCGCACGGCATCGATGCCTGGCACCTGGGCGCCGAAGAGCCCTACGATGCCGTGGTGCTCGACCTTGGCCTGCCCGGGCTCGACGGGCTCTCCGTGCTGCGCCGCTGGCGCGCGGCGCAGGTGAACCTGCCGGTGCTGATCCTGACCGCGCGCGACAGCTGGACCGACAAGGTGGAAGGCATCGATGCCGGGGCCGACGACTATCTCGCCAAGCCCTTTCGCATGGAGGAGTTGCTGGCCCGCATCCGCGCGCTGATCCGCCGCGCCCATGGCATGTCCGCGCCCGAGCTGGCCTGCGGCCCGGTGCGCCTGAACGCGCGCACGGGCGTGGCGACCGTCGACGGCGCCGCGGTGGTGCTGACCGCCCATGAGTTCAAGGTGCTGGATTACCTGATGCACCACCCGGGCGCGATCATCAGCAAGGCCGTGCTGACCGAGCACATCTATGCGCAGGATTTCGAGCGCGACAGCAACACCATCGAAGTCTTCATCGGCCGGCTGCGGCGCAAACTCGGTGTGGACGTCATCGAGACCGTGCGCGGACAGGGCTACCGCCTGCGCCCTCCGGCGTCTGCCGAAGCCCCCGCAATCTCTACAAACGCCGCCAACTGACCCATGCGCCAGTCATTAGCCATCCGCCTGCTCGCGGTCGCGGCCATCTGGCTGGCCGCCGCGCTCGGCGGCACCGGCTGGCTGCTCTCCACGCTGTTCGCGCGCCACGTCAACGACACCTACGTGCGCCAGCTCGACAATCAGCTCACCAGCCTCGCCGCCGCCCTGGACTGGAGCGCTGACGGCAAGCTCGCCCTGACCCGCGCCCCGGCCGACCCGCGCTTTGAACTACCCTACTCCGGCGCCTACTGGCAGGCGCAGGCACCGGGCGCCACGCTGCGTTCACGCTCGCTCTGGGATGCCGAGATGCCCGCCACGGTGGGCAACAAGGTAGCGGGCAGCCATGCCGAGATCCGGCCCGGGCCCAACGGGCAATCGCTGCTGGTGGTGTCGCGCCCCATCGTGCTGGCGTCGGCCGATACGCCGGTGATGCTGTCGGTGGCGCTGGATCGCACCGAACTGCGCGCGGCGCGCCAGGCCTTCAACCGGCTGCTGGGCTGGTCGCTCACGGCGCTGGGCGCGGGCCTGCTGCTGGCGGTGGCGGCCCAGGTAAAGTTTGGCCTCGCGCCGCTGGCGCGGCTGCGCCAGGCGCTCGCCACCCTGCAGGCACGCCGCGAGAGCCGCCTGGGAGGCACGTGGCCGTCCGAGGTGGTGCCGCTGGTTACCGAGATCAATACCTTGCTGGCGCGCAACGCCAATGCGCTGGAGCGCTCGCGGCGCCAGGCGGCCGACCTTGCGCACGCCGTCAAGACGCCCCTGGCCATCCTCGCCAACGAAGCCGAGCGCCTGCCCGGCGAGGCGGCCCGCGCCGCCGCCAGCCAGGTCGAGGCCATGCGCCGGCAGGTGGACCGCCACCTGGCGCGCGCACGGGCGGCAGGGGCTGCGAGCACGCGCGGGGCGCGCATCGACGCCGGCCCAGCGGCAGGCGAGCTGGCGCGCGCGCTGACCCGCCTGCACAGCGGCCGCGAGATCGATATCCAGGTGGATGGCGACGGGCACTTCGCCGGCGACCGCCAGGACCTGATCGAGATCCTCGGCAACCTGCTCGACAACGCCTGCCAGTGGGCGCGCTCGCGCGTTCGCGTCAAGCTCGTGGAGCGCGGCGGCATGCTTGAGGTCACGGTCGAAGACGACGGGCCGGGCATGCAGGCCGAGGCCCGCGAACTGGCCACAGCACGCTATGGGCGGCTGGATGAGTCCGCTGCGGGCAGCGGACTGGGCCTGGCCATCGTCAGCGAGATGGCGGCCCTTTATGAGGGTGGGCTGGAGCTAGGCAACAGCGAACTGGGCGGATTGCTGGCTCGCCTGCGCCTGCCGGCTGGCCAGCCGTAAACCAAAAAAAGGCCGGACGGGCCGGCCCCTTCTCTTTCTCCTGCTACCGCATTGCCCGCGTTAGCAGGCCGCCGTCATCTTGAAGATGCCTTGCGCATTGCCGGCATCGAACGACAGATCCAACGTGCCGCCAGCTGCCTGCGTCGCGGGCACGAAATCGCGCGTGATGAACTCGTAGAACGAGCCCGGCACGCTGCGCTTGACCACGACGCCGTCGGCGCCGACAAACCCGCGCTCCACCGGATCGGCTTTGAATGCCGTCTGCAGGACCCGCCCGGAGCGCGACACTTCCACCGAATCCTTGATCGGGCGGCCCAGGCTGCGCTGTGCGTCCGCCACGGCACGCACATCCGCCACGCGGTCGGTGGCGTGGTTGAAGGCATTGCCCTCGGTGGAAATCCAGGCCATCTCGGCCGATTCCTTCAGCAGCAATTCATAGTCGGCCAGCGCCGGCTCGGCATGTTGGCGGGCGAAGCAGGCTGCCAGTTGCGGCACCAGGCGCGCCGCCTCGGCCATCGGCAGGCTCGCATCGCGCTCCAGCAGGGCCAGTTGCGCGACGGCTTCGTCGCCGAGCGGATCGACGGACTTGGACACCACGCGCGACACGGCGGACTGGAAATCGGCACTGAAACGCTCGGGATGCAACTCGCTCAGGAAGTACTGGGCGATGTCGTCAGGCAGGTCGGCATGCGCATAGGAGCGGCCGGTCATGCCGATGCGCTCGAGCGGATAGGTGCCGTTGAGGCGGTAGCCCAGCGGGCCCAGGATACGGGTGAAAGCGATCTCGCCCGAGGGCAGGCTGCCGCAATCCCACTTCACCGTGCGCAACGCGCCGTGGTCGAACACCACTTGCCCGCCAGCCTGGATCACGTCGCGGGTATAGGCCATGCCGGTCGGCACGCGCTCGAGAATGCCGGCGAACAGCACCATATTGAGCGCCTGCGCCACTTCGGCACGGCTGGCCTGTTCGCTGGTAGAAGACAGCAGTTGCGGGGAAACATTCATCAATTGCAGCAACTCGGCTGCCTGGGTTTCGCCACAAACAGTCTCGAGGAGGCGTTGCAGATTCGGCTTCGTCATGGTCAATGCGCTGAAATGTGTTTGTTTTCGGGGGATGGCGGGGGCCGACGGCCTCCGGATGGGGCTTATTGTGCGACTGCGGCAGAGTTCGTACAATTGATAACTTCGCACCAACTTCCTTCCAAAAACGCACTATGCGCAAGGGCATACCCAGCCTCACGGCGCTCCAGATGTTCGAGGCCGCGGCGCGGCTGGGCAGCTTTACCCGCGCCGCCGACGAGCTGGCGGTCACGGAGAGCGCGGTTTGCAGGCAGATCGCAGGGCTGGAAGCACGGCTTGGCGTGCCGCTGTTCCACCGCATCCGCAAGCGCATCGTGCTGACGCCTGCTGGCGGGACCTATGCCGAAGAAGTGCGGGAACGGCTCGACCAGATCGAGCAGGTGACGCTGGATGTGATGGCCCAGCGCCCGCGCGGGCGCGCCATCGAGTTGGCCATCGGACCCACCTTTGCCAGCCAGTGGCTGATCCCGCGCCTGCCGCTGCTGGCACGCGCCCTGCCCGATCTCACGTTGCATCTCTCGGCGCGCACCGAGGCATTCGAGCTCAGTGATACCGCGTTCGACGCGGCCATCTATTACGGCGAAGGGCTGTGGCCGGGCACGCAGGGCGAGCGGATCCTGCAGGAAGGCCCGTCGGTGCCGGTGTGCAGCCCCGCCTTGCTGGGGCGCCGCAAGCGCCTGGACCTGGATCAGTTGCTGGAATTGCCGCTGCTGCACCTGAACACCCGCTTGCGCGCATGGAGCGACTGGCTCGCCGCCGCGGGCGCGGCACTGCCGGCGCAGGCTTTGCGTGGCCCGCGCTACGACCTCTACACCATGCTGGCGCAGGCGGCCGCCGCCGGCATCGGCGTGGCGCTGATCCCACGCATTCTGATCACCGAGGAACTGGCGCAGGGGCGGCTGGTGGTGCCGCTAGCCACGCTGCCGGCGGAGATCGACAATCGCAAGGCCTATTACTTCGTCCACCGGCGCGGCCTGCCTCCCGACGACAAGGTCTTGCAACTGCGCGACTGGCTGCTGGAACACGGCGCGGAACACGGCGCTTAGCTGCCGGGCGCGCCGAAGGTCAATGCGCGTGGGCGCTGACGGCCTCGCGGGTGTCCCGCGCCAGGCCCATTGCGAAAGCCACTTCGGCCACCAGGAAGAGCGGCCCGACCAGAAGCCCGGCCAGGTCATCCACAAATGCAGGCTTGCGGCCTTCGTAGTAGTGCCCGATGAACTGGATGAGCCAGCCCGCCACGAAAAGGCCGATGCCCCAAGCCAGCCAGGCGCCGGTGGACAGCGCAGCGATGGCGCCGCCGGCGTAGACGAAGCCAGCCAGGATCACCGTCATCGCCAGCCCGAACCCCGCCGACAGGCGCAGGTAGAACAGGCAGGACAGACCATAAACGACCATCGCCGGCGTCAGGTACGCCGGACCGGCGTCAAGCGGCATGGCCGGGCGGGCCAGCAGTGTGGTCACGGCCAGCACAATCATGGGAATGCCGATGAAATGACTGAACACATTGCGCGCGTCGCGATGATAGGCTGCGTAGTTAGCCAGGTGGTCGATCAGTGTCTTCACAGGGTCTCCTGCCGGGGCGTCGTTGTATCCGCGTATTTGTATCCGCGTATTTGTATCCGCGTATTTGCAGCCGCGTACTGTGGCTACGCGTTGTGGCCGTATATTAATAGGCATCAAAAAGCCCGTCTGTCCGGTTTTTGACAGTCGGCAAGAGCATCGATCAAGGAGACCATCATGCGCCTGGCAACCCGTGGCCAGCACGAGCCGGCCCTGGATCCGCTGCGCGCCTTGCGCGGCGGGAGCTGGTTTGGCGCCTTGCCGTCGACCATGCAAGACACCCTGCTGCGGGACGCGGCCACGCGCAAGCTGGCGGCCGGCCAGATGCTGTTTACCCGCGGCAACGCCTTTGACGGCATCTACGGCGTGACTGCCGGCACGGTGCAGATCGACAGCCACAGCGAGTCCGGCAAGGCCGCCTTGATCGGCCTGCTGGGGCCGGGCAGCTGGTTTGGCGAGATTTGCCTGTTCGACGGGCTGGCGCGCACGCACGACGCCCATGCCACCAGCGCGGCCACCGTGCTGCACCTGCAGCGCGACAAGCTATACGCGATGCTGTCGGCGCATCCCGAATGGTGGCGCGAGTTCGGCAAGCTGCTCGCCGCCAAGACGCGCGAGGCCTTTCATTATGTGGAAGAGGCGCAGTTGCTGCCGCCGCTGGCGCGCACCGGCCGCCGGCTGGTCGCCATTGCCCAGGCCTATGGCGACATGCCCGGGCTGGAGCGCCGCTCCGTGCATATCCCGCAGGAACAACTCGGGCAGATGCTCGGGCTGTCGCGCCAGACCGTCAACCAGGCCCTGCGCGAGCTCGAAGCGCGCGGGCTGTTGCGGCTGCACTATGCCGACATCGAGTTGATCGACCTGCCGGCCTTGCTGGCGCTGACCTGACAGTGCCGCCCTGCCCGATCCCTTCAGCCTGCGCTGGCAGCGCAAACCGAACATCCATCGCCATGACCTATCTAGACGACACCCGCCTGCAAGCCTATCTCAGCCGCATCGGCCACGCGCTGCCGAGCCAGCGGGACCTCGCCACGCTCGACAGCCTGATCGCGGCACAACTGGCGCGGATTCCCTTTGAAAACGTCGACGTGTTGCTGCAGCGCCCGATCAAGATCGGCCTGGACGCGGTGTTCGACAAGCTGGTCACCAACGCGCGCGGCGGCTACTGCTTCGAGCAAAACACCTTGCTTGCCGCCGCGCTGCGTGCGCTTGGCTACGTGGTCACGCCGCTGGCCGCGCGGGTGCGCTGGAACGTGCCGGAAGACGTGCCCACCATGCAATCGCACATGCTGCTGCGCGTGGAGGCCGCGCATCACAGCTATATCGTGGACGTGGGCTTTGGCGGCCCTACCCCGTATCGCGCCATGGCGCTGCCGCAGGCGGAGCAAGCCGATCCGTCGTTCCCATACCGCCTGTCCTGCGTGGAGACGACAGGTGCGGCCTTTCACGTGTACGATCTGGAGGTCAGGACCGCAAGCGCATGGTTCAAGCTCTACCAGTTCGATCTTTCGCCGCAGCAGGCCATCGATTTCGAGCCACGCAACTGGTACACCTCCACCCACCCCGACAGCCTGTTCCGCAACGCCCTGACCCTGGCGCGCTCGCAAGGCGACACCCGGCTGACGCTGATCAACGGCGACTTTGCCGTGCGCGCGGCTGACGGCAGCGTGCAGCGCCAGCAACTGGAGACGCCGGCTGCCATTGTCCAAGCGCTGGGGGACCGCTTCGGGCTGGCGCTGGATCTTGCCAGCGAGGCGCAATTGGCCCAGCTATTGCCGGCGCTGATTGAGGCGCGCGGCAACAGATAGGTGTTCGCTTCACCAGGGTTCGGGCAGCAGTTCGAGCCCGGCGGCCCCAAGCAGCGCCGGCAGCCCCGCGTCGCCCACCATGTGCAGGGCACCGGCCACGATCAGGGTTGGCACGCGATCCGCGACCAGCGCCTGGATTTTCGGCATCCACTGCTGGTTGCGTGCGTCGACCAGGACCGCCAGCGTGTCCGGCCATTGTGCGCGGCGCCGCGCTAGCAGCGCGCCAAACGGCCCGGCCTGCCCTTGCCGCCACCAGCGCACCATATCCGCCGGCTCCGCTGCGGCCAGTTCCGGTTGCTCGGCAAAGAATGCCAGCATCGATACCTGCTCGGCCAGCGGCACGCACTGCAACATCCGCAGCGCCTCGGTGCCATCCTCCAGCGCGTCCGTTGCCCGTCCATCGACAGCGGCGCGCGCCCACAAGAACCGATCGACACCATGCTGTGCCAGGATGCCGTGCCTGGCGGCCACCGCGAACTGCAGATGCATCGCGGCGAACACGGGGCGCAGCCGCTCCAGTTCCGGGCCGGGCAACCCGAAATCCAGCCAAAGCGCCCGCACCTGCGCAAGCGTAGCCGGCTGCAGATGGTGGCTGAGACTATCGCCCTGCGGAAAATACGCCGGCGCGAAGTCCGGCGCCTGGTCCAGCGCCACCTCGAAGACCACCCGAGCCGAAGCGCGGTAGGCGCGCTCCGCGGCCGGCACCAGTGCAGGCAAGGGCGCATCCAGCACGTGGATCGCCCCAAGCAGGTAGACCTCGGTATCCTTGATTTGCCAAAGCATGAAACGCTTACCTCGTCCTTTGTGGCCTGTTGCAGCCTGTTATGACCTGTTCGCCGTTTGTGGGTGCGGACATCATGCCGCTGTCTTGCCGACGTCATGCACCGAATGCATTGCCAACAGAAAATTCTCTGATAAGCCGGGCCGGCTGCCGATTTGCTTGTGGACTGAGCCATGCCTCCCAACCATAATGTACCGGCCGGTAGCACTATGGTACTGACAAGCCCCTGCATGAACCGCTGTGCAGAACACGCCGGGCCGTGCTGCCAAGATGCAGATTCACCAGCGCCTTTTAAAGATCATCTGGTCCCGCCCCGCGAGGACCAGGACACCAGGAGACACGCATGTCATTGTTCGACCTGACCGGCAAGGTTGCCGTCGTCACCGGCTCATCACGCGGCATCGGCCGCGCCATCGCTGAGCAGATGGCGGTGCAAGGAGCCAAAGTGGTGATTTCCTCGCGCAAGGCCGAGGCCTGCCAGGAAGTCGTCGATGCCATCAATGCCAAGCATGGCGCCGGCACCGCGATTGCCGTGCCCGCAAATATCTCCTCCAAGGAAGACCTGCAGCGCCTGGTCGACCAGACCAACGGCACGTTCGGCAAGATCGACGTACTGGTTTGCAACGCGGCGTCCAACCCCTATTACGGCCCGATGAGCGGCGTGACCGACGAACAGTTCCGCAAGGTGCTGGACAACAACGTCATCTCCAACCACTGGCTGATCCAGATGGTGGCCCCGCAGATGCTTGAGCGCAAGGACGGTTCGATCATCATCGTGTCGTCCATCGGCGGCCTGCGCGGCTCGCCCACCATCGGCGTGTACAACGTGTCGAAGGCAGCCGACTTCCAGCTGGCGCGCAACCTGGCGGTGGAGTTCGGCCCGAGCAACGTGCGCGTGAACTGCATCGCCCCTGGCCTGATCCGCACCGATTTCGCCAAGGCGCTCTGGGAGGATCCGGAGCGCTACAAGCTGTCGACGCAAGGCGCGCCCCTGCGCCGCATCGGCGAGCCGGTGGAGATTGCCGGCGCCGCGGTGTTCCTGGCCTCCTCGGCCAGCACCTTCATGACCGGCCAGGCCATGGTGGTGGACGGCGGCGTCACGATCTGAGCCGCCGCGCACCTGCTGTTCCCGTTCCGGGCTCGCTCCAGGGCCAGGGCGCAAAGCCCGATGCCTGAGGCCTGAGCCGGGGCACTTCGTGCCCGCGTGCATTGCCGCCCGCATTTCCGGGCAGGCGCGGCACGCGGGCAAGCTTGCGCGCCGGCATGCCAGAGCGTTGCCCATCCTGCCATGCAGTCAGGGAGGCACCGATGTCGAACAACCCGCAATCCGCTACGACCTGGCCGGCAATCAGCCTGGCCGAGGCCCACGCCCGCCTTACCGCGCCCGGCGCCCCTTTCGAAACCGAAACGCGCGTGATCCGGGGCATTACCACCATCGTCTGGAAAAACGCGCCACCCACGCTGCGCGACCTGTTCCTGCAAGCCCGCACATTGGGTGACAAAGCCTTTGTCGTCTATGAGGACGAGCGTGTCTCGTACGATGCGTTCGCCCGCGCCGCGCTCACCATCGCGCATGCGCTGATCCGAGATGGCGTGACCAAGGGCGACCGCGTGGCGCTGGCCATGCGCAACCTGCCGGAATGGCCGGCCGTCTTCTACGGCGCCTTGCTGACAGGCGCCATTGTCACGCCGCTCAACGCCTGGTGGACCGGGGCGGAACTGGAGTACGGCCTGGCCGACTCCGGCAGCAAGATCGCCATCGTTGACGATGAACGGCTGGGCCGCATCATTGAGCACCTGCCAGGCTGCCCCGCGCTGGAGAAAATCTACGTCAGCCGCGCCGATGCGCCAGCCAGCGACGCGCGCATCAGCCAGCTGGAGAGCCTGATCGGCACGCCGGACCAATGGGCATCGCTGCCGGAACTGCCGGTACCCGATGTCGCCATCGACGCCGACGACGACGCCACCATTTTCTATACATCAGGCACCACCGGCAAGCCCAAGGGCGCGCTCGGCACCCACCGCAACGCCACCAATGTGGCCGTGGCCGCCGCGTTCAGCCCGATGCGCAATTGCCTGCGCCGCGGCGAGGCGATCCCCGCGCCCGATCCGGCCGCGCCGCAAAAAGGCATGCTGCTGTCGGTGCCGTTCTTCCACGTTACCGGTTGCATGGCGGTGCTCAACGGCGCGCTGGCCAGCGGCACCAAGATCGTGTTGATGCGGCGCTGGGACGCCGTGCGTGCCATGGGCCTGATCGAGCGCGAGCGTTGCACGGCTGCCGGCGGCGTGCCCACCATCGCCTGGCAGATCATCGAGCACCCGGAGCGCGAGCGCTTCGACCTGTCGTCGCTGGAAAACGTCAACTACGGTGGCGCCCCCGCTTCGGCCGAGCTGGTGCGCCGCATCAAGGAAGTGTTCCCGCATTCGGCCCCCGGCATTGGCTGGGGCATGACCGAGACCTCGGCCACCTTCACCAGCCACAGTGCAGAGGAGTATGTGGAGCGTCCCGAAAGCGGCGGCCCGGCCTTGCCCATCGGCGAGATGAAGGTGGTGGACGGGCGCGGACACAGCTTGCCCACCGGCGAGACCGGCGAGCTCATGGTGCGCGGCGCCAATGTGGTGCGCGGCTACTGGAACAAGCCGGAAGCCACCGCGCAAACATTCATCGACGGCTGGCTCAAGACCGGCGACATCGCGCGGCTGGACGAGGAGGGCTTTGTCTATATTGTCGACCGCATGAAGGACATGCTGATCCGCGGCGGCGAGAACATCTACAGCATCGAGGTGGAAAGCGTGCTGTACGATCACCCGGCCATCATGGATGCGGCACTGGTCGGCATTCCCCACCGCACGCTGGGCGAAGAGCCCGCGGCCGTGGTCAGCCTGAAGCCCGGCGCGCAAGCCACCGAGGCGGAGTTGCAGGCGTTCGTGGGCGAGCGGCTGGCGGCCTTCAAGGTGCCGGTGCGGATCGTGTTCTGCCCCGACATGCTGCCGCGCAATGCCAACGGCAAGATCCTGAAGTCGACACTGCGCAAGATGTTCGAAGCCTGAACCCGGGCGCTGGACAAGATCAGGATCACCCAGGCGGCAGTGAACGCGAGCACGGCCGCTTGCTTGCCGTTACCACGCCGGTCCGACGGCGATTACGGGAACAACCAACAGATAACAGATAACAGATGCGGATGCAGATGCAAGCAAATTCATTCACCAGACCTTTCCTGCCCTCCGGCAACCGGCTCGCGGGCTTGTCCATGCTGGGCACTGCCTTGCTCCTCGCGGGCTGTGCCGGCCAGGGCCAGGGCAGCGCCGCTGCGCCGGTGCCGGAGATACGGCCTGGCATTCTCGCCGGCTACCTGCCGGCGGACGCACGGCCCGATAGCCTCGCCCTGGTGCCACCGCCGCCCGCACCCGGCTCCGCGGCGCAAGCCCTGGACGACGAGATCGCGCGCGGCAACCAGGCCCTGCGAGGCACGGCACGCTACCGCCAGGCAGCAGTCGATGCCAACCTGAAATTCCCGCAGGCCGAGGGGATTTTCTCGTGTGCGCTGGATGCGCCGATATCGCAGGAGCAAACCCCCCGGCTCTACCTGCTGCTGCGCCGGACCCTGGCCGATGCGGGACTATCGACGTACGGCGTGAAGGACAAATATACGCGCGCCCGGCCGTTCGTGGTCAACCAGCAGCCGAGTTGCACGCCCGCCGAGGAAGCCATGCTTTCCAAGGACGGCTCCTACCCTTCGGGGCATAACGCCATTGGCTGGGCGTGGGCGTTGATCCTGGCGGAAATCGCGCCGCAACAGTCCAATGTGATCCTGGCGCGCGGGCTGGCCTATGGGCAAAGCCGGCTGGTCTGCAATGTGCATTGGCAAAGCGATGCGACGCAGGGCCGCATCATGGGCGCAGCTACCGTGGCGCGGCTGCATGCAGACCCTACCTTCCTCGCAGATCTTGCGGCAGCCAAAGCGGAGGTTGCGCAAGCCCGTGCCAACGGGCTGCGGCCGGCCGGCGACTGCCGCGCTGAAAGCGAGGCACTGGCGATCAAATAGCGGGAGACGCCTGGCCGGCGCGATGCCGGCCAGACGCTTGCGCCAGGTTCAGCCACGCCCGACGAAGGGCATCTTGGTGGCCATCACGGTCATGAACTGCACATTGGCACCCAGCGGCAGGTTGGCCATGTGCACCACCGAGCTGGCCACATGCGCCACGTCCATCAGCGGCTCCGGCGCGATCTCGCCGTTGGCCTGCGGCACGCCGCGCGCCATGCGCGAAGCCATATCGGTGGCGGCGTTGCCGATATCGATCTGCCCGCAGGCGATGTCAAAGGCGCGGCCATCCAGCGAGAGGCTCTTGGTCAGCCCGGTAATGGCGTGCTTGGTGGCCGTGTATGGCACCGTGTTGGGCCGCGGCGCGTGCGCCGAGATCGAGCCGTTGTTGATGATGCGGCCGCCGCGCGGGCTCTGCGACTTCATCAGCGCGAAGGCCGCGCGCGAGCACAGGAACGCGCCGGTCAGGTTGGTGTCCAGCACGGCCTTCCATTGCGCCACGGAGAGTTCATCGATGGACACCGCCGGCGCATTGATGCCGGCGTTGTTGAACAGCACGTCGAGCCGGCCGAAATGCTCGCGAACCTGGGCGAAGAGCCGCTCCACCGAATCCGGATCGCTGACGTCGCATTGCACCGCCAGCGCCGTATGGCCCTCGGCCTTGGCTTGCGCGGCCAGCGCCTCGAGCGGCTCGGCGGTACGCCCGGCAAACACCACCCGATAGCCTGCCACTAGCAGCGCCTGTGCCACCGCCTTGCCGATGCCGCGGGCCGCGCCCGTTACCAGCGCAACCTTGCCTTGCTCATTCATGCTGTCTTCTCCGGACTGGATTGTTGAATGGATCGTGGATCGTGGATCGTGGATCAGGAAACGGATGCCTACTTGACCGGAATCGGCGTGGCCGCCGCCACCGGCACGGCGGTCACACTATTCTGCGGGCTGCCGGACACGATGCGGTCCGAGTAGGTCAGATAGACCAGGGTGTTGCGCTTGCGGTCGACCGTGCGCACCACGTGCAGAGTCTTGAACAGGATCGACATGCGCTCGGAGAACACATTGTCCTGCTGGCGCAGCGGCCCCTTGAACGTGATCGGCCCTACCTGGCGGCAGGCGATGGAGCTTTCCGGCGGGTCTTCGGCCATGCCCAGCGAGCCCTTGATGCCTCCGGTGCGGGCACGCGACACGTAGCAGGTCACGCCTTCGACCTGCGGATCGTCATAGGCTTCGATCACGACTTTGTCGGAGCCGGTCATGCGGAAATTGGTGCTCACGCTGCCGATCTCCTCGGCATGCGCAGCCGGCGCCAGCAGCGCAAGCGCCGCCAGAAGGCCGGTCAGGGGCCACCGCGGCCCACGGGAAACGCGATGGAAACGCCCGGATGGCATGGCCGTGCCCCCCACCTCAGGACACCGTGCCGGTGATTTCATCGTGCCGTTTTTCCATTTCCTGGCGCAACTGGCGGCGCAGCTGGGCTGCGGCAAAGCGCTGGCGCTCGACTTCGTCGCGGGGCACCAGCGGCGGCACTTCGGCGGGCGCACCGTTGTCGTCCACAGCGACCATGGTGAAGTAGCAGCTGTTGGTATGGCGAACCAGCTTGCTGCGGATATTCTCCGTGATCACCTTGATGCCGATTTCCATGGAGCTGCGGCCGGTGAAATTGACTGCCGCCAGGAACGTCACCAGTTCACCCACGTGGATGGGCTGGCGAAACACGACCTGGTCGACCGACAGCGTGACCACGTAGCGCCCGGCATAGCGGCTGGCACAGGCGTAGGCCACCATGTCGAGGTACTTGAGGATGGTGCCGCCGTGCACATTGCCGGAGAAATTGGCCATGTCCGGCGTCATCAGCACGGTCATGGAAAGCTGGTGGGACAGGTCATTCATGATGAAAATCCGGAATCTGGAAGCGGCCGGGCCGACCCGCGGTGCAGGTCGAAAGGCTGGCGCCGACGATCGGCAGTTTAACCCGGAACGATCGCCCTGCCCTGCCCCCGAGAACGTCAAAAAGCACCCCGGCACCAATAAAAAAGCGGCCCAACGGGCCGCCTTCCTGTTTGCGCCTGGGCGCGGACTACTTATTTCTTCTTGTTCACAGCGTCCTTGAACCCTTGGCCGGCAGAGAACTTGACCGTCTTGGCGGCCGGAATCTTGATGGTCTCGCCAGTACGCGGATTGCGTCCGGTACGTGCGGCGCGCTTGCCGGAGCTGAAGCTGCCGAAGCCCACCAGCGTTACCGAATCACCCTTGGCAACCGCCTTCTTAATGTTGTCCAGAGCGGCATTCAGCGCGCGCTCTGCTGCAGCATTGCTCAGTTCCGCGTCAGCGGCGATGGCAGATACCAGTTCACCTTTATTCATGGCTGATTTCCCTTGTTGGTCGTCTTGATCGGAGTGTCTGCCACGCGGCAAATTACCGATCGGCGCAGTCTAATCCGCGCTTTACGCATTGGGCAATCCCCAGTGGCACCAATGCAACGAAAAAAGCCGCAAATCCTTGAGTCAAGCGCCTTTGCGGGGAATTTACCCTCCTTTTCCGTGCTTTCAAATGCGGCCGGTGAGAGTAATGGTCATTCGAACGCCGGTACACGATGACAGGCGTCGCTTGACGAGGTCAGACCTGCGCTGTGTGCGCCTTGCTGCCGTCAAAACCGCCCAGATGGCTTGGTCGGCGGTATGCCAATGGATTTGGATGGATGCGCCTCCACGGTCCATCATGGTGCATGAAATCCGTGAGCGCGCGCCCCAAATGGGGGCATTGCCTCATTTTGGCGCAGCCTCCATGTGCCTGGCATACCCGGCGCATGCTATTCGGCTGCAGGTTATGACTTCTCAATCCGTGCGCCGCCCCCTTCGAGCGCGACAAATCGGTGCAAATCCCACCAACACGGTGCAGATCCCGGCCTGCGATGCCCCAGACTGGTACGCTTTTTGCGTACGTGTGCTCCCATTTTGCGCATAGAGGATTGTATGGACAAATGGAAGAGCGGCACCGATGCCCTGTTCATCTTGCTAGGGGCGATCATGGTGCTCGCCATGCACGCGGGCTTTGCGTTCCTGGAACTGGGCACGGTGCGCAAGAAGAACCAGGTCAACGCACTGGTCAAGATATTGGTGGATTTTGCGGTTTCCACGATCGCCTATTTCTTTATTGGCTACACCGTGGCCTATGGGGTCGAGTTCTTCACCAGCGCCCATGCACTGGCGGAAAGAAGCGGCTATGAGCTGGTGAAGTTCTTTTTCCTGGCAACGTTTGCCGCCGCCATACCGGCGATCATTTCTGGCGGCATTGCCGAGCGCTCGCGCTTCAATCCGCAACTGGTGGCCACCTTCGTGCTGGTGGGCCTGGTCTACCCCTTCTTCGAGGGCATCGTCTGGAATAACCGCTTTGGCGTGCAGGACTGGATCGCCTCGGTCGCGGGCGCGCCGTTCCACGACTTCGCCGGCTCCGTCGTGGTCCACGCCATGGGCGGCTGGATCGCGCTTCCCGCCATCTTGTTGCTGGGCGCGCGCCGCGGCCGCTACCAGAAAGACGGCCGCATCAGCGCGCACCCGCCCTCGAACATCCCGTTCCTGGCGCTGGGCGCATGGGTACTGGCGGTAGGCTGGTTCGGTTTCAATGTCATGAGCGCGCAAACCGTCGACAAGATCAGCGGGCTGGTGGCCATCAACTCCCTGATGGCCATGGCCGGCGGCACGCTGGCCGCCTGGGCGGCCGGCCGCAACGACCCCGGCTTTGCCTACAACGGCCCGCTGGCCGGGCTGGTGGCGGTCTGCGCCGGATCCGACCTGATGCACCCGCTGGGCGCGCTGGTCACGGGTGCCATCGCCGGCGCGCTGTTCGTCTACCTGTTCACGCTGGCCCAGAACAAGTGGCATATCGATGATGTGCTGGGCGTCTGGCCGCTGCACGGGCTGTGCGGCGCATGGGGCGGCATTGCCGCCGGCATCTTTGGCAGCCAGGCGCTCGGTGGCATTGGCGGTGTTTCGCTCGGCGCGCAGTGCCTCGGCACCCTCCTTGGCATCGCGATCGCCCTGGTGGGTGGCACCGTGGTTTACGGCACGCTCAAGAAGGTCGTGGGCATCCGGCTGGACGCTGAATCGGAATACAACGGCGCGGACCTGTCACTGCATCGCATCTCCGCCACGCCGGAGCGCGAAACCAACTGGTAAGGCACGGTGCAAAGGGAATTGCGCCCTTGCGCCACGCCCCCTCACCTGCGACCCATGCCCGCGAGTGGCGCCCTGCGCCCTTTGCGGCCATTTTGTGCTTGAACTTCCGCTCGCCGCGTAGCAATAATGCGTTGCCCACCTTCGCGCCCCGCCGCCGATGCGCCCCGGGCATCCGCTGCTTGATATTCGTTGCCTGTATACCTGCCGAGCCAGCAAGGGAGAAACGCGATGGATGCTACAACGCTGCAGAAGTATCAGGATGTCGTCGTCGCCTATGCGACGGAAGTCGGGTTCAAGGTTCTCGCCGCCCTCGTCTTCTGGGTGATTGGCCGGTGGCTGATCCATGTCGTGGTGCGCATGGTGCAGGGGTCCCTGACCAAGCAAAAGGTCGACCCGACCTTGCTGCGCTATGTCGGTTCCATCGTCACGGTGACCCTGAATATCGTGCTGATCATCGGGATCCTGGGTTACTTCGGCATCCAGACCACCAGCTTTGCCGCACTGATCGCGGCGGCCGGCATCGCCATCGGCATGGCGTGGTCGGGGTTGATGTCCAACTTCGCGGCAGGCGCCTTCCTGGTGGTGCTGCGGCCCTTCAAGGTTGGGGATTTCGTCACGGTAGGCGGGATCACCGGCACCGTCAGGGAGATCGGCCTGTTTGCCACCACGCTGGACACGCCCGACAATGTCCTCACCGTGGTCGGCAACAATAAGATCTTTGCGGACACAATCCAGAACTTCAGCGCCAACCCGTACCGCCGGGTCGAGCTCAAGGCCCAGCTAGCCGGCAGCACGGACGTGGCGGCGGCCGCCACCCTGCTAAGGGAGCGGCTGGCCGCGCTGCCCAACGTTCTGGCCGAGCCGCCGCCCGACGTCGAGATTATCGAGTTCACCCTGGTAGGCCCGGTGCTTGCGGTACGTCCGTACTGCCATACCGACCATTACTGGCAGGTGTATTTCGACAGCAACCGCGTGATCCGCGAGAGCTTTGGCGAGGCCGGCTTCGCCGCGCCAATGCCAGCCCAACTGGTGGTGCTGCAAAACGGCGCGGCCGCTTAACCGTGTATCGATGGGATGGCGCGGCCACGCTGAGCCAGGCCGCCCCGCTATCGCAGCGGCATCGGAGCCCGGATCATTCGGCGCCGTGCACTGTCGCGCCTGAACGGCCGAAGGCCCGCATCAGCACGGCGCCGGTACCGCAAACGCCCATGACCACCGCCAGCGGCAACGCGCTGCCGTCCCGCCAGAAGCTGACGGCAGCGCCGGCCAGGGTACCCAGGGAGAATTGCAGCGTTCCCATCAATGCGGAAGCGGTGCCGGCACGATGGCCCTGCTGGTCCATGGCCAGTGCCGAGGCGTTCGGCAGGATGCAGCCGAGGCTGGCGATGAACACAAAGAAGCCCGTCAGCAGCACCGGCAGCGGCGCCAGGCCGGCGAGCACGGCCGCGGCCAGGACAAGGCCGGCCAGGCACGGCGCAAGCAGCGCGCCGCGCAGGACGTGGTCCAGCGTGCGGTTGCGCACCAGGCGCGCGTTGAGCTGCGACATGCCGATCAGGCCCAATGCGTTGGCGCCGAACACGAAGCCGTAATGGGAGGGATCGATGCCATGCAACTCGATCAGCACGAACGGCGACCCCGCAATGTATGCAAACATGCCCGCCTGCGCGCAGCCGGCCGACAGCGAATAGCCGACAAAACCCCGGTCTCGCAGCAGCTCGCCGTAGTTCGAGAGCACGCGGCCCAGGCGCAACGGCATGGCGCTGGCGTGGTCGAGCGATTCCTCCATGTAGCGGTGGACCACCCACAGGATCAGCAGGCTCGCACCGCACAACAACCAGAAGATGGCGCGCCAGCCGAATGCCGCCAGCACGGCGCCCCCGATGATGGGCGCCAGGATCGGCGCCAGGCCCATCACCAGCATCAGCGAGGAGAAGGCGCGCGCGGATTCATGGGCCTCCAGCCGGTCGCGAATGACGGCGCGCGCCATCACCATGCCCGCGCAGCCACCCAGGGCCTGCAGGAAACGCCACAGCATCAGCGCATCGACGTCACTCGCGAGCGCGCACCCGGCCGCGGCCAGCGCATAGGCCAGCAGGCCGACATACAGCGGCGGCTTGCGGCCAAAGCGGTCGCTGATCGGGCCATAGAATGCCTGCCCCACCGCCAACCCGACCAGGAACGTCCCCAACGTGAGCTGCACGCGGCCGATATCGACCCCGAGATCCCCGGCCAGCGCCGGGAAACTCGGCAGGTACATGTCAATGGAAAGCGGCGCCAGCGCGGTAAGCGAAGCGCATACCAGGAGCCAAAGCGGAAAGCGCCCGGATTGTGGGGCGCGGGTGGAGCGGGTCATCGAAACTTCCTGAGGAACAACTAGGCAGCCGGCACGGCCACCGGCGCCCAATGCGTCAACCGGCTAGCGGCGTAGCGGCACGGGAGCGGCTAAAGACGTAATTGTTGCATAGCGTAACAAGCCGCGCACTCGGCACGCCGCGCGGCGATGATGCAAGCGCACGTCCGACCGGACGCGTGCAACTGTGATGACGGGCCTGGCGATACCGCGGCATTGCGGCAATTTCGGGCCTCGCTTCGCCGCGGAGTGGAGGAGTGCGTGGCTATCAACGGCAGCGACGCCAAGGGTACAATGCCAGCCTGTCGGCCGCCTGGGGCGGACGATCACGCAGCCCGACGCACCGCGGGAACCCACCCGATGGTGCGGTTCCCGGCAACGTTTTCCTGCATGAGAACAAGATACAAACTGCTTTCTGTCTGTTTTGCCCTGGCCGCCGGCGCGGCTAGTTTGCCGTGGGCGCAGCGCGCGCATGCGGCACCGGCTCCAGCCAGGGCCGCCGCCTCTGCGCCTGCCCCCGTGGTGGTGGACGAGGCCGATGCCCTGGCGCAAATGCTCAAGGGCGCTGCCACGGGCCAGAATACCGGCGCGGCAGGCGTGCCTGAATTGCTGCGCAATACCGCCCGCCCCGACAACATATTGTCGCGCGCTTGCCGCCAGCTCAACGACGCCCTGCCCATCGAGATCGATGGCGAGACGCGCTTGCGCCGCTGCCAGTCGGTCCCTGGCAAACATATCCTGTTCCAGTTGGAGCTGACCAAGTACCGAGGCCCCATGCTGGACCTCGCCAGCTTCGAGCTCAGCTACGCCGCGCCGCTGCAGCGCAATATCTGCGCGAACCGGGACGTTGAAATCCTGACCAAGCTGGGCATCAGCATGATGTTCCGCTACATGACGCGCAACGAGCGCGGCGAGCGTCGCGTTGGCGACGTCTACATCAACGCGCCCATCTGCTCCTCGGCACTGCGCTAGACCCTGCCAACCCCATTTGGCATTCCTGCCGGGATGCCGGGCCTTGCCTCCGGGAGCAGGCGCGCCGGCTCCCGGGCATAGCTCAGGCAAGCCGTGGACGCAACGGCACCACGTTGGCCGCACGCCGGGGCAACACACGGGTTTCTTTCCATCGCGCGTGCGCCAGCGGTGAGCCCCATACCAGTCCATGTAGCTGGGCGAGCGCAAAGGGATCGCCCAGCAACAAGTGTTTCTGGGTAGCCGACAGCGCGTCCGGGCCGGCGGTGAGGGCCTGCTGCACCAGCGCGGCGTGCTCCGCTTGCGTAGCCTGTGGCTGCACCACGCGCGACGAGGCGGTCGCGCACATCAGCGCATTGGTCACCGGGTCGACAACGGCATCGATAAATGCCGGCGGCTCTCCCGCTGCCTCCACGTGCTTTTGCATGGCCACCATCTCGCGCGGGGGTGTGGCCTCCTCCGGCGTCACGAACAACCTGGCTCCGCGCAGCGCGCGGCCCAGCGAGACCCGCGACAGCCAGACCGAAAGCGGAATCGAGCATACCAGCGAGCCCACGATCGGCAGCAGCCACCAGACAAAATTCGGGTCCAGCCACAGCACCAGCCCGCCCCAGGCCAGGCCCAGCAAGGTGTGCATGCCATGGCGGCGGAACGCCTCGCCCCAGGTGGTCTGCGCATCTTCACGCGGCGGCGACTTCCAGGTAATGCCCCAGCCGCTATAAGCCGCCACCACGAACTTGGTGTGAAACAGCATGCGGACCGGGGCCAGCAAGGCCGACATCACGACTTCGATCAGCATCGACAGCACCAGGCGCAACGGCCCACCATAGCTGCGCGCGTCCTTCATCAGCAGCACCACGCTGGCGATCTTGGGCAGGAACAACAGTGTGGCGGTCGCCGAGAACAGCGCCAGCGCCTTCTCGGGATGCCATTCCGGCCAGGTCGGGAACAGCTGGTAGGGCTGCGTGAAGTACTCCGGCGGCACCAGCGCGTGCTTGGCCAGCATGATGGTGGACAACACCAGGAACAGGAACCACAGCGGCGCCGACAGATAAGCCATCACACCGGTGAGGAACACCGCGCGGTGCACAGCGTGAAAGCCCTGCTTCATCCACAGGCGGAAGTTCATCAGGTTGCCCTGGCACCAGCGGCGATCGCGCTTGACCTCATCGAGCAGGTTCGGCGGGAGTTCCTCATAGGAGCCCTCCAGGTCATAGGCAATCCACACGCCCCACCCGGCCCTGCGCATCAAGGCGGCCTCGACGAAATCGTGCGAGAGGATTTCTCCTGCCAGCGGGCCCTTGCCGGGCAATGGCGCCAGCGCGCAATGTTCCATGAACGGCTGGATGCGGATGATGGCGTTGTGGCCCCAGTAGTGCGATTCGCCGAGCTGCCAATAATGCAGGCCAGCGGTAAACAGCGGCCCGTACACGCGCGTGGAAAACTGCTGCACGCGCGCATACATGGTCTCGCGGCCCACGGCCAGCGGCGCGGTCTGGATGATGCCGGCCCCCGGATTGCCTTCCATCAGCTTGACCAGCGTGGTCAGGCACTCGCCGCTCATCACGCTATCTGCGTCCAGCACCACCATGTAGCGATAGGCGCTGCCCCAGCGGCGGCAGAAGTCCGCCACATTGCCGGTCTTGCGCTTGACGCGATGGCGGCGCCAGCGGTAGAAGATTCGGCCAAAGCCGTTGACCGCGCGGCAGGTTTCCATCCACGCATCGGTCTCGGCAGTGCGCAAGTCCGGGTTGCCGCTGTCGGACAGCACGAAGAAATCGAAGCGGGCCAGCTCGCCGGTGCGCTCCATCGACTCATAGGTCGCGCGCAGCCCGGCAAATACCCGGGTCACGTCCTCGTTGCAGATCGGCATGATGACCGCAGTGCGCGCCTCCTCGGCAATGGGCCCATCCACCGCGGCCGAGCGTGAGATCAGATGGCGGTCGCCGCCTTTGGCCAGCACCAGGAAACCCATCATGGCAGTCCAGAACCCAGCCGACACCCACGAAAACAGGATGGCGAAGAGCGCCAGCACGGCGATCTCGAGCGGATCG
This sequence comes from Cupriavidus sp. GW822-FHT02D05, assembly GCF_058802485.1. NCBI lineage: Bacteria > Pseudomonadati > Pseudomonadota > Betaproteobacteria > Burkholderiales > Burkholderiaceae > Cupriavidus > Cupriavidus sp. GW822-FHT02D05. The sequence goes on along the minus strand of NZ_JBXAOE010000001.1, from coordinate 370,641 downwards.
GTGCCGTGATAAGGCAGCACCTTGGTCATGAAGTATGTAGCTAGCGCGGTCTGCCCGGCTACCAGGCCAAGCAGTACCCATCGGCGGTGCTTGCCCGCCGGGTGCCATTTGCCCTCGGCATCGGGACCGTCATGTAGCGTGTCCCAGGTTTCCGGGACTGGCGGGCGGCCCAGCATGCGCCTGCCCAGGTTGCGCAGGAAGCCGGTGACGATGTGCGGAGGCCACGCCCGCGGCACCATGGAAGCGCGTTTGGGTTCGGGGCCGGTGTCGATATGCACGGTGCCGTCCGCACGACGCTGCACCAGCGGCTCGCCCGACGCCAGCGGTGCGCCATAGGCAAGATTGAGGCGGCGCCCCACCGAGCCGTAGGATGGGCCCGCCGGGGATGGCTCGCCGTCTTTGGCCGCGAGTGTGCGCTGCAGAAGATGGATGGCCGACTCAGTGTCGGCGGCGTCGCTGCCAGCGACGTTGTCAAGCAGCTCGCGACGCTGGTCGGGCGAGACAGGAACGCGATCGAGATAGCGCTCGCATGCCGCCGCCGGAGCGGCGCGCCGCTTCAGCCTGGGGGTAAGATGTAGCTCCACGTCTCGGATAGGGTTGTATTGCCGTTGCGAAGATAGCCGCGCAATTCGACCGGTTTGTTCTCGTCCTTGCGGCGCACGACCATGGTCATGCGCCAGCCGCCGGTGGCCGCATTGCGTTGCGTCGAAGTGTTCAGCAGCTCCCCGTTGCTGTCGGCCGAGATCACCGGATCGATCCGGGTATCGGCGGCCAGTTTCTTGAAGGCCGGGCCTTCAAAATCCACCACCAGCGAAAAGCTGGTGTCGTCCTGCTTGCGGCTGAGGCCCTGGCCACGCCGCGTTTGTGTCACCCACGACAGCGGCGGCTGTTTGTCGCCGTCCTTCTGCCACAGCAGCCGATACTCGAAATCGAAAGGTTGCTTGGGCTTGGGCGGGGTGTCAGGCACCCAGTACGCCACGATGTTGTCGTTGGTCTCGTCCGGGGTCGGGATCTGCACCAGCTCGACCCGGCCCGAGCCCCAATTCCCCTTGGGCTCCACCCAGGCGCTCGGCCGACGCTCATACCACGCGCCAATCTCCTGGTAGCTGCTGAAATTACGATCCCGCTGCATCAGGCCAAATCCTTGCGGATTGGTCGCGGCAAACGAGGTCACCAGCAGGCGCTTGGGATTGCTCAGCGGCCGCCACAGCCACTCACCCGTGCCGAGCTGCACCGAGAGGCCGTCGGAGTCATGCACCTCGGGCCGATAGTCCGGCACCGAAGAAGGTTGGTTCTCGCCAAAGAGGTACATGCTGGTCAGCGGTGCCAGGCCAAGCTTGGTGACGTTTTCCCGCATGAACAAGCGCGACTTCACCTCCATGACCGTCTCCGTGCCTGGCCGGATCACGATCCGGTACGCCCCGCTCACGCGGCGCGAGTCCATCAGCGCATAGATGGTCAGTTGCTTGTCCGCTGGCGATGGCCGCTCGATCCAGTACTCCACGAAACGCGGGAACTCTTCGCCGGAATTGAGCCCGGTATCCACGGCCAGGCCCCGCGCCGACAAGCCATACCACTGGTCCTTGCCCAACGCGCGGAAATAGCTGGCGCCCAGGAAAGAAACGACTTCGTCCTTGCCCTTGGTGCTGTTGAGCGGATAGAGCACGCGGAAGCCGGCGAAGCCAAGCGTCTTGAGCTTGCTGGTATCGACCTTGTGCGGCCCGTAGTTGAACGCGGACGGATCGAAGCGGATCTCGCGGGCACTCCCGCTCACCACTTCATTGATGCGCACCGGCTGGTCGAACACCATGCCTTCATGAAAGAAGGAGAGCTCGAACGGCAGCTTGGCATTGCGCCACTGATAACGCTCAGGCTTGTATTCGATCTCGCGGTAGCGCTCGTACGGCAGCTCGCGCAATTCACGCGGCAGATTCTGCGCGGGTGCCTTGTAAGGACTTGCGGCCAGCTGGCGCGCGCGCGCCGCCACGGTGTCGAAGTCGAACGCGTGCGCCACCACGGCACACAGTGCCAGCATGCCGCCGCACAACCACCTGCCCAGGCGCAGTGCGCCTGTGTTCGCAGGCGCCAATGCACGGCGCTGGATAGATTCGACGGTCGGCAAGGTAACGGTTTCGGACATGAATGCCAGTGACGGGCGTAGTTGGACGGTTACGATCAATCAAACACCGCAGCAAAAGGCGGGCCACCATGCGAGCGGAATGACTGAAGCAACGGCGGGATGCCGGCCAGCGCGAACCGGGGGAAAATGTAGGGGATCTCGCTGCGCATCGCTTTTGACTGGGTGCTGAACCTGTGCCTGCATGTATCGGGACGTATCCGACTTGCTGCAATGCGCAATAAGACCTTAACAACTCGAGACTAAGAAGTCACGTTTCGATCACGCAACGTTTGCAACAATTTGAAACCCCAGCCATCCGGACGCCGCTTTGCGCGCGCCGCTCGAGCCCAGGCATCACATTGGGCATACCGTCGAATCATCGCTTGGTGCTTCGCAGGGCACGTTCGGGGCACAGCCATTTCTTCAGCGATTACCCCTACGGCGCCACCACGCATGAGCAAGGCGGAACGCGAACATCGGCCCCCTGCCCTCAGACCGCTGCGCCATGTCCTCTACATAGCGGCAGCCCCCGAATCTGCAACGCTAGAATACGGATCGCACGCCGTCAACGTGCGTGGCGAGCACGTGCGCAGCACTGGAACGGCGCATAGCGCACCTGCAAAATCGTGCACTGCACTGGAATCATGCGGATGGGGTCCGCCGCGCCCCAAAAAAAAAAGAGAGGCCGTAGCCTCTCGATCGGGTTCCGCCTCGATGCCAGTCCCCCCGGATGGCGCATGGCGCCGCTGGACATCGGTACCCGGAAGCGCGGCACCGCGCGCTTCACGCGCGACGCAGGGCTCACAGGCGGCGTGGCGAACTAGCTCGGCAGCAAGCGAGCGCACCGGCGCGCCGCTGCCCGTCGCCTTTCACTAGCGGCGCTCAGGCGCCTTTATTCATCATCTTGTCGGCATCAGGAGGCGCGTGGTTCTTCTTCTTCTTTGCCGGCTTCTTCGTCGTCTTGCCGGAGCTTGACGCCGCTGGCTTGTCGCCGGCCGCGGGCGCGGCAGGCGCCGACGCCTGGGCATAAGCACCCGCACCAAACATGGCCAGCGTCAACATCACGATCCACTTCTTCATTTCAGCCTCCTGGTCAGCCGTAAAGAGAAGCCTGCCTGCGGCCCTTGGTGGCGCTAGGCACCTGCGCTTCGTGACTACCAAAACGAAGCAGGGAACGAATGGGTTGACGTGTCAGTTCGCCTATCGACACTGCAACGCAGCATCCAGCCTGGCCACACGTGCCGGCACAGGCATCAAGGACACAAGCGGCTGAGCAGTTCGCCGGGAACAGTGCCTGCACTGGCAGGCTGCGGCATTCCGGTGTGAGGGGCGCTGATGGTGTAAAGCGACTCGCCGCGCGCATAGCGCTTGGCGTAGAGCGTCTGCTCCACCACCGCATACATGGACGTGGCGCAATTGAACACCATGCGCTTGAGCGAGGAACGGATCGGCTCGCCGCTGGTGGTGCGGATCACCCCGGCCGGCGCGTTGCGCATGACGGCGACACCCACCTCGGGACCACGGCGGCGCACCGAAGTCTTGTCGAAGTAAGAGATCACCCCGTTGGCGCCCGCCAGGGGCAGCCAGCGCTGCGGGTCTGGCGCCGAAGAATCGGGCGCGGCCAGCACGGCGCAACCTTCGCGCGGCGTGGAACGGAAGGCAGCCCCCCCGCTGGGAGCCTGGCATTCAATCAAACCCGCCGTGGCGGCGGGGCGAACCGTGGCAGCAGGCTCGGCATACGCGGCAAGACAGACACTGCTGCCAACCAGCACGGCGACAGCGTGGAAAAAGGCGCGCAAGGACATGGACGGACCCTCGTGTAGACCAAAAGACAACGCGCATTGTCGCACACCATGCTGCGCAATCTGCTCAACGTGTACGCTGGCGCCCGTCCTGTCGCGCGCACCGGTCAAGGCCACCGGCTACCGGGACAGCGCCTCGAGTGCATGGCGTGAAGCCTCATCGGCCGGGAAAAAACACTCGATGCGCATCTCCTGCAGCGTGACGTCCTGCGGAATGCCCAGCGTGGTCAGCGTCGAGAACAGTGAGGCGCGAAAACCATCGGCAGCCAGCGCCACAGGTAGCATTGGAGGCGGCGTGCGCTCGGCAGCGTCGTCGTCGAACAGCGGAACGCCGGCCGGCCCTACCATATCGGGATGCCAGTCCGCGATGCGGTTGAAGATCTCCCGCGCGGTCTGGTCCTGCGCCTGCGTCTGCAACTCCTGCCACACACGCCGCAGCAGGTAGCGCCCGACCTGGCGCGCGTTGTCGATGACCGGCCACAATCCGTCCGGATCGAAGACGGTCAGCATCAGGTTGATGCGCCCGCCGCCCTCCTCCAGCTTGGACGGTGCGCGCCCACCCAGCAGCACGCCAATCATGTTGCGGTATGCCTGATTGGCATCGAGCATGTTCCAGAATCGGTCCAGCACCACCGCGGGATAAGGCTCTTGCTTGGACAGGATCAGCGCCACGGCCTGCTGCACCATCTGCAGCGCGGGTGCGGCCAGGCCGTGCTCGGTGTAGGCCGGTGCGAAGCCACCAGCAAGGAGCAGGCGGTTGCGCTGGCGCAGCGGCACGCCAAGGCGGTCCGCCAGCGACAGCACCATCTCCCGGCTGGGCCGGGCGCGGCCGGATTCAAGGAAACTGATATGCCGCTGCGATACCCCGGCGGCCAGCGACAGCGCAAGCTGGCTATAGCCGCGCCTGCCGCGCCAGTAACGCAGCAGGCCGGGGAAATCGAGAGCGGTTTCGGAGCTGGGGGTCAGGGTATCCATGGCGGCATTACAGCATGGCGAAGGCCGTCTGGCGATTACCTTCGGGATAATCGCCGGGCCCGCACCCATGCTGCAACGCGACACCAGCCCAGGCCGAAATGCGGTTGTCGACGTCGGGCACGCCGCCCTATGTCACCCGTCCGCGTGTTTCGCTCAGCGCAGCACCCAACCCGTATTTCCGGATCTTCTGGTACAAGGTGCTCTTCGCGATGCCGAGCCGCGAAGCGGTCCTGGTCAGGTTACCGCCGCTGTACGCCAGGGCTTTGCGGATGGATTCCGATTCGGCCATCTCCAATGAGCAAACCGTCTCGGGCACACTGCCGGCAATGTCCTTTGGCCGGCCTGCCCCGCCCGGCATGCCCACCTCGCTGATTTCGAGCGGCAGCTTGTCCAGGGTGATCACGCCGCCCTCGGCCATCAGCAAGGCGCCCTCGAGCGCGTTGCGCAACTCGCGGACATTGCCCGGCCAGTCGTAGGCAAGCAGGCATCGGTAAGCATCATCGTCGAACGAGGCCACCGGCAGCCCATAGCGCTCGCATAGCCGGCCCAGCCAGTGCGTGACCAGGGCCGGGATGTCGTCCTTGCGCTCGCGCAAGGGGGGTATGGCGATATTGGTCACGGCGATGCGGTAGAACAGGTCCATGCGGAATTTCCCCGCGGCCACGTCGTCACGCAGGTTCCGGTGGGTGGCGGCAACCAGGCGAAAACTGACCTTGCGCGGCGTGTTCTCGCCCAGCCGGTAGATCTCTCCCTCTTCCAGCACACGCAGCAGGTGCGGCTGTATGTCGAGCGGCATTTCGCCAATCTCGTCGAGAAACAGCGTCCCCCGGTTGGCGGCCTCGATCTTGCCGGCCGCGCCCGATCGGCGCGCGCCGGTAAACGCTCCCTCGGCATAGCCAAAGAGCTCGCTCGCGAGCAGGTCCCGTGACAGCCCCCCGCAATTGAGCGCCACGAACGGGCCGTCCGCGCAGGCGCTGGCCTGGTGAATTCCCTGCGCGAACAATTCCTTGCCAACGCCGGTTTCGCCCAGCAGCAGCACCGGCACCCTGGACGGCGCCAGGTGCTGCGCCTTCTCCACAGCCGAGCGCAAGGCCGCGCCGTTGCCAACGATACTGGAAAACGCCGGCGCCGCGCCCAGCCGCGCGGCAGGTGCATCGGCAGCACCCGATGCAGGACGATGCGGCGCGGCTGGGATCACCACCACGAAACCCAGCATGTCGCCGCGATCGCGGATCGCTTCGAAGCGGGTCAGGCGAAGCCATTCGGGCAGCGGCCCGGATCCGGCGCGCGCCCCGCGGGCGTCCAGGCCGGGAATGGAAAACGCGCTGTTCAAAATGGTGCTCACGCCCAGCCGCGCCAGCGCGGAAGGCGCCTGCGGATTGGCCTTGACCAGGCGTCCGCCTTCGTCAAGGACGAGCACCCCATCGCTGCGCACCGATGCAAAATGGCTCATGCAGCGGTCCAGCAGCCGCAGGCGGCGCTCCATGGCCAGCTTGGCCAGCCGGCTCTCGATCCGGCCGGCCAGCGATACGGTCAGCGCCAAGCTATGCCTGCTATAGGTCTGCGCCAGGCCTGACACGTCGATCACACCCAGCACGCCGCCGTCCAGCGGATCACGGATGACAGTGGCCGAGCAGGTCCAGCGCTTGATACCGGCGCAAAAATGCTCGGCACCATGGATTTGCACGGGTTGTTGCAAGGCCAGCGCGGTCCCGATGGCATTGGTCCCGCAGTTGAGCTCCGTCCAGTCGCAGCCCGGAATCAGGCCGACTTCACCGGCGGGCTCGACGATATGCATATCCCCCTCCTGCTGGAGGATCATCCCGTCAGGATCGGCCAGCAGCATGATGGTGCCCGTCTGCGAGAGAAACTCGCGGGTCTGCTGTATCAGTGGCAGGCTGGCGCTGACCAGGCGATCATTCTTCTCCCGCCGGACTCTCAGGCCGGCTTCGTCCAGCGGCGGCGGCGCGGCCCCGGCGCCAGGATCAACCTGGCCCACCAGGCACCGCCGCCAGGAATCATCGACCACGCAGCGCAGTTCGCCAGCGCTCGCCTCACCGCCATCGATCAGGTGCTCCCAGGCGGACATGATGCTGGCGTCATGGTCGGGATGGGAAAACCAGTCCATCGGTGTACCGGCTTCTTGCATTCCGTGTCTCCTTGCGGGGGCCCGCCCGATGCGGGCTCGGATGGCCGGTTATCCGGCTCGATCTCCTGTCTTGCGTGCTTCGCGGGACTGGCGCCCGCTCTTTGCATCCTACTCCCGACGGCACCGCCAAAGCCAGCCGGGGCTTGCCTACCCGCAAGTTCCAGGCCACGCGCCATGCGCCCGCCGCGCGGCCCGCCCGGCCGCACGGGTGCCCGAGCGCCCGTCACCGACCGGCCGGAAACGAAACGGCCGTTCGAAAATCGAACGGCCGAAAGGCCACCGCCAGGAGGGATGCACGATCCATCCCTTGGCCCGGAAGTGCAGAAGCAATTACCTCGATGTCGAAATCGGTATCAGTCCGCGCGTTCCGGCAGAGGCAGCTTCACCCAGTCCGTATAGAACGCTTCGATATCCGGCTCGAAGTCGTGGATCACCGGATACCACGGCGTGGGGGCTTCCACGTCGTGCATGGTCCCGCACTTGGGGCAGTAGTATTCGCGGTACACCTGCCATTGCGTGTCCGGCGCCATCAGGTGCGGATAGACCTCGGCCATGGCTTCATCCGTGTCGCGCACGTAGACGTTGGCATGGAGCTTCCAGTTCTCCCGGTAGTCGCAGAAGACATGGCCGCAATCGCATTGCGTGACCCACTTTTTGGTCTTGGCCTGCTGCACGATAAACATGTGCGGGCTCAGCGGCAGCACGATGCGATCATCCCAATCGAGCTTTTTCTGCAGCGCTTGCACGTATAGCTGAAAGCGCGCGGCATCCTTGGGCATCGATAGCATGCGCAAGGTGGTGTCCCAGTCGAGCTTGCCGTCGACCAGGTTCTTGACCTGTTCACTGGTGTAAGTGGACATCTTGAATCCTCTCTGGCGTATTGACTAATGTGTGCATTGGTTGGTGCCGGCCGGGCCTCACTCTTCGACCAGCACCACCGTGTTGACGTCGGGCATCTTGGACAGGTCCATGCGGTACTTCGAGCCATAGGTCGGCACGTCCAGCTCGTCCTCGGTCAAGGTCCACGAGTCCGGCAGGCCCCAGAACGTGCGAAACTGCTGCTCGAACTTGTTCGACAGGCCGAAGCTGGTGGCAAACATGTGCCGCACCTGGATCGAGGCATGCTTGACCAGAATCCGCTCGCGCTCGCCCTTCATCCACTCCTGGACAGGCTGCGAGCGCGCCAAGCGCTGGTTGCGGATCTCGATACGCAGCAACGCGGTCGCCTTGGCATCCGCCGTCCATATCCCATTGCCGTCCTTGGTCGCGACCGCGCCATATACCTTCTGCGCATATTCCGGCAGCAGCAAGGCGTTGTTCAGGTCCCGCTCGATGGCCTCGACCTCACGGTCGAGCGGGTCGCCAAAGCCCGGGCCGCCACGCAGGTAGTTCAGGTACAGGTCGTAGTTGTCGTAGCAGTCCTCGGTCGTCATGCACTGCTGGTCGCGCTTGACGACCGCGCCGGCGTTGAGGTGGTTCTCGTAGTCCGGCAAGTCCGGATTGGCATCGCCACCCAGCGGCAGGCTGTCGCCGCCGGCGATGCGCTCCTTCAGGCCGGTCTTGTGGGCTTCGAAGCGGTAGCCGGTGGCGGCGGGATAGCCGCCCATCAGGCCCCAGTCGCTGTTCATGTAGCCGTTGCCCATGAAAAACATGGTCCAGTCCTGCGCTTTCCACACCATGCGCAGCGTCTCGAAGCCGCAGCCGCCCCGGTATTTGCCATAGCCGCCGGAATTGGCCTTGGCGTTGCGCCCCAGGTAAAGCAGGGGCTCGGCCATTTCCCATATCTCGATATCGCCCATATCGCCTTCCGGGTTCCAGATCGCCGCGGCATGGTTGAGACCGTCCTTGATGGCGCTGGCGCCGGTGCCGCACGACGAAGCCTCGAAGCTGTTGACCGCGTGGATCTCGCCCTCCTGGTTGATGCCGCCGCCCTGCAGCCAGTTGGAGGTGTTGGCGTTGCCGGCATTGACCTCTTCCAGGTAGCCGCGGCTGAAGTAGGCCTGCGACAAGCCGCGCCACATCGCACTCCAGCCCGAGACCAGGAAGTGCCAGGCGTAGGCATGGCCGGTGCGGCGATCGTCCGGATTCATCCAGGTGCCCTTGGGCAGATGGAATTCCGTGCCGAAGTAGGCACCATCGTTAATGCGCTGCGTGGGCACCAGCGTTTGCGTCATCATCACCCAGATACCGCTGGTAAAGGCCACGTGGTGCGCATTGTAGGAATGCCAGCCCCAGCGGCTCGCACCTTCGAAATCCAGGCGCCACGAACCATCCTTGCGGATTTCCATTTCCACCGGCGAATGCATGATCGAATCGAGCTTGGCGAAGGCCGAAGAGGTCTGCACGTCCGGGTGGTTGTACGGCACGTCCACAAACGCCACCTTGCGGTACTTGCCCGGCAGCGTCATCGCCTTGATGCGCGTCTGCAGGCCGCGGCGCCCTTCCTCGATCACCTCGTAGGAGAACTCTTCGTAGGCTTCCAGCCCTTCGTCCTCGATCACTTCCTCGATCAGGTCGCGGATCATGTGGCAGCCGGCGATGCGGGTTCGCTCGTCGAGAATCCAGTACTTGGGCGTACGTACCGAGCGCTGGCTTTCATGCAGCCAGTCGCGCAGCGGGGTGTCGTTCACCCCGGTCTTGCGGCAGGTGATCATGTAGCCGTCGCCAAAGCGCTGCACCTGCCCGGTGGACATCGATCCGGGCGTCACCGCGCCGGTGTCGATCACGTGGGTCACGCCGCCCACCCAGCCCACCAGCTTGCCATGCGCAAAAATCGGCACGATGGTGGCGATATCGCAGGGATGGACATTGCCGATCGCGCAATCATTGTTGGTAAACATGTCCCCGGGGTGGATGCCGGGATTGGTCTCCCAGTCGTTCTCGATCATGTACTTGATCGCGGCCCCCATCGTGCCGACGTGGATGATGATCCCGGTTGAGGTCAATACGCAATCGCCTGCGGCGTTGTAGAGCGTGAAGCACAGTTCGCCCTCCTGCTCGACGATCGGGCTGGCGGCGATCTTCTTGGCGGTTTCACGCGCGTGCACCAGGCCGCCGCGCAGCTTGGAGAAGAGCTTTTCGTAGCGGATCGGGTCCCGCTCGCGAAATGCGAGGCGCGTGAGCCCGTTGTAATGGCCGGTCTCGGCGGTGCGTTCGAGGATGGCGTCGCGGAACTGCTTGAGCGTCTCGCCGGTCTTGAGCAGGTCGGCGAGCCCGACTTCCTTGCTGGACATCATGTTCATGGCGTGTCTCCTTACTTCACTTCTTTAAGGTGGAAGAGGTGATGCTTGTCGAGCGTGGTGGCAAAGCCCTCGGGCACGACGAAGGTGGTGGCGTCCGACTCGATGATGGCGGGCCCGGTGATGGTGTTGCCGGGCTGCAGCGCTTCCATCTTCCACAGCACCGCGTCGTGCCACTGCTTCTGGCGATACAGCGGACGCGTTCCCAGCCGTGCTTGCGCGGGCGGCTTCGGCCCGCCTTCCGGGTCTTCCGGCAGCACCGGCTTCTGGGTAACCACCATGCCGCGCATGATGGCGCCAGTAACGGAGAAACCCAGCTCGGGCGAGCGCGCCGAACTGGCGTACACGCGGCCGTAGGTTTCCTCGAAGGCATCGACGATCTGGTCCCAATCGCCCGCCGTGGCGGCATTGACGATCGGGGAGCTGATTTCCAGGTCGTTAAGCTGGCCCATGTATTGCATGCGGTAGCCCGGCCGCAGGATCACGTCTTCGGCCTTGAAGCCGTTGATCTTGAACTCCTCGATCACTTTGGCGGCCAGGTCCGACCACGCCTTCTGGATGGTCTGGGCCGCCCGGGCCTTGTCCTCCTGCGCAGCGTCCTGCGGCAGCGCCAGGTCGACGCTCTTGTCATAGCGGTACTCGAAGTCCGCGCAAGCACAGCCAAACGCCGAGAAGCCCGCCGCCCAAGCCGGCACGATCACATCCTTGAAGCCAAGCCCTTCGGTGTAGCCATAGGTATGGACAGGCCCGGCACCGCCGTAGGAGAAGCAGACGAACTCGGTCGGGTTATAGCCCTTGGCGCTCACGTTAGAACGCAGGTACTCGCGCAATTGCAGGTCAAGCAGTTCGATCACGCCGGCCGCGGCGTCCTCTACCGACAGACCCAGCGGATCCGCGATCTGTGCCTTGATATGCTGGCGCGCCCGCTCCACATCCAGCCGTATCGCGCCGCCAAGGAAGTTGTCAGGATTGAGGTAGCCCAGCACCACATGGCAATCCGAGACCGACACCGTGTCCAGCCCGCTTTCCGGCCAGCAGGTACCGACCCGGTAGCCCGCGCTGTCCGGGCCGAGCTTGATGGCGCCGCTATAGGGGTCTAGCCGCACGAAGCTGCCGGCGCCGGCGCCCACCGAGTCCATCGTCACCAGCGGCAAGGACAGCACCAGCCGCGCCATGTCGGGATCGGCGGCGATGGCGAAGTTGCCCTTGGTGATGAGCGCCATGTCGAACGAGGTGCCGCCGATGTCGGAACAGGCGATATTGTCGTAGCCCAGGGTCTCGCCCAGCAGCTTGGAGCCGATCACGCCGCCGATCGGCCCGGAGACGATGGTGCGCGCCAGTTCCTTGGCCTTCCAACTGATGGTGCCGCCGTGGGTGGCCATCACCCGCAGGTCGAACTTGGCGCCGTGCTTCCTGAAACGGTCGCTGACCTTTTTCAGCGTCTGCCGCGAGGGCTCGGCCGCGTATGCCTCCAGCACCGTGGTGTTCATCCGGTGGCTTTCCTTGCGCTGCGGGTAATAGTCCACCGAGGCGAACACCGGGATATCGGCACCGAGCTTTTTGAGCTCGTCACGCGTGATATCTCGCGCCTGCTGCTCGCTGGTGCCGTTCTTGTGCGATTGCAGGAAGCAGATCACGACGGCCTTGGACCCGGCCGCCACCAACTCGCGCGTCGCCTGACGCACTTCATTTTCGCGCAGCGGGATCACGATTTCTCCCTGCACGTCGGTGCGTTCGGTCACGCCGCGGGTACGCGACAGGGGCACCAGCGGTTCGTCGTAGCGGTGCGTGTTGAGATGGATGCGCTCCTCCAGCGCGTAGCCCAGGTAGCTCTGGATGGCCCGCCCCATCGAATGGACGTGCTCGAAGCCTTTGTTGACCATCAGGCCCACGTCCAGCCCCTTGCGCTGCACAACGCGGTTGAGCATCGCGGTGCCCGAGTACACGCAGGTCAGCAGTTCGGGGTACACGTCGTCGACCCCGCGCTGCCAGTGCGCAAGCGCGTCCTCCGAGGAGTTGAAGATGGCCAGGGATTCGTCTTCCGGGTTGCTTTGCGCCTTGCCGACGACGAACCGCCCGTCGCCGCGCACAAAGAAGGTGTCGGTCATCGTGCCGCCGGCATCGATGCCCATCACCTGGACTTGTGATTGCACTTCCATACTTGTCTCCTTGCTTTGTCAGCGTTCACGGCGGCTGCCAGGCAGCGCCGTTGCCAAACTCACCGCATGGCACGGTGGTTCGGTGGCAGTAACGCAACGGCTGTGCCAACTGCTGGAGACAAGTATTTTTTGTTTTATATCAATGAGATAGCGAATAACCTCGAGCAAAAGGCTGGAGCGGGAAGCGACTTGTAGCGTCTCGAACGTCGTGTTTTCGAACGGGGGCACCGTTCGGTTTTCACGCTGCGCCCGGGTGACGGCTCGGTCAGCGCAAAGTGCCGCAAGGGGGAATGGGCACGGCAATCCAGGCAAGCCCGCAGCGGCCCTGACACACAGCAATGTTATGCTTTGGGCCTCGATAACTCCTGCGCGCACAGGGCGCGCACCCTGATGGAAATTGCCATATTACTGGCGCTGATCCTGATCAACGGCCTGTTCGCGATGTCCGAAATCGCCTTGATGACAGCCCGCAAGGCCCGCCTGCAGCGGCGCATCGAAGAAGGCGACCGCGGCGCGATCGAAGCGATCAAGCTGGGCGAGGATCCCACCCGATTTCTGTCTACCGTCCAGATCGGCATTACCTCCATTGGCGTGCTGAACGGCGTCGTTGGCGAATCCACCCTGGCGCAGCCGCTCGGCGCCTGGCTCCAGGGCTTTGGCATGCAGGCCTCGACCGCCGGCTGGGTGGCCACCACCATTGTGGTGGCCGGCCTGACCTATTTCTCCATTGTGCTGGGTGAACTGGTACCCAAGCGCCTTGGCCAGATGGCCCCCGAAACCATCGCGCGCCTGGTCTCGCGCCCGATTTCCTTCCTGGCGCTGGCCTCCACCCCGTTCGTCAAGCTGCTATCCAGCTCAACCCGGCTGGTGCTGCGCATGCTCGGCGTGAAAAGCGGCCGCGGCCCGGCGGTGACCGAAGAGGAGATCCATGCCCTCCTGGTGGAAGGCTCGGAAGCCGGCGTCATCGAGCAGCACGAGCACACCATGGTGCGTAATGTGTTCCGCCTGGATGACCGCCAGCTCACCTCGCTGATGGTGCCGCGCGGCGATGTGGTCTGCCTGGACGTGGAAGTCCCGCTGGAAGAAAACCTGCGCCGCATCGAGGAGTCCGATCACTCGCGCTTCCCGGTGGTGCGCGGCGGCATGCACGACATGCTGGGCGTGGTGAGCGCCCGCCAGTTGCTGGCGCGCCGCCTGCGCGGCGAGCCTACCGACCTCGCCGCCGTGGCCCAGGCTCCGGTGTTCGTGCCAGAAAGCGTGACCGGCATGGAACTGCTGGAGAATTTCCGCGTTTCCGGCGGCCAGATCGCCTTTGTCATCGACGAATACGGCGAGGTGCTAGGCCTGGTGACGCTGCAGGACCTGATCGAGGCCATCACCGGCGAATTCAAGCAGGATGGCGTCGGCGAGGAATGGGCCGTGCAGCGCGAGGACGGTTCCTGGCTGCTCGATGGCCTCATTCCCATCCCCGAGCTGAAAGACCGCATTGGCCTGCGCCAGGTGCCGGAAGAGGACAAGGAGCGTTACCACACGCTGTCCGGCATGTTGCTGCTGTTGTTGGGCCGCCTTCCGCAGACCACCGACACCGTGCGCTGGGGCGACTGGAAGTTCGAGATCGTGGACATGGACGGCAAGCGCATCGACAAGGTACTGGCGTCGCGCGTGCTGCCCGACGACGGCGCCGACGCCGAGACCACCGGCTGACCCCATACCCGCCTGGCGCCGAAACTTGATCTCCGTCAAGCCCCGGCGAATCCGCACTATCCCTGTGTCCGCCACGCTTCGGGCCGCGCCTGCTCTACCGTATGATCGTCACTGTGCCGTGCCATCCCTGACGCCGGCTTGAGGGCCAGATCCCCGAGCCGGCGCGCCGATGGCGCGCCGGTTGCCGCGGCCAAGGCTTTGTGAGGCCGCGCTCATGCCACCGTGCGGCGAAATCATGCTGCCCACAGGGACCCCCAATGCATCCAGACGCAGACGATGCCGTCCGCTCGCCGGAGGTGGACCCTCATGAAAAATGCGACTTCGTGGCTGCCTTGATGGCGCGGCGGCAGATGCCGCCGGCCACGCAGCAGCGCTTCGCGGTGCTGGTGATCCACCTCGATCGCTTTACCTACGCTAGCGAAACGCTTGGCGCGGAGCTATCGGCGCGGCTGCGCGCGCAGGTGGCGGCGCGCATAGCCGCGCTGGCCCAGACGGCCGAAGTGAACTGGCTAGGCCAGGCGGACATCGGTGCGGTTGTGCCGCTGGCCCCGCTGCTACAGCTGGCGGCAGACCCGCTGGAAGCAGCGACGCGCCTGGCACGTGCCGTGGCCGCTGGCCTGGCGCGGCCGTTCGTGCAGAACGGGTTCGAGCTGTTCCTGTCCAGCAGCATTGGCGTGGCGCTGGATGAACCCGACAAGCCAGCGGAGCGCAGCCTCCATGAGGCCTATGACGCGATGCTGCGCGTACGCAAACGCGGAGGCGACGGCGTTGCCGGCGGCGGCATTACCACCCCTGCATCACTTTCCACACCGCTCCTGGCCGCCCTGCCTTTTGCCATGGCGCGCGGGCAGATCGCGCTGAACCTGCAGGCAAGGGCATCGCTGGCCACGGGTTGCGTGACTGGCTACACGGCCCGTCTGCGCTGGCAGAGCCCTGAGTTGGGGCGTGTCGCGCCGCAAGACTTCCTGCCCGCGCTGGAATCTCTTGGCATGATGGGCGAGGTGGCACGCTGGCTGATGGAAAACGCCTTGCCCCTGCTGGATTGCCCGGGCGTTGCCGACCCGGTGGAACTGTCGTTGCTGGTTTCCAGCGCCCAGTTGCATGGCACCCCGCTGATCGACACCTTGTTGCGCACCCTGGCGGCACGCAAGCTCGACCCGGCGAGGATCTGCCTCGAGATTCCCGGCGACGCGTTGCTGGCCGGCGACCACGTTGCCGCGGCCAAGCTCGCCACGTTGCGCGGCGCGGGCCTGCGGTTTGCCCTGAGCGACTTTGCCGACGCGCCCGGCGGCGCGTCAACGCTGGAGCGCCTGCAACCCGATTTACTGACGTTCAACGCGCGCTGCATCGGCAGCAGCGAGCAGCCAGGGCAGCCGGGCCAGGCCGGCGCCGCCGCCCGGCTGCACGCCGCCTGCGAGCAGGCATGGCGCCTTGGCCTGCCAGTCTGTGCCAAGGGCGTCGAAACACGGCACCAACTGGCCGAAGTACGACGTTGGGGCTGCTGCGCCATACAGGGATACTTGCTGGCGCAGCCCTTCCCGGCTCACTGGCTGGCGCAGACACATGCTGCAATCTGCGCACGCGCGCGTGAATTGCTGACCTAGGGCGCAGTGCTTGCCCGCGCCGCGTCACAATCTTGGCACGATCGGTTACAAAATGGCACGCATCGTGCTTCAATAGAGCACCGCGACAACGGTAAAATTGCGGCGAATTCAATGACCGAAAGGAGTCTGGCGTGAAAAAAGGATGGATCTTCTGCGTTCTGTTTGCCACCCTGCTGGCTGGCTGCAACACCATGGCCGGCCTGGGCCAGGATATACAGAAGGGTGGCCAAAAGCTTGAAGGCGCAGCCGATCGCAGCAAGTAAGATGCGCTGACGGCACCGGAGCGCCAGGCATGGCGCTCCGCGGCATCACAACAACTGCTCAGGCGTGAACGGCGCGAGTACGTCGATCCACAAGCGCTTCTGCCAACTTGTATCCGGCTCGGTATCGAACACCACCGCCTTGTCCCCCTTGCCATCCACCCACTGCACCGCGCCCTGATCGGACAAGCGCAGCAGGTAGCTGTTATCGTCGATCGCCCCCGCGAACAACTGCGCGACTTGCTGCGCGAGCTTGGCGCTATGGATGATCAGGCCTGTTTCCGTATTCTGGCTGGCCGAGCGTGGATCGAAGTTCATCGATCCCACGAACAGGTTGGTCCGGTCGGCGACGGCCGCCTTCACATGCAGGCTAGCCTGCGAAGACATGTAATCCCCGATCAGTTTCTGCGGCTGGCCGGGGCGCGACTTGAGCTCATGCAGTTCCACTCCCGCGCGCAGCAGGTCGGGCCGATAGCGCCGGTATCCCACATGGACGAGGGGCGCATCGGTGGCGGCCAGTGAGTTGGTCAGTACCCGCACCTTGACGCCGCGCTTGACCAGGTCCGCCATCCACGCGACGCCGCGGTCGCCCGGGATGAAATAGGGGGAAATCAGGATGATCTCCTGGCTCGCCCCGCTCAGCATGCGGCCCAGTTCCTCGCTCATGGTCTCGCCGGCGGCTGGCGCCTGGTCCGGCGCGGCTTTGCTGGGCGCGTCGACCATCACGCTTGCCGAAGCCCATTCGAGAGCCAGCTTGCCGCCAGCCGTGAACTGGCGCCCCAGGAAGCTCTCCCGCGCATCGATCTTGCCGGGAGGCGTCATGCCCAGTGCTTCGATGCGCTTGCTATCCGTCTGCGTGCCCACGAGGGCCTGCTCGGGCCGCGCCGCCCTAGTGCCGGAGGCGGAGGCCGCGTCCGCCGCCTCCGCAGGGGTTGCCAGGACTTCCACCGGCACGGCCAGCGGATTGTTCCAGTATCTGTCGAATGCGGCAGACAACCGCCGTACCGCGGGGCCGGCAGCGATCACGTCAAGGTCGACGAAGTTTGTGTCGGGAGCGCGCAGGAAATAGGCGTTGCCGAGATTGCGGCCCCCTGTCATGGCCAGCGCGTTGTCGGCGATAAAGGCCTTGTTGTGCATGCGGCGGTTGAGCCGGCGGACATCGGTGGCGGACGAGAGCATCCGCGTCAGCTTGGAGAATCGCCCCGCAGGAAACGGGTTGAACATGCGTACTTCGATATTGCGATGGCCCGCGAAGCGCAGGAAGGCGCGATCCTTGCCGTCGCTATGCAGGTCGTCCACCAGCACGCGCACGCGCACGCCCCGCTCGGCCGCTGCCCGCACGTGCCGAAGGATCTCGCGGGACGATTCGTCGGCCTCGATGAGGTAGTACTGGAGATCCAGGGTGCGGGTGGCATGGTCGGCCAGCGAAATCAGCGTACCGTAGGCTTCTTCGCCAGAGGCGATCACATGAAAGCCGGACAGCGCCTGATCGGGCGAACTCTGCGCAGCCAGCCGCCCGAGGGCGGTGGTCGCCGGATCTGCCAGCGCTGCGCTCTGCTCGCGCGGTGCTTCCTTGGGCAGGCTGGCGCAACCCTCGGCAAACAAGACGCAAGCGCAAATCAACACGCGGCCAAGCCGCTGGGCCAGCATCGCACCGCGGCGCCGGGAAGCTGCCATGCCACCCGGGGCCGGACCCGCCAGTTGCACAGCCATGCTGCCTCCAGCAGTCGGGATATGCCAAGCTTATAACCTGGCGCGGCGGCCCGCTATCCGCCTTTGTCCGACGCCTTGGGGGCTTCAGGCGGACTTGCGCAGCGCGGCAGCCTCCTGCGCCAGTGTGCGCACCCGCGCCCAGTCGCCCTTGGCCACCGCATCCTTGGGCACCACCCAGGATCCGCCCACGCAAACCACATTGGGCAGCGCGAGATACGTTGGCGCGCGAGCAAGGTCAATGCCGCCCGTCGGGCAGAAGCGCAGTTGCGCGAACGGCCCGTAAAGCGACTTGAGCATCGGCACGCCGCCCGACGCTTCCGCCGGAAAGAACTTCAGGAACTTGAAACCGGCTTCCATCGCGGCCATCGCCTCGCTGGCGGTGGCTACGCCAGGCAACAGCGCCACGCCCGCACCCTGCGCGGCCACGGCCAGCGCCGGCGTAAGCCCGGGTGAAACCGCGAACTGCGCGCCGGCGTCGCTCACGGCCTTCAGGTCGGCCGCCGTCAACACCGTGCCCGCGCCTACACAGGCTTGCGGGAAAGCTGCCGCCACCGCCTTGATGGCGTCCAGCGCCACCGGCGTGCGCAGCGTGATCTCCAGCACCGGCAGGCCGCCGCCGATCAAGGCTTCGGACACATGCAGGGCTTCGTCCACGGAGGAGAATTCGAGCACCGGGATCACCGGCACGTTAACGAGGCGTTCGATCAGCGAGGGAGATTGAGTTTGCATGGCAGTGGATCTTCGGTCAGGTCGGACGATTGAGCTTGGAGCTTGGAGCTTGAGGGCTTGAGGGCTTGAGAATCAGGCGATCACGGAAACCGACTGCGCCATTCGCGCCAGCACGGTTTCGGTGGATGGGATAGGCGCCACGGCGCCATAGCCGGTGGTGGACAGCGCGGCCGCCACATTGGCGTAGCGCGCGGCGTCGAACGGATCGTCGCCGGCGGCTAGGCGCGCGACAAAGCTGCCGCCGAAGCAATCGCCGGCCCCGGTAGCATCCACCGGGCGCACCGCGTACGGCGGCACCAGCGTGCGCGCCTCGGGCGTGGCCACGTACGCGCCCTCCTCGCCCAGCTTGAGCGCGACCAGCCCGATGCCGCAGCCCAGCAGGTAGTCGACGATGGCGTCGCGGTCATCGAGGCCCGTCAGCACGGTGATGTCGTCCCAGCTCGGCAGGCACACATCGGTCAGCGCGAAGGCCTCGCGCATGATGCCGCGCGCGCGCGCCAGGGTCCACAGGCGCAGGCGCAGGTTGGTGTCGAGCGTGACCTGGCAACCGGCCTTGCGCGCATGCTCCATTGCCGCCAGTCCGGCATCGCAGGCACTGGTGCTGATGGCCAGGCTGATGCCTGACACATGCAGGTAGCGCGCTTCGGCAATGGCGTGGTGCGGCAGGTTCTCGTGGCTGTAGTGGCTGGCCGCCGAGCCGCTGCGCAAGTAGTCGAAACGGTGCCCGTGCGCGTCGTGGGTGACGAAGTACACGCCCGTGGGCGAGCCCGCGTCGATGCGCACGTGGCGGGTATCCACCCGCTCCTGCGTCCACAGCGCCAGCAGCCGCTCGCCGAAGGTGTCCTCGCCCACCGCGCTGATATAGCCGGCGCGGGCGCCCTGGCGCGCCGCGGCGATGCAGAAATTGGAAGTGTCGCCGCCAAAGCCCTGCAGGTAGCGCGCGGGATCGTCGGGCTGCTGGTTGAACTCAACCAGCGCTTCGCCGAAGGCGAGAATGTCGATGCTCATGGTGCAAGCGTCCCCTGTTGTCGCTGTCGTTGCTGTTGTTGCTATCGTTACCGTTATGGCTGTCTTTGCTGCTGCGTGCGGCCGTTCAGAAGAACGTCTGCACAAGATCGATCACGCGCAGGTCGCCGTCGAGCACCGGAATGTGGCGCCACTTGTCGAAGGTAAGACAGGGATGGGAAATATCAAAGGCCACCATGTCTCCAACCTGGACATCGTCGCCGGGACGGATCGCCAGATAGGCGTGCTGGTCCATCATGCCCGTCACCTCCCAATGCGCGGGCACCGCCACCGGCGCGCTTGCACCGGGCCGGTAGACCTGCGCCGGGATCGGCATGCCCGCATCGAAGGCGGCGTCGCGCTTGCCCATGCCGATGATGGCGCGCTCCGGCTCGGGAATCGACTGCACATAGGCCCACAACTGCAAGGCCGGCAACAGGCCCTCGCGCATCTTCTGCGCGACCGGGTTGCTGGCCAGAATCCGTTTTTGCGCGGCGCGGTAGATGCCCACGTCGTGCGTGAGGTAGCAGCCCGGGCGCAGCACGATGTCGATCGGCGCGCCGATATCGGTGCGGGCGAACTCCTCCGCCACCACGTCGTACCAGGCCGAGCCCGCGCCGGACATCACCACCGGGCTGCGGCCGAAGCGGCCGGCCGCGAACAGCTCGCGCGTCACCGCCACGGTGCGCCGCAGGAAGTCGCGGATATCGGCCTCTTCCTGGAGCACGCCCTCGTAGATTTCCACACCGGCCAGCGACAGAACGCCGGGCCAGCGCGCCAGCGCCGCCAGCACCGCTTCTTGCTGCTGCGCACCGCGCACGCCAGTGCGCCCGCCTGGCACGCCCAGTTCCAGCAGTACCTGCAGCTTCTGGCCGCGTGCGCTGAAGTACGTGCCCAGCTGGTCCACCAGCGCCGCCGAATCCACCAGCGTAAAGAACTCGAAATCCGGATCGCGCAGCAGGTCGGCCACGATTTCCATGTTGCGCCGGCCCACCAGCTGGTTGGCCATCAAGACGCGCCGCACGCCGTGCGCGTACGCGGCGGCAGTCTGGTGCGCGGTGGCCAGCGTGATGCCCCAGGCGCCGGCGGCCAGCTGGCGCGCGAACAGCTTGGGCGCCATGGTGGTCTTGCCATGCGGCGCCAACTGCACACCATACTCACCCATGAAGCGGCGCATCCATTCCAGGTTATGCGCAAGGCGCTCTTCATACAGCACAGCGGCTGGCAGGCTGAGGTCTTCCGCCAGCAATTGCCAGCCCACCTGGCCGGCTGCATCGGGCGCCAGCGGGGCATCGAGCTTGCCCAGCGCCTTGTTGAGCGGATCGATCGTGCCGGCTTGGTACTTTATTTCACGCATGCTGTCATCATCCTGCAAAATTCCGATTGACGTAATGATAGCCTTGAAATTACGATATTTCACCCTTGTTATAAAGTAACATTCAAAGCTGGCTCCGAGGCGACATTGCGCACCCGGGACGGCTCGCCCCCACCATTGACCCGCCAACCATGTCCGCGCCCTTCGACATCCTGACCCGCATCGCCGAGCGTGGCCCCACGTTGCGCCTGGCCGAGCAGAAGGTCGCCCAGGTGATCCTGCAGGACCTGGCGGGCGCCGCCGCCACCAGCATCAACGAGCTGGCGCGGCAGGCCGGGGTGAGCGAAGCCAGCGTGACCCGTTTTGCCAAGGCCATCGGCTGCCGCGACGTGCGCGACCTCAAGTTGCGCCTGGCGCAAGCCACGGCCGTGGGCCAGCGTTTCCTGCAGGCGGAGGTCGCCCGCGCGGCGGAGCCGTCCCCTGCCACGCTGGCCGACAGCATTCATGCGGATATCCTGGACTCTCTTGAGGTCAATCGCAAGCTGATCGATCCCGACCATATGGAGCGTGCGGCGCGCCTGTTGCTGGAGGCGCGCATGGTCTACGCTTTTGGCATGGGTGGCGGCTCGTCCTTCATGGCCGACGAAGCGCGTTACCGGCTGGCCCGCCTGGGCCGTCCGGTTGCCAGCTACCAGGACGCGCTGCTGCAGAAGATGGTGGCAGCCACCTTGCACAAGGACGATGTCGTGCTTGCGTTCTCTGCCACGGGCAACGTGCCCGAGATGCTGGCCAGTTGCGATATCGCCCGCGAATACGGCGCGAAACTGGTGGCCGTGACCGCGCTGGGCTCACCGCTGGCGGCGCGCGCGGACGTGCTGCTGCCGGTGCGC
Source organism: Cupriavidus sp. GW822-FHT02D05 (assembly GCF_058802485.1). Classification (NCBI taxonomy): domain Bacteria; kingdom Pseudomonadati; phylum Pseudomonadota; class Betaproteobacteria; order Burkholderiales; family Burkholderiaceae; genus Cupriavidus; species Cupriavidus sp. GW822-FHT02D05. The sequence continues at coordinate 348,978 of NZ_JBXAOE010000001.1, read as the reverse complement.
ACGCTGGAAACGGATTTTATTTTCAAGCCCTCGGCCTCGCGCTACGCGATGCTGCTGGTCATGGACGTGCTAGCGACCCAGCTCGCCCTGCTGCAGCAAGACCAGAGCCAGGACAACCTGCGCCGGCTCAAGTACGTGCTCGACGCGCACCGCGGCACTGGCGCCACCGATAGCCGCCAGCCGCTCGGAGACTGACCATGCCTGAACTGTTCGATACCCTCATCCGCGGCGTCACCCTGCTCGACGGCTCCGGCGCCGAGGCGCGCGCAGCCGACGTGGCGCTGCGCGCAGGGCGCATCGCGCGCATTGCCATGCTGGAAGACGGCGGCGATGCCATCGACCCCGGCAGCGCCGCGCATGTGGTGCAAGGCGCCGGCCTGGTGCTCGCGCCAGGCTTTATCGACGTGCATACGCACGACGACACCAACGTGGTTCGCCAGCCCGAGATGACCCCCAAGCTATCGCAAGGCGTCACCACTGTGATCGTGGGCAACTGCGGCATCAGCGCGGCGCCCGTCACGCTGCGCGGCGAGCCGCCTGACCCGATGAACCTGCTGGGCACCGCCGACGCCTTCTGCTATCCGGACTTCGCCGCCTATGCCGCGGCCGTGCAGGCTGCCCGGCCCGCGGTGAACGTAGCCGCGCTGGTCGGCCATACGGCGCTGCGCAGCAACCATATGGACCGGCTGGACCGCACCGCCACCCCGGCCGAGATCGCGGCGATGCGCGCACAACTGCAAGAAGCGCTCGACCATGGCGCCATTGGCCTGTCCACCGGCCTGGCTTATGCCAACGCCTTTGCCGCCACCACGGACGAAGTGCTGGCGCTGGCCGAGCCGCTGGCGCACGCGGGCGCGCTCTATGCCACCCACCTGCGCAGCGAGTTCGCCGACATCCTTGAGGCGATGGATGAAGCCTTCCGCATCGGGCGCCATGCGCGCGTGCCGGTGGTGATCTCACATATGAAGTGTGCTGGCCTGGACAACTGGGGACGCAGCGGGGAAGTGCTGGATGCGCTGGAGCGCGCGCAACGCTGGCAGCCGGTGGGCTGCGATTGCTATCCCTACACCGCCAGCTCCTCCACGCTCGACCTGAAGCAGGTCACCAGCGATTTCGACATCATGGTGACCTGGTCCGAGCCGCACCCCGAGATGGGCGGGCGCCTGCTGGCCGATATCGCCGCCGAGTGGGAGCTAGGGCTCGAAGACGCCGCGCGCCGCCTGCAACCCGCCGGCGCGGTCTATCACTGCATGGAAGACGCGGACGTGGACCGCATCCTGAGCCATCCCGCCACGGTGGTGGGATCCGATGGCCTGCCCAACGATCCGCTGCCGCATCCGCGCCTGTGGGGCGCCTTTCCTCGCGTGCTGGGCCACTACGCCCGTGACCGCGAACTGTTCCCGCTGACGGTCGCGATCAACAAGATGACGGGCCTGTCGGCCGAGCGCTTCGGCCTGGCCGGGCGCGGCCTGGTGCGCGAAGGCTACTGGGCCGACCTGGTCCTGTTCGACGCCGCCACCATCCGCGACGCGGCCAGCTTCACCGATCCCATGCAGCCCGCCGAGGGCATCGCTTGCGTGTGGGTCAACGGCGAGCTGTCGTGGCAGCAGCGCAAGCCCACCGGCGCGCGGGCCGGCCGCTTCCTCGCGCGCACAAAGCCTGCCGGGGCCAGCGCGGCGCCGGCACAGTAACCACCTATTTCCCAATTTGCAATCTGCTTCAGGAGTCCCCATGGATATCAAACGATTTGGCGTCGAGGGCGGCGCCGGCACCGGCGGCCAGCACATGCCGTTTTCCCGTGCCGTGCAAGCCGACGGCTGGCTCTACGTGTCCGGCCAGGTGCCGATGGTGGCCGGCGAGGTGATCGACGGTGGCATCGTTGCGCAGACCCACCAGGCCATCAAGAACGTACTGGCCATCCTGGCCGAAGCCGGCTACGGCACCGAGCACATCGTGCGCTGCGGCGTGTGGCTGGACGATGCCCGCGACTTCGCGTCGTTCAACAAGATCTTCAAGGAATACTTCGGCGCCAACCCGCCCGCGCGCGCCTGCGTGCAATCGAGCATGGTGGTGGACTGCAAGGTCGAAGTGGACTGCATCGCCTACAAGAAGCCGGCTGCCTGATCCCGGGCCAGCCAGCCACGAAGACCTGAACCGGCCGCCGACAGCGCGGCCCTTTTCATAGCGGACGCGAGGGAGCCCCGCCGGAGTCCCGGCGGACCTCGCACAAAGGAGACAACATGGGCGCCGTAACCGGAACCACCCTTTTGCTTTACGCGTTGATCGCGGTGATCGCACTGGTCGTGCTGATCGCGAAATTCAAGCTCAATCCCTTTATCACCCTGGTAGTCGTCTCGGTACTGCTCGGCTTTGCCGTGGGCATGCCGATGGGCGACATCGTCAAATCGTTCGAGGCCGGCGTAGGTGGCACGCTCGGCCACATCGCGCTGGTGGTGGGCCTGGGCACCATGCTCGGCAAGATGATGGCGGAGTCCGGCGGCGCCGAGCGCATCGCGCGCACGCTGATCGACGCCTTCGGCGAGAAGAACGTGCACTGGGCCATGGTGACCATCGCCTTTATCGTCGGCCTGCCCGTGTTCTTCGAAGTGGGCTTCGTGCTGCTGGTGCCGATCGCCTTCAACGTGGCCAAGCGTACCGGCACCTCCATGGTGCTGGTGGGCATCCCGATGGTGGCCGGCCTTTCGGTGGTGCACGGCCTGATCCCCCCGCACCCCGCCGCGCTGCTGGCGGTCACCGCCTACAAGGCGGATATCGGCAAGACCATCCTGTACGCGCTGATCGTGGGCATTCCCACGGCGGCGATCGCTGGACCGCTGTTCGCCAAGCTGATGACGCGCTACGTGACGCTGCCGGATGTGAATCCGCTGGCCGCGCAGTTCACCGAGGAAGACGAACGCGTGCAGGCCTCGCATGAGCTGCCGGGCTTCGGCATCACGCTGTTCACCATCCTGCTGCCCGTGATCCTGATGCTGATCGGCAGCTGGGCCGACCTCATCACCACGCCCAAGAGCTTTGCCAACGACTTCCTCAAGCTGATCGGCAACTCGGTGATCGCGCTGCTGATCGCCGCGCTGGTGAGCTTCTACACCTTCGGCAAGCGCCGCGGCTTCACCCGGGAAAACATCCTGAAGTTCACCAACGAGTGCGTGGCGCCGACCGCCATCATCACGCTGGTGGTCGGCGCGGGCGGCGGCTTTGGCCGCGTGCTGCGCGACTCGGGCATCTCCAACGCCATCGTCGACGTAGCCACCGGCGCCCATGTGTCGGTGCTGCTGCTGGGCTGGCTGGTCGCCGTGCTGATCCGGATCGCCACCGGCTCCGCCACCGTGGCCATGACCACGGCTGCCGGCATCGTCGCGCCGATCGCCGCCAGCGTGCCCGGCACCCGGCCCGAGCTGCTGGTGCTGACCACCGGCGCCGGCTCGCTGATCCTCTCGCACGTGAACGACGGCGGCTTCTGGCTGGTCAAGGAGTACTTCAACATGACCGTGGCCCAGACCTTCAAGACCTGGTCGGTGTGCGAAACGCTCATCTCGGTGATCGCCCTGCTTCTGACCCTGGCGCTTGCCACGGTAGTCTGACCATCCGGGCAGGCTCGGACCGGGTGCCCGCACGGCGCCCGCCGAAAGGGAGGAGGCACATGCGGTGTCCCTCCCTTTTTTATGCTGCCGGCAATGTGCTATTGTGTGCACCGCAGCAAATCATCGGCGCCCTGCGTTTTTCCTGCCGCTGCCATAGACCGGGCATCACCCGTCGCGCTGACAAGGTGTCACAAATCTTTCATACTGGGAAGCAGGTCCGGGTTTCCCCCTAGCGCTAGAATCGAGCCCCAACCGGAGGAAAAGAGCCATGCCCAAGAAACTCAGGAAAACCGAGGACGCTGTCCCGGCCACCACGACCGCGCCGGGCCTGATCGCCCTGCTCGACCACATCGCCAATGCCACGGCGCAAGGCCAGCTCGATCCCGAGTTCGCCCGCAAGCTGGGCAAGCGCGTGCGCAAGGAAGCCGACGCGCTGATCGAAGACCAGGCGTACTCGAACGCCCACGGCACGCAGATCAGGGCCGCTCTTGCCACGCTGGAAGAAGCCGTATCGGATAGCGAAGGCGGGCTGCTGGGCAAAGCCGTCAAGCGCCTGCGCGATGCCGACAAGCGCGCCGCGGAATCCACCACCACCAAGTAGAACTGCCTCAGAAGCGCATCGTTGCCGAAAGCAGCAGCGTGCGCGGCTCGGCTTGCGCCAGCCCGCCGTAGGCGTCAACCGCCGCCCAGTCATGCTTGTCAAAGACATTGCGGACATTGAGGCGGAAGGTGGTTTGCTTGCGCGCCACGGTAGTCTGGTAGCGCGCACCGATGTCGACGCGGGTCCAGTGCGGGATACTTTGCGTATTGGCCTGGTCGACATATTGCCGTCCCGTGTAGGCCAGCGCACCGGCCAGCGTCAGGCCTGGCGCGAAGCCGGCATCCCATTCGGCGCCCAGGTTGGCTTGCAGCGTCGGCGCGCCTACAGCCGCGTTGCCGGCCGACTCGGGGCTACTGCCGCGAACAATCCTGGCATCGAGCACGGTAGCGCTGGCCAGCAGCCGCACTCCGGCAACCACCTCACCAACTAGCCCGAACTCCAGCCCGCGATTGCGCTGCTCGCCGTCCGCCGCGAACAGCGTCCCGGACATCTGACCGCTTGCCTTCGATATCTGGAATGCGCTGACGGTCGCCATCACCCCGCCCTGCTCGACCTTCACGCCGAACTCAAGCTGCCTTGACTTGTAAGGCGCGAATACCTCGCCAGCATTGCTGGCGCTGCCGGGGGCAGTGTCGCCCTTGCTCAACCCTTCCGCGCGGTTGGCATACAGCGTGACGTGTTGCCAGGGCTTCACCACCAGACCGAGCATTGGCGTCCAGGCGCCCTGGTCGTAGTGCGAAGCTATGGCGCCGCCGGCGCTGAAATTGTCGGTCGTGACCTGCTGATGGCGCAGCCCCAGCGTCAGCTGCACGCGCTTGTCCAGCACCGACAGCGTATCGGCCAGGGCCGCGCCGGACAGCCGCGTCTGGGAGACCTTCGGCACGCCGGCGGGCGCCGCGATGTACTGCACCGGCAGCGACACGGGCTGGTAGAGGTTGGTCAGCGAGGTGGTCGTGGCGTTGTTGAAGCTGCGCTCCAGCTGGTCCCGATAGTCGCTCACGAGCATGCTCAGGTGATGGCTCACCGCCCCGGTGTCGAAGCGGGCGCGCAGGCCCGTGTCCACGGTGGTGCGGGCTACGTTGAACCGGTAGTTCGAGTCCAGCACGGCAATATCGCCCGCCTCGTTGATGATGGTGGGCGTGATGGCAAAGAGCCTGGCCACCCGGGTACGGCCGCCGCCGCCGGCAATGAACCAGGTGAGCTTGTCGCCGATGTCATACTCCGCCCGCACCAGCAGGGACTGGTCGCGGATGCTGGAGTGTTCCCAGGGTTGCGAGACATTGCGCCGCCCGTTGGGCGCATCGGGTACGTTGATGCCGGACGCGATATGCAAGAGGCGCGATGGCGCTGCGACCCTCTCCTGCTGGCCAATGAAATCCAGCGTCGCGCGCAGGCGCTCGCCCTGGTAGTCCAGTGCCAGCGCGCCGGCACCGGCGCGGCGCGACTGGTTGTCCAGGTTGGTGTCGCCCGCCCGATAGTTGCCATTGAAGCGAATGCCGAACTGCCGCTGCGCGCCAAACCGCCGGCTTACGTCAAGGTTGCCGCCCAGCTGCGATGACGCGGCATAGTCGGCCGTGACCTGGGTCAGGTCGGGACCGGTCGCCCGCTTGGGCACGATATTGATGCCACCGCCGACACTGCCGCTGGGCGCCATGCCGATCAGCATGGCGGTCGGGCCCTTGATCAGTTCGACCCGTTCGATGTAGCCGGTCGATACCCGATAGTTGGAGGCCACGCCGTACATGCCGTCGAAGGCGATCTCGCCGAAGTTGCCATTGCCAACGGGAAACCCGCGGATCGTGAAGGCGTCCAGGATGCCGCCAGGCTGGCTGACATAGCGCACGGACGAATCAACGGCCACCATATCGCCCACCGTGCGCGCCTGCTGGTCCTCGATCGCCTTGGCGGTGTAGCTGGTGATGCTGAACGGCGCGTCCATGATGTCGATGTTGCCCAGCAGCCCAAGCCTCGCGCCGCGCGCGACCTGCTCGCCGGCGAGAGCCGGGGGCAGCTCGCTCGCAGCCGCTGCCGCCCCGAAGATCGTGACCGTGGGCAGCAACGGCGCGGCCTGGGCGCCGGAGACCGCCTGTGCCTTGCGCAATGCGTACCCGCCTCCCGGCACTTCCACCGCTTCCAGGCCGCTGCCCGCCAACAGCGCCCTCAACCCGTCCGGCACGGTATAGAGGCCATTCAGTCCCGGGCTTTGGGCGCTGCCGAGCAGTGCGGCATCATAGGAAAGATCGATGCCGCCGACACTGGCAAAGCGATTGAGGACCGCGTAAAGCGGGCCGGGCGCGATGGCGAACATCCGCGCCTGGCCCGTGCTCGCCATCAGGCTTACCACCGGGCTTACCACCGGGCTCGCCTGCGCGAGCACCGCATCCGGCGCAATGCCCAAACCCAGGGCCAGACAAGCGAAGGCGCTGCAAAGCGCGAGGCGTCGTGCGGCCAATGCTTAGAAATCCACGCTCATGGAAGCCATGAAGGTCCGCGGCGCGCCGAGCGAGATCGTGCCGTAGGATGCCACCCCGGACCAGTACTTCCGGTTGAACGCATTGAACAAACCGGCCCGGAACGTCGTGGACTTGCCGTACATCGATGTCTTGTAGCGCGCGCCGAGATCAACGGTTGTCCACGACGGCACCTGCTGCGTGTTCGCCTGGTTGACGTACTCGCTGCCCGTGTAGTTGACCGCGCTGGTCAGCGTCAGGCCCGGAACCCACGGCAGGTCCCACTCGCCGCCGAGGTTGGCCATGACGGTAGGCACGCCCACGGGGCGGTTGCCAAGTGTGGCTGCGCTGTTGGTCTTGGTCAGCTCGCCGTCAAGCAAGGTCAGCCCGCCGAGCAGGCGCACGCCCTTGTAGGGCTGCCCCGATACGGTCAGCTCCAGCCCCTGGTTGCGTTGCTCGCTGTCGATGGCATAGACCGTCCCGTACAACTGGCCGCTGGGCTTGGTCATGCGGAACGCGGCGAGCGTCGCCATCACCTTGCCCGAGTCGAGCTTGATGCCCACCTCCTGCTGCTTGGTCTTGTACGGCGCAAAGACCTGCCCCGCATTCGACGCGGTCGCCGGCGCGATGTCTCCCTTGCTCAGCCCTTCCACGTAGTTGGCATAGAGCGAGATGTTGCGCCAGGGCTTGAAGACGATGCCGGCCAGCGGCGTGACGGCGCTTTCGTCGTACGAAGCTGTCTTCGCGCCGGTGGCAGCATAGTTGCTCGACTTGACCTGCTGGTAGCGCAGGCCAAGGGTGAACTGCAGGCGGTCGTCCAGCACGCTCAAGGTATCGGCCAGCGACAGGCCCGACAGCGTGGAGTCGGACACCTTCGGCACGCTTTGCGGGGCGGCAATGTTCTGCGCCGGGCGGTCGGCCGGGGCGTAAATATTGGATGTGACAGGCGTGCCGGACACGTTGGCGCTGGCGAAACGGTCCATATACAGGTTGGCCTGCAGCGCCAGCGCGTGCTTGACCGGCCCGGTCTCGAACTTGCTCCTGACACCGGTATCGAAGCTCGAGCGGTTGACCTGGAACTTCCAATTCTGCACGGCCGACGAAGTCGCGCCGGCCGAATTCAGGATGGTTGGCGTCTGGTCGGACAAGCGCGCCACGTCCGAGCGGGTACCGCCGGCATCGGCAAACACCGTCACGTTGTCGGTGAGGTCGTATTCCGCGTGCAGCAGCGTCGACACATCGTTGGACTTCCACCAGCCCCAGGGCTGGCTGACATTGCGCCTGCCGTCCGGCGCCGACGGTACCTGCACGCCGGCTGTGATCAGGAAGGGACGCGTGGGAGCATCGACCCACTGGTATTGCTCGATCAGGTCGAGCGAGGCCCGCAGGCGCTCGCCGCGGTAGTCGAGCGACAGTGCCGCCACCTCGGCGCGTGACTTCTGGTTGTCGAGCGCCGTCGGTCCCTGCCGGTGTAGGCCGTTGAAGCGAATGCCCCACTCTCGGTCTTCGCCGAAACGGCGGCTCAGGTCCACCGCGCCGCCCACCTGCGCGTCGGACGCATAGTCGAGCGTGAAACGCGTCAGGTCCGTCGCCAGCGCGCGCTTGGGCACGACATTGACCACGCCGCCGACACCGCTGTTCGGCGACATGCCGTACAGCAAGGCGGCCGGCCCCTTCAGCACTTCGACCCGCTCCAGGTACTCGGTAAACAGATGGTAGTTCGGCGACACGCCGTACACGCCGTCGAATGCGATCTCGGACAGGTTGCCCTCATTGATCGGGAAGCCGCGAATATAGAAAGAGTCGGTCACGCCGCCAACCTGGCCCGTGAAGCGCGTGGACGGATCGCTGTTCAGTACTTCGGCCAGCGTGGTGGCCTGTTGGTCCTCCAGGCGCTGCGCGGTGTAGTTGGTGACGGCGAACGGCGTGTCCATGACGCTCTTGTTGCCCAGCAGCCCCAGGCGGCCACCGCGCGCCACCTGGCCGCCCGCGTAGGGTTGCGCAAGCTCACCCGGCGTCTCGGCGCCGGCGGTGACGGTTACCGCCGGCAGGGTCGGCGCGGCGTCCGCGGGGCCTGCCTGCGATTGTGCCCTCACGGCAAACGGCGCCACTGTTGCGCCCATGGCAAGGCAGACCATAGCGTGGTGCACGGCGAGCGCAAACGGCTTGGGTCGGGGTGGGCGCGCAGCGGCGATGACAGTGGCATAACGAGTTGCAGACATGATTCCTTTCTCCGGCAGCGTTTGTTTAATTTGAGTTCCTACGCTGTAGGCCGGTCGAGAATCGAAATCCCCTCAATCTTCCTGACATATTTTTTCGGACACGCCTGGCATGGAGTCAATGCCCTCCCGCCGGGCCAACCGAAACCCAGAAGCGCGTGCGATAGACCACGGTGATCGGCTGCGCCTGCATCAGGAAGCGCAGCACCCGATCGGTGTCGCGCACGTGATACGCGCCCGAGATACGCAAATCGGCCACGCGCGGATCGCAGGCGATGTGGCCGGTGCGGTAGCGCGACAGCTCGGCCAGCACGTCCGCCAGCCGCATGTCCTTGCCCGCGATGACGCCATCGGCCCAGCCGTCCGCCTCGAACGGCTGCGGCGGCGCCGGCATGCTGCCGGCCTTGGCGAGCCGCCAGGTCGTCCCCGCACGCGCTACGTCGGTCGCCCCGCACGCAGCCGGGTGCAGTTCCACGGCGCCCTCCTGCACGGTAACGCGGGCGCGTTCGTCCTCGATGCGCACCACAAAGCGCGTGCCCAACGCACGCAGGCTGCCAAACGGCGTCTGTACCCAGAACGGCCGCACCGCTGCGCTGCTGGCCGCGAAGCCAGCATCATGTCCCGTGGTCACCAGGATCTCCCCGCGCCGCAGCGTGACCAAACGGCGCTCAGTGCCCAGCGCGGTACTGATGGCGGTATCGGTGTTGAGCACGATGGTGCTGCCATCGGCCAGGCGCAGGGTGCGCTGCTCGCCGGTGGCCGTGCTCGCGTCGGCGACCAGGCGCTGCCATGGCGCCAGTTCGCGCACGCTTGCCGCCGTGGCCACCGAGATGCCGGCCAATGCCAGCACCTTGAGCACCTGCCTGCGCTTTAGCCCGCCCACGCCACGCCGGGCGTCGGCAGCTTGCAGGGTACGCAGCGCCAGTGCCGGCGGCATGCCGGAGAAATCGGTGCGCAGTGCCTGCACGCGTTGCCAGGCAACCGCGTGCAGCGGGTTGGCGTCGTGCCATTGGGCGAATGCCTTGCGCGTGCTGGCGCTGGCCTCGCCGAAGTCGAGCTTGACCATCCAATGGATGGCCTGGTCGACGATGCGCGCGGGGATCGGGGGTTGCGGCCCGGCCGTAGCCGTCGGCTCGCCTGGCCTGGCTGGATCACGCACGGGCATCAGCCACCGAAACGCAAGCTGTAGCAATGGCGCAGCGCCGCCGCGACATAGCGCTCGGCGGTAGCCAGCGACACGCCGAGGCGCTCCGCGATCTGCCGGCAGGTCAGCCCTTCGAGCTGGGCCCACAGGAATGCTTTGCGCACCTGCGGCTTCAGCGCATCCAGGATGCGGTCGATGGCGATCAGGGTTTCCAGGAAAAGCAGCCGGCTCTCGGGCGACGGCGCCTGCGGCGCGGGCAGTTGCGCCAGCGTCTCCAGCCAGGCCAGCTCCAGCTCCCGGCGGCGCCAGTGCTCGATGACAAGGCCGCGCGCGATCGTGCTCAGGTAGGTGCGCGGTTCCCTGATATCGCACGGCTCGCGATGAAGCAAGCGGAGAAACACATCCTGTGCCAGGTCGGCGGCGTCAAACGCGTTGCCAAGCTGACGCCGCAGCCAGCCCTGCAGCCAGCGATGGTGATCGCTGTAGAGGGCATGGACATGCTGCTGTGACTGCTGTAACGCGGATTCTGCGGCGGCCATCGCTTCCCTTGCGTAGTGAAGTGTCTGGCACGGCCAAACTTAAATGAGAATGGTTCGCATTATATGGCACGGAAAATGATTAGTGCAACCAACCGCACAGCCAGGCGCACATATTGCAACGCAGCATCTGACGTAGAATCGACGCGATAGCCCGGCAAAGCCATCTAGTCCCGACATACCCGCCATTCTTTGATGCTTAACGTGTTTTTATCTGCTCACGCCAGCCTGCAGGTGCTACTACCCGACGCCAGTTGACCTGCCCATGGACCTGCTTTTTTCCTTAGACCCGTTGCGCCGGCTGGTCACCACTTCGCTGCTGGTGGCCGCCTCGGTGCCCAGCCCGCAGGCACAGACCGCCCCCGAAGCATTCCCACAGCGGACCGTGCACCTCGTGGTCCCTTTCACGGCGGGCGGCACCACCGACATCATTGCCCGTGTCATTGCCGATAAGCTGCGCACCCGACTGGGCCAGCCCGTGGTAGTCGACAACCGGCCGGGTGCCTCCACGATGATCGCGGCGGAGCTGGTCGCCAAGGCGCCCGCCGACGGATACACGCTGCTACTCGCCAGTTCCACCACGTTCAGCATGCTCCCCGCGCTGCGCACCAGCCTGCCCATCCCGGCGGAAGGCGCCTGGGCGCCGATCGGCATCATCGCGCAGGCGCCGGTCATGCTCACCACCCGATCGGACTCCGGCATCAAGTCGTTCGCGGACATGCTGGCGCGAGCAAGCGCCCAACCGGGCACCGTCACCTACGGCACCACCGGCCCGGGCACCGCGCAGTACATTGTGGGCGCCATGATCGAGGCCGACCTGCATGCGGACATCACGCCCGTGTCATATCGCGGCAGCACGCAGATCCTCGCCGACGTCATTGGCGGGCAGATCGACCTGAGCCTCGACCCCATCGCCGTTGCCCAGCCTTACCTCGAGTCTGGCAAGTTGCGCCCGCTGGCGATCAGTGCCGGGGCGCGCTCCCCGCAGTATCCGGGCGTGCCAACCTTTGCCGAACTCGGCATCGCCATGCCCGGCAATGCATTCTGGTTCGGCATTGCCGCGCCGCGCGCCACGCCGCAAGCGGTGGTGGAGCGGCTGGAAAAGGAATTGCAGGGGGTGCTTCTGGACCCTTCCGTGGAGGCAGTCTTCCAGCGGCAGTCGATCTGGGTCATGCGCGGCAACGCGGAGGATTTCCGCCGGCGCGTGCAGGGCGAGATAACGCAATATCGTCGGCTCGCAAAGGACGGCAGGGTGAAGCTCGAATAGCAGAAGCCCCGGGTACCTGTTACCAGGTACCCGGGGCTCCCATGGCAGCTCGCCTTTCCCAACGCGTGGCTGCCGCCGGCGGCCGCCCTGCGTGACAGGGCGGCCAGGCTTGCATCGATTACGCCTTGACGGCTGCCAGCGCGGCGTTCAGCGTCTTGCTGGGGCGCATCACGATGTCCAGCTTGGCAAAGTCGGGCTTGTAGTAGCCGCCGATATCGGCTTCCTTGCCTTGCACGGCCGACAGCTCGCCAACGATGACCTGCTCGTTGTCGGCCAGTTGCTTGGCCAGCGGCGCGAACTGCGCTGCCAGGGCAGCATCGTCGGTCTGTGCCGCCAGTTCCTGGGCCCAGTACATGGCCAGGTAGAACTGGCTGCCGCGGTTGTCCAGCTGGCCGGTCTTGGGCGACGGGTTCTTGTTGTTGTCCAGCAGCTTGCCAGTGGCGGCGTCCAGCGTCTTGGCCAGGATCTTGGCCTTTTCGTTGCTGGTCTTGATGCCGAGTTCTTCCAGCGACACCGCCAGCGCCAGGAATTCACCCAGCGAATCCCAGCGCAGGTGGTTTTCTTCCACCAGTTGCTTGACGTGCTTAGGCGCCGAGCCGCCCGCGCCGGTTTCATACATGCCGCCGCCGGCCATCAGCGGGACGATGGAGAGCATCTTGGCGCTGGTGCCCAGTTCCATGATCGGGAACAGGTCGGTCAGGTAGTCGCGCAGGATGTTGCCGGTCACCGAGATGGTGTCCAGGCCGCGGATGACGCGTTCCAGCGTGTAACGCATGGCGCGCACTTGCGACATGATCTGGATGTCCAGGCCGGTGGTGTCGTGATCCTTCAGGTAGGTCTCGACCTTCTTGATCATCTCGGCTTCGTGCGGGCGGTACGGGTCCAGCCAGAAAATGGCCGGCATGCCGGAGTTGCGCGCGCGCGTGACGGCCAGCTTGACCCAGTCGCGGATCGGTGCGTCCTTGACCTGGCACATGCGCCAGATGTCGCCCTCTTCCACGTTCTGCACCAGCAGCACTTCGCCGGTGGCGATGTCAACGATGCGGGCTTCGCCGGCCTCGGGCACTTCAAAGGTCTTGTCGTGCGAGCCGTACTCCTCGGCTTGCTGCGCCATCAGGCCGACGTTGGGCACGGTGCCCATGGTGACCGGGTCGAAGTTGCCGTTGGTCTTGCAGAAGTTGATGATTTCCTGGTAGATGCGGGCAAACGTGCTCTCCGGGATCACGGCCTTGGTGTCCTTCGGACGGCCATCGGCGCCCCACATCTTGCCGCCAATGCGGATCATGGCCGGCATCGAGGCGTCCACGATCACGTCGTTGGGCGCGTGCAGGTTGGAGATGCCCTTGGCCGAATCCACCATCGCCAGCTCGGGACGGTGTTCGTGGCAAGCGTGCATGTCGCGGATGATTTCTTCGCGCTTGGAGCTCGGCAGGCTTTCCAGCTTGTCGTACAGGTTGACCAGGCCGTTGTTGACGTTCACGCCCAGTTCGTCGAACAGCTTGCTGTGCTTCTCGAAGGCTTCCTTGTAGAAAATCTTCACGGCGTGGCCGAACACGATGGGGTGCGAGACCTTCATCATGGTGGCCTTCACGTGCAGCGACAGCATCACGCCGGTCTTGCGCGCGTCTTCCATCTGTTCTTCGTAGAAGTCGCACAGCGCCTTCTTGCTCATGAACATGCTGTCGATGATCTCGCCGTCCAGCAGCGACACCTTCGGCTTGAGCACGATGGTCTTGCCGCTCTTGGTGACCAGCTCCATCTTGACATCGCGGGCGCGGTCCAGGGTCATGGACTTTTCGCCATGATAGAAGTCGCCGTGCTTCATGTGCGCCACGTGCGTGCGCGAAGCCATGCTCCACTCACCCATGCTGTGCGGGTTCTTGCGTGCGTAGTTCTTGACGGCAGCCGGCGCGCGGCGGTCCGAGTTGCCTTCGCGCAGGACCGGGTTCACGGCGCTGCCCAGGCACTTCGAATAGCGTTGGCGGATGGCCTTCTCGGCATCGGTCTTCGGGTCTTCCGGGAAATCGGGAACCTTGTAGCCCTTGGCCTGCAGTTCCTTGATCGCGCTGACCAGCTGGTGCACGGAGGCGCTGATGTTGGGCAGCTTGATGATGTTGGTGTCCGGCTGCAGGGTCAGTCGGCCCAGTTCGGCCAGGTTGTCGGGCACGCGTTGTGCCTCGGTCAGGAATTCGGGGAATTCGCCCAGGATACGGCCCGCCACCGAGATGTCGCTGGTCGTCACGTTGATGCCGGCCGGGGCGGTGAAGGTGCGGATGATGGGCAAAAAGGCACTGGTCGCCAGCAGCGGAGCTTCGTCGGTCAGCGTGTAGATGATGGTGGGTTGCTGGGTACTCATTGCTTATCTCAGGATCAAGAAATAGGTTGGAGAACGCCACCGGCTGGGTCACAGCCCGGCAGGAATGCCCGAATTTTGCCTGAATTTTCTCCAGGGGGGTCTGAACCGCACGGGGTTTTTGCTTCGCAATCGCAAAACGCAAGTTCTGCGTGGGGGCAAGGCTAGCGCTGCGTGGCGCGTGCAGGGGCGGACAGCGCGCCGGCATTTGCCCCCACGCCGCGCCCATCTGGCGGGCCAACGGGCTTAACTGCGCTTAAAGCCAGCTAACATGCACAAAACCGCTGCGCTAGTCCCAAAAACTGCGGAATGCGGCGGCAGCGATCACGGGGACCGTCAGCACCAGCGGAATGGCAAAGTACGGAACTTCGAGATCTACGCGCCACTTGTAGATAAGCCAGGCGATGCCGGCCGCGAGCGTAACCAGGCCCACGAGCGCCGCGAGAACGTTCAGTACCCTGTCGGACGGGCGCCTGCGCGTCCGTTCTTTGGTGGAAAGCGCTTTCATCCCAGCTCCAATGCAGATCGTGACGGGCATTTGTTCTATTTTGCTCTATTAAAGGCTACTCCGGCGCCCTGCGTAAGGGCGAGTCATGGCGGGCAGCATGGTGAGAGTCTTGGCGCTTTGTGGGCCGCATTGGCCGGATCATGGGCGCCTTAGGGCAAAATACCGCCTTGAGCGGCCCGGCCGGGCCCGAAGAACAAGATGCTGACGGGCGAGCCCGCCACTGCGCGCACCACGCCGTTGCCTGCCGGCAAGCGCCTGCGCTACGGCAGGGCGGGCCCAGTACAGCATCGCCAGGGGACAGCTCGTCCTTCAACAGAGCACATCTGGAGCCATTGATGACCGACTCGAACATGTCTTTCCTAGGCAGGATTTCCCTTGCCGTGGGCACGTTTTTCAACATCCTGGGCGACCGCGAGCTTGCCGCGGGCGTGCGGCGCCTGCGTGACGGCACGGGGCCTGGCGCAAGTCCAGCGCCCGCTGCACCCGTTCCTGCCCCCATGGCCGCGGCACCGGCCCCGAGCGCGCTGAAAGAAGCGAGCCCCGAGGCCGCGCTCCAGCTGCTGGGCCTGCTCCAGCGCGACGCGCGCTTCATCGATTTTGTCGAGGAAGACATCGCCGGCTATTCCGACACGGAAATCGGTGCCGCCGCCCGGCTGGTGCATGACGGTTGCCGCGCCGTGCTGCGCGAGCATTTCACCATCCGGCCGGTGCGCGAGGAAGCCGAGGGCAGCCGCGTAACGGTGCCCGACGGGTTCGATGCCACCGCCATCCGGCTGACCGGCAACGTGGTCGGCAGCGCGCCGTTCAACGGCAGCATCAGCCACCGTGGCTGGCGCGTGGCGGAAGTCCGCCTGCCCCGGCTGGCCGAGCGCCATGACGCCACCGTGATCGCCCCGGCCGAGGTCGAGCTATGAGCGACCCCCGCTACTCGATCGGCATCGACCTGGGCACGACGCATTGCGCCCTCTCCTACGTCGACCTCACCGCCAGTGACGGCGAGAAGACCACCCAGGGCGTCCTGCCCATCACACAGCTCACCGCACCAGGCGCGATCGAAGATTGCGACCTGCTGCCGTCGTTCTTGTACCTGCCGCATCCGAGCGAGCTGGCTCCGGGCGACCTGGCCTTGCCGTGGAACGCCGCGCGGGACTTCGCCGTGGGCGAGCTGGCGCGCAGCCGTGGCGCGGCCACGCCGATCCGGCTGGTATCGAGCGCGAAGAGCTGGCTTTGCCACCCCGGGGTAGACCGCCGCGCGGCGATCCTGCCGAACGACGCGCCGGCGGAAGTGCCGCGCGTGTCGCCGCTCGAGACTTCCGTGCGCTATCTCTCGCACCTGCGCGAAGCGTGGGACCACGCGCATCCCGACGCCCCGTTCGGTGAGCAGGACATCACCGTCACCATTCCCGCGTCGTTCGATCCGGCCGCGCGGGAACTGACGGCAGAAGCCGCCGAATCCGCGGGCTATGCCCGCATGACCCTGCTGGAGGAGCCTCAGGCCGCGCTCTATAGCTGGATTCAGAACAGCGGCGGCCAGTGGCGCAAAGAGGTCAAGGTGGGCGACATCATCCTGGTCGTCGACGTGGGTGGTGGCACCACCGATCTTTCGCTGATCGCCGTGATCGAGCGCGAGGGCAACCTGGAGCTGCACCGCGTCGCCGTCGGCGAGCACATCCTGCTGGGCGGCGACAACATGGACCTGGCGCTGGCCCACGTGGTGGCGCGCAAGCTCGCGGCCCAAGGCACGCAGGCCGACCCGTGGCAACTGCGCGCGCTCACCTATGCCTGCCGCAGCGCCAAGGAAACCCTGCTCAGCGACCCAACCACGGACGCGGTGCCGCTGGTCGTGCCGAGCCGCGGCTCCAAGCTCATCGGCGGCTCGATCCGCACGGAGCTGACCCGCGCCGAGCTCACCCAGATCATCCTGGAAGGCTTTTTCCCGCAGGTGGATGGCTCTGCCCGCCCGGTCAGCCGGGCACGCGCCGGGCTGACGCAACTGGGCCTGCCGTACGCGCAGGACCCGGCCATCACACGACATCTGGCGGCGTTCCTGGGCCGCCAGGTGGCAGCGCTGGCCGAGATGGAAGGCCTGGCAGGCAAGGCGGCGCCGGGCGCGACCTTCCTGCATCCCACGGCGGTGCTGTTCAACGGCGGCGTGTTCAAGTCCGCCCTGCTGGTCGAGCGCATCCTGCAGACGCTCAACGGCTGGCTCGCCGCGGAAGGCGCGGCCCCCGCGCGCCTGCTGGGGGGCGCCGACCTGGACCTGGCTGTCGCGCGTGGCGCCGCCTACTACGGCTACGTGCGCCGCGGCAAGGGCGTGCGCATTCGCGGCGGCACCGCGCGGGCCTACTACATTGCGGTGGAATCGGCGATGCCCGCCATCCCGGGCTTCGAGCCGCCCATCCAGGCGCTGTGCGTGGCGCCCTTCGGCATGGAGGAAGGCACCGAGGCGCCGTTGCCGGAGCAGGAATTCGGGCTCGTGGTCGGCGAACCCGTGCACTTCCGCTTCTTCGGCTCGTCGGTGCGCCGCCAGGACCAGGTAGGCACCCTGCTCGACTTCTGGGGGCCCGAAGACCTGCAAGAGCTCGATGAAATCCAGGCCACGCTGCCGTCCGAAGGCCGCACGCCTGGCGAAGTCGTGCCGGTGAAGCTGCATGCCCGCATCACGGAGGCCGGCACGCTGGAGCTGGAAGCCGTGCCCCGTGGCACAGGCGAGCGCTGGAAGGTCGAGTTCGACGTGCGCGGCAACGCGAATGCCTGAGTGCCATGCATGAAGCGGTATAGCGTCGGCATTGACCTGGGCACGAGCAACACGGTCGTCGCCTATGGCGAGGCAGGGTCGGAGGACATCCGCGTCTTCGACATCGATCAACTGGTGAGCCTGGGAGAGGTGGCCACGCGGCCACTCCTGCCGTCCGTGCGGTACCACGCGGCGCCGGGGGAGCTGAATGCCAGCGATCTGCAGTTGCCGTGGCAAGTTGCCAATGGGACGGATGGTGCCGATGGAGCCGCATCGGGCCATGTCGTGGTGGGCCGCCTTGCGCGCACGCTGGGCGCGCAAGTGCCCGGCAGGCTGGTCGCCAGCGCCAAAAGCTGGCTGTCGCATGCGTCGGTCGACCGCGTGGCGCCGATCCTGCCGTGGGGCGCCGCCGACGAAGTCGGCAAGGTGTCGCCGGTGGCGGCCAGCGCCAGCTACCTGGCGCATGTGCGCGCGGCATGGAACCACCGTTTCCCCGATGCGCGGCTCGAGGATCAGGACGTGGTGCTCACCGTGCCCGCCTCGTTCGATGAAGGCGCGCGCGCCCTCACGCTGGAAGCCGCGCGCATGGCCGGACTGCCCGCGCTGCGCATGCTGGAGGAGCCCCAGGCGGCCTTCTACGACTGGGTGTTCCATCATCGCGAAACGCTAGCGGCCGACCTGGCGCAAACGCGGCTGGTGTTGATCTGCGATGTCGGCGGCGGCACCACCGACCTGACCCTGATCAAGGTGGAGGTGCAGGACGGCCAGCCGCAATTGACCCGGATCGGGGTTGGCAATCACCTGATGCTCGGCGGCGACAACATGGACCTCGCCCTCGCGCATCTGGTCGAGTCGCGCATCGCCACGGCGCACTCGCGCTTGTCGGCGGGCAGCCTGTCGCAGTTGGTCGAGCGATGCCGTGCCGCCAAGGAGCAACTGCTCAGCGCGCAGGCGCCGGAGGCGGTCACGATCACGCTGCTCGGTTCGGGCTCCCGGCTGATCGGCGGCGCGCGCTCCGTCGAAGTCACCCGGCAGGAGATCGAGCAGATCATTGTCGAGGGGTTTTTCCCAGCCGTCTCGGCCGGCGAAAGACCGGGGCGCTCACGGGGCGGCATCGTCGAATTTGGCCTGCCCTATGCGGCCGACCCGGCGATCACCCGGCACGTTGCGGCCTTCCTGGGCCAGCACGCGGCCCAGTCGCGCATCGCGAACGCACAGGATGCAAGAGAAGCGCCAGACGACGCGCCACCGATGCCCGACACCTTGCTGCTCAACGGCGGCGTGTTCCGCGCCGAGGCGCTGACGGGGCGTTTGTCGAGCACGCTTGGCGCCTGGCGCCGAGCGCCCTTGCATGTGCTGCACAACGACAACCCCGACGTGGCGGTCGCCCGTGGCGCGGTGGCGTTCGCGCTTGCCCGCGCCGGGCATGCGCCGCGCATCGGCGGGGGCTCGCCGCGCAGCTATTTCCTCGTGCTGGACAACGGTGATGCCGCGCAGGCACAGCGCGGCATTTGCCTGTTGCCGCGCGGCACCGAAGACGGCCAGGAGATCCATCTCAAGGATCGCACCTTCTCCCTGCGCCTCGGGCATCCGGTACGCTTCCACCTGGTCTCCTCCGTCGCCGACACGCCCTATCAGCCGGGCGAACTGGCCGACCTCGCCAGCGGCGATTTCGTCCGCCTGCCGCCGATCGCCACCGTGGTGCAACCGCGCGGCGCCAGCGACGCGCGAGACACGCTGGTGCAACTCACCACATCGCTTACCGAAGTCGGCACGCTGGAGGTGCACTGCAGCGAGATCGCCAATCCTTCGCAGCGCTGGCTGCTCGAGTTCCAGTTGCGCGGCGATGCCCCGGCGGCAGACACGGCGACCCACGCGCCGCATCCCTCCCTGGCCCAGGCCGTCGAATGCATCGACCGTACCTTTGGCGCCCGCTCGCAAGACGTTGGCCCCAAGGAAGTCAAGCGGCTGCGCGCGCAACTGGAGCAACTGCTGGGCGCGCGCGACCAATGGGACAGCGCGCTGCTGCGCGCCCTGTTCGGCACGTTGTGGGAACGCGCGCGCCGCCGCCGCCGCACGGCAGACCATGAACGCCTCTGGCTCAACCTTGCCGGCTATTGCATGCGGCCTGGGTTCGGCTACCCGCTGGACGAGTGGCGCGCCGGGCAGCTCTGGTCATTGTTCGAGCAGGGCATCCAGTACGTCAACGAGAGCCAGATCTGGTCGGAATGGTGGACGCTGTGGCGCCGCACCGCCGGCGGCCTGGACGAAAGCGCGCAGTTGCGATTGCTGGACGACATCGCCTTCTACCTGCAGCCCCCCGGCACGGCGCGCTACAAGCGCCCCGCCGGCGCCGCCAAGGCCGGCTACGCCGACATGGTGCGGCTCGCGGGATCGCTGGAACGCGTGCCTGTCGAGCGCAAGATCGAAGTCGCCGAGTGGCTGCTCGCCCGGCTCAAGAAACCCTCGGAGAACCTTCAAAGCTGGTGGGCCGTGGGCCGCATCGGCGCGCGCCGGCCGTTCTACGGCAGCGCGCACAGCGTCGTGCCGCCAGAGGCTGGCTCGCAATGGCTGGAGGCGATTCTTGCGCTCGACTGGAAGAAGGTCGAGCCGGGCGCCTTCGCCGCCGTGCAGATTGCCCGCATGACGGGGGACCGGTCGCGGGACCTGCCGCTGGATATCCGCATGCGCGTGGTCAGCCGGCTCGAAGCCGTCAACGCGCCACGTAGCTGGATCGACATGGTGCGCACAACGGTGGAACTCGATGAGGCCGATGAAGGACGGGTCTTTGGCGAGTCGCTGCCAGCGGGGTTGACGCTGATCGTAGCCTGAGTGCGATCGCGGCGGGCCGGCAAATGACCTAGCCGACCTCCGCGAATCTTCGCAGCGACGCGAGATCCAGGATCTCGATGGACCCCCGCGTGCGCTGCACCAGGCCCTGCGCCTCGAAATCCCGGAGAATCTGGTTCACCGTTTGCCGCGAAACCGACAGCATCAAGCCGAGTTGCTCTTGCTGCACGTTGATCACCCGCTTGCTCAGGCCATGGCGCTCGCCATAGCCGCCGGCGATGGCCAGCAAGCGGCGCGCCAGCCTGACCGGCACAGGCATCAGCACCGACGACTCAATCGCTTCAAACGCCAGCCTGAGCTTTGGGGCCATCAGCAAGCCCACCGCTTTCCAGTGCACCGGATTTTCGTCGAGAAACCGCACCGCATCCTGCTGGTCGATATGCAGCAGCACCACGTCGGACTCGATCCAGGCATCGTGGGCGCGCGGCAAGGCGTCAAACAAGGCAACCTCGCCGAACCATTGCGGCGTTTCCGCAAAAGCCAGCAGTGCCTCCTTGCCATCGGCGGAGGAACTGGTCATGCGGATGGCGCCAGCCACCACAAAGTACAGGCCATCCGCCGGGTCCCCGTGCGCGAACAAGCGTTGGCCCGCAGCTAGCGACCTGACCTTGGCGTGCGCGACGATCCACCGTTGAAAATCAGCGGCAAGACCGGCGAACCATACGCTGGATCGCAGGGCAGCGAGGTGGTCTTCGGGGGTGGATGACTTTGACACAGCGCCAATCGTAGTCTTATGTCAGGAAGACGACATTGTAGTCCGCCATTCCCTGCAAAGATCGCTCATTGCGATCAGGGACCTGGATGAAAACCCTGGACACCCTGATAACCCCGCAAGCCCTGAAGACCCGAAGCACCGGCGACTTCGCCATCCCGGCAACAACCGCCGGCAACAAACCCGATAAGAGGAACGAGGCAATGGACGTAGCGACCTCCCCCGCTCTGTATAAGCGTGACTTTCCAGCCGCATTCCGTGCGATCCGCAAGCTGCTGGCAAACGGAGACGACACCACGCAAGTGTTTCTCATCATGCGCGCCCTCAACGGCCCGTCCGCGCCAAAGAACTACGCGCGGCTCCTGAGGACCACGAGCGGGCGGCGGCTGGCTTATCTTCGCGTCGAACTGACGGAGCGCTTCTCCGACCCGGCGTTCATCGCCAGCTTCGCACCCGGCACGCTCGGCGCCGCCTACCGCGCGTTCCTGGAGCAAACGGGCTACAGCGCCGCCGGACTTGCCGCGATTTCAAACCTCAACAGCGAGCCGCTGGTCGAGGATCCCTACGCCTGGTTCGGCAGGCGAACCCGTGACATCCACGACATCTGGCATGTGCTGACCGGCTACAAGGCCAACGAGAACATGGGCGAAGCAGCGCTGGTGGCGTTCAGCTACGCACAGACCGGCGCCCTCGGCTGGGCATTCATCGCCGTTGCTACCGCCTTGCAGAGCCTGCGCAAGACCGGCAACACCGCGTACTTGCGCGCCGTCGTCGAGGGCTATCGCCATGGACGCAAGGCGAAGTGGCTGATGGCCGAGGACTACGAGACGCTGCTGCATGAGCCGCTCGAGGCAGCGCGCGCGCGGCTGGGCATTCTCGAACCCGTGCTGTACCAGGCAGCCAGCAAGGCCGCGCAATGCCAGCCACAGGGCGCGGCTTCGCAATCGCTGTTTTCCGACTAAGCTCCGGGCGCTGCCTATGGGCCTGTGGGCCTGTGGGCACTCCTGCTGCGTTTCTGGCGAATTTCGTATTTTATCAATCGCATCGGGCGCATCCATCAAAATGGCATCCCGCATCCATCCGTAATTTCCGCAGCCGGGACCCAAAGCACTGTCCCTTGTCTATTGTCGATTGTGATTGCAGACGTTTGGCAGGCGCCAGTGGGAATGTTATGCTCCCCATACGCTTGCCGCCGTCGGCAGCAAGCGTCATTCAACGAACACAAGACTCCATAATCCATGGCTACCAAAGCAAATGCTGTCGTAAAGACCACCGCCAAGCCTGCCGCCAAGAAGGCGGCGCCGGCAAAGAAGGCGGCTCCGGCAAAGAAGGTCGCAGCGGCCGCGCCGGCGGTGAAACCCCTGAAGGACACGTTCAACAAGTCCAGCCTGGTGGCCCACCTGGTGGCCCAGACTGAACTGGATGCCAAGACGGTCAAGACCGTGCTGGTCCATCTGGAAAACACCATCCTGAGCGCGGTGCACAAGAAGGGCGCCGGCGAATTCACCCTGCCGGGCCTGTTCAAGGTCGTGGCAACCCAGGTTGCCGCCACCAAGAAGCGCTTCGGCAAGAACCCGTTCACCGGCGAAGACCAGTGGTTCGCTGCCAAGCCGGCGACCGTCAAGGTCAAGGTTCGCCCGATGAAGAAGCTGAAGGACGCCGCGCTGTAAGCTGAGCGGGCAAACAGAACGCAGCTGGAACAAAAGGGAGCCCGCGTGGCTCCCTTTTGCATTGCAGGTCAATACCCGATATCGAGCACACGCGATGAAGATCAGGTCCGAGTGGATTTTTGAGTGCGAGCCACGGCATGTCTGGCCGCACTTCCTTCATGCCCGCATGGATGCGTCGCGCCCGCTGCTGTTCTGGCTGGGCATTCCAAAGCCAATGAGCTGCCGCGTCCTGGAGGGCGTCGCGGCGGTCGGGAACACGCGGCAATGCACCACGGACCGGGGCACCATCGACCAGCGCATCCTGCAACTGGAGCCGGACCGGCTGCTGCAGTACCAGATGCAGGAAAGCACAGTCTGGTGCCGTGCCTGGGTCGGCAAGCTGATCGACACCTTCAGCCTTGAGCCGCTGGGCGATGGCAGGACACGGGTACGGCGCACGACCGAATTCGAAGCCAAGGGATTCCTGAAGGACATCAGGCTCGTCGGTCTCTGGGCGGCGCTGCGCCAGGCGCATGCTTATGCCGCGCGAAACTGGCAGCGGCTGGCACTGCAGAGCCTGCGCGAATCCGCCTGAGCACGCCATCCTCGCCAGGCCGCTCTCGCGGCCTGCCGGCCGGGCGACAAGCCCCGCCACTCAAGTTCCCACCTCGATAGCCGATATTCACCATAGTCCGCAGATGCGTTCGCGATAAACGGCGCGGCTGACAATAGAGCGAATCCAGGTCCTATGGGCCAGCATTTCGCCGCCTTATTATTTCCATTCAGGTAGAAGAAAATGAAGAATCTTGGAATTGGGGTACGCCTTGGCATTGGCTTTGGCGTGGTGCTGCTGCTGTCAACGCTCATGACCGTGTTCAGCATCCTGGGGCTGCAGGACGTGGCCAGCCACACGCACGACATGATGCAGCAGCCGCTGGCCAAGGAGCGCGTCGTCAGCGACTGGTATCGCCTGATGCATACGAGCGTGCGTCGCACCACCGCGGTGGCGCGCAGTGCCGACCCGAGCCTGGGCGCATTCTTCGCCGCCGAGACGAAGGGGTCGGTCGACGCCATCGCGGCGTTGCGCGACAAGATCGAGCCGATGCTGTCCTCCGACGCGGAGAAGGCGGCGTTCAAGACGATCCAGACCGTGCGCAAGCCGTACAACGACTCGCGCGACAAGATCACCAAGCTCAAGGAAGCCGGCCAGACCGACGAAGCCAACCAGGTGCTCGAGAGCGAGTTCGTGCCCGCCGGCAATGCCTACCTTGCCGAGATCCAGAAGCTGCTGGATATCCAGCGCGCCAGCATTGACCAGACCGCATTGGACATCAACGAGATCTACCTCTCCGCACGCAATCGCCTGATCGCGCTTGGCGTGCTGGTGCTGGCCATTGGCGTGGCGTTCTCGGTATGGCTGACCGCCGGCATCACCGCGCCGCTGCATCGCGCCGTGGGCTTCGCGCGCAAGGTGGCGTCTGGCGACCTGACCAGCCACATCCGCTCGGATAGCAAGGACGAGACTGGCCAGCTGCTGCGCGCCCTGGGCGACATGAATGGCAACATCCTGCGCATCGTGACCCAGGTGCGCACCGGCACCGAATCCATTGCGTCCGGCACGAGCCAGATCGCCGCAGGCAACACGGACCTGTCCCAGCGCACGGAAGAACAAGCGTCGTCACTGCAGGAAACGGCCTCCAGCATGGAGGAGCTGACCAGCATCGTCCGCCAGAACGCGGACAACGCCAAGCAGGCGAGCTCGCTCGCCGTCAACGCCTCCGAGATCGCGATCAAGGGCGGTGCGGTGGTTGGCCAGGTGGTCGACACCATGCAGGAGATCAACGGTGCTTCGCGCAAGGTGGTCGACATCATTGCCGTGATCGAGGGCATCGCCTTCCAGACCAACATCCTCGCCCTCAACGCCGCGGTGGAAGCCGCCCGCGCGGGCGAGCAAGGCCGGGGCTTTGCCGTGGTGGCCGGCGAGGTGCGCAGCCTGGCGCAGCGCAGCGCGACCGCCGCCAAGGAGATCAAGTCGCTGATCGGCGACTCGGTCGAGCGCGTGGAAAAGGGCTCGCAGCTGGTCACCAAGGCCGGCCAGACCATGGATGAGATCGTGGGCGCGGTAAAACGCGTGACCGACATCATGGGCGAGATCAGCGCCGCCTCGGCCGAGCAGAGCGCCGGCATCGAGCAGGTCAACCAGGCCGTCACCCAGATGGACACGGTGACGCAGCAGAACGCCGCGCTGGTGGAGCAAGCCGCGGCCGCAGCGGGATCGCTGGAAGAGCAGGCCCAGCGCCTGAAGGAAGCGGTATCCACGTTCCGCCTCGTGGCTGCCTGAACCGCCCGCCCCTCCTGGTCCTCCTATGGCGCGCCGCGAGCCGCTTGCCGGTCACGCCAGCGGAAAGGTGGCAACTGCCGTCGTCTTGTGAAGGACGACGGCATCGTACAGCGCCACCAGCGCTTCTTGAATGGCAGCGGCAATGGCCGGCGTCGATACCATGCCATCCTCATCCAGCCTGGCGCCCAGCAATGGCACGGTGATCGACGCCGGCTCGATAATGACGGCGGCCATCGTCTTCAAGGTCTCGCGCAGTGCCGCATCGGCATGGTGCGCGCGCGGCGATGCATTGAGCACGGCGACCGGCTTGAAGGCGAACGGCTCGTAACCCACCAGCCAGTCCAGTGCATTCTTGATCGTGCCGGTCACGCCGTGCGCGTACTCGGGGCTAGCGATCAGCAGCGCGTCCGCCTGCGCCACCTCGGCAAACAAGCGTGTCACGCTGGCATGCGGACAAGCCTCGTCGTCCGGGTTGAACAGCGGCAACGCCCCAAGACCGCTGAACACTGCAACCGACACATTCGCTGGCGCCAGCCGCGCGGCCGCGCGCAGCAGCGCGGAATTGATGGACACAGCCCGCAGGCTGCCGGATAGCGCAAGTACTTTCATCATTCCCGATTTGCACCGCATGGGTGGTGTCTGAGCCAGCGCGCATTCTATGCCGAATGCGCCTGGCTGCCCGCAGCCCTTTGCGCAAGCCCCGATTGCACCAAACCGCCCCGCCCCCTAAACTCCTGTGCCAGTGCCCCGCGCCAGCACCCGCCCGGCCCCTTTGCGGGACCAGAGCGCACTCGACCAGGAGACCATCGATGACCTTTGCCCCCTTGCTGCGTGCCCTCGCGGCTTGCAGCGTGCTTGCCATGGCGCCAACGCTTGCCCACGCCGCCGATCCCGTCAGGATCGGGCTGATCGCGCCCTTCTCGGGCAGCTTTGCCGACTATGGCAAGCAGATGGAAGGCGGCATCAAGGCGTTCCAGAAGCTCAATGGTGATACCGTGGCGGGGCGCAAGGTGCAGATCATCAGCAAGGACACCACGGGCCCGGCCCCGGATGTGGCCAAGCGGCTGGCACAGGAGCTGGTGGTGCGCGACAAGGTCGACGTGCTGGCCGGCTTCGGCCTCACGCCCGAGGCCCTGGCAGTGGCGCCGATTGCAGAGCAAGCCAGAAAGCCGATGGTGATCTTCAACGCGGCGTCGTCCTCGATCACCACCAAATCCGCGTATATCGCGCGGGTGTCGATGACCTTGCCGCAGATCTCGGCGCCGATGGCCACCTGGGCCATCAAGAACAAAGTGCGCAAGGTAGTGACGCTGGTGGCGGACTACGCGCCGGGGATCGACGCGGAGACCGCGTTCAAGACCAATTTCATCGGCGGCGGCGGACAGGTGGTCGAATCGATCCGGGTGCCGCTGCGCAACCCGGAGTTCGCGCCGTTCATCCAGCGCATCAAGGATGCCAAGCCGGAGGCGGTGTTTCTGTTCCTGCCCGCCGGCGAGCAAGGCGTGGCGTTCATGAAGGGCTTTCGCGAGCGCGGCCTGGCCGAGGCCGGCATCCGCGTGATCGCCACCGGCGACCTGACCGACGACCATGTGCTGCCGGCCATGGGCGACGCCACGCTGGGCGTGATCACGTCGTTCCATTACTCGATGGCGCACGATTCGCCCGAGAACAAGGCCTTCTTGAAAGCCTTTGCCGAAGCCAATCCCGGCGCCGGCCGGCCTAACTTCATGGCCGTGGCCGCCTATGACGGCATGCGCGCAATCTACGACGCGCTGAAGAAGACCGGCGGCGCGACCGACGGCGACAAGTTCGTCGCGGCGCTCAAGGGCATGAAGATCGTCAGCCCGCGCGGCCCGATCATGATCGACCCGGACACCCGCGATGTAGTCCAGACCGTCTATATCCGGCGTGTGGAGAAGGTTGGCGGCGAGCTCTACAACGTGGAGTTCGACAAGTTCGACAACGTCAAGGATCCGGGGAAGTAGGCCAGGCGGCGTGATGCGGCGAGTCTGCGTGCATCGCGCCTTCACGCTGCCGGAACTGCGATGGCGATGGCACGACACGGGCGGGCTGTCTGTGGGTCTCGCGGGACACGCCTGCCTCGCCATCGGGCTGCGCCGCTGCGCCCTGCACATCCCAGCCACGCTGCTCGTAGCATATCCACATCGCACGCTGCGGCACTTCGTTGAAATTGCTGTCGCTGGCGGCCAGCACCCGCGCCCAGACCTCGGGCGTGGAACTGCGCCAGACGCCGCACAGCAGGCGGCGAAAGCGCGGGGCGCGCGCGGCCTCCTGCTCGATGCGGCCGATGAAGGCCGGGCCGTGGTATTCGATCAGGTCTTCGAGCTCGCCTGCAGCGAGCGCGGCAAGGACACGGGGACTATCGGTGCGGGCCAGGACTTCCTGCACCAGCCGCCATAACCCTTCGGGGTCGTTGACGCCGAGCCAGTCGCAAGCCTGCCAGACCCAGAACGAGCGCACCTCGTGCCGGCCAATGGCCGGGTCGTAGCGGCTGTAACGCTGGATATAGGCGTTGACGAGCCGATTCTGCTCATGGGTTTCCATAGTTCCCCGTGACTACCCGCCTGCGAAAAATGGGCACTGCCGCTGGCCGAAGGCGGTGTTGCCGTCAACGGCCGCTGACGGCCACCAACGCTCGCCGCCTATCGCTTGCCGCCGGTTGACCATACCGGGGTTGGGCTCAGGCAACCGTCAGCAACCTGTCCAGATTGCCCTTGTCCGCCAGCAGCTCCGCGCTGGTCGACTCAAACACTACCTTGCCGCGATCGAGCACCATCGCGCGCCGCGTCATGCCAAGCGCCAGGCGAGCGTGCTGCTCCACCACGATCACAGCCATGCCGCCTTCCTCGATCAAGCGGCGGATCACATGCTGCAATTCCTGAACAATGATAGGCGCCAATCCCTCCATCGGCTCGTCGAGTAATAGCAGGGCCGGGTTTACCATGAGCGCCCGGCCAATTGCCAGCATCTGCTGCTCTCCCCCCGACAACTGGTTGCCCAGGTTTGCGCGCCGTTCCTGCAGCCGGGGAAAGACTTCGTAGACCCGAGCGACATTCCAGTGGCCCGGACGTGCCACCGCCGTCAGGTGTTCCTCCACGGTCAGGGACGGGAACATGCAGCGCTCCTGCGGCACCCATCCCAGGCCGGCGGCGGCGCGCTGATGCGCCGCCAGCCGCGCCAGGTCGCGCCCGCGCCAAGACAGGCTGCCGCGCCGCTGCCGGGTCAGGCCCATCAACGTCATCAGCAGCGTGCTCTTGCCCACCCCGTTGCGGCCCAGCAAGGCCAGGCTCTCGCCGGCATCCATCGCCAGGTCGATGCCGTCGAGCACGACGGCGTCGCCATAGCCCGCACTCAGCCCCTGCACCCGCAGCAGTTCAGTCATGGGCGGCCTCCCCGAGGTATACCTCCCTGACGCGGGGATCGGCGCCGATCTCGGCCGGCGTGCCCTCGGTCAGCACGCGGCCACCCACCAGCACCGTAATGCGCTCGGCAAAGCGAAATACCAGGTCCATGTCGTGCTCGATAAACAGGATGGTGATGTCGCGCGGCAAGCCGGCGATCACGCCGAACAGCTCTGCGCTCTCCCCGGCCGGGATGCCCGCCGCGGGTTCGTCCAGCAGCAGGATGGCGGGCCGGGTGGCCAGCGCCAGCGCGATTTCCACCAGACGCTGCTTGCCGTATGGCAGGCTGCGCGTCTCGGTATCGGCCTCGGCGTGCAGGCGCAGGCTGGCCAGCACCGCCATGGCCTCGTCGGCCAGTGCCCGCTGCGAAGCCACGGTGCGATGCCAGATCCGGGTGGCACCGCTGCGCTCGGCCACCGCCAGCACCACGGATTCGAGCACCGTCAGGCCGGGGAACAAGGTGTTGATCTGGAAGGTCCGGGTCATGCCGCGCCGCACCCGTGCGTGCTGGGGCAATTGCGTGATATCTTCGTCGCCCAGCCAGATCCTCCCGCTGCTGGCCGGCAAGGCCCCGGTAAGCAGGTTGATGAAGGTGGTCTTGCCCGCGCCGTTAGGCCCGATCAGCGCATGGCGGGCGCCCGGCGGAAACTGCAGGGAGATATCGCTGTTGGCGGCAAACCCGCCCCAGGACCTGGACAATCCCTCGGTACGCAGCAACCTGGTCATGGCCGCCCTCCTCCCGGCTTGCGGCGCATGGCACGGCGCAAGGCATCCAGCGCGCCCATCAGCCCGCCACGCGCAAACAGCACGATCACCACCAGCAGCAGGCCAATCCAGAACTGCCAGTACACCGGGTTGATGCCCGCCAGCACATCTTGCGCGACCATGAACACGGCCGCCCCGAGCAGTGCGCCGTACAGGCGGCCCGCGCCACCCAGCACCAGCATCACCAGCAGTTCCGCCGAACGCGGGAAGCCAAGCACGTCCATGCCGACGAACTGCGTCGTCTGCGCCAGCAGCCCACCGGCCACGCCGGCCAGCGCCGCCGCCACGGCGAACACCGCGCCCAGGCGGCGCGGCACGTCGACACCCAGCGCCGGCATGCGGCGCACGCCTTCGCGCATGCCGCGCAGCGACAGCCCGAAGGGCGAAGCCACCAGCCTGCGCACCAGCACGAACAACAGGAACGTCACCACCAGGCTGTAAAGGTAGGCGGTCTTGCCAAACAGGTCGAACTCGAACAGCCCGAGCAACGGCGCCATGGTGACGCCCGACAGGCCATCCACGCCGCCGGTCAGGAAGGCCGCCTTGTTGGCCGCCTCGAACAGCATCAGCCCGATGCCCAGCGTGACCATGAGCCGGGTCAGGTCGCCGCCGCGCACCACCAGGAAACTCGCCAGCCAACCCGCCAGGCCAGCCACCGCGCCGGCCGCGAGCAGGCCCGAGACCGGCTCGCCCCAGCCATGCGCGGCCAGCAGCCCGGCGGTGTAGGCGCCCAGGCCGAAGAAGGCCGCATGTCCCAGCGAGACGATCCCGGCGTAGCCCAGCAGCAAATCCAACGACAGCG
The DNA here is from genome assembly GCF_058802485.1 of Cupriavidus sp. GW822-FHT02D05. NCBI lineage: Bacteria > Pseudomonadati > Pseudomonadota > Betaproteobacteria > Burkholderiales > Burkholderiaceae > Cupriavidus > Cupriavidus sp. GW822-FHT02D05. Next base: position 319,020 of record NZ_JBXAOE010000001.1, on the reverse strand, counting down.
CGAAGAGCCCGGTGATCAGCACCTGGCTGCCAAGGATCAGGTAGCCGGGCAAGAGGAAGAACACTGCCACCGGCACCAGCCAGAACACGATCTCGCCAACGCGCCAGCGCCCGTCGGGCAGATGGGTACGCCGCTCGATCGCGCGATTCGGCAGCTCGTCAACAGCGCTCATGCCCGCCTCCCGTAAAGGCCGGCTGGGAACAGCACCAGCAGCAGCACCATCAGCGCGTAGATGACAAAGGCGCCTACCGCCGGCACGTAATACTTGCCGGCCACATCGGCCACGCCAAGCAGCAGCGCCGCCACCAGCGGGCCGCGGATGGTGCCCGCGCCGCCCACCGCCACCACCAGCAGGAAATACACCATGTACTTGAGCGGGAACGACGGATCGAGCCCCAGCACGTCGATGCCCAGCCCGCCGCCCAGCCCGGCCAGCCCGGACCCAAGCGCGAAGGTCAGGCTGAATACCCGCTCCACGTTGATGCCCAGGCCGCGCGCCGCTTGCTGGTTGTCCACCGCCGCGCGCACCTGCGCGCCAAAGCGCGTGCGCGCCACCAGCCAGCCCAGCGCCGCGGTGATGACCACCACCACGCCGATCAGGAACAAGCGATAGGCGCCAAGGTCCAGGCCCGCCACGTGCACCTGGCCGAGCAGGAAGTCGGGCAGCGCCACCGGCTGCTGGCCCGGCCCGAACACGTAGGTGGCCCCCGCGATCGCCATGAAGGTCAGCCCGATCGAGAACAGCACCTGGTCGAGATGGCTGGCGCGGTACAGCCGCCGGTACAGGGTGCGCTCCAGCACCCAGCCCACCACCGCGGCCCCCACGAAGGCTAGCGGCAGCGTCGCCAGGAAGGGCACGCCGGCCCGGGTCATCAGGACCACCGCCACGTAGCCGCCGAACATGGCGAACGCGCCGTGGGCCAGGTTGACGAAATTCATCAGGCCCATGGTCACCGACAGCCCTACGCTGATCAGGAACAGCAGGCAGCCATAGGCCAGCCCGTCGAACAGCACGCCGAGAAAACTGGCGATCATCGTCGGCCCTCCCCCGGCCACGGTGGCGCGCAACCAAGCTTTGTCATGACATCTCCTGTATGGCGATCGGGACGGGCACTCAATCGCCCTCGAAGGTGGTGAATGGCAGCCCGACATAGTTTTCCGCGAGAGCCGCGGCGGCGGCGGGCGAAGCGGCAACGTATTCCAGCTCGGCTTGCTGCAGCCGCGCCATGAAGGGGGTCTGGTCGGCAAAGCGATGCAGCAACGCGGTCATCCACCAGGAAAAATGCTCGGCACGCCAGACCCGCCGCAGGCACGTGGCGGAGTATGCCGCCAGCAGGTCGTCGCGGCGCTCGCCATAGTGCGCGGCCAACGCGCGCGCCAGCGTGCGCACGTCGGCCACGGCCAGGTTCATGCCCTTGGCGCCGGTGGGCGGCACGATATGAGCGGCATCGCCGGCCAGGAACAGCCGGCCGTATTGCATGGGCTCCACCACGTGGCTGCGCATGGGCGTTACGCCCTTCTGCAGCACGGGGCCCTCGTTGAGCCGCCAGCCGTCGCCGGTCTCCAGGCGGGCGTGCAGTTCCTGCCAGATCCGCGCGTCGGGCCACTGGGCGAGATCCTCGTCGGGCCGGCATTGCAGGTAGAGCCGCGTGATCTGCGGCGAGCGCATCGAAAACAGCGCGAAGCCGCGCGCATGGCTGGCGTAGATCAGTTCCTGCGCGGCGGGCGCGGCCTCGGCCAGGATGCCCAGCCACGCAAACGGATAGCGCCGCTCGAACACCTGCAGCGCAGCCGGCGGAATTGCCTCGCGCGAGACCCCATGAAAGCCATCGCAGCCGGCGATGAAATCGCAATGCAGCGTGTGGCGCTTGCCGCCGTGGGTGAACGTGACGCTGGGCTTGCTGCTGTCAACGCCATGCAGGGCCACGCCGCTGGCCTCGAACAAGATGGGCGCGCCATCCGCCAAGCGCGCGGCGATCAGGTCCTTGACCACTTCGTGCTGGCCATACACGGTAATGGCGCGGCCGCCGGTTGGCCCGGACAGGTCGATGTGGTGCCGGACCCCGTCGAACAACAGGTCGATGCCATGGTGGCGCAGGCCCTGGCGCTGCAGGCGCTCGCCCACGCCGGATGCCACCAGCAGGTCGACGGTCCCCTGCTCCAGCACGCCCGCCCGGATGCGTCCTTCCACATGCTGGCGGCTGCGGTCCTCGATGACCACGGCATCGACACCGGCGCGGCGCAGCAGATGGCCCAGCAGCAGGCCTGCCGGCCCGGCGCCGATGATCGCGACCTGGGTGCGCATCGTGGTCTCCCGTCCCCCGTTTTTCGTTGCCTGCGTGGCCCGCCGGATGGGCCGTGGCGGCAGCGCCCGGCCTCTGGTGCTGGGCATTGTCAGACGCGCCACTTCATTTTGCAATCGGGGGTTCTTGCGATACGGCGCAGGCGGCTGCCAGGAATGCGGCGACGCTCAGGGCGGGAGGATCGCCACGTACGCCAGGCCAGCGGACAGCGTCAGGCACAGGGGAGAATAGACCCGCGTATCCAGCCAGGCAAACGAAGAGCCGGTGATGCGCTTGAAGAAGCCAACCAGCCGAAAATCGCCCACTGCCCTGGCCAGCATGGCCAGCGCGACCAGGCCGATGGCCCATTGCAGGACCGGCCCGGTGCAAGGCGCCGTGGCCAGCCCGGCGCGCGCGCCCACCATCAGGGCCACCACCGCCAGGCCGACGGCAACCAGCAGCGTGCCCGTGCGCGAGGGCGTGAAGGCGGGCACCATCGCGCTCGCCGTTGCCGGTGGCGCAATGTCGCCGGCGGCTACCTTGCGCGGCACACGGGGAACAGCGGCATCCTTTGCCAGGCGCCCGCCCAGCGCCCAGTAGACATGCACACCGGCAAGCAAGAAGTAGGTGCAGGCGACCAGCAGAGCGACCATGGCGGCAGGTTTCCTATCTGTGAGAATATGATCCGGATCGAGGCAACAGCTTAAGCTAGCCGGGCCGCTGCGCGGCGCGCAGTGACTAAATGCCGCAGCCCCGGCCGCCAGGTTCCGGGCCCACCAGCAAGGAGATCGTCATGTCATCCGATAGACGCAGTTTTCTTGGCCACGGCGCGCGCCTTGCCGCCGCACTTAGCCTGTCCTGCGGCGCCTGGCCCGCCAGCACGCTCGCGGCGCCGCCCGCTGCCGGGCCATTGCGCCGGGCACTGCCCGGCGGCCACGAAACCCTGCCGGTGATCGGCATGGGCACGGCCAATACCTTCAACGTGGGAACCGAACGCGCCGAACGCGCCCCGCTGGCCGAGGTCCTGGCCTTGCTGCTGCAAACGTCCGGCCCGGTGATCGACACCGCGCCCAGCTATGGCAGCGCGCAAGGCGTCACCGGCGAGCTGCTGCGCGACGCCAATGCCCGCAGCAAAGTCTTCCTGGCCACCAAGATATCCAGCCCGGCCGGCGGCGCGGCGCAGGCGCAATGGACACAGTCGCTGCGCGACCTGCATAGCGATACCGTGGATCTGCTACAGGTCCACAACCTGATCGACTGGCGCGACAACCTGCGCTTTGCGCGCCAACTGAAGGATCAGGGCAAGACGCGCTATGTCGGCATCACCCACTACCGCGAGGACGCGCATGAGGCGCTGGCGCAGATCGTGCGCAGCGAACGCCTGGATTTTGTGCAGCTGAACTATTCCCTGGCCGAGCGCAATGCCGAACGCGCGCTGCTGCCGCTGTGCCAGGAGCGCGGCGTGGCCGTGCTGGTCAATCGCCCGTTCCAGGACGGGCGCCTGTTCCGCGCAGTCAAGGACCGGCCGCTGCCGCCCTGGGCCGGCGAGATCGACTGCGCGTCCTGGGGCCAGATCTTCCTGAAATTCATTGTCAGCCACCCCGCGGTGACGGCAGCGATCCCAGCCACCTCCAAGCCCCGCAACATGCAGGACAACCTTGGCGCGGGCCTTGGCCGCATGCCCGATGCGCGCCAGCGCGAGCGCATTGCCGCGCTGCTGGCCGCCTGAACCCATCATGGCAGACCCCATAAACTCCGCGGACCCCAGGCAGGCCACCCGGCACGGGCTTGGCATCCAGCCCGGTGAAGGCAACGCCGTCGCGGCTGGCTTTCTGTTCTTCTTCTGCCTGTTCGCCAGCTACTTCATGCTGCGCCCGGTGCGAGAGACCATGGGCATTGCCGGCGGCGTGCAAAACCTGCAATGGCTGTTCACCGCCACCTTCGTGGTCATGCTGGTGGCCATTCCCTTCTATGGCTTGTGCAGCGCGCGGCTGCCCCGCCGGCGTTTCGTGCCCTGGGTCTATGCGTTCTTTATTGCCAACCTGCTGGGTTTTGCCGTGGCCACGCGTGGCGCGCCGGACAACATCTGGCTGGCGCGCGTGTTTTACGTCTGGCTATCGGTGTTCAACCTGTTCGTGGTGTCGGTGGCGTGGAGCCTGATGGCGGACGTGTTCCGCCCCGGCCAGGCGCGCCGGCTGTTCGGCCTGCTGGCCGCCGGCGCCAGCGCGGGCGGCCTGGCTGGCCCGCTGCTGGGCGGCTGGCTGGTGACGCGCATCGGCCTGACCGGGCTGATGGTGCTGTCGGCCGCGCTGCTCGCGGCCACGCTGCCCGGCGTGGGCTACCTGTTCGGCTGGCGCAAGCGCGCCGGCGCGGGCGTGCCGGTGACGGACGATCCGGTGCCGGCGCAAGACCCGGCCCGACCCATCGGAGGCGGGCTCTGGGCAGGGCTGACGCTGGTGGCGCGGTCCCGTTACCTGCTTGGCATCAGTCTGTTCGTGATCCTGCTGGCCACGGCCAGTACTTTCCTCTACTTCGAGCAGGCCAGGCTGATGGCGCAGACCTTTCCCAGCCGCACGCAGCAGACGCAGGTGTTCAGCGCCATCGATGCCATCGTGCAGGCGCTGACCATCCTGGTGCAGGTGCTCCTGTCGGGGCGCATCGCCAGGCGCTATGGCGTGACCTCCCTGCTCACGGCGGTGCCGCTGGCGGTGGCGGCTGGCTTCCTGGTGCTGGCGCTGTGGCCCACCTTCGGCGTGCTGGCCGGGGTGATGATCCTGCGCCGCGTGGGGGAATACGCCTTGCTGCGCCCGGGGCGGGAGATGCTGTTTACCGTGGTGGATGCCGAGACCAAGTACAAGGCGAAGAATGTGATCGACACCGCCGTCTATCGCGCCGGCGATGCCGTGAGTGCCTGGTTCAAGACCGCCATCGATGCGCTTTCCGGCCACCCGGCCGTGGTGGCGTTCACCGGCGCCGCGCTGGCGCTGGGATGGGCGTGGCTGGGATGGTGGCTTGGCCGGCAGCATGAAGGCCAGGCCGGGAACGCGCCGGCGGCGGCCCGCGTCGGGATGACGCCGGTGCCGCGTGATGGCAGCGGCGCTTAAGTAGCGCTAGTTGATGCAGGGAGCTACAAACACGATACGCGAATCAGGCTTTGTCCTACACCGCATCCACCGTCACAGTGCGGATAATTGTGACTGTTGTGACGGATTATTTTTTGAGGAGTACTGATGAAACCCGGAATTCCAAGCCTCAAGGCAGTCGCGCTGGCAGCCGCCCTTGCCCTGGGCGGCATCGCCCACGCCCAGCTTGCACCGCCCCAGCCGCAGCAGCCACAGGGCGAGCGGGCCACGGCAACGCCCATGCCGGCCCAGCCTGCGCGCCACAAGAAGCATAAGCACAAGCACCATCACAAGAAGGCGCCGCCGCCGGCCGCCCCGGGCGCAGACGCCGCGCCGCCGCCTCCGGCCCCGCAATCGCCCCCGCCGCCGCCGCGTCCCGCCCCCTGATCGGCGTGATCACGGTGGTATTGGCGTTACATCTGCTAACCGCGCCAATCTATTCCGCAGACGCCTGCCCCTTAAGATGACGTCATGGTCAGCCGCCCCCGCTGGCCGTCTCAAGGAGTCAGTCATGCGCAACACCCATCGTGCCACCCGCGCCATCGGCGCGGGCCTCATCGCCGCCGCGCTGCTGGCCGCAGGACCTGCCTCTGCACGCGACCGCTACCACGATGGCGGCTACCACGGCGGTGGCGGTTCCGCCGGCGCAGTAGCACTGGCCATCGGCGCCTTGGTCGGGCTGGCAGTCGTCGGTACCGCCGTGGCCAGCCAGCCGGTCGTGGTAGCCGCGCCGCCCCAGCCGGCATATGGCCCCCCGCCGGGATACTGCTATCGGGATTACGATCGCGCGTACGTGCCATGCGCGCCGCAGCCGGCGCCCTATTACTATCAGCAGGCGCCGCAGCCGCAATACCAGGGGTACCAGGGGTATCAAGGGTACTGAGCGCGGTTACCCCCAAGCACCGCACCAATCCCCCATCGTCACCATCTCCCGGATCGCCTGCCCGGTGCGTAGCCGGCCGAAGCCATCATTGATGCCTTCGAGCCCGAGCGTGCCGGTCAGCATACGGTCCACCGGCAGCTTGCCCTGGCGGCATGGCGCGATCTACGCGCGAGGCGCCCGCCGTCAGCGCGCCCAGCACGGCCCGCTTCATCGGCAGCTCGCACAGTACCACCGGGACCAGGGCCACAGGGCCCCTTGGCAAAGCATCGAATTTTCATTCAATGAAAATCTATAGCCTTTGTTTGACCTGCAAACCGGCTAATGCATAAGATCACCAAAAAGAAATTTCATTAAACGAAATGCTGTGGCGCACCCGCGCACACGGCAAAACCACCGGGCACTGCCGTCACGGCAGCGCCTGCGAGGAGACAACGATGCACCGACGTGCCACCCTGCGCCTGGCGGCCATGGCCTGTGCCGCCCTGTGCGCCCAGCTTGCGCTGCCGGCGCGCGCAGCGGACAACTACCCCGCCAAGCCGCTGCGGCTGGTGGTGCCTTTCACCCCCGGTGGCACCACCGACATCCTCGCGCGCCTGGTGGCGCAGAAACTGGGCGAGGCGCTGGGACAAACCGTGGTGGTGGACAACCGGCCCGGCGCCGGCGGCAACATCGGCGCCGAGGCCGTGGCCAAGGCCGCCCCGGACGGCTACACGCTGCTGATGGGCACGCTCGGCACCCAGGTCACCAACCAGTTCATCTATGCGCGCATGCCTTACGACTCGGCCAAGGACTTCGCGCCGGTGACGCTGGTCGCCAACTCGCCCAATGTGCTGCTGACCAATGCCACGCTGCCGGTCAAATCCGTGGCCGAACTCATCGCGCTGGCCAGGCAGCGGCCCGGCGGCCTCAACTACGCCTCCACCAGTACCGGCGGCTCGCCGCACCTGTCCGGCGAATTGCTCGACAGCATGGCCGGCGTGAAGATGCAACACGTGCCGTACAAGGGCGCGGCGCCCGCCATGACCGACCTGCTGGCGGGCCAGGTCAACCTCATGTTCGACAACCTGCCCTCGGCGCTGGCGCAAATCCAGGCCGGCAAGGTGCGCGCGCTGGCGGTGACCAGCCCTCAGCGTTCTCCCATCCTGCCGGATGTGCCCACCGTGGCGGAATCCGGCCTGCCCGGCTACGTGGTGAACTCGTGGTTCGGCCTGCTGGCCCCGGCCGGCACGCCACCCGCGCTGGTGGCGCGCCTGCAGCAAGCGGTGGCCAAGGTGCTGGCCACGCCCGAGGTCAAGCAGCGCATCGAGCAGCTTGGCGCGGTGCCCGGCGGCGACTCGCCTGCCGCCTTTGCCGCGGTGATCCGCGCCGATACCGAGAAATGGGCGCGCGTGATCAAGAGCGCAGGCATCCAGGCCCAGTAAGCCCAAGATTCCACGCAAAACGACAAACCAAGGATCCCGTCATGGCAACCAAGACCCTGCGCATTGGCTCAGGCTCCGGCTGGTGGGGCGACCGCGTCGAACCCGCGGCCCTGAGCGCGCAGCACGGCAAGCTCGATTTCCTCTGCTTCGAAACCATGGCCGAGGCCACCGTCTGCGCCGCGCAGGTGCGAAAACGCCGCGACCCCGCCTTCGAAGGCTACGACACCTACCTCGACGAGCGCATGCGCGCCGTGCTGCCGCACTGCATCGCCAACGGCACGCGCATCGTGAGCAACCAGGGCTGGATCAATCCGCTGGGCGCGGCGCGGCGCATCGCGCAGCTGTGCGCAGAGCTCGGCCTGCCCGGCGTGAAGATCGCGGCGATCACCACCACCGACCTGACCGGCACCATCTGCGACCAGCAACTGGAGATCCTGGAGACCGGCGCGCCCATCGCCACCCTGCGCGGCTCGCTGATCTCGGCCGAGCCATATGAGGGTGCGGAGCCGATCGTGCGCGCGCTGCAAGCCGGCGCGCAAATCGTGGTGACGGGCCGCGTGGCCGATCCCTCCCTGTTTCTCGCGCCGATGATGCATGCGTTCGGATGGCAGCCTGAAGATACCGAGCTGCTCGCGCGCGGCAGCGCCATCGGCCATTTGCTGGAATGCGGCGCACAGGTGACCGGCGGCTATTTTGGCGACCCGGGCTACAAGGACGTGCCCGAGCCGTGGAACCTCGCCTTCCCGATTGCCGAGGTGGACGCGAGCGGCACGGCCGTGATTTCCAAGGTGGCAGGCACCGGCGGCCGCATCGACCTGCAGACCGTCAAGGAGCAGATGTTCTACGAGGTGCACGACCCGCGCCGCTACATCACGCCGGACGTGGTGGTGGACTTCACCACGGCGCAGCTGGAGCAGGTTGCGCCCGACCAGGTGCGCGTGAGCGGCATCAGCGGATCGCCGCGCACGCCCACGCTCAAGGTCTCGCTTGGTTGCACGGAGGGCTTTATCGGCGAGGACATGTTCTTCTACGCCGGCCCCGGCTGCCTGGAAAAAGCGCAGCTGGCCAAGACCATCCTGGCGCACCGGTTCCAGCTGGCCGGGCTGGACGCGCAAGCGCTGCGCATCGACTTCCTCGGCGTCAACGCCATCCACGGCGAGGCCTCCCCGGCGCCGGCCTGTGAGCCCAACGAGATCGCCGTGCGCGTGGCCGCGCGCACCCTCACCCGCGCGCAAGCCGCCAAGGTCGGCCGCGAGATCGACAGCATGGCCGTGTGCGGCCTGGCCTCCACCGGCAAGCGCGTGCCGCACCAGGAGCGCACGCGCGAGATCATCGGCGTGTGGTCGGCCTTGGTGCCGCGCGCGCAGGTCAGTTCCGAGATCCATTTCCTTTGATCCATTTCCTTTGATCCGCTGCGAGGCACATCCCATGAAAGTTCTGCTAAGGCGCGTGGCACATACGCGGTCCGGCGACAAGGGCGATATCTCGAACACCTCGGTGATCGCCTACGACGCCGCGTTCTACCCGTATCTCAAGGCGCAACTCACCGCCCAAGCCTTCAAGAGCCTGTATGGCGGCGTGGTCGCCGGCAAGGTCGAGCGCTTCGAAGCCGATGGCTTGCAAGTGCTCAACTTCGTCGCGCATGGCGCACTGGGAGGCGGCGTGTCGCGCAGCCTGGCGCTGGACAACTACGGCAAGGCGCTAGGCAGCGCGGTGCTGCGATTCGAGGTGGAGGTGCCGCAGGCCTTGGCCCCGTTGTTGCGCGGACCGGCGTAGGCCGGCCTCTCCGGCTGGGTTCCTTGAAAAACTTGCGATCCGCAACTATTATGGTTGCGATACGCAACCAATGGAACCACCATGGATATCGTCGAGCCCCTGCCCGAGTCGCGTGATGCCACGATCGCCGCGCTCAGGGTGTTCTCCAGAAAGCTGGTCCGCGAGCTCGGCTTCATGCGGACCACGCTGGCCGATAGCCAGCTTGCGCCCTCCGCGGTGCACGCCATCATCGAGATCGGGCTGGCGCCGGGGCTGCAGGCGCGGGATCTGGCCAGTATCCTGCGGCTGGACAAGTCCAATACAAGCCGGCAGCTCGCCAAGCTCGAATCGTTGGGTCTCGTCGTCCGCACGGCCGCGACCGATGATGCTCGCTCGTCCCATCTGAACCTGACCGACGCCGGCAGGCACTTGCACCACCAGATCGATGGCTTTGCCACGGAACAGGTCTCCAGCGCATTGCGGCGGCTGACCCCGGCCGACCAGCAAGCGCTGGTCCGGTCCCTGTCGATCTATGCGGATGCGCTTGCCGCGGACAACGCGCAAAAGACCACCGGGGACGATGCCGGCGCGGGCAGCGGGATCCAGGAAGGCTACCGGCCGGGCTGCATCGGCGACATCGCCAGCCTGCATGCCCGCTTCTATTCGCAACTGGTGGGCTTCGGCAGCTTCTTCGAAAACAAGGTGGCCACCGAGCTGGCTGGTTTCGCGACCAGCCTGCCATCGCCGGACAGGCAACTGTGGCTGTGCCTGGAAGGCGGCCGGTCGCTGGCCAGCATCGCCATCGATGGCGAACCGGACGGGATTGCCCACCTGCGCTGGTTTATCGTCGACAACGCCTTGCGCGGCACCGGCGTCGGACGCCAGTTGCTGGAACGCGCGCTGGATTTCGCGGATGCACGCTACAGGCAAACCTACCTGTGGACGTTCAAGGGCCTCGACGCGGCGCGCCATCTCTATGAGTCCCACGGGTTTCAACTTGCGCAGGAGGCGCCAGGCGAGCAATGGGGGGCTGCCGTGACGGAGCAGCGCTTTGTGCGCAATGCCGCCAAGCGATGAGCTTGATGTCCGACCATTGCCGCAGCGATGCTGAGCGGCCGGCTTACCAGCTTACTCGCGCCCGGCCAGCTCCAGCGCAAACACAATGCGCTGCAGCCACTTTGCGGCCTGAACATCCATGTGGCCAAAGTGGCAGCCAAAATGATGGTGCGCCTCATCGCCGCGCCAGGCCTTTCGATGCCGCACCACCTGTAATGCCAGGTTCAGCCCGCCCAGCTCGCCAAGGTCCAGATGGCATTCAGCGATCCAGGTCCCGACCGGCAAGCGCTGCGGGCCGACACTGCGGGAGCGCAAGCCCACGCCGGACACCGACACGTCGGCGACTTCCATCTCCACGAGCTGGCCGTCGCTTAACAGGACCTGGCAGCGGCACTGTTTTTCCTCGTGCGGGCGGACGCGGAAATGCCTGCGGCGCGGGACTTGATAGATCCCGGTTGGGTAAGGGACGAGAAACGCCGGTCCGCCGTCGAAACGGGTGACGGCGGCAGAAGCGATGCGAAACTGGAACGTGATGTCGCCCATCGACGCCGAAGCCGCCATATCGCTGGCGTTCAGGATTGCCTCCAGCTCCACGCCATTGCGGCACCACGCGAGCACGCAGGTGTCTTTGGATGGATCGATAAACAGAAAGCTCGAAGCCACCCGGCACTGCTGCGCAGGATGGAGATGGAGCCGGATGCGCTTGCGAACCAGATCCTGCAGGATCTCAAGTACCTGGTCCGGATCGCTGATCCGCTCGACATCGCCGTTTGCCGCCGATGGAAACGGCAAGGACGTGCCTATGGCTGCCGAAGCCATGGTGATGGTGCCGGGTGGCCCAGGAGCATTGCCGCGCGCGCGCTACGATTCATCGCAACTAACTCATTCAAGACATTGGATATTGGATCGGACAACGCTGCGCGCATCCAGCTTCGAGGCTGCACTTTCCCGCTTTGTAACATTCTTTTATTCGTTTACTCGTTTGCATGCCGACGGCTCTAACGGCATTGCGAGCACGTTCTTTAGGCATCCGTCGCGCTCTCGCCCGGACTAAAGATTGGCAGATTCCTGCCGTTAGGCAACGTTTAGCAGCCATGCTTGCGGCCGCCTTTGCCTGTCAGCCACACCAGCCCATGAATAGACTTGATCCCGCTTCGATAGACCCGCCGTCACCGGATGGATACCAGCACGCGCTTGCGGATGAGATCCACGACATGCTGGATGTCCTGGCTACGCAGGAGCGCTACCTCGACTTGCGCTTGCCGGATGGGCGCACCTTGCGCTCGCGGGTATTGTTCGTGGATGTCGCAGCGCGCCAGTTTACGCTTGAGGGATGCGAGAACGAATCTGACAACCAGGCGGTATTGGCCAGCGCACAGAGCGAGCTTTCGACCGTGCTCGACGATGTCTCGGTCACGCTTGCCCTGGGCGCCGCGAAGCGCTGCGTGTTCGCCGGTGCTACCGCATTCGCCGTGCCGCTCCCGGAGATGCTGTCCCAGGTGCAGCGGCGGCGCGACTACCGGGCAGAGACGCTGGACTACAACTACACGTTCGAGGCCCCGTTGCCTGACGGCACCGCACTCGTCCTGGACATTGCCGACTTATCGGCTTCCGGCGTGGGATTGCGCTCGCGCACGCCAGGGACAACTGCACTGGCCGTCGGGGCGGTGCTCCCCAGAGGCATCCTCAGCTTTGGCTCGCTGGCCAGGCTCGAAGTCAGCGTGCGCGTGGTGCGTTACCAACTGGTGAATACAGCCGATGATGTGGTACACCACTACGGCTGCGAATTCGTCGCGTTCGATCAGGCTGCCTTGCTCGCCTGAGCCCCCCTCCCGGAGCCATCCATGTACCACTCACATCGCGTCTTCGGCGCCCTGCTGCTTTCGATGTTCTCGCTGACGGCAACGGCGCGCGACTCCCTGTGCACGAAGGACGAACAAGTTGCGTTCTCCTGCACCGTCAAGGGCAACAAGCTTGTATCACTCTGCGCCTCGCCGGACCTGTCCAAAACCAAGGGGTATGTGCAGTACCGCTTTGGCAAGAAGGGCGCCGTCGAACTGGCGTACCCGAAACTCACGGATGATCCGCGCAAGCACTTCCGCTGGGGTGTCACGGCTTACTCAGGCGGCGGCACCGATTACTTCAGGTTCTCCAACGGCGGCTACGACTATGTAGTCTATGCTGGCAGCGGCAAGGGCTGGGAGAAGGAAGGGCTGGTCGTGGAGAAAGACCAGAAGCGCATCGCCAGCCTGCCTTGTCGCGATGGCGGGCTGGGTCCCGATAACTGGGCGGTGATGTATTCCGCAGGCTTGCCGGAACTGGACCAGGGCAAGCCGGCGGAACAGTTCGACATGCCTTGAGGCACGCCGGCGCAGAGACGCGCCGCGCAGACGCACTATTGCACTATTGCACTATTGCACTATTGCACTATTGCACTAGTCTCCCAGCGCCCGGCGCGCCCATGCGCCCGTGATACGCCGCGCCTCCTCCTTTAGCCGGCGCGCCATCTTCGCCTCGCGAGACAAGATCCGCTCGCTCAGTGCCGCCACGCTCAACGCGCCCAGCGGGCGGCCCTCGTAGTCAAGCAGCGGCACGGCGATGCCGCCCATCTTGTCGACCACCCAATCCAGGAACAAGGCATAGCCGCGCGCACGGGCGGCCTCGATCTGCTCGCCGATCACCTCGGCAGTGAGGCGCGGGTAACGCGCGCGCTGCGCCTTGCCAAGCCGGGTCCGCGCGGTGCGCTCGGCTTCCGGCATCCAGGCGAGCACCGCCAGGCTGCCTGCGCCCACCCCGAGCGGGCGGCGTGTGCCGATCTCGACATAGTTGGCGCGGATCGGGAATGTGCCCAGCTCGATATCCGCCACCACCGATTCGCCCCGGCTGGCCAGCGTCAGCACGGCGGTATCCTCGAACTCCTCCACCAGCCGCTCCAGGCTCGGCCGCGCCAGCGCGCGCAGGTCGACCCGGCGCTGGGCCACGTCAGCCAGCTGGAATATCTCCGGGCCAATGCCAAAGCGCCGGCTGGCATCGCGAGTGACAAAGCCTTCGGCCACCAGCAACTCCAGCAGGCGCGACGCGGTGGCCGGGTCCAGCCCGGTGGCGCGCGCCACGTCGGACAGGCGACGCACTTGCGGGTCGGACAGGGCACGCAGGATCCAGAGGGCGCGTTGCACTGGCGAGGCGCGGGAGGTGCGCTCGGCGTCGTGACTCATGTCCGCTCCTTGCGGGTGGTGGGCGAGGCGGACAGGCAATACGGCAAGGACATTGAGCGTGGGCGGCGGCGCGTGGGTGGAACCGGCATTTAAGCCGTAGCCGCCGCCCCGGTCAACCAACCCGGCCGGCCAACCCCCGTTTTTGGCCAAACAGGGGGCGCCCAGGGCCAAATCCGCCGCTTCGGGCGTCCATGGCCAGCCGGATCGACGTATAGTCTCTGCTGACGAAAGACGCCGCGCCCGGGCTTGTACCGCGCGGCGCGGACTTGCGTCCCCAGACATCGGGCCGGCGCCCTGGCTGCCAGCCACTACCAAGGAAAACCATCATGAAGACCAAAGCCGCCATCGCCTGGAAAGCCGGCGCCCCGCTGACCGTGGAAGAAGTGGACCTGGACGGCCCGCGCGCTGGCGAAGTGCTGGTGGAGATCAAGGCCACGGGTATTTGCCATACCGACTACTACACACTGTCGGGCGCCGACCCGGAGGGCATCTTCCCGGCCATCCTGGGCCACGAAGGCGCCGGCATCGTCACCGACGTGGGCCCGGGCGTGACCTCGCTCAAGCCGGGCGACCACGTGATCCCCCTCTACACGCCGGAATGCCGCCAGTGCAAATTCTGCCTGTCGCGCAAGACCAACCTTTGCCAGGCCATTCGCTCGACCCAGGGCAAGGGCCTGATGCCCGACGGTACCTCGCGCTTTTCCATCGATGGCAAGCCGATCTTCCATTACATGGGCACCTCCACCTTTGCCAACCACATCGTGGTGCCGGAAATCGCGCTGGCCAAGATCCGCCCGGACGCGCCATTCGACAAGGTTTGCTACATCGGCTGCGGCGTGACCACCGGTGTGGGCGCGGTGCTGTTTACCGCCAAGGTGGAAGCCGGTGCCAACGTGGTGGTATTCGGCCTCGGCGGCATCGGCCTGAACGTGATCCAGGCGGCCAAGATGGTGGGCGCGGACAAGATCATCGGCGTGGACCTGAACCCGGGCCGCGAAGCCATGGCACGCAAGTTCGGCATGACGCATTTCATCAACCCGAACGAAGTCGAGAACGTGGTGGACCATATCGTGCAACTGACCGATGGCGGCGCCGACTACTCCTTCGAGTGCATCGGCAACACCAAGGTCATGCGCCAGGCGCTGGAGTGCTGTCACAAGGGCTGGGGCAAGTCCATCATCATCGGCGTGGCCGAGGCCGGCGCGGAAATCTCCACCCGGCCGTTCCAGCTGGTGACCGGGCGCGAATGGAAGGGATCGGCCTTCGGCGGCGCGCGCGGGCGCACCGATGTGCCCAAGATCGTCGACTGGTACATGGAGGGCAAGCTCAACATCGACGACCTGATCACCCACACCCTGCCGCTGGAGCGCATCAACGAGGGCTTCGACCTGATGAAGCGCGGCGAGTCGATCCGCTCGGTCGTGCTGTACTGAGGCCGGCCATGCTCGAGCTTCTCTCCGAGCACGGCTGCTTCGGCGGCGTGCAGCGCTTCTATCGCCATGCATCGGCCACCATCGGCCTGCCGATGCGGTTCTCGGTGTTCCTGCCCGCGCAGGCGCTGGTCCAGCCCGAACAGCGCCTGCCCGCGCTCTTCTACCTGGCCGGCCTGACCTGTACCGAGGAAACCTTCATGGTCAAGGCCGGGGCCCAGCGCTATGCGGCCGAGCACGGCCTGATCCTGGTGGCGCCGGATACCAGCCCGCGCGACACCGGCATTGCTGGCGAGGCCGAGTCGTGGGATTTCGGTGTGGGGGCGGGCTTCTACCTGGACGCCACGCAGGCGCCGTGGAGCCAGTACTGGCGCATGGAAAGCTACGTGACGCAGGAGCTGTTCGACCTGGTCACCACGGTGCTGCCCGCCGATGCGCAGCGCGTTGGCATCTTCGGCCATTCGATGGGCGGGCACGGCGCGCTGGTGCTGGCGCAGCGTCACCCCGGGCGCTTCCGCTCCGTGTCGGCGTTCGCGCCAATCGCCGCGCCCACGCGTTGCCCCTGGGGCGAGAAAGCGTTCAGCCGCTACCTGGGCGAGGATCGCGCCAGCTGGGAACAGTACGATGCCTCGGCGCTGATGGCGCGCCAGGCAAAGGCACCCTTCCCCCGCGGCATCCTGGTCGACCAGGGCCTGGCCGACAAATTCCTCGCCGAGCAGTTGTATCCGGAGGTCTTCGAAGCCGCGTGCGCCGCCATCGGGCAGCCGCTGCTGCTGCGCCGGCACGAGGGCTACGACCACGGCTACTACTTCATCTCCACCTTGATGGAGAACCATATCCGGCACCACGCGGCGCAGCTCTGAAGTGCGCCGCCGGCAGGGGCGCGGCAAGCTGCCGCTCCCCTGCACGCACGAGCCATGTCGACATCGATCCGCGGCGCCGATGGCAACGTACTGACCCAACACGACAATGCCTGGATCGTGACGCGTGTGCAGCAGCGCTGGGGCATTGACCTGCGTTCCTACTCAAAACAAAAAGCCAACCACAGCCGCTCGTCCGGGCCTGGCCTGGCCTGGCCTGGCCTGGCCTGGCGGTACCCATACCATGAGCAACCTGTCCGCCATCGAACTCAAGGCCTTCGTGCCCGCCCGCGATTTCGCGCTCTCCAAGCAGTTCTACCAGGACCTGGGTTTCGTCATGCCGTGGAGCGACGACAGCCTGGCCTACCTGCATCACGGATCGTGCAGCTTCATGCTGCAGAATTTCTACGTCCGGGACCTGGCCGAGAACCTGATGATGCACCTGCTGGTGGAGGACGTCGGGGCCTGGTGGGACAAGGTCAACGCGCAGGACCTCGCCGGGCGCTACGGCGTAAGGCTGGTGCCGCCGCAGGACCAGCCGTCGAAGATGCGGGATTTCGTGCTGCTGGACCCATCCGGGGTGCTGTGGCGTATCGGGCAGAACCTGGAGTAGAACCGCTTCGCTTTGGGCAGGCGGCGCCGCTTGGTAATACGTTGAAACAAGCTGGTGGCCGCTGAAACGGAATCCGTCGGGCGCCGCGTTGCCCGCCGGCACGCCATGCTGCTAGCATCCCCCGGGAACGCGACAACCCCGAAGGACATCACGATGCTCCGCAGCGCCCGCACTTTCCGCCTGATTCCCGTGGCTGCCACGTTGCTGCTCTCCTGCGCCGCCTTTGCGCAAGGCTCGCCCGCCGGCGGCGACGAAGCCATGAACGCGATCCAGAGCAACTTCGCGCGCATGACGCCTTCGCCGCGCACGGTGGACAGCATCAACCAGGAGTTGCGGCAGAACCACGCCGCGCCGGTCGGGACCAGCGGGCGTGGCGGCGGCCGCGGCCGGGGTCGCCAGCGCTCGCAAGACAGCACGCAGAACGGCATCGGCGGCACGGGCGCCGCCGATACGCCGGCGAGCCAGGATCCGGGCCTTCACGCCAATGCGCCCGCCGCGGCCGCATCGCCTGCCACAGGCAATCAGTAACCCTGCGCTATGGCTGCACGGCCCCAAACCGCTCGCGATACTCGCGCGGCGTGATACCTAGCTGGCGCAGGAACGCGCGCCGCAGCCCTTCATCCGACCCGAAGCCCGTGCGCGCCGCAATGGCCTTGAGCGGCAGCTCACCCTGCTCCAGCAGCCGCCGCGCCCCTTCGATGCGCGCCGACTCGATGAACGCCATCGGGCTGGCACCCGCCTCCCGCGCAAACACGCGCCGGAAATTGCGCTCGCTCATCGCCACCCGCCCCGCCATTTCCTCCAGCGTGAAATCGTGCGCCAGGTCGGACAGGATCCAGTCCTGCACCCCGCGAATGCCGGCATGGCTGGTCGCCTGGCTGGCCAGGTGCAGGCTGTACTGCGATTGCCCGCCCGGGCGCTTGAGGTAGACCACCAGCTCGCGTGCCAGGTATAGGGCCAGGTCCCGGCCAAGATCCTCTTCCACCACGGCCAGCGCCAGGTCGATGCCGGCGGTCACCCCGGCGGACGTCCACAGGTTGCCCTGGCGGATGAAGATGGCATCCGCATCCACCTCCACGGCCGGAAAGCGCTGGCGCAGCAGCGTGGCCACGCTCCAGTGCGTGGTGGCGCGGCGCCCGTCCAGCACGCCCGCCGCCGCCAGGAAGAAGGTGCCCGAACACAGCGCAATCAATCGTCCGATGCGTGGCGCCACGGCGCGCGCCCACGGCACGATGCCCTCGGCGTCTCCCATGGCCCGCTCAATGTCGCGCGCGCCGACGATCACCGCGATATCCGGCAGCAGCACGGGATCGAGCCGCGCCGTGGCCTCCAGCGTCATCAGCGTGTCCGAGCGCACCGGGCCGGCCTCCAGCGCCACCACCCGCGTGGCATAGGCCGGTGGCTGCCCGAGCTGGGCCAGCCGCACATTGGCGTAGTCGAACACCGTCATCGGGCCGATCGCCTCCATGGCCTTGAAACCGGGGTACACCACGATATCCACCCGCCTTGGGGCGGCGACTGCCTGCGCTTGCATCGATCTGACCGGAGTGGAAAGCGGCGATCTTAACCCAGCGGGCCATCGGCCACCGCCTCGGTACAAGCATATGCAGCGGCCGCATTAGTCGCTGGGCGTGCAAGCTTGTGCCAACAAATTCGTTCTATTGCAGTGAACCTGTTCTTAGCATGGTGCATATCGTCCACATCCCACCACATCGGGCATACCGCCGCCTAACGAGGAGTGTCATGCATCAAGAGCCAGAGCAACCGTTGGCCGACCACCGTCCCGCGTCCGCGGACAACCCGCGCAGCACCGCCACCCTGAACCGCCGCGGCTGGCTACAGGCAGCCGGCACGCTGGCCGTGGCCAGCGGCATCGCACCCTTTGTCTGGACGTCCCGGGCCAGCGCCGCGGGGCAGCTCAAGCCGATCAAACTGGCCTGGAACGCCAGCGGCGTGTGCCTGGCGCCGGTCGCCGCGGCGGTGAAGGAAGGCATCTTCCGCAACCATGGGCTGGAGGTGGAGCTGATCAACTTCGGCGGCTCCACCGACCAGTTGCTGGAAGCCATTGCGACCAAGAAGGCGGATGCGGGCGTGGGCATGGCGCTGCGCTGGCTCAAGCCGCTGGAACAGGGTTTTGACGTGAAGCTGACCGCCGCCACCCACGGCGGCTGCATGCGGCTGCTCACCCTGCGCAATTCCGGCGTGACCGACCTGAAGAGCCTCAAGGGCAAGACGGTGGCGGTCAGCGACATGGCCAGCCCGGCCAAGAATTTCTTCTCCATCCTGCTGGCCAAGCGCGGCATCGACCCGGTGCGCGACGTGCAGTGGCGCCAATACCCGGCGGACCTGCTCGGCATCGCGCTGGAAAAGGGCGAGGCCCAGGCCGCCGCCGATGGCGATCCGCGCACCTACCTGCTGCGCAAGGAACGCAGCCTGGTCGAGGTGGCCACCAACCTGTCGGATGAATACGCCAACCGCTCCTGCTGCGTGCTGGGGATTCGCGGCAGCCTGCTGCGCGAGGACAAGCCGGCCGCCGCCGCGCTCACGCACGCCGTGCTGCAGGCGCAGGACTGGACGGTAGCCCACCCGGAAGAAACCGCCCGGCATTTTGCCGAGTTCGCCAAGGTGCCGCAGGCCGATGTGGTGGCCATGCTCAAGAGCCACACCCACGGCCACCATCCGGTCGGCGCGGACCTGAAGAAGGAACTGGCGCAATACACGGACGAGCTCAAGCTGGTGTCGGTCATCCGGCCGGGCACCGACTCCAACAAATTCGCGGAGCGCATCTATGCCAACGTTCTCGGCTGAAGGGCAACACGGTGCGCATGGCTTGCAGGATGCGCACGATGATTTCCTGGCCGTGCCCGCGCCCGCCGTGCCGCGCGTCTGGCTGGGTGGCGCGCTGGCCGCGGCGGCCTGGCTGAGCGTGGCGGCCATCGTCAAGTTCTGGCCAGAGCCGGAGGATTGGCCGCTGACCCATGAGACCGCCTCGCTGTTCGCGGGCATTGCCGTGGTGCTGCTGGTGCTGGCCTTCGTGCAGCACCGGCTGGGCGGCATTGGCGCCTCGTTGCGCCGCGCAGGGCCATGGCTGCTGGTGCTGGCGGTGCTGACCTTCATCTGGGAAGTGGTGACCGCCAAGCTCGGGCTGCTGCCGCGCCCCTTCTTCGCGCCGCCGCAGGCGCTTGTCGAAGTCTTTGTCGAAGACTATGCACGGCTGGCGGAGGCGGTGGCGCATTCGTTGCGCCTGCTGGCCACCGGCTACCTGCTGGGTGCGCTGGCGGGCTTCCTGACTGGCGTGTCCATCGGCTGGTCGACCCGCGCGGGCTACTGGGTCCATCCGGTGCTGCGCCTGCTGGGCCCGCTGCCGGCCACGGCCTGGCTGCCGATCGTGTTCTTCGCCTTTCCCAGCAGCGCCAGCGCCGCGACCTTCCTGGTGGCGCTGGCCACTTGGTTCCCGGTCACGGTGCTGACCTGGTCAGGCGTGGCGGCGGTCGACCCGGCGTACTACGACGTGGCGCGCACGCTCGGCGCCAAGGAGCGCTTCCTGGTGCTCAAGGTGGCGGTGCCCGCGGCGCTGCCCAGCGTGTTCGTTGGCTTGTTCATGGGCCTTGGCGCGTCGTTCTCCGTGCTGGTGGTGGCCGAGATGCTGGGCGTCAAGTCCGGGCTGGGCTGGTATCTGCAATGGGCCCAGGGCTGGGCCGCCTACGCCAGCATGTACGGCGCGCTGCTGGTCATGGCGATCATCTTCTCGGGGCTTATCACGCTGCTGTTCCGCTCACGGGATCGCCTGCTGGCATGGCAAAAAGGAGTGGTCAAATGGTAAGCGCCGTGCTCGACAAACCCGCCCAGGCCCAACCTGCGCAAGCCGCCACCGGCAGGGACAGCGCCAGCAACGGCGTGCGCCTGACGATCGACCAGGTGAGCCACCATTTCACGCTGCGCGACCAGGTATTGCCGGTGCTCAGCCGCGTCAGCCTGACGGCCGAGCCGGGCGAATTCGTGGCCCTGCTCGGCCCCAGCGGCTGCGGCAAGTCCACCCTGCTGCGGCTCGTTGCCGGGCTGGAGCCGCCGCGGCGCGGCACGCTGGCAGTGGATGGCGTGCCGATCGGCGGGCCGGACCCGAGCCGGGTGGTGGTGTTCCAGGACCCGACGCTGTACCCGTGGCGCACCGTCTGGGACAACGCCGCACTGGGCCTGGAGGCGCGCGGCTTGCTCGGCAGCCAGCGCGAGCGCGTGGACGATGCGCTGGCGCGCGTCGGCCTGACCGAGTTCGCGCGGGCCTATCCGCGCCAGCTGTCCGGCGGCATGGCGCAACGCGCCGCGCTGGCGCGCGCGCTGGTCAACGAGCCACGCTTGCTGATCCTCGACGAACCGCTGGGCAAGCTCGATTCCCTCACGCGCCTGAGCATGCAGGGCGAACTGGTTTCGCTATGGCAGCGCTCGCGCTTTACCGCGCTGCTGGTCACCCACGACGTGGAAGAAGCACTGCTGCTGGCAACCCGCGTGATCGTGTTCAGCGAACGCCCCGCCCGCATCACGGCGGAAATCAAGATCGATCGCGACTACCCGCGCCACCGCGACGATCCCGAGCTGATCCGGCTGCGCCGCGAGATCCTGGGCCTGCTGGGGCTGGGCCAGGGATGGTAAGCCATGCCCGATGAACTCTGGCATCTGAACGGCACCGGGTGGCTGGGCCCGCATGCGGTGCAAGGGCGCAACCCAGCGCGCGCCCTGCCCCGCATCCCGCCGGCAGCGCTGCGTGCTGCGCGCCGCGCGGCAGGCACCATAGCACTGGCCGCCGGTGCCATGGCCATGCCACTTTGGCTGTTCACGGGTGCACCCTGGCAAGCACAACCGGCCGAGCCCGGCCCACTGCTCCTGCAGGCCCGGACGCGCGGCGAGCTGGTGGTGGGCGTGCACGCTTATCCGCGCCCCACGCCACCGGGCCGGCCCCTGATCGCGGAGCCCGACCCGGGCGAGGCCGCACTGGCCGCCGAGCTCGGCCGCGCGCTGGGCGTACCGGTGCGGCTGCGCCATCTGCCCGTTGCGAGCTTCGGCAACGGTGCCAATACGGATATCGACCTCGCCTTCGGCGCGCCGCAGGACGCCGCACGTCCGCGCGCGGCTGCCGTGCCGGCACCGGCCACGCCGCGCGGCACCTTGCTGACGCTGCGCTACACGCCGGTCAGCCGGCTCGACGCCCTCAATGGCAAGACGGCCTGCGTGAGCGCGGGCAGCCCCTTCCAACCCGCGCTGGCGCGCGCCGGCGCCGTGCTGCGCAGCTATCCCTCCGCGCTGCAGGCACTGCTGGCGTTCCGCCGCGGCGAGTGCGCGGCGGTGGCGGAAGACGCCACGCTGGTCGCCCGGGTGATGCGCTTGCCCGAGTGGCGTTTCTTTACCGCGGCGCCGCTGGTGCTCGACGGCGAGGGCGCGGCGTTGGCGCTGCGCCAGCCGGACGCGCAATCCGCCCGCTACCTGGCGCAATGGCTGGCGCGCTGGCAGCGCGACGGGCGCCTTGCACGGCTGCGCGACGCGGCCGCCGGCGACGCCGCTTTCAACATGATGCTGGTGGAGAGCGGGCTGATTTGCCACTAAGCCCCCGCCAAGCAACACCAAAGACAAAACAGCACAAGCACACGACAGGAGCAACCATGAGCTTGCAGTCCACCGGCACCACCAGCCGGCAGCGGATTTCCCAGTGGCATCGCGAGAACGGCTTTGCCTCAGCCGAGCCGGCCACGCCACTGCCCGACGCGGCCCGCACGCTTGCCTCCGACGAAGCACTGCGTGCCTTGTCCGAACGCTTTGCCGCGCGTGCCGCCGCCCATGACCGCGATGGCAGCTTCGCCTTCGAGAACATCGCCGAGCTCCACCAGCTCGGCCTGCTCGCGCTGACCGTGCCGCGCGCGCTTGGCGGTGCCGGGGCGGGACTCGCCGACGTCCGCCGCATCGTCCATCACGTTGCCGCCGGAGATCCGTCTACCGCGCTGGTGCTGGTGATGCAGATCCTTGGCCACCGCAACCTGGCGCAGGACACGCAATGGCCGGCGCCCGTGCGGGAGCAGGTGCAGCGCAGCGCGGTGGAGCAAGGCGCGCTGATCAACTCGCTGCGCGTGGAGCCCGAGCTGGGGTCTCCCGCGCGCGGCGGCCTGCCGGCCACGGTGGCGTGCCGGCACGGCGATGGCTGGCGCTTGTCCGGCCACAAGATCTACTCCACCGGCATCCCGGCCCTGAGCTGGCTGGCCGTATGGGGACGCACCGATGAGCCGGTCCCGCGCACCGGCGTGTTCCTGGTGCCGCGCGATGCGCCCGGCATCACCGTGGTGCCCACCTGGGACCACCTCGGCATGCGCGCCACCGGCAGCCACGACGTGGTCTTCGACAACACGCCGCTGCCCGCCGCCTACGCGGTCGACCTGCGCCTGCCCGCCGCCTGGGGCGAGCGCTACGACCCGGCCTGGGCCGTGTGGACGTCGACCCTGCTCGGCACGCTTTATGACGCCGTGGCGCGCAGCGCCCGCGACTGGTTCGTGGCATGGCTCAACCTGCGCGCCCCTGGCAGCCTGGGCGCGCCGCTGGCCACCTTGCCGCGCTTCCAGGAAGCGGTGGGCCGCATCGACGCCTGGCTGCTGGCCAACCGCATCCTGCTGGAGCGCTTCAGCGCGGATGCCGATGCCGGCGCACCGGCCAGCGCCAGCGACAGCAACCTGCTCAAGCTCAACGTGACCGACAACGCCATCGCCGCCGTCGAGCTCGCGCTCAGGCACGCCGGCAACCCCGCCCTGTCGCGCGGCAACCCGCTTGAGCGCCACTACCGTAACGTGCTCTGCAGCCGCATCCACACGCCGCAGAACGACGCGATCCTGGCCGGCGCCGGCGCGCAGGCCCTGCACGCGGCGGCCGACATCGCAACCCACGCCGCGGCAGCCACACCGCCCGGCACCCAAGCCTGAGGCCATCATGACCCGACCCGATTCCCAGCCGCGCCGCATCGCCATCGTCGGCGGCGGCATGGCCGGCACCCTGAGCGCCATCCGCCTGCTGCGCGACAGCAGCGCCCCGCTTGCCATCCACCTGTTCGAGCCGCGCGCCGAGCCGGGGCGCGGCCTGGCCTACAGCACGCAGGACCCGGCCCACTACCTGAACGGGCCCGCGCTGAACTTCAGTCTTTATCCCGAAGCGCTGGAGGACTTCTCGCAATGGCTGGTGCGCCACGGGCATGCCAGCGCAGCCGAGGCCGACAATGCCTTCGCCCCGCGCAGCGTCTATGGCGACTACCTGCGAGACACCCTGGCGCGCGCCCTGGCCGGGGCCGCCGGACGCGTCACGCTGGAGCATGTACGCACGGAAATCACCGACGTGACCATCGGCGTGCCGCACCGCGTGCGCGGCGCCGACGGCCGCGCATGGGACGCCGACCACATCGTTCTGGCCACCGGCGTGCAGCAGGCACGGCCAGCGCTGGCACAAGACGACACACTGGAAACCGACGGCCGCTACATCCCGGATCCCTGGCAACCCGATGCACTGGCCCGGCTCGCAAGCGCGCGCGATATCGCCTTGATCGGCACCAGCCTGACCATGCTCGACGTGGTTGCCACGCTGGAGCGGCTCGGTTTCACCGGCACCTACCACGCGTTCTCGCGGCGCGCGCTGGTGCCCTGGCTGCGCCACAACGCCGGCCCCTGCGACGACTTCCTCGCCGCTGCCGGACCCGAAGCGCTCGCCGCGCCCACCGCCCGCAGCGTGGTCCGCTGGGTGCGCCACCAGCGCGACAAGCTGGCCACCCAGGGCCTCGACTGGCAGAGCGTGCCGCCCGCGCTGCGCACCTACATCGCCCCGCTGTGGGCAGCCGCCAGCGTGCCGGAGCGCCAACGCTTCCTGCGCCACGTGCGCCCCTTCTGGGACAACCTGCTGCATCGCGCGGCACCGCCCACGCACGCGGTCTTCGAGGCAGTGCGTGCGCAGGGCCGCCTGCATGTGCACGCCGCCCGCGTCACCGCGCTCGAAGCCGTGGCCGGCAAGAATGAAGTGAATAACGCCAACGGCTGGCAACGCGGCCCCGCAGGCAAGGCGGAGAAACACGTCCGGGTGGCTCTGCACCTCTCCCGCGAACTGCAAGCCCCGGCCACGGTGGACGCCGCCATCAACTGCACCGGCGCGGAATACGGCTGGCACGCCGGCAACACCCGGCCGCTGGTGCGCAGCCTGCTGGCGCGCGGCCTGGTCCGGCCAGCGGCAGCCGGCTCCGGCCTGGACGGCGACGCGCACGGCCGCGTATTCGATCGCGGCGGCCGCCTCGTGCCGGGCCTCAGCGCACTGGGCGCGCCGCTGCGCGGGGCGCTGTGGGAATCCGGCACCATCATCGACGTGCGCAACCAGGCGGCAGCGCTGGCGGCGCGGCTGGTGGAGGAACTCGGACTAACGGCCGAGATCGAGGCGCAGGCAGCCTAGCAGGCTGGTGGGCTGGCATCCGGCCAAAGGGCAGGCGCACCCTGAAAGCGGCAACGCTTGCCAAGCGCACCCGCCGTTGGCATATAATCTCGCCCGGGCGCCGGCAGGGCGCCCGCTCCCGCAAAAGCCAGCGCACCTGCCTGCCCGTACCGTACGGCGCCGAGCGATCCAGCCCGGCACCGCCAGTTCGTTGCAAGAACCACACCGTTGACCTTTTTTGCCGCCGCGGGAAACGGCATTGCAAAGGACATGACATGTGGCTCACAACGCTCAACACACCAGCTCGCGCCCCCAATAGCGACTTCCTGCGCCGCCATGCACGCAGGCTGCTGCGCCAGCTCCACGCCGAACAAGCCATGCAGGCGCTACCGGTAATCCGGCGCATCCACCGCGCGCAGGTACGCATGCAAAGCGTCGCGGAACTCTACCGGCTGCGCCACACCCTGCAGCTCAAGCATTGCCTGCAACTGCTGGCGGCCGAACTGGGCTACGCCAGCTGGTCCGCATGCAAACGCGACATCGACGGCCGGCCCGCCAGGGTACTGGACCGCTACCGCCTTGACCTTGGACAGTTCGGCGACTACCAGCAACTCTGGTTCGCCGACCGGCAAGGCGCCCAGGCATGGCAAGTCTCCAACGGCGGTTACGTGGTGGCGTATGGCGAGCAAGCGGCGGTACTGCTGACGGGCAACGCCATGCCGGCGATGCGCGACTGACCGGGGGGCCGTATGGGGCGCCTCGGGGCACCTCCGGGCACCTCGGCGCCTACTTCGCCGCCGGGCGCCTTGCCAGCTGACGGTAGCGCGTCAGCGCCCATAGCGGGAAGTAGGCGGTGTAGCCGTGGTACTTCAGGTAGTAGATGCGGGGGAAGCCCGGCGCATTGTGCGACGGATGCTGCCAAAGGCCGCTGCCAGCCTGGCAGTCCAGCAGGTAAGCAATGCCCCTGCGCACTGCGGGCGTATCCACCTCGCCCACGGCGAAGAGGGCCAGCAACGCCCAGGCGGTGCTGTTGGGCGTGCTCTCGCCCCCATTGGTGCCGGCCAGCGAGCCATCGAAGTAGCTATCGTTGGTCTCGCCCCATCCACCGTCGGCATGCTGGCAGCGTAGCAGCCAGTCGACTGCCTTGCGGATATAGGGCTGGCGCACGTCCTCGCCCACCAGCGCCAGGCCCGCCAGCACGCTCCAGGTGCCATAGATATAGTTGCTGCCCCAGCGTCCCCACCAGGCGCCGTCGGCGCGTTGCGTGCGGCGCAGATAGGCCACGCAGCGCTCGACGGCGTCGGCGTGCGCTTCGCGGTTTCCGCTCAGGCCGATGCATAGCAGCACACGCCCGGAAACGTCCTCGGTGGGCGGATCCAGCAGGGCGCCGTGGTCGGCGAAGGGGATGCGGTTCAGGTAATCGCGATCGCAATTGGCATCGAAGGCGCCAAAGCCGCCATTGCGCGATTGCAGGCCTACCATCCATTTCACGGCGCTCGCGACCGCGTCCTGGTAGCGCTCGGGCTGGCCGATCCGGCGCGCGTGCACGGCCAGCATGGCGGCTACCACGGCGCTGTCGTCGATGTCCGGGTAATGGGCATTGGCGTACTGGAACGCCCAGCCGCCGGGCTGCACGGAGGCCGGCACGTGCTTGCCCCAATCGCCGCGCAGGTCTCGCACCTGCCGCGCTTCCAGCCAGTCGTAGGCGCGCTGCACCGCCTGCTGCGTGCACGCGTCGGTGCTGGCGTGCTGCAAGGCCATAATGCTCCAGGCGGTATCCCACACCGGTGACAGACAGGGCTGGCAATAGGCCGAGCCGTCGGCGCGGCGCACCACGAGCTTGCGGATCGCGGCCAGGCAGGTAACGCGTGCCGGATCGGTCTTTGGCACGCCAAGCAGCGTCATCATCTCGTACCAGTACACCATCGGCGGAAAGATCCCGCCCAGGCCATCCTCGCCGTTCATGCGCTCCACGCACCAGGCTTGCGCCCGGGCGATGGCCCGCCGGCGCACCGCGGCGGGAATCCACGGCTCGATCGTGCGTGCCAACTTGTCGGCCACCAGAAAGGCCTTGCGCATCAGGCCCTCGCGGGAGAAATAGTGCCGCTCGTGCTCGGGCGGCGTGACGAACAGCTCGCTGACCCCGACACGGTGCGGATTGATGGCCTTGGCCCGCAACGAACACAGCACCGTCAGCGGCACCAGCGTGGAGCGCGCCCAGTAGGCCATCTTGTCCAGATGCACCGGCGCCCAGCGCGGGAACAGGATGAGCTCGACCGGTACGAAGGGCGTGGCGCGCCAAGGCACCTGACCGAATGTGGCCAGGAGGATGCGGGTGAAAACATTGGCCTTGGCGGCCCCGCCCTGCGCCAGGATGGCGCGGCGAGCCTGGGCCATGTGCGGGGCATCCGGGTCGTCGCCGGCCGCCTTCAGCGCGAAATAGGCCTTGACGCTGCATGACACGTCGAGCGCGCCGCCGTGGTACTGGTCCCAGCCACCATGACGGTCTTGCCTCTGGATGCTTCGCAGGTAGACCGCCATCGCCGCCTGCAAATCGGCGTCGATTTCGTCCACGAAGTGCATCATCAGAATGTACTCCGCAGTAATGGTGGCATCTGACTCGAGCTCGAAGCACCAGTGGCCATCGCGATGCTGGTGGCTCAGCAGGGCGTCTCGGGCCGCGTCGATGGCCCGGTGCAAATTCGCGTCGGCGCCCGGCGTGGCCGGCGTGGGCGCGCCGGCGTCCTGCCAGGGGCCAAATTGAGCGCTTGGCTGGGTATTCAGTTGGGTATTCAGTGAGGTACTCAATTGAGCGTTCGATCGTGCGTTCATTGCGGCTGGCACCGCGTCATCTGGTCCAGCTGGCGCAGGACCTCGACCCTCAGCCCGGGTTCCATCGACTGGCTGCCCAGCAGGTCGGCGAGCCACAGCCCGTCAGCCGCCAGGCGGCAAATCATCAGCCTCGCCGCCTCCGCCGCGGGCAGCGGATCGGGGCGCGCGATTTCGGCAATGCGTGGTGCCCAGCGATCGCGTGTATCGGCATCGGTCAGCATCAGCGCCAGCAGCAGATGCAGATAGCTGGCGGCGTCCTCTTTCCGCTCTTCCTGCAACGTCGCCTGCATATAGGCCCGCGCCGCGCGGCCCTCGGCCTGCGTGTCGCTGGCGATCGCAGCGGCCACATCGGTGTTGAAGGTCTCAACCGCATCGTCGAAGAGCGCGTCCAGCAGCGCCTGCTTGTTGCGGAAATGATGCTGCAAGCCACCCTTGCTGACGCCGGCACGCGCCGCCACCGCATCCAGCGTCACGGCGCGCAGGCCGGATTCGAGGGCGAGCTGCGCCGCAGCGTGCAATAGCTGCGGGCGCAGCACGTCGGGCTGCTTCTTTCGGCGGTGTGCTTGTGTCATGGGCCCGGATCATACCATCCAGACGGATTGTTTTGAATCCGGTTGCACGGCGCGCCAAGAACCCGTTTCAGGATGAAGTCTCCTCGCGCCGGAGCAGCCCCGCCGGCGCCGCTTCGCCGCCGTTCCGGATTGCCAGGGCAAGCGCCAGGGCGAACGCGCAACCAGCGCCCGCCCTGCCTCTCACACTCACTGCCTCCGCGTATCCCCAACGACCGGATCCATGCCGCTGCGCTCGATCTCGCCCCGCGCCGCGGGCGAAGCCAGATAGCGAATCAACGCGCGCCCGGCCTCAGGATGCTCCGCCCCCACCGGTACGCCGGCGGCAAATGTCGTGATTTTCTGCAAAGGCTCGGGAATCTTGCCAACAAAGCTGGCACCCTTGACCGGCAGCAGCTCGCTGACCTGCTGCAGCCCGATCTGGTATTCGCCCTGCGCCACCACGCTGCCAACCGGCGTCTTCTCGATCTTGTGGGCTCGGCCCTTGACCTGCGCCTCGATGCCTAGCTTCCTGAACATCTCCGTCTCGACATACACGCCGCTGGCGCTGTCCGAGTAGGCGATGGACCTGGCATCCAGCAGGGTCTTGCGGAATGCGTCGACGGTGCTGATATCCGGCTTGGGTGCGCCCTCGCGCACCGACAGGCCGATGCGCGAATCGGCCAGGTCGACCCGGCTGTCCGGCAGCACCTTGCCTTGCTTGATCAGGTCATCCAGCGCATAGGCCACCATGATCACCACGTCGGCATGCTCGCCGCGCGCGAGCCGGTTGGGAATGGCCTCGGGCGACTTGCCCATCGAGGGGCCCCATGCGGTGGACAGCGTATTGCCGGTGGCCTTCTCGAAGCCCGGGCCGAGCGCCTTGTAGGCCGCGGTAAAGCCGCCCGAATTCATGACCTTGACCTCGTCGGCCAGCGCATTGCCGGCGGCCAGCGCCATGCTGGCCACGCCGGCCAGCATGAGCGCCAGCCATGGCTGCTTGTGTTGCCGAGGGAGATGGGAAGGGGAAACAGGCTTGCGGGCTGCCTTGACGGGGGACGGCACGGCAATGGTCAGCATGGTCGGCGTGGTCATATGCGCTCTCTGTGGGCATTGAAATGGAAATCGGCCTGCCCGCTTCAGTCTCCGCGGCGCAGGCCGACCATTCTATGCAAGCACCGCGCACGGCGATAATGCAATGTTTCTTGGATTTGATCGGTTTTACGCATCAATACCGGCGCTGCCGCCCCCGCCTTGCGCCGATGTGGCCGCGCTCCGGCCACGCCGTGCCACCGCCTGCCCGACCATGTCGTACAGCGCTTGCGCATGCGCCGGCAACGTACGCCCACGGCGGCGCAGGATGCCCAGCGTGCGGGACACGGCAGGATCGCGCAGGGGGACCGCGACCAGCGTGGCGCGCTCGCCACCGGGCAGCGCCAGGCGCGGCACGGCCGCTACCCCCAGCCCGGCCTCCACCAGCGCGAGCACGCTGCTGACATGGCGCACTTCGTAGAAGGCGGCCGGCCGCAGCGGCAGCTCGGCCAGGGCAAGATCCAGCATCAGCCGGTTGCCGCTCGACTTGGCTAACGCTACCAGCGTGTGGGCGCCAAGTTCAGCCCATTTCACCGAGCGGCGCCGGGCCAGCGGATGGTCGTGTCGGCAAGCCAGCACGAAAGGATCGCGCAGCAAGGGCTCGAACAGCAGGTCGGCCTCCTGCGTGCCGATGAAGTTCAGGCCAAAGTCCGCCTCGCCGCTGGCCACGCTGTGCAAGACGACGTTGGCGCCTTCGTCCACCATCTTGACGCGGACGTTGGGGAATTGCGCATGAAAACGCGCGATCACCGCCGGCAGGAAGTAATGCGCCGCCGACGGCACGCAGGCAACCGTCACCTCGCCTGAGCGCGTCGCGGCCGCGTCGCCGATGCCCATCAGGGAAGATTCCACTTCCGCCAGCAGCGCGCGCGCCTTGCCGACAAACTCCCGGCCCACCACGGTCAGGGTGACGCGGCGCGTGGTGCGCTCGAACAGCCTGACATTGAGCGCCTGCTCCAGTTTGTCGATACGACGCGACAGGGCCGGCTGCGACAGGCTGAGAGCCTCGGCGGCAGCGCGGAAGCCGCCTTGCTCCACCACGGCCACCATCGCCTGCAGGTCGCCGAGGTCAAATCTGATCGGTTGCATTGTGTTCCAGGCTAGGGCAGTGATGAAGGGATCAGGCAGGCATTGATGCGCCCCGCCGATCAAAGCGTTCCGCCCCGCATTCTAGCCGTCCGGCCCCGGCGCGTCCTCTCGCACCGGCCTCCCGCAGGCGGTTGTCCGACACCCCACGTGCGTAGGTGAATGGGGACAACGCCATTGAGGTATTCTCGCGAGCTTCGCCGCCAGGCCCGGCGAGACTACCCGCCTCACCAAGCCTCATCACGCCCACCCACTGCACCGGAGGAAATTTGCAGATGTCCGACCCGTTCGCCCTGCTAGCCGTTACGACGCTCCTTAGCGTCATGATGCTGGCGATCGTCTGGTCGCTGCGGCGCTGCGGCCAGCCGGGCGTGACGCTGTGGTGGCAAGCCAACCTGACGGCCATGGTCGCGCTGCTGCTGATTACACTGCGCGACAGGATCCCGGATGCGCTATCGATCGTGGTGGCCAACGGCGCGCTGGCTTGGGGGCTGGCATTGTTTCATGCGGGCATCGCCCGCTTCTGCGGGCGGCAGCCACCCTGGCGCGCGATGATCGCCGGCACCCTCGCCGTGGTGGCCGGCGTCGTGACGTGGCGCTATGTATTCAATGATTTCAATACCCGCGTGGTCATCGTCTCGGCATTCCACGCCACATTCTGCGCCTGCGCAGGGTACGTGCTGGTGCGCTACCGCCCGCGCGCTCGCCCGGCCAGCCATTACCTGACCACCGCCGGGTTCGCCTTCTTCCTGTCCGCGGCGCATGCATTGCGGGGCGTGCTGTCCGCGCTCTCGGTCATGGACCACCCTGCCACGACGAGCACGCCCGGATTGAATGCCGCCTTCCTGGTGCTCGGCGCGCTGGCCATGCCGGGCCTCACCATGGGCGCCGTGCTGATGATCCACGACGCCATGGTGCGCCAGCTCGAGGCCGTGGCCAACACGGATTTCCTGACCGGCGTGATGTCGCGCAAGGCGTTCGAGAACGAGGCCGCGCGCGAGCTGGCGCGCGCCGGGCGCGGCGGCCCTCCGCCCGTGCTGCTGATCATCGACATCGACCACTTCAAGGCGGTCAACGACACCTTCGGCCATGCCGCGGGCGACGCCGTGCTGGTGGAGTTCGCGCGCCTGGCCGCCGCCAGCCTGCGCGCGCCTGACAGCATCGGCCGCATGGGCGGCGAGGAATTCGTCGTGCTGCTGCCCGCCAGTTCGCTGGAAGCGGCCCGCCCTGCCGCCGAGCGCATCCGCCTGCTGGCCGAAGGTAGCCGAGTCAGTGGCCCGTTCGGCACCGTGCACTACACGGTCAGCGGCGGCTATGCCCGGTGGCACCCCGGCGAGAGCCTGGCGCAGCTCACCGCGCGCGCCGATACGGCGCTCTACATGGCCAAGCTATCGGGACGCAACCGCATGCTGGCGCATGTGCCTGCCCCGGCAGCAGCCAGCGCGCCCTCCGAACTGGTCACTAGGCACTGACGCTCTAAGCCTGCAACGGCGTGCCCCGGTACGCCCCGGGCCGCAGCCCCGTCCAGCGCCGGAACGCGCGATGGAACGCACCCGGCTCGGCAAAGCCAAGCTCGGCCGCGATTTCCGCCAGCGGACGGCTGGAATGGCTCAGCGCTTCGATGGCCAGGTCGCGCCGCATCTCATCCTTCAGTTGCTGGTAGGTCCCGCCCTCCTCCATCAGCCGGCGCCGTAGCGACGATGACGACATGTGCACGTCGTGCGCCAGGCGGTCGAAGGTGGGCCACTGCTCCGGCGGCTGCGAGCGCAACTGGCGCCGCACGCGCGCCATGATGCTGGTGCGGTCGGTGTATTTCACCACCACGTTGTGCGGTGCGTCGCGCAGGAAGGCCTTGAGGCTGCGCTCGTCCTGGTGCACCGGCTGGTCCAGCCAGGCCGCGTCGAACACCAGCGCCGTGGCCGGCTGGCCGAACGCCAGGTGGCGCGAGTACATCAGGCGGTATTCGGCGCTATAGGCCGGCTCCGGATAGCTGAACGCCGCCAGCAGCACGGGCACCCGCCGGCGCAGCAGCCAGCTCATCAGCCCGTGCAGCATGATCAGCATGGTCTCCTGCGCGAACACGCTCGGCGGCTGGCTTGAGGTGGCCGTGAGCACCAGCGCAGCCCGTGCGCGCTTGCCGGCGCCCGGCTCACCGCCCACGCCTTCGCGCTCCAGCCGCACGCCGATATCGTCCAGCAGCAAGCCGAAGTAACGCACCACCCTCTCCAGCCCCTGCGCCAGCGTCTTGCTGCCCACGATGGCGTGGCACAGCATGGCAAAGCTGCCGCACTTCATGCGGCGCGAGTCCTGGCCAAAGAATTCATCGTCCAGCGCGGCGGCCACCTCCATCCACAGCGCGCTATAGCTTGCCGCTGACACACGCGCCTGCGGCACCGCCAGCAGCGCGGGCACGATGCCCGCCGCCTGCAGCACCGGCTCCGGCGCGATGCCGCGCGCGCGCAAGCCCGTGATGGCGTGATGCACGAAGCAAATGGCGACACTGTGTTTTTCCATGGAAAGGCAAGGATCTGGAACGGATGGCTTGCTGGCCCAGGCTTGCCAGCAGTGGCAAACGAGTTCAGCAAGGTTGGCGGATTCTGGCATAGGAGCGCCTCGCCTGTCTTCCTACACTTGCTGCCAACACTCCCGCCCAGTGCGGGCCACCAGACCGCCAGCCTCACCCGGATCGCGTGCCCCCACGCCAATCCCGGCCCAACCCGAGCCGCCATGCACCACGAATTCAGCGAACAGCAAGCCATGATCCGCGACACCGCTCGCGCCTTCGCCAGCGAGCGCCTGGCGCCCTGCGCCGCCGAGTGGGACCGTGCCGGCCAGTTGCCGCCGGAGGTGGTGGCGGAGATGGGCGCGCTCGGGCTGCTCGGCATGATCGTGCCGGAGGAATGGGGCGGCACGTATACCGACTACATCGCCTACGCGCTGGCCATCGAGGAAATCGCCGCAGGCTGCGCCGCCTGCGCCACCCTGATGAGTGTGCACAACTCGGTGGGCTGCGGCCCGATCCTGCACTACGGCACGCAGGCGCAAAAAGAGCGCTACCTGCCGCGCCTGGCCAGCGGCGAAATCATCGGCGCGTTCTGCCTGACCGAGCCGCAGGCCGGCTCGGAAGCGCACAACCTGCGCACCCGGGCGCGCGCCACGGACAATGGCTGGGTGCTGTCCGGCAGCAAGCAATTCGTCACCAACGGCCAGCGCGCAGGCGTGGCCATCGTGTTTGCCGCCACCGAGCCGGCACAAGGCAAGCGCGGCCTGTCGGCCTTCGTGGTGCCCACCGATACGCCCGGCTTCTCGGTGCACACGCCCGAGCGCAAGATGGGCATCCGCGCCTCCGACACCTGCGCCATCACGCTGGACGACTGCCACGTGCCGCACGACGCGCTGCTCGGCGAACCCGGCGAGGGACTGCGCATTGCCCTGTCAAACCTGGAGGGCGGGCGCATCGGCATTGCCGCGCAGGCACTCGGCATCGCCCGCTCGGCCTTTGAGGCCGCCTGCCGCTACGCTGCCGAGCGCGTGCAGTTTGGCCGCCCGCTGCGCGAGCATGCGCCCATTGCCAACATGCTGGCCGACATGGCCACCGAGCTCAACGCCGCACGCCTGCTGGTGCACCGCGCCGCGCACATGCGCACGGCCGGCCAGCCCTGCCTGTCGGAAGCCTCGCAGGCCAAGCTCTATGCCTCCGAGCTGGCCGAGCGCGTGTGCTCCAAGGCGCTGCAGATCCATGGCGGCTACGGCTACCTGGAAGACTACCCGGTCGAGCGCCATTACCGCGACGCCCGCATTACGCAGATCTACGAAGGCACCAGCGAGATCCAGCGCATGCTGATCGCCCGCACCCTTTGAGCTGCTTGCCCGACGACTTGCCTGACCACTTGCCCGAACACCTTCCTGTCTTGCACCACCCACACTTAGAACCGACGGAGACCACCCCATGAGTGCCCAGAACCCCAACGCCGCCGTGCCCACCGTCAAGCTGTTGATCAACGGCGAGTGGGTGGAGTCCGCTGCCACCGAATTCCGCCCCGTGGTCAATCCGGCCACCCAGCAGGTGCTGGCGCAGGTGCCGCTGGCCACCGCGGCCGAGATCAATGCCGCCGTGGGCGCCGCGCACCGCGCCTTTGCCACGTGGCGCCACACGCCGCTGGGCGCGCGCCTGCGCATCATGCTCAAGTACCAGGCGCTGATCCGCGAGCACAGCAAGCGCATCGCCGCCATCCTCACCGCCGAGCAAGGCAAGACCCTGGCCGACGCCGAAGGCGACATCTTCCGGGGGCTTGAGGTCGTGGAACACGCGTGCTCGATCGGCACCCTGCAGCAAGGCGGCTTTGCCGAGAACGTGGCCGCCACTGTCGACACATACACCCTGCAGCAGCCGATTGGCGTGTGCGCCGGCATCACGCCGTTCAACTTCCCGGCCATGATCCCGCTGTGGATGTTCCCCATGGCGATCGTGTGCGGCAACACCTTCGTGCTCAAGCCATCGGAGCAAGACCCGCTATCCACCATGGAACTGGTCAAGCTGGCCATCGAGGCCGGCGTACCCGCCGGCGTGCTCAACGTGGTCCATGGCGCGCGCGAGGTGGTGGACGCGCTGTGCACGCACCCGGACATCAAGGCGGTTTCCTTCGTCGGCTCCACCGCCGTGGGCACCCATGTCTACAACCTCGCCGGCGCGCACGGCAAGCGCGTGCAATCGATGATGGGCGCCAAGAACCACGCCGTGGTGCTGCCCGACGCGCACCGCGAGCACACGCTCAACGCGCTGGCCGGCGCAGCCTTCGGCGCGGCCGGCCAGCGCTGCATGGCGACGTCGGTAGCCGTGCTGGTGGGCGCCGCGCGCGAATGGCTGCCCGAACTGGTGGAAAAGGCCGCCACGCTCAAGGTCGGCGCCGGCAACGAGCCTGGCACCGACGTATGCCCGGTAGTATCCATCGCCGCCAAGCAGCGCGTGCTCGGCCTGATCGAAGCCGGCGAACGCGAAGGCGCCACGCTGGCGCTCGATGGCCGCAACGTGCAGGTAGCCGGCTACCCCGAAGGCAATTTCATCGGCCCGACCGTGTTTGCCGATGTCACCACCGAGATGTCCATCTACACGCAGGAGATCTTCGGCCCGGTGCTGGTAGTGATCGGCGTCGACACGCTGGACGAAGCCATCGCCCTGGTCAACCGCAACCCCTTCGGCAACGGCACCGGCGTATTCACGCAAAGCGGCGCGGCCGCCCGCAAGTTCCAGAGCGAGATCGACGTCGGCCAGGTCGGCATCAACATCCCCATCCCGGTACCCGTGCCCTACTTCAGCTTCACCGGCTCACGCGGCTCCAAGCTCGGCGACCTCGGCCCCTATGGCAAGCAAGTGGTGCAGTTCTACACGCAGACGAAGACCGTCACGGCAAGGTGGTTTGACGACGCAACGGTAAATGACGGGGTGAATACGACGATCAGCCTGCGCTGATTGGCAAGCATCGGCTTCGGCCAGCGCCCGCCCTCTCCCCCGGCCCCTCTCCCACAAGTGGGAGAGGGGAGCCAACCAGCAGGAGAGTCAGAGCACCGATTTGGTGTAGCCATGCGCGATGCGAAGCGAGCCGTCAAGGTTTACCTAGGCCGTATGGCGCGCCTTCTTTGCCTACTTTCTTGGCAAGACAAGAAAGTAGGTCTGCCGCCCCGCAGGGGTGGTGAAACTGCAGTTGAAGTTCAGCAGTTTCAGTTAAGCAGTTCCAGTCGCCACAACCACCAAACACCGACCACCAAACACCAAGAGTAAGGACCCAACATGCACATAGCCTTCATCGGCCTAGGCAACATGGGCGCCCCCATGGCCCGCAACCTGCTCAAGGCAGGCCACACCCTGACCGTCTTCGACCTCAACCCCACCGCCCTGTCAGCCCTGCAAGCCGACGGCGCAGCCGTAGCCCCCTCCGCCCGCAAGGCCACCGCCGAAGCCGACTTCGTCATCACCATGCTGCCGGCCGCCGCTCACGTCCGCGCCACCTACCTCGGCCCGGAAGGCGTCCTTGCCGGCGTACGGCCCGGCGTACCGCTAGTGGACTCCAGCACCATCGACCCGGCCACCATCCGCGCACTGGCCGTCGAGGCCAAGCAGCAAGGCAACCCGATCGCCGACGCCCCCGTCTCCGGCGGCACCGGCGGCGCGCAGGCCGGTACGCTGACGTTCATGGTCGGCGCCGAACCAACCCTGTTCGAACAACTGAAACCTGTGCTGTCCGGCATGGGCCGCAACATCGTCCATTGCGGCGACACCGGCACCGGACAGGTCGCCAAGATCTGCAACAACCTGATCCTCGGCATTTCCATGATCGGCGTGTCGGAAGCCATGGCGCTCGGCGTCAAGCTGGGCATCGACGCCGGCGTGCTGGCCGGGATCGTCAACACCTCCACCGGCCGCTGCTGGGCCGCCGACACCTGCAACCCCTACCCGGGCGTGATCGAGACCGCGCCGGCCTCGCGCGGCTACAGCGGCGGCTTTGGCGCGGACCTGATGCTCAAGGACCTGGGCCTGGCCACGGATGCCGCTCGCAGCGTGCGGCAACCGCTGTTCCTCGGGGCACTGGCCCAGCAGATCTACCAGGCGGTGAGCCAGGCCGGCGACGGACAGCTCGACTTCTCGGGCGTGATCCGCCAGTACCTGGCCCAAGAGGAGCGGCAAGCATGATCGAGCACGTCATCGACGGACATATCGCCCGCCTCACCCTCAAGCGCCCGCCCGCCAATGCGTTCAACGCCGAGGGGCTGGCACAGTTGCAGCAACTGGTGGCCACGCTGAATGCGGACACGCGCGTGCGCGCCATCGTGATCACCGGCGACGGCAGCCGCTTCTTCAGCGCCGGCGCCGACCTCAATGGCTTTGCCGACGGCGATCGCGCCCATGCGCGGCTGATGGCGCAACGCTTCGGTGCCGCCTTTGAGGCGCTGCAAAACGCACGCCCCCTGGTGATCGCGGCGATCAACGGCTATGCCATGGGCGGCGGGCTGGAATGCGCGCTGGCCTGCGACGTGCGCATTGCCGAGGAACAGGCCCAGATGGCGCTGCCGGAAGCCGGCGTCGGCCTGCTGCCGTGTGGCTGCGGCACGCAAACCCTGCCCTGGCTGGTGGGCGAGGGCTGGGCCAAGCGCATGATCCTGGCCAACGAGCGCATCGATGCCACCACCGCGCTGCGCATCGGGCTGGTGGAAGAGATGGTGCCCACGGGCCAGGCGCTGGACGCGGCGCTGCGGCTGGCCGAGCGCGCCAGCAACGTGAGCCCGCGCGCGGCTGCCTACAGCAAGCAGCTGGTGCACCTGGCGCGCCAGGGCGTGCCGCGCGGCCCGGCGCTGGCGCTGGAGCGCGAGCGCTTTGTCGACCTGTTCGACGACGAGGACCAGCGCGAAGGCGTCAACGCCTTCCTGCAAAAACGTGCGCCGCAATGGCGCAATGCCTAGGAGCCGCGCCATGCGCCTGAACCCGAACGATGCCGCCCAGGAACGCCCCGCAGCCGCGCCGAGCGCCGAAGACGAGGTGTGCTTCGTCGAGATCAACGGCATCGGCCTGATCACGCTCAACCGGCCGCGCCAGCTGAACGCCTTGTCCTACCCGATGATCGGCCTGCTCGATGCGCAGCTTGCCGCCTGGGCCGCGCGCGACGACATCGCTGCGGTGGTGCTGCGCGGCGCGGGCCCCAAGGCGTTCTGCGCCGGCGGCGACATCCGCGCGCTGTACGACAGCTTCCACGCGGGTACGGCGCTGCATCGCCAGTTCTTCGTGCACGAGTACCAGCTCGACTATCGCCTGCACTGCTACCCCAAGCCGGTCGTGGCGCTGATGGACGGCATTGTCATGGGCGGCGGCATGGGCCTGGCGCAGGCCGCGCACCTGCGCGTGGTCACCGAGCGCTCGCGCGTGGCCATGCCGGAGACCGGCATCGGCCTGGTGCCCGATGTGGGCGCGAGCCATTTCTTGTCGAAGCTGCCGCCGGCGCTGGCGCTCTATGTCGGGCTGACGGGCGTGACGCTTGGCGCTGCCGATACGCTGCTGTGCAAGCTGGCCGACATCGCCGTGCCTGCCGCAAGCCTGGAGCACTTCGAGCAGACGCTGGCAGCCATCAACCGGACAGGCGACGTGCTGGCGGACCTGCGCGCCGCGCTGCAGGCAACGCCTGCCGCCAGCGCGCCCGCGGCGCCGCTGCAGTCAGTGCTGCCTGCCGTGCTGCGGCATTTCCGGGCAGACGCCAGCGTGGCCGGCCTGCTCGAGAGCCTGGCCGCCGAATCCGACCCGGCCTATGCCGACTGGGCCGCGCGCACACTTGAGATCCTGCGCGGGCGATCGCCGCTGATGATGGCGGTCACGCAGGAATTGCTGCTGCGCGGCCGCGACCTGGATCTTGCCGATTGTTTCCGCATGGAGCTCGGCGTGGTGTCGCACGCGTTCACGCAGGGCGATTTCATCGAAGGGGTGCGCGCGCTGATCGTCGACAAGGACAATGCGCCGCGCTGGCGCGTGAAGGATGCGAGCGAAGTCAGCAAGGCCATGGTGCAGTCGTTCTTCGACAGCACATGGCCGCGTGAGCCCCACCCGCTGGCCATGCTTGGCCGATCAGGGCACGCCTGATGGTTGCACGCCGGCATGGCGCCGGCGTGTGGTCACGTGCATGCGGATACGGAAAAACTAGGCACTCAGTCCTTGGGCTTCGGCGCGTGGCCGTGCGGCTGGTGCTCGTCCACCGGCACCTTCACCAGCCCATCCGCGCGGAACATCGCCTTGATGCCGCGCACCGCCTGCCGGATACGCGCCTCGTTCTCGATCAGCGCGAAGCGCACGTACTCGTCACCGTAATCGCCAAAGCCGATGCCGGGTGAGACGCAGACTTTGGCCTTGGCCAGCAGTTGCTTGGAGAACTCCAGCGAGCCCAGCGCGCGATACGGTTCGGGGATGCGCGCCCAGATATACATCGATGCCTTGGGAATCTCCACCGGCCAGCCGGATTCGATCAGCCCGCGCGCCAGCACGTCGCGGCGTGTCTGGTAGTGCGCGGCGATCTCCTTGACGCATTGCTGGTCGCCTTCCAGCGCGGCGATGGCGGCCACCTGCAGCGGGGTGAACGTGCCGTAGTCGTGATAGCTCTTCATGCGCGTGAGCGCGGCCACCAGATCCGGGTTGCCTACCATGAAGCCGATGCGCCAGCCCGCCATGTTGTAGCTCTTGGACAGCGTGAAGAACTCCACGGCAATGTCTTTCGCCCCTTCCACCTGCATGATCGACGGCGCCTTCCAGCCGTCGAACACGATGTCGGCATAGGCCAGGTCGTGCACCACGAAGATATCGTGCTTGCGCGCCAGCGCGATCACGCGCTCGAAGAAGTCCAGCTCCACGCATTGCGCGGTGGGATTCGACGGAAAGCCCAGCACGATCATCTTCGGCTTGGGATAGCTGCCGCGAATGGCGCGTTCCATCTCGGCGAAGAAGTCCACGCCCGGCACCAGGGGCACGGAACGGATATCGGCTCCGGCAATCACCGCGCCATAGATATGGATGGGGTAGCTCGGGTCGGGCACCAGTACAGTGTCGCCCCGATCGAGCGTGGCCAGCATCAGGTGGGCCAGCCCTTCCTTGGAGCCGATGGTGACAATGGCCTCGGTGTCCGGATCGATCTCGACGTCGTAGCGCTCGCGATACCAGTGCGAGATGGCGCGGCGCAGTCGCGGGATGCCCTTGGAGGCGGAGTAACCGTGGGTATCGGGGCGTTGTGCGGCTTCGGTCAGCTTGGCAACGATATGCGGCGGCGTGGCGCCGTCCGGGTTGCCCATGCTCATGTCGATGATGTCTTCGCCACGGCGGCGCGCCGCCATTTTCAACTCGGCGGTGATATTGAAGACGTACGGGGGAAGACGATCGATACGCGCGAAGCGGCGCTTGCCTGCGGAGGCTGACATGGATTTTCCTTGAACGTAAGCGCCCGGAACCGTCCGAGCGACGCTGCCAGCCGTTGGTGCGGCTGACCGGAAAGATCTTAGCGGCGAATACCGGCCGCGTCTACGGCTTTTGCAAGCTGGGCGGCGGCACCGCTACGCACCGGGCACGCCGGCCGTGCGGATCAGGGCATCGATCTCGCTTTCGTTCCACACGCGCACGCCGGCCTCGGCCAGCAACGCCGCGGCCACGCCCTGGCCCGGGCGCAGCACGCCGCCAAACGAGCCATCGTAGTGCTCGTGATTGCCGCATGAGGGGCTCAAGGCCTTGAGCAGCGCGTGCCCGCATTGACGCTGCCGGGCGATGGCCAGCGCGTCGCGGGCGCCTGCCACGAACGGCGCGGTCACGTCGGCACCGGTGGCATCGCGCACGATGGCCGCGCCGGCCAGCACCTGCGCGCCGCTGCCGCCGACGATCTCCGCTGGCGGGCGCGGCGTCGGCAAGCCCCCCATGGACTCCGGGCAGACCGGAATCAGTTCGAAATGCCGCGCCAACATGGCCAGCGTGGCGTCGGGCTGGGCCTTGGCCTGGCCGTCATAGCGCACGGGCTGGCCTAGCAGGCAGGCGCTGACGAGAAGGGGCGGCCGGGTGAGAGATGTTTGCGGCATGGCGATGCGCGAGAGAAGGTGTCGGACAGTGTTGAACAGTATTGAACAGTGTTGAAGCGCGGGATGGTCGATGCATCCGGCGCCGGACTTACTGCAACGCGTCCTCGCCGACCTTGCGGACCACCGCATCGTCGGGCCCAAGCAACCGGCCATCCTCGGCACGCACCTCGAGCGGCCGCACGGGCTTGCCAGCCTTGCTGTCCACCAGCACGGAATGCGGCTCGCCAGGGGCATAGAAGAACGCTTCGCCCCACTGCCGCAAGCCCACCACCACGGGGAACAGCGCGCGCCCTTTCGGCGTCAGCACGTATTCCTGGTAGGCGCTGCCGTCGGAGGCCGGCACCTGTTCCAGGATGCCGTGCGCCAGCAACGTGCGCAGCCGGCCGGCAAGGATGTTCTTCGCAAGGCCAAGGCTGCGCTGGAACTCGCCAAAGCGCCGCAAGCCATCGAAGGCATCGCGCACGATCAGCAGCGACCACCAGTCGCCGATCACATCGAGCGAGCGGGCCACGGGACATGCGGCGCCTTCCAGGCTGGTTCGCCGGACCATAGTGCAACTCCGTTTCACTCGCCAGATGCGGCGCGCCGCGGAATGCGGCGCCAAAATGGCGAGGCGGTTGCATTGTAAAACCAGTTGATCCGGCCTTCAAGGCTTGCACTGCCCCCAGCATGCGCCGCTCAGTCGTCGATGTGCTCGTGCACGGCGGCGGCACCGGCCTTCCAGTAGCTGGCCGCGCGGATGCGGCCCTTCTCGATGCCGCGCTCGCCCACCAGGTACTGACGCACGGCGCGAATCGACGCGGCCTCGCCAGCCGCCCAGACATAGCCTTCGCCGCGCGGCAACGTGACCTCGCGCAAGGCTTGTTCCAGCAGCCCGGCGGCGCTATCTGCCGGTGCGCTGTCGCGGTGCTGCCAGTGGATCTCCAC
Source organism: Cupriavidus sp. GW822-FHT02D05 (assembly GCF_058802485.1). NCBI lineage: Bacteria > Pseudomonadati > Pseudomonadota > Betaproteobacteria > Burkholderiales > Burkholderiaceae > Cupriavidus > Cupriavidus sp. GW822-FHT02D05. The sequence continues at coordinate 276,878 of NZ_JBXAOE010000001.1, read as the reverse complement.
GTCGGCGCGGCTGGGCAGCGGGATTTCGGCGGCGGCGTTGTCCACCGCCAGCACCACCAGCGCGCGCACGCCGGACGGCAGTTCCTCGAGGCGGCGGCCGATGGCAGGCAGCGCGGTTTCGTCGCCTACCAGCAAGTGCCAGTCGAAGCCCTCGGGAATCACGAACGACCCACGCGGGCCGCCCACGCCCAGATACTGGCCGGGCGCAGCCTGCGCGGCCCAGGTGGAGGCGGGGCCATCGCCATGCAGCACGAACTCGATATCGAGCTCGCCGGCGGCGGCATCGTAACGGCGCGGCGTGTAGTCGCGCGCGGCGGGCTTCGGCTGGCCTTCGGGAAACACAGGGCCATTGGGGCCAAGCTCCGGCAGCGCGGGCTTGCTTTGCCCCGGCGCGGGAAGGAACACCTTGATGTGGTCGTCGAAAGACGCGGAGACAAAGCCCTTCAGGTCTTCGCCAGCCAGCGTCACGCGCAGCAGTTGCGGCGACACCGCCTGGGTACGCACCACTTGCAGCAAGCGCATCTTGAGTTCATGGCGAACGCGTTGCACGGTGAGATCGCGAGTAGTCATGGATTTCCTGGTTGGCGGGAATGAGGGGAATGAGGAATACGGAATGTGGAGTGTCGGGATGCGGGTCAGCACTAGGCACCCTGGCCGCCCTGGCCGGCGTTGATCTCGGCGGTTGCCCGCGCCAGGATGGCGGCGATGCGGCGCTGCTCGTCCGGCGTGGCATCGGTGCGCAGCAGCAGCGCCCGCTTGAGCGCCACGCGCGCCTCGACGAACTCGGGCAGCCAGCCGCCCGCGGCTTCACGCTCGTCGGCGGCTACGCCCGCCGCACCCGGCTCGGCGGCTTCGCCCGACAGCGCGCGCCGCACCCACTCCATCTTGCGCGCCACGTGCTTGAGCTTGTTGAGCATCAGGGCCAGCCGCTCACGGTTGGCGTCGAGATGGGCCAGGCCCGGCCCCGCCAGCTGATAGCGCTTTTTGTTGCCCTCGGTGTCCACCGTAGCGTAGCCAAGTTCTTCGAGGAAGGTCAGGGCCGGATAGACCATGCCCGGGCTGGGCTTGTAGAAGCCGTTGGTGCGGGCCTCCAGCGCCTTGATCAGCTCATAGCCATGGCTGGGCTTTTCTTCCAGCAAGGACAGCAGCATGAGTTGAAGATCATCCGAGCTGAACTTGCGGCCACGCCGCCAGCTATCGCCGTCGCCGTCGAAGCCATCGCCGCCGCCACCAAAGAAGCCGCCGGGGCCACCGCCGTGGTGGTGGCGGCCAATGGCTTGGCGGCCATGGCGCTCGCCGTGGTGCGAGGAATGGGACGAAAAGTGGGACGAAAAGTGGGAAGACAGATGGGCAAGCATGTGATGGCTAAGCCTGCCCAGAATGGGGTGGTGACGCATCGTCGCAGCTCCTACGTATCGAAAAACATATCTTACGATATATATCGTACGTAAGGATGTCAAGGCGAGATTTGCAGGCGAGACCGGGGGAATCGCAGACGGCCGGCCGCGTCATACCGACAAATCCAGATCCTGCCTTCCGACTCGATGCGTCGGCGACCGCTGGGTTGTCGGACGCGATCACATCGGCAGGCAGGCAAAAGAATCGCCGCATCACGTTCCACGGGCAGGTGTCAGTGATGCTGGCTTCACTGCTCTCCTCCAGGCTCGTGACCAGAGGCGTTTTGGGCCCTCGATGGGCTGGTCTATTCGCGATACTGATCGAATGCCATGCACGCTAGACGTGGTAACGCCATTTTCCCTAGCCATCGGCCAAGCAGGTAACTCCCTCCATAAGCTCGCCTATCGCAGCGCGTGGCACAAAGTGCCACTGGCCGAATTCGGCATCGAACAACGCGAACTGGTTACATGGGATTCTCAGTTCTTGGTTCAGGGGCCTTTGACGTGCCAATGAAGCCTACTCGCGCCTTGTCTTTCTGAGTTTCCAGCCCGGATTTCTGCCAGCGCCTTCTCCAGCATCTTCAGATCCGGCGGGTTCTTCTGTCCCCCCTTGGAACCTAACCATCTATGCACGGGATTTTTGGGGCCACTGCTGAGTCGGTTGCCTTCCTCCGTTATCTGGCTTGCCATGATCTGCCGTTTAACCACCTGACCTTGCTCGTCGGTGACGCGACATGTAAGCAGACCCTCGGTCTCCATAAACTTGAACAACGCCTCCATACCCGTTCTCACGGTCTCGGCTAGGTCAGGGACGTTGGCGTACGCCGCCACCAACTCATCAATGTCCCAGACCGAATAATCCTTTGCCATCATTCAATACTCTCCATTTTCGACATACCGTTGACGGGCGTGTCGGGTGTTGGCCGGCACCTGCACGACTGCCCGTTGGTCCCGGTGGCCAGGAACGCGGCTTCGACCAGCGTTTCGTCCAGCCGCGCCAGCGGCACGAGCATGTGCGTCGTGGAACCAAAGATCTCCCATTGTTCACTAAGAGCCAATCCGAGAAAGATCTGGGTAGCGTGCGTCCCAATTCAGCCTCAGCAGCACGGATAGCATCTATTGATGATCCAATTACGCGCGCTTTAGACATCGCTCCTCACCTACGGAAGTGCGCCCGGTTTCGGCAGACTAAGCTCTCCCGTACCAGGAGAACCGGAGCTTGGCATTTTTGCAGACCAGCATCATTCTCGAACCAGGGACGGTGTGCGAGCTCGTATCCAGGCGGCGCCTTGATGTTGGCTTGTTTACCAGAATCCTTGACACCGCCGACAGCTCGGCGGCACTGGCCGCGCCGGGCACCTCGAGGAAATAGGATTGCTGACCGCCCTTGCCGGTCGATTCGTTTGCCATGTCTGGGCCGCAGTGCGCGGCAATGGTAAAGGTGAGGGGCCCGCGAGCGACAACACGTCAACCAACGCAAACACGGGGTAGCGGGTCAGGCCACCGAAGAATGTTCGCCATTCACATCGGACAAGTCCGAAATCGCACCACTTTTAACAAGAATTTTGCATTGTGTAGCGCAATGTGGGCAGCAGATGCGTGCGCCATGGACCAAGAAGCGGGGCCCGTCCCAGCCCCGACCCGGTTCGCCCTTTTGGGCGGGGCTGTATGTCCAACGCTACTTGCCAGCCTTCACCGTGCTATAACTCGCCATCAGGTTGCGATAGTCGGGAATGTGATTGGCAAACAGCGTGCCCAACCCTTCGATATCGTTGCGCCAGTCGCGGTGCAGTTCGCAGGCCACGCCGAACCAGCTCAGCATCTGCGCCCCGGCTTGCTCCATGCGGGCCCATGCGGCGTTGCGGGTGATCTCGTTGAAGGTGCCCGATGCATCCGTGACCACAAATACGTCGTAGCCTTCGGCCATCGCCGACAATGCCGGGAAAGCCACGCAGACTTCGGTCACCACGCCCGCGATGATCAACTGCTTGCGCCCGGTGGCCTTGACCGCCTTGGTGAAATCCTCGTTGTCCCAGGCATTGATCTGGCCGGGGCGCGCAATGTAGGGTGCATCGGGAAAGGTCTGCTTGAGCTCCTGCACCAGCGGCCCGTTCGGGCCATCTTCGAAGCTGGTGGTGAGGACGGTGGGCAGGTTGAAATACTTGGCCAGATCCGCCAGCGCGAGCACATTGTTCTTGAACTTGTCCGGCTCGATATCGCGGACCAGCGATAGCAGGCCGGCCTGGTGATCGACCAGGAGGACGGCGGCCTGGCTCTTGTCCAGGCGCTTGTAGGGGGTTGCCATGAGAATCTCCTTTCATTGACTCACGATTTGCGATTGACGTCGAATGGGTTAGCGTCCGACGCTGACTACGCCGCTTCGATCTGCCCGAAGCGGCCGCTGCGAAAATCCTGCAGCGCTTGCTTGATCTCTTCCTCGGTGTTCATCACGAACGGCCCGTAGGTCGCCACCGGCTCGTCGATGGCGTCGCCATGCAGCACCAGCACCAGCGCGTCGCTTGTGGCCGCCAGCGCGAATCCGGCGCCCGCGCGATCGAGCAGCACCATCTGCCCGGCTTGGGCGGCCTCGCTGCCGTTGACCAGCACATTGCCGCACAGCACCACCAGTGCCACGGTGCGCCCCTCGGGAGCAGGCAGGTCCACGTCCGCGCCGTGGCGCAGTTGTACGTCCCATACGTCCATTGGCGTGAAGGTGTGTGCCGGCCCGCGTGCGCTTTCGCCTGTGCCCCGATACTCGCCCGCAATCACGCGCACCTGGCCGGCGCCGCCGGGCAACTGCACCGACGGGATCTGCGCCGACACGATGGTCTGGTAGCCGGGCGCGGCCATCTTGTCGCTGGCGCGCAGGTTCACCCACAACTGCACCATTTCCAGCGTGCCGCCGGTGCGGGTGAAGGCCTCCGAGTGGAACTCCTCATGCAGGATGCCGGACGCTGCCGTCATCCATTGCACGTCGCCGGGGCCGATGCGCCCGCCCTGCCCCGTGGAATCGCGATGCTCCAACTCGCCCTGGTAGACGATGGTCACCGTCTCGAAGCCGCGGTGCGGATGCTCGCCCACGCCGCGCCGCCGGGCGGCAGGCGAGAACTCAGCCGGGCCCGCATGGTCGAGCATCAGGAAGGGGCTCAGGTGACTGCCAAGGCTTTGCTGCGAGAACAGCGTGCGCACGGGAAAGCCGTCGCCCACCCAATGGGCATGCGGGGCACGGTAGGTGCCGCTGATCTTCTTCATGGGAACTCCTGAACGGTGGCGGGCAGGCTTTGCCCCTGACGAAGACCAGCTTAGGCCTGCGGCAGGAACGCCGGTAGCCTCCATGCGCTATTCTCAGTGTCCTATTGATAGGACGATGACCCGATGCATCCCGACCTCAACGACCTTTTCTACTTTGCCCAGGTGGTGGACCATCAGGGCTTTGCGCCGGCAAGCCGTGCGTTGGGCATCCCTAAGTCCAAGCTGAGCCGCCGCGTGGGCGAACTCGAAGAACGCCTGGGCACGCGCCTTATCCAGCGCTCGACGCGGCATTTCTCCGTGACCGAGATCGGGCAGAGCTACTACACGCACTGCAAGGCCATGCTGGTGGAGGCCGATGCCGCGCAGCAGGCCATCGACCTGACGCACTCGGAGCCCCAGGGCATCGTGCGGGTGACCTGCCCGGTGGCGCTGCTGCACGCGCGGATCGGCGCCATGATCGCTGAATTCATGGCGGCCTACCCAAAGGTCATCGTGCATCTCGAGGCGACCAACCGCCGCGTGGACGTGATTGCCGAGCGCATCGACGTGGCGATCCGGGTGCGGGTGCCGCCTTTGAGCGACAGCGACCTGGTGATGCGCACGCTGGCCACCCGCGCGTGGTGCCTGCTGGCCAGCCCCGCGCTGCTGGCGGGCCGCACCATGCCCGCCGTGCCGGCCGACGTGGCCGAGCTGCCCACGCTGGACTGGGGCCCGCCGCAGCCCACGCATAGCTGGCGGCTGCAGGGGCCGGAGGGCGCCAGCGTGGAAATCCGCCATAGCCCGCGGCTGGTCACCGACGACATGCTGGCCCTGCGCCTGGCCGCACTGGCCGGGGTGGGCGCGGTGGCGCTGCCGAGCATGGTGGTGGAGGACGAGTTGAAACTAGGCCAGCTGGTCATGCTGGTGCCAGAGTGGCGGCCAAAGGGCGGCGTCATTCATGCCGTGTACCCTTCGCGCCGGGGCCTGCTGCCTGCGGTGCGTGCTCTGATCGACTTTCTTGCCCTGCGCTTCGAGGCGCTTGTGGAGGCGTAGGCAAAGCGCTGGCGGGCAAGCCGACACATCGCTAGCCACACCACTGCCCAACCACCTTTTGCAGCACAACTACGGGCCAAAAAAGAAAACACTCAATTGCCCTGCCCGCAGTCATGATCGAACATGGAAAACGCGCGGTTGGATGGTGCAGCCAGCGCCATTGCATGAGGCACCGCCGATCACCCGAGGAACAGGCCATGCGACTGCAACGCCTAGCCGTTGGTCTTTTGCTATGTGCCACTGGGTCCACGCAAGCCCAGGCGCAGAAGCCCATCGTGTACCCCGCCAAAGGCAGACCCCGACCCAGCAAGCCCAGCATCGCCGGCACCAGCATGGGCTCGCTGGTGGGTGCCGCGTACGCCACCGGCATGGCACCGATGGCGCAACTGGTCGGCGGCTTGTCGACCGAGAAGCTGTTCAAGGAGCGTGCGCCCCGGCAGGAGTCTGGCGATTCGCCGCAAGCTCGACGACCATACCAACCTGTTCACCCCGGAAATCGGGGTCAGCGGGAATGGCTTGCTGCTGCCAAAGGGCATCGTGTCGGGGATTTTCGCGGGGATGCCTTTTTCAACCTGAACGCCAGCTACCGCCGCACGTGGATCAATTCGCTCGGCGCCGAGTGGCGCACCGATGCGCAAGTCGGCCAGACCAGCCGGCTTGTCAGCGCGCCTTACGACTTCGGCGCCGACGTCACCACAATCGAGATGACCTCGCGATAGACGAGCTTGGCCAGGCGGCCCGCCTTGAGCTTGCCCAGGTCGATGTTGGGGTCCTGGACTTTCACCGTGCGCAGCGTCTCGCGCGGACCACGGAAGGTCACGGTACGGTGCTTCGCATCGACCTTGGTGATCTCCGCCGTCACCGTGGTTGTGATCTCGCGCGCAAAGCCAGGCTTGTCGCCCTCGCCAGCGCGCGCGGTGCGCTCCACCGACTCCGCCAGCGGCATGTCCTTGCTATCGACCGGCTCCAGCGTGGTGACCACGGCCGCCGCGCGGGTCAGCGTGACCATGTCGCCCTTCTTGATCTGCTTGAAATTCTTGACTTCGTCGCCGCCGATCAGCTCGGCGACATTGCCGCGCGGGCCTTGCACCAGCACCGCCTTCGATTCCGGATCGATCGAAACGATGCGCCCGGAGATCACGGTTTCCTCCGCCACGCCGACGGGGCCCGGCGGCGCGGCGTGGACGAGCGGTGCGAATAGCATGGCCGCGCCAAGGCTCAGCGCGTGCAGGGAACGGGGAATCAACCGACGATTTGGCATGGCTGTCCTGACAAGTGAAAAAGCGTGGATACGAAATAACTCGGAGGCCGCCGGGGCACGCGGCACGCAGCGGTACTTCGGAGTTGAACATAGCGCGCAATGGCGCCACGCGGCATGCCTGTTGAAAGATTTCATATCGGACGGGGTAGAAGGTGAAATCAGCCGAAAGTGCCGCCTGACTCACCCATTCCGGATATCGCGCTCGCCACAAGACTTAATTCACACGGCGAGAACTGCAGGACGAAACCCGTGCCATTGCGAGGGATGCCTATATCTATGCATTCCCGATGATCGAGAACTACAACACAAAACTGCAGCACCATGGCCAAGCCTGCGGGCCAAGCGAGGCGGCGATGAATGGCACGTGGAAGCTGCCACCGTTGACACCCGCCACGGACTGACCTACCCCTCTCCATGCGTCGATGGACGCTTCACCATGCGTGATCGCTCAGGTTTTCCTCAGGTTCTCAATTCAACCAGGATCTGCTCAGCGAGATAATCGCAGGGAGGTCGCGCGGACCGGGAGCTGCGGGCGAGGACGATTTCGAGTTCGGCCAGTGGTGGCAAGCCGTCGCTCTGGGATAGCTGAACAAGATGCCCGGGTACGCTGCATCTCGCCAGGGGGGCCACCGCAAGCCCCGCTTCGACCATGCTGACAAGGCCCAGCAGGCTCGGGCTTTCGTAGGACATGCGGTATTTGATGTTCTCCCGCTGCAGCGCACTGATGGCATTAGCGCGCGCCGTGCTGCCATGGGCGAAAACGGCGATGGGCAGCGGGCGCTCGTTCCACACTTTCCTCACGGCCGACCCGACCCAGACCATCGGCTCGCACCGGATGAATTCGCCGGCGATGCCCTTGGCTTTAGTCAGGCAGGCCAGGTCGAGCGTGTTGTCCTTGAGCAATGGCACGAGCGCACTGCTAGGCATGCCGATCACCCGGATTTCCACTCGCGGGTGCGCCACCGCGAACTGTCTGAGGACCGACGGCAGCAACGATGAGGCGTAGTCGTCAGGCACGCCGATGGTGACGCGCCCCTTCATCTCCGGGCGCACGATCGACGCCCACGCCTCCTCCCGCATCGCGAGCATGCGACGGCCATAGTCCAGCAGCGTCTTTCCCTCGGCGGTAATCGTCACGTGCCGCGTGGTCCGCACAAACAGCGGCTTCCCAAGCGACTCCTCAAGCGCCTTGATCTGCATGCTCACCGCCGACGCGGACCGGTGTACGGTCTCTGCCCCCCGCGCAAACGAGCCGGTGTCGGCGACCGCCACCACCATCTCAATGACGTCCAGATCAAGCTTTTTCATATTAATCAGAAAATCTGAATAAAAAAGTCAGTTTAACCCGTTTTACTCGGCCGCTCACCAAGTGGATACTGCGGTCAATGTCCACTGGGGAACCCCGAAAATGCACAGTGCGGAATCGATCTACGGATTTTTAGCGGTTGGGGGCATGCTAGCCGTGACGCCGGGCCCGAACATGGTCTACGTGATGTCACGCTCCATTGCGCAAGGACGCAAGGCCGGGCTCGTGTCCCTCGCTGGCGTCATGCTCGGATACCTTTTCTATATGTTTGGCGCGGCGTTTGGCATCACGGCATTTTTCCTGAGCGTGCCCTACGCCAGCAGCATCCTGGGCACGGTGGGCGCTGCCTATCTGTTCTATCTGGCATGGCAGGCCGTGAAGCCTGGTGGCCGCTCCCCGCTCGAAGTCCGCGACCTGCCGCACGAACGCCCCCGACGGCTGTTCGCGATGGGCGCCACCACCAGCCTGTTGAATCCCAAGCTGGCGATGACCTTCCTGTCAGTTCTGCCGCAGTTCATCAACTATCGGAACGGCAACGTCCTCGAGCAATCGCTCGTGCTCGGGTCCTCGTTGATTGTCGCGTTCGCCACCGTCAACGGCGCCGTGGCAATCTGCTCTGGCAGCATGGCAACCCTCCTGTCCCGCCGGCCGGGACTCCTGCTGGCCCAGCGCTGGGCCATGGGCGCGGTTCTGCTTGTGCTGGGCGCGAACATGATGCTCGACGCCCGAAGACTGGCGGGAATTGGCTGACTGTTGCGGTTGCCTGCCATTGCCAGCGCACCTGCCCCCGTAGCAGACCTGCGCGTCAGGTGTGAGCGAGCACATTGATCAGCTTGCCAAATGGGTCGCGAACATAGAAGCGCCGTACGCCCCATGGTTCGTCGACCGGGCCGTACTCGATGGGAATCCCTGCCGACTTTACGCGCTCAAGCGCGGCGACAATGTCGTCCACTTCGATTGATAAATCCGGCGTTGGCGTGTCCGATCCGCCTTGCGAAGCGAAACTAATCTGCACCTCCATCCTCTCCGACGACCCGTACGTGGCAATCCAGCCATGATCCATCAGCAGGTCGAGGCCAAATACTCTCCCGTAGAAGTCCTTCGCGTCGCCTACGGCTTGCGTGCTGATATTTGCAACGATGCGTTTGACTTTCATTGCGACCTCGATAGGCGTGTGGAGGGAAATATAGCGGGACACTACCATACGGCTTCGACCGCTCCCCCCCGGCAGCAGGCTGCGCCTATTGGAAAGGATGACATTCTTGAACAACTGCTTCTGGGTGAGGATTCAACCGGTCGATGCAACAGATAGCAGTTTGATGAAACCGATCAGCGGGAAGCGCCACCCCAATGCAGTCAGTCATCTCCCGGCTTCCGTTGTCGCAAGTAGGCAGCCATCGCAGCAAAGCGTCGACGCGTTTCCAACTCGAAGACCTTGGCCACGAATGGATCCAGAATGCGCCCCAACAGCTGTGGGCGTAGCTTGATGTTGAATGTGTAAATCAGCTCCGAGGCGCCATGACCAAGGTCACGGTGTCGCATCGAAGCGCCCCAGAATGCGAACAGGCCGGTAGGGGCAATGATGGTCGCTGCGGCAATTCTGGGAGGATCGTAGCTGACGAATTGCGTCCGCATGCCAAGAAGTTTCTTCCAGCCACGACCGAGATTCGTGGTGATGGCACCTACGTGGGGATGCGTCCCGCCGCCCTCCACATAAGCAACCGACAGCAATGTGTCCCATATCAACCGTTTCTCGTGATTATGGAAGGCCTCAAACGCTGCGGCGGCAGATGCCGGCATTGTAAGCACGATACGACGCTGAGCCATGATCAGGATTCTTCTATCGTTGCGTGGATTCCCCACTCGCGAAAGTGGGGTTCGAAATCCGCGAGCTACCTGAGACGGCCCGTGGATGATCGCAATACACTACAAGCGGCGAGCTTACCAGCAGCCCCCCGCTCTCACAGCCCTTAGTGTGCGGCATTGACCGGTTGAACCCACAGCCAACAGCGGCCGACGCGCTACGATCCGCTACAGTATCAATACAGCCGCATGACACTGGTACAGATGAACCACCGCCCTCAACAGCATCGAGCACAAGACCTCCTCACTTCCTATTTCTGGAGCGGCGACGGCATCCGCAGTCGATGCGTCAGTGACATCGTGTTATGCGGCACGGTCGACGTGCCTGTGCCCCCTGCACGCCTGCTTGCGGACTGGGCCAGGGAGATATCGTCCCGCATGGTCCTGGAACCCGGGGATGTCGAGGCAATGCCTTTGGCACGAGCGCGGGCGCGCTGGCCGGACTACGTGCACTGCGTGCAGGCGGCGTCCGATTGGGCGTGCGCGCTTGGACTGCCCGGGGTGCTTGCCGGCAGCGACGTCGCCCTCATGGCCTGCCGCGGCGCGAGGTACCACCATGATGGTGCGCAGTATGGCGGTGCGGCCTTTTGCAATCTCTTCCTGAGCGAAGACAGGGACCAGGACTTGCATTTTCCCTCGCTGGGTCTTCGAATTCCCCTGTCCCGGGGTACGGCGGTGATATTCGATACTTGCCAGCCCCATGGCGTGATTCAACGCCACAGCGGCAGTTTTAACGCGGCCGACTTTCCGCCCGACCAGGATTGCATCCAGCTATTCCTGACCTGGGAGCTTCCCATCGAAGATACCCATGTTGCGCACGCACTTCAGGTTGCCTTCGACACCGCCCCTTCGACCTCGTTGCCACTGAATGAAGAGCAAGTCTGGCTGAACGGTGCAAGGGCCGCTGTGTGCCCGGATTCTGGCCGGTGGTGCCGGGCCGCCTAATCGTCAGGGTCATGCAGCGGTTTGCCCTGACTGGGCGCACGGGTGCTGCCATCAACCGGACAGTCGCTCCGGATCCAAGGCATACAGCCCGCATGGCCCCTTGGACTCCCCTACTGCCTGCCAGACACAAGCCGCTCATTGCGCTCGGTCAGTGACTGGATCAGCCCATCCACCCCGCTTTGCTGAATCCTGTCGTTGAATTGCTGCCGGTAGGTCTGCACCAGCCAGGCGCCCAGCACGTTCAGGTCATACACGCGCCAGCCTTCCGGCGTCTTGTGCAGACGGTAATCGATCTGCACAGGCTGGCCGCTTTTCATATTGGTGGCGACCGTGCGCACCACCACGTCCGTCTCGGCCGGCTCGATGCGCGACGGTGGATACTCGATCTGCTGGTCCGGGCGGAGTTGCGCGATAGCGCCGGCATAGGTGTGGATCAGCAGCAGCTTGAACTGCTCCACCACTTGTTGCTGCTGCGCCGGCGTCGCGGTGCGCCAGTAACGGCCCATGGCGAGCTGCGTGGTGCGGTTCAGATCGGTGTACGGAAGGATGTCCTTGTTCACGATCGTCGTGATGCGCTGGATATCGCCCGGCGCGACCGCGCGGGTGCGCACCTCACGCAGCAACTGCTGCGTCACGGTCTGGATCAGCGCCTGCGGCTTCGACTGGTCATCGACCTGGGCGCAGGCCGCACTGCCAAAGGCAAGCAAGGCCGAAACAACGGGAATCAGGAATACGTTCCTCATCGGTGGGAGTCCTGTCTGAATGTGCAGCCCGCATGTTAAAACAAAGCGCGTTGCGCTACACCCGCACGTCACCCGCCGCACCGCCAGCACGCTCCAACATCGTCCGTGCCCCCTTCAATATCTCCCTGGCCACATCCTGGTTGGCCACCGTGCGCGCCAGCATCAGCGCCCCGACGCACTGGGACATGACGCCCCAGGCCGCCTCCCCGCTCCCCAGCCTTACCGCCAGCTCCAGTTGCATGGCCACCATGCCATCCTCGCAGGCCTGGCGCGTGTCCGCATCGGCTCGGGCGATCTCCGCGCCCAGGCTGGGCAACGGGCAGCCCGTCTCCGGATGCCGCACATGGCCCATGGTGAGGTAGCAATCCAGCATCCTGGCCAGCCAGGCGCCATCGCCTGCCTCCCCGTCGGGCAGCAACAGCTCCCGGCTGCGCTGCAGCTCGCGCTCGATCACTTCGCGCAGCAATGCCTGCTTGGAATCGAAATGGCTGTAGAACGCCCCGCCGGTCAGGCCGGCGGCGCCCATCAGCTGGTCAACGCCGGTCGACGCAAAGCCCTCGCGCTTGACCAGCGCGCCGCTGGCCTCCAGCACCCGCTCGCGGGTGGCAGCTTTGTGAGTTGCGGAATAACGCATTGCAGTTCCTGAGATTGTCCTGGGGCAGATGCCGCTTGACGCGACCCGCATTCATACCATAACGTTCGTTTACTAAACGATCGTTTATCTTATGCCGGATCCACTTCCGATGGAAGCGGCCAGCGTGGGCACGAACGCAGAAAGCCCGCCCGACCATGGCCGGCGGATCATTCCAAGACTGGAGACAAGTCATGTCCAACAAGAAAGCCATCCTTGTGGTAGGTGCCGGCGACGCCACTGGCGGCGCGATTGCGCGCCGCTTTGCCCGCGAGGGCTATATCGCCTGCGTGACGCGCCGCAGCGCCGACAAGCTCACGCCGCTGGTCGAGCAGATCCGTGCAGAGGGCGGCGAGGCCTACGGCTTTGCCTGCGATGCCCGCAAGGAGGACGAGACGGTGGCGCTGATCGAGCGCATCGAGCGCGAGATCGCGCCGCTGGAGGTGGCAATCTTCAATATTGGCGCCAATGTACGGTTTTCCGTGCTGGAAACCACATCCCGCGTGTACTTCAAGGTCTGGGAGATGGCCTGCTTCGGCGGCTTCCTGATGGGGCGCGAGGCCGCCCGCGTGATGCTGCCGCGCGGGCACGGCTCGATTTTCTTCACCGGTGCAACCGCCAGCCTGCGCGGGCGCGATGGCATGAGCGCCTTTGCGGGCGCCAAGCATGCCCTGCGCGCGCTAGCCCAGAGCATGGCGCGAGAGCTGGGGCCGAAGAATATCCATGTGGCGCACCTGGTTGTGGACGCCGCCATCGACACCGATTTCATCCGCTCGAACTTCCCCGACCGCTACGCCACCAAGCAGGACGACGGCATCGTCAATCCGGAGCACATCGCCGACACCTACTGGATGCTGCACCAGCAGCCGCGCGACGCGTGGACACACGAGCTAGATATCCGCCCGTGGATCGAGCCGTGGTAAGCGCTGCGGGCCAAAGCCTCAAAACCATGGAAGCCATGAAAGCCATCAGCAAAAAAACACCACAACAAGCGGAGACGACGACATGAGCAAGCAAGTGGAATTCTATTTCGACTTCGGCAGCCCGTATTCCTACCTGGCCTACAAGGAATTGCCGCGCGTGGCACAGCGCACCGGCGCGCAGATCGTATGGCGGCCCATCCTGCTGGGCGGCGTGTTCAAGGCCACCGGCAACCACAGCCCCGCGGAGATCCCCGCCAAGGGCCGCTGGTCGAAGACCGACACCGCGCGCTGGTCGCGCCGGTACGGTGCCAACCTGCAGCAGAATCCGCATTTCCCGGTCAACACGCTGGCGCTGATGCGCGCCGCGATCGGCTTCCAGTTGCAGGACGAAGCCGCGTTCCACCGCTATGTGGAGACAATCTTCGCCGCCATGTGGGAGCAGCAACGTAACCTGAACGACCCCGCCGAGATTGGCACCGCGCTCACAGCCGCCGGGTTCGACGCGCGCCAGGTGCTGGCGATGATCGATGACCCGGCGGTGAAGGATGCGCTCAAGCAAGCCACCGAGGCCGCGGTAGCACGCGGCGTGTTCGGTGTCCCGAGCTTTTTCGTCGGCGACGAATTGTTCTGGGGCAATGACCGCCTGCTGTTTGTCGAGGAAGCGCTGGCCGCATAGCCGGCGCTATCCCTCGAAAGCGCGCGCCGTCAGAACGCCGGCAAGATCGCTCCCTTGAACTGCGTGGCCAGGAAGTCGCGCACTTCCTGCGACTGGTAGGCCGCCACCAGCGGCTTGACCCACGGCTTGTCCTTGTCCTGCGTGCGCACCGCGATCAGGTTGGCATAGGGGCCGCGCAGGTCTTCGGTGGCAATCGCATCCTTGGCCGGGCTGAGGCCGGCCTTGACCGCGTAGTCGGTATTGATGGAAGCCACGGCCAGGTCATCGAGCGAGCGCGGCAGGATGGCCGAGTCCAGTTCCACGATCTTCAGCTTGCGGGGATTGGACTTGATATCGAGCGGCGTGGCGTTCTTGCCGTTCTTGCCGGCGCCGTCGCGCAGCGTGACCAGGCCTTCTTTCTGCAACAGCAGCAGCGCGCGGTTGCCATTGGAGGGATCGTTCTGGATGCCCACCTTGGCGCCGTCCGGCAGTGCCTTCAGCGACTTGAGCTTCTTCGAGTAAAAGCCCATTGGCGCCACGTACGTCAGGCCGACATTGGCGATCTTGTAGCGCCGCGCCTCGATCTGGCTGTCGAGAAAGGGCTGGTGCTGGAAGCTGTTGGCGTCCAGGTCCCCGGCATCCAGCGCGGCATTCGGCTGCGCATAGTCGTTGAACTCGATGATCTTCACGTCCAGGCCGCTGCGCTTGGCCACGGTGCGCACGACCTCCCAGATCTGCGCGTCGGGACCGCTCATGGTGCCAAGGCGCACCACCTGGTCGGCGGCGTGCGCGGCCGGCAACACGATCATGGCGGCGGCCAGGGCGATGGATTTGAATAGACTACGGCGTTGCATGCAGGCTCCACACTCAGGGTTGCGGCTCTTCGCGCGCCGCGCCGATGCGCGGCGGCGCGCAAGCTGGCCGCTGTGATCAAGGCGCGACCAGCACTTGTCATGCCGGCTCGCTTGGCAGCGATGTTAGCGCCGCGGCCATGGGCAGGGAATGAAGGTGTTCGCCTATCGATATGCGTGGCGTGCGCGGCGCGGGCGCGCTCGGCTGCGGGTAGAATCGCGCTCCAGTTTCCTGCAGATATCCAGCCCGCCATGACGCAAACCCTTCCAGCATCGCCCGCCTGCGAGATTCTCCATGCCTTCACCGCAGCCGCGGGCACAGTACTGGAAATCAAGCGCCTCGGCTTGCCCGCCGATGCGCCGCGTTCGCGCAAATACCAGTGGCTGTGGATAGCCGCGGGCAATGGCCCGCAGCAAGCGCTGCCGTTGCAGTTTGTGTCGATGAGCCAGGGAGATTGCCAGGAGCGCGTGTTTGCCGAAGGCACGCTGCGTTTTGGCGAGCGGGATGCGGCAATGACGCTGCCGACGGGACAGACGCTGCATCTGCGGGCGTGCGCGGCGGATGCGGTCCCGCCCGATGTGGCGGTGCTGGTGGCGAGTTTTTTGGCTGCGGGTTGAGCCAACCTCACTCGCCCAGAAACTCCGCCACCACTTCCAGCCCCTCCACATGGTCAGCCACCACCTTGGCGATCACGGCGATGGGAATCGCCAGCAGCACGCCCCAGGTGCCCCATAGCCAGGTGAAGAGCAGCAGCACGACGAACACCGCGACGGCGTTCATCTTGGCCATGCGCCCCGTCATCCAGGTGGTCACCAGCGCGCCGATCAGCGTGGCGACCAGCAGCGAGCCGCCTGCCGCCATGGCCGCCAGCGCGAAGTCGCCCGACTGCATGAAGGCGGCAAGCCCAATGCAAACCGCGATGAGCACCGCACCGAAGTAAGGCACCAGGTGCAACGCCGCGGCGGCCAGCGCCCACGTGCCGGCGTTCTCTACTTGCAGCCATTTCAGCAGGAACCAGGTCAGCACGCCCACCATGGCGTTGGTGACCAGCAGCATCACCATATAGCGCTGGATCTGCCGGTTGATCTCGTCGAGCATGTGCACGCTGATCTTCTTCTGCGAAAGCGTGGTACCCGCCATCTTGATGAACTTGCGTTTGAACATGTCGCCGGACACCAGCATGAAGAAGGCGAGGAACAACACCACCGCGGCCTGCCCGGCGACGGCAAAGACGCCGACCGAACCTGCCAGCAGGATATTGTTGAGCGAATCCCCGGCGCGCTCCACCACGATCGGGGAGCCACGCACGGGCGGCCCTTGCCCGGTGCCGCCCAGCACCGTGGCCGCCCGCCGGATCTTTTGCACCATCGAGTCGTCTCCGCTGAGCAAGGCGCCCACGGAGCGCGACAGCTTGGTGGCAACTTCCGGCAAACGGTCGATCAGGCTAGCAACCTGATCCTGCAACAGGTATGCGCAGCAGACCACGCTGGCCAGCAGCGCCAGCAGCACCAGCGAGGCGCCGAGCACGCGCGGAATGCGCCGGCCGCACAGCACGGTGACCAGCGGATCGAGCATGTAGGCGACGACCACCGCCAGCACCACGGGGATCACGAAAGCGCTAGCCAGGTGCAGCGTGTAGAGCGACGCGAGCACCGCGAGGATGGTCAGTGGCATTTCGCCGCGCCTGGCCGGTACGGGAAGGTTTGCGGCCACCGCAGGCTGGGCCGCCGATGCGCCCGCAGCCGCGGCTTCAGGCGGCGCCGGCGGCTGGCTGGCTGCAGGAGCCCGCTGGCCTTCGCCGGCGCCGTCACTGGCATCCGCGGAGACAGACGACTGGCTAGCCACAGCGGGGCCGGCGTTCAGATCAGCCATTGGATTGCGGTTCCTGTCGTGATGGTCGCGTACGTGTCGCGTGAAGTGTCGCGTGAATGCCGGCGAGGCAATTGGCCTGTGCGCGCAGCGCGCGCCATGCTTCATCCAAGCATAGCCTTGCCTGCCGGCGTTTCTGTCGGAGAATGCCGCAAGCCTGTGTAGGACAACCACGGCTTGCCGTGCGGCGCGCGATGCACCACATTGAGAGAACACGGATGCGCCGCGAAAGTGACCTCCCTGCCAGTCATACAGACCTCCCAACCAGACAACCCAACCCGCAACGCGCCGTGGCCTGCGCTTTTTCCTGCTGCCCCTGCCATGACGAACTGACACATCCTCTGCCATGCAGATACTCGACGCGCGCGCCCGACTGGTGCTGAAACACCCGTGGCGCTTCGTACTGCGCACGCTCCGGCAATTCCGGGCCAACCAGGGCTTGCTGCTCGCGGGCGCGGTGGCGTACTACGCCCTGCTGTCGATCGTGCCCTTGCTGATCCTGATGGTGATCGCGCTGTCCCATGTGATCGACCCGGCATCGCTGCTGGCCACCTTGTCGCGCTACCTGGAATGGTTGCTGCCGGGACAATCCCGCGCGCTGGTGGGCGAGCTGGCCAGCTTCCTGGCGAACCGCGGGGTGATCGGCTGGGTGCTGCTGGCGAGCATGATCTTTTTCAGCTCGCTGGCGTTCACGGTGCTGGAGAACGCCATGTCGGTGATCTTTGTGCACCGGGTGGCGATCCGCCGCCGCCACTTCCTGGTATCGGCGGTGCTGCCGTACTGCTACATCGTCGTGCTCAGCGTCGGCCTGCTGCTGGTGACGGTGGTCTCGGGCAGCCTGCAGGCCTTAGGCGCGCGGCATGTGGAAGTGCTGGGCCACGACCTGTCACTCGACCGGGTCTCCGGCACCCTGCTCTACCTGCTCGGGCTGGCGGGGGAGATCCTGCTACTGGCCTCCCTCTACCTGGTGATGCCGGTGGGCCGCTTGTCTGTGCGCCATGCGCTGATCGGCGCGGTGAGCGCCGCGCTGCTGTGGGAGGTCTCGCGCCACGTGCTGGTCTGGTACTTCGCCACGCTGTCGCAGGTGAGCGTGGTGTATGGCTCGCTCACCACCGCGATTGTCGTGCTGCTGAGCCTGGAGATTGCCGCCACCTTGCTGCTGCTCGGAGCGCAGGTGATCGCGGAGTTCGAGCGCGGCGGCCTCGATGCGCAAGGGCAGGCGGAGGCGGAAACCGAAACCGAGACCTTTCACACCTGAGCCGCTGCGCACACGAGCCCAGGGCCCAGGGCTCAATGGCCAATCAGTGCAACGTCCCCAGCAGCTTCGGCAGCGAGGCAGAAAGCAGCGCCACGCCGGATGCGGTCAGCAGGCTCAGCACGATCCTGCGAAATGCGATCTCGCTGATGCCGATGTACAGCCGCGCGCCAAGGATGCTGGGCACCAGCATGGCCGGGCCCACCACCAGGAACATGGGCAGCATGTCGCGCGTGACGATGCCGGTGCCGACATAGGTCGCCATGGTCACCGCCAGCGTGGCCAGGTTGAAGTTCTGGATGATGGCGCGCTGCTCGTCCTTGGCCAGCCCGCGCAGGGTGCACCACAGCGTCGGGATGACGCCAGTAAAGCCGCCGATGCCGCCCATGATGCCCCCGGCCGCGCCGATCACGCCGTCAGCCACCCGCCCGCCGGCCCGGATGTGGGGTAGTTGCCTGGACATCAGCATCAGCGGACACCAGATGACCAGCAGCCCGCCCAGGCAAGCCTTGAACACACTGGGATTGAGCGCCGGCAAGATCGCCACGCCAATGGGAATGCCCAGGATGCCGCCGGCCACGAAGGGCAGCAACTGCCGAGGTGAAAAGCTGCGCCGCACCGTCACCGCCGCCACCACCTGGCCGGTCAGCGAGCCGAACACCGCCATCGCCGCGGCCAGGCGCGGCTCCACGGTCCAGACCCAGAAGGACATGGCCACCATGCCGAAGGCAAACCCGGACAAGCCTTGCACGAAGCCGGCCACGATGGCGCCCAGCGCCAGGATCAGGACAGGAAATTCCATCGGTAGCTCGAACGCCCGAAAGCCGGAAAGCCAGAAAGCCGCCCTATGCGGCACGAAAGCCGCAAACTATGCCGGGGATTGAGCGCTTTGTCACCTTCCGGTGGCCTTCGCGCCGCGTGCCTGCACGTCGAGCACCTTGGCCCGCGCCGCTTCGAAGCGCGCGCCCTCGGCAGCCAGCCAATCCTCCACCATGGCAATAGGCGGCGTCTGCCCGTGCGCGCAGACGAAGAAGTAAGACGCCTGCGAGCGCGCATGGATGCCGAACAGGTCGACCAGGCGGCCGGCCTCGATATCTTCCAGCACCAGCGCCGAGCGCCCCATCGCGACGCCCTGCCCGGCCAGCGCCGCCCCCACGGCAAGCTGCGACAGGTTGAAGCGCTGGCCCGCGTCAAGTTCGCCCACCTCTGCCTCCACCCCCGCCACCTGCAGCCAGTGGCGCCACTCCTCGAAGGCTTGCGCGCCGTCCCACGGGCTCACGTCGTGCAGCAGCCAGGCCCCCCTCAGGTCCTGCGGCCTGCGCAACTCGGGATGCGCGGCCAGGAAGGCGGGGCTTGCCACCGGCAGCAGCCATTCGTCGAGAAACAGCCGGGCCTTGAGGTCGTCGTAGCCACCCAGGTCGAAGCGCACGGCGGCGTCAATGCCATCGCGCACCATCCGGGTGCGGTCCAGCGCGTGGAACTCGCCATAGACGCGCAGGCCCACCTCGGGGTGATCACGGAAAAAATCGCCCAGCCGCGGGGTCAGCCAGCGCATGGCAAACGACGGTGCGCAACTCAGCGCAATGGGGCCGGCCTCGCGCGGCTTGCGTAGCTGGGTAAGCGTGCCTTCGATAGCCTGGAAGGACTCGCGCAGCACAAAGCGCAACCGCTCACCTTCGGGCGTCAGCACCAGCGCGCGCGGCGTGCGCAGGAACAAGGGCCGGTCCAGCCACTGCTCCAGCTGCTTCACCTGCTGGCTGACCGCGCCCTGCGTCACGCACAGTTCCGTGGCCGCGTGGGTGAAGTTGCAATGGCGCGCCGACGCCTCGAAGCAGCGCAGCCAGCTCAGCAAGGAAGACGATAACAAGGTGCTCATGACAAGGTGCTCATCAGTGGCCGCCGATACGCATGTCTGCTCTCAGCCAACAATTAGTAAAACTAATGCCTCGCTAAATATAAATGGATTGCCAGCGAATCCGCGCAGGCCAACAATGAAGTCACCCAGGAACCCGCAGCAGCCTATCCCTTTCTGATGAACCAGCCTTTAGCCACGAACCCATCAACCGCAACCGGCCCGCACAATGCCGCAGCGCTGCGCGCCAGCCTGGCCGCCGCCACGCCGTTGTTCTGGTGCAATCCGGCGCGCGCCGGGACGCCGCCGCCCGTCCAGGCCGCCGGCGAGCATAGCATTAGTCTAGCTGATGTCGAGGCTGCACAGGCGCGCTTTGCCCGCTTTGCCCCGCTGCTATCGGCGCTGTTTCCCGAGCTGGCCGAGACCCATGGCGTCATCGAGTCGCCCCTGGTGGCCGCGGCGTCGATGCAGGCGGCCCTTGGGCTGCCACACAGCCAGGGCCAGCTGTGGGTCAAGGCAGACCACAGCCTGCCGGTGGCAGGCTCCATCAAGGCACGCGGCGGCATCCACGAGGTGCTGGAATTTGCCGAGAACCTGGCGCTGCGCCATGGCCTGCTTGGCCCTGGCCACAACGGGCCGGAGCATTACCTGGCACTGGGGGAGCCTGCGGCGCGCGCCTTGTTCGGGCGCTACCAGGTGGCGGTGGGTTCCACCGGCAACCTTGGCCTGAGCATTGGCGTGATGGCCTCGGCGCTGGGTTTTCGCGCGGCCGTGCATATGTCTTCGGATGCAAAGGCATGGAAGAAGGCGCGGCTGCGCAACCGTGGCGTGGAAGTCGTGGAGCATGCTGGCGACTACGAGGACGCCGTCGCCGCCGGCCGCCGCCAGGCGCAGCAGGACGAGTTCACCTACTTCGTGGACGACGAGCGCTCGCTGTCGCTGCTGCTCGGCTACAGCGCCGCGGCGCTGCACCTGCGCCAGCAACTCGCCGCGCACGCGATCCGCGTCGATGCCGCGCACCCGCTCTTCGTCTACCTGCCTTGCGGCGTGGGCGGCGCGCCGGCCGGCATCACCTTCGGCATGCGGCAACTGTTTGGGCCGCACGTGCACTGCGTGTTTGCCGAGCCGACTCAGTCGCCCTGCTTCCTGGTGCAGATGATGGCTGGCGCAGGCAATCCGTCCGTCTACGATTTTGGCCTGAGCAACCGCACGCAGGCCGACGGGCTAGCCGTGCCGCGCGCTTCGGAGCTGGCCGCTGCCGTCATGCGCCCGCTGCTGTCCGGCGTGTACACGGTGGCGGACGATACCCTGTTCGAGCACCTGGCCATGGCATGGCGCACGCAAGGGCTGCGCATCGAACCCTCGGCCGCGGCCGGCTTCAGCGGGCCGCGCATGCTATGCGAGAGCCCGGCGGGGCGCGACTACCTGGCCCGGCACCAGCTCGAAGCCGCGATGCCGCAAGCCACGCATCTGGTGTGGACCACCGGCGGGCTGTTCGTGCCGCCAGCGGAGTACCAAGGTTTTCTGGACCAGGCGGCCGCGCTCGCGGCCTGAGCCGCTCACCGCCAGCATCCATCCCCCCATCGTCGCACGCAGGAGAGTCAGCATGAAACCCGTCCATACCTTCAAGCTTGCATGCCTGGCCGCCTGTTGCCTGGCGGTGCCCGCCGGCAGCGCGCTGGCCCAGGCCTACCCCACGCACCCGATCCAGATGGTGATCCCCTTCCCACCCGGCGGCGCGACCGATGTGATCGGCCGGCTGCTGGCCAAGAAGCTCGGCGACCACCTGGGCCAGACCGTGGTGATCGACAACCGGCCCGGCGCCGGCACCATCGTGGGCGCCGGCCTGGTGGCCAAGGCCGCGCCGGATGGCTACACGCTGCTGGTCAGCTCGGGCACCACATTCACGGTCAATCCGGCCATCCATCCCAAGCTGCCTTATGACCCGCTCAAGAGCTTCGAGCCGATCGGGCTGACCGGGCGCACCGGCCTGATCCTGCTGGCCAACCGCGATGTGCCGGTCAACAACCTCAAGCAGCTCGCGGCGGCGGTGAAGGCGACCCCCGGAAAATTCTCCTACGGCTCGTTCGGCACGGGTACCACCGCGCAGTTCGCCGGCGAGATGCTGCTGAACGATCTTGGCATCAAGATGCTGCACGTGCCCTACCGTGGCAGCTCGCCGGCCATGACCGACCTGATCGGCGGCCAGATCCCGTTCTCGGTGGATACCGTCTCGGCCGCCGTGCCGCAGATCCGCGCCGGCAAGGTCAAGGCCATCGCGGTCACCACCGCCAAGCGCTCATCCTTGCTGCCCGACGTGCCCACCGTGGCGGAAAGCGGATACCCGGGTACCGATATGGATACCTGGCTGGCCGTGGTAGCGCCGCGCGGCCTGGCGCCCGAGGTGAAGGCGAAGCTGGAAAAGGCGCTGGCCGAGACCATGGCCGACCCGGACACGCGCAAGAAGCTGCTGGACAATGGCTTCGAGCCGTCCTACGGCACGGGCGCGGAGGTGACCGCGCTGATCACCAAGGAACTACCGCGCATGCGCGCCATTGCGCAGCGTGCCAACATCACGGCGGACTAAGCGCACCCAAATGGCCCGTGGCGGGCTCGGTTTGACAGCGCCCGCCTCCAGCCCACATCATCGCAAGCACCGCCGCCCCCGAGGCGGCGCCACGCCCTCCAGAACGATCCGAGACAGCCCAAGACAGCCCGACATATGACGCTCCCCGACTCCACTTCCGCCACCCTGCAGCTTGGCGCCTGCGCCGTCGTCGGCCAGCCCGCGGTGGCCATCGACACGCCGGCGCTGATGCTCGACCTCGATGCCTTTGAGCGCAACCTGGCGCAGATGCAGCAAGCCGCCGACCGCGCAGGCGTGCAACTGCGCCCGCATGCCAAGGCGCACAAATGCCCGGAGATAGCGCTGGCGCAGATCGCGCGCGGCGCGGTCGGCATCTGCTGCCAAAAGGTCAGCGAGGCGCTGCCCTTCGTGCAGGCTGGGGTCAGGGACATCCATATCAGCAACGAGATTGCCGGGGCGGCCAAGGCCGCGCTGCTGGCCCGCCTGGCGCGGCATGCACGGATGAGCGTTTGCGTGGATGACGCGCGCCAGGTCGCCGCGCTGGCGCAAGCCGCCGCGCAGGCCGGCAGCAGCATCGGGGTGTTCGTCGAGATCGACGTGGGCCAGGGACGCTGCGGCGTGGCCGACGCGCCTGCCGCGCTGCGCCTCGTCCAAGCCATCGGCGCGCACCCGCAACTAGCGTTCCGCGGCTTGCAGGCGTATCACGGCGGCATCCAGCATGTGCGCGATTATGCTGCGCGCCGGCAAGCTGCAGCCGATGCCGCGGCGCGTACCGCCAACATCGTCGCCGAACTGGCCGAGGCCGGCGTGGCTTGCGCCACGGTGACGGGCGGCGGCAGCGGCAGCGTGGAGTTCGACCTGGAGAGCGGCGTCTATACCGAAATCCAGCCCGGCTCCTATATCTTCATGGACGCCGACTACGGCCGCAACGACTACAGCTGCGCGCTGCGTTTCGAGCACAGCCTGTTTATCGCCACCACCGTGATGAGCGTGGCGGCGGCAACGCGGCCCTCGCCGCGCGTTGTGCTGGACGCGGGCCTGAAATCGATGGCGGTGGATTCCGGCCTGCCGCTGGTGTGGGGCGCCAATGGCCAGGACCACGCGCTGGCCTATGTGGCGGCCAACGACGAGCACGGCATCGTCGAGCCCGTGCCCGGCACCAGCGCGGCGGGCCTGCCGGGCCTCGGCAGCCAGGTGCTGCTGGTGCCTGGCCATTGCGACCCCACCCTCAACCTGTACGACGAGATCGTTGGCGTGCGCGGGCAGGCCGTGGCCTGCTTGTGGCCGGTGTCGGCGCGCGGGCTGAGCCGCTAGCGCGATCCGGATGCCACGCCGCCGCACCTGCCATGCCGGCGCGGCGCTTCCCCCTACCTGCCAGAGAATTCACCATGACCCAGACCGATAACCTGCTTGCCCAATCCGCCGTGGCGCTGCGCCGCCTGATCGGCAGCAAGGAGATCTCGCCCGTTGAGCTGCTTGAGGCGTGCATTGCCCGCATCGAGGCGGTCAACCCCTTTATCAACGCCATCACCGCCACCTGCTACGAGCGTGCCCGCGCAGAAGCCCGCGCGGCTGAGCGCGCCGTGCTCGACGGCGCGCCGCTGGGCCTGCTGCATGGCCTGCCGCTGGGCGTGAAGGACCTGGAAGCCACGGCCGGCCTGCTCACCACCTATGGCTCGCCGCTGTACCGCGACAACGTGCCCAGCGCCGACAACGTGCTGGTGGCCCGGCTGCGCGCGGCCGGCGCCATCGTCACCGGCAAGACCAACATCCCCGAGATGGGCGCGGGCGCCAACTCGCGCAACGCGGTGTGGGGCGCCACCGGTAACCCCTTCAACCCCAACCTGAATGCAGGGGGATCCTCGGGCGGCTCCGCTGCCGCGCTGGCGACCGACATGCTGCCGGTCTGCACCGGATCGGACACCGGCGGCTCACTGCGCATCCCCGCCGCCAAATGCGGCGTGGTGGGCTTCCGCCCGTCGCCTGGCGTGGTGCCGAGCTCGCGCAAGCTGCTGGGCTGGACGCCCATCTCCGTGGTCGGCCCGATGGGCCGCACCGTGGCCGATGCCTGCCTGCAACTGGCGGCCTCGGCCGGCGTCTCGGCCAGCGACCCGCTCACCTATGCGCTCGACCCGATGTCGTTCCTGCTGCCCGCCAATGTCGACCTGGGCTCGCTGCGGGTGGGCTGGACCGAGGATTTCGGCGTGTGCGCGGTCGACAACCAGATCCGGCAGGTCTTTCGCGACAAGATCGCCGCCATGCGTCACCTGTTCCGCAGTTGCGACGAGATCCAGTTCGACCTGGGCGAGGCGCACCGCTGTTTCGACGTGCTGCGCGCCGAGAGCTTTGTCGCCGGCATGCACGAGGCCTATCAGCGCGATCCGCAGAGCCTGGGCCCGAACACGCGCGCCAACTATGAGATGGGCGCGGCCATGTCGCTGGTCGACAGCGCCTGGGCGCAAGCCGAGCAGACCCGCATCCTGGGCCGCTTCCAGGCCGCCTTTGAAGACTACGACGTGATCCTGTCGCCAACCACGCCGGTGTCGCCGTTCCCGTGGACCAACCTCTACGCCGAGACCATCAACGGCGAAAAGCAGGAAAACTACTACCGCTGGCTGGCCCCTACCTATGTGGTCACGCTCACCACCCACCCCGCCATCAGCCTGCCCTGCGGCCTGGACCATGCCGGCATGCCGTTCGGGCTGCAGGTGGTGGGCCGCTTCCGCGCCGATCACCATACGCTGGGCGTGGCGCATGCCATGGAGCAAGCCTTTGCAGGGTCGGAGGCACTGCGCCGACCACTGCCGCGGCTGGACCAGTTGCGCGCGGCGCAGCCCGGGCTGAAGTCGATCGTCACCGCGCCGCCGGTGCTGGATGGCTCGTCGGGCGGTGCCGCTTCGGTCTCGGCCGTCTAGCGCAGCCGCTGCCGCCCGCGCGCGCGGCAACAACGTGACGTGAAGCGAACGCCCCCGGCAAGGACTCCGCCTGTGCAAGTCCCCGGGGGCTTTGCTTCGAGCGCTCAGGCGGCAGCCCGCCCGGCGACGGCTCGGCCGCTGAGCCGTCTTCCGAAACAAGACACCGCTCTCAAATCTGATCCGGTCTTTTTCTGAGCCGTTGCTTCTGTTATCCACCGCAAGCTACCGGTAGCATGTTGTCCATGGCATGCCGCCAATCTCCCAGCCTCACTGCTGCCCCATCCATGGACATCCCTGCATCAAACCCGGCCGCCTCGGCGGGTTTCCTTTTGCGAGCCACATCCCCCGGCCTTTCGCCCCCTCAGTCAGCCCACGAAAAAGAGCACCTCTATGCGCTCGGCCTGTGGTCTACTCTATGTACGCGTGCGCCTGAAACGCAACGTGAATGGACCGCCCCCGAACTGGCCGGCCAAGCCTGTTCCCAATGCCCCACGGAGATCACGACATGTTTGGCTTGAGCGCGCTCGACCTGGCACGGATCCAGTTCGGCTTCACGATTTCCTTCCATATCATCTTCCCAGCCATCACCATCGGCATGGCGAGCTACCTCGCCGTGCTGGAAGGCTGCTGGCTGCGCACGCAAAACACGGTCTACCGCGATCTCTATCACTTCTGGTCCAAGATCTTTGCCGTCAACTTCGGCATGGGCGTGGTCTCGGGGCTGGTGATGGCGTACCAGTTCGGCACCAACTGGAGTTTCTTCTCGGACTTCGCCGGCAGCGTGACCGGCCCCTTGCTGGCCTACGAGGTGCTGACCGCGTTCTTCCTGGAGGCCGGCTTCCTGGGCGTGATGCTGTTCGGCTGGAGCCGGGTCGGCCCCGGCCTGCATTTCTTCGCCACGCTGATGGTGGCGCTCGGCACCCTGATCTCGGCCACGTGGATCCTGGCCTCCAATAGCTGGATGCAAACCCCGCAGGGCTACGAGATCGTCGATGGCCGCGTGGTGCCGGTGGACTGGCTGGCGGTGATCTTCAACCCGTCGTTCCCCTACCGCCTCTTGCATATGAGCGTGGCGGCCTTTCTCGCCACGGCGCTGTTCGTGGGCGCCTCCGCCGCCTGGCACCTGCTGCGCCGGCGCGATAACCCGGCCATCCGCAAGATGCTGTCGATGGCCATGTGGATGCTGCTGATCGTGGCCCCGATCCAGGCCGTCATTGGCGACATGCACGGCATCAACACGCTCAAGCACCAGCCGGCCAAGATCGCCGCGCTCGAAGGCCACTGGGAAAACCGCGGCGACGAACCGCTGCCGCTGATCGTGTTCGGCTGGCCCGACATGGCGCGCGAGGAAACCCGCTTCGCGGTGGAAATCCCGCGCCTGGGCAGCCTTATCCTCACCCATAGCCTGGATGGCCAGATCCAGGGCCTGAAAGAGTTCGCGCCGCAGGACCGCCCCAACTCCACCATCATCTTCTGGAGCTTCCGCGTGATGGTGGGCCTGGGCATGCTGATGATCCTGCTCGGCCTCTGGAGCCTGCTGCTGCGCCGGGGCGGCAAGCTGTTCCACGCGCGCGCGTTCCTGCGCATGGCGCTATGGATGGGCCCGACCGGGTTGATCGCGATCCTGGCCGGCTGGTTCACCACCGAGATCGGGCGCCAGCCGTGGGTCGTCTACGGCGTGATGCGCACCGCCGACGCGGTCTCGCCGCACGGCGTGCCGGAACTGGCGTTCTCGCTCGCGCTGTTCGTGGTGGCTTATTTCTTCGTCTTCGGCGTGGGCATCGCCTACATGATGCGGCTGGTACGCAAGGGCCCGGTCGAGCATGAGGGCGATCCGGAACCCGACGGCGGACACGCTGTGGAAGGCACGCCGGCGCGACCGCTCTCCGCGGTGGACGATCCAGGCGATGTGCCTGGCGCGGTCCCTTCCACCAACCGCCTGGCCGATAGCAGGAGCTGATCATCATGGGCATCGACCTCTCTCTGATCTGGGCCGTCATCATCTTCTTTGGCGTGATGATGTATGTGGTGATGGACGGTTTCGACCTGGGCATCGGCATGCTGTATCCCTTCGTGCCGGACCGCCATGACCGCGACGTCATGATGAACACGGTGGCACCCGTGTGGGACGGCAACGAGACCTGGCTGGTGCTGGGCGGCGCGGGCCTGCTGGCCGCGTTTCCGCTGGCCTACTCGCTGGTGCTCAGCGCGCTCTACCTGCCGCTGATCTTCATGCTGCTGGGGCTGATCTTTCGCGGCGTGGCGTTCGAGTTCCGCTTCAAGGCCAATGACCGCGAGCGCCACGTCTGGGACAAGGCGTTTATCTGCGGCTCGCTGGTGGCGGCGTTCTTCCAGGGCGTTTCGCTGGGTGCGTATATCGACGGCATCAAGGTGACCGGGCGCACCTTCTCGGGCGGCCCGCTAGACTGGCTGCAGCCCTTCCCGCTGTTCTGCGGCATTGGCGTGGTGGTGGCGTACACCGTGCTGGGCAGCACCTGGCTGATCATGAAAACCGAAGGCAAGCTGCATGAGCGCATGCTGGAGCTCACCGGCAAGCTGGCCTGGGTGTTGCTGGCTGTCATCGCGGTCATCAGCATCTGGACGCCGCTGTCGCAGCCGCGCATTGCCGAGCGCTGGTTCAGCCTGCCCAACCTGTTCTGGTTCTCGCCGGTGCCGCTGCTGGTGGCGTTTGCCATGTACCGGCTGATCCGCTCGTTGCAGCAGCATGCGCACCTGGCGCCGTTCATGTACACGCTGGCGCTGGTCTTCCTGGGCTATAGCGGGCTGGCGATCAGCGTATGGCCGAATATCGTGCCGCCGGATATCTCGATCTGGGACGCCTCCTCGCCAGCGCAAAGCCAGGGCTTTGCGCTGGTGGGCGCGCTGTTCATCATTCCCTTCATCCTGATGTACACGGTGTGGGCCTATTACGTGTTCCGAGGCAAGGTGAAACACGGCGAGGGCTATCACTGATGCCAGCGACGCAGCACCGCCGGCGACCGCCGGATGATGCGCCCAGGCCGTGGCTCAAGCGGGTCGGCTGGATGGTGCTGATCTGGGTGGCCAGCGTGGCCGCGCTGGGCGTGGCGGCTTTACTGCTGCGCCTGCTGATGCGGCTGGCAGGTATGCATAGCTGAGGGGCGTTTGCGGCCCGGCGCCCCGGCATCTGCGGGGCGCGATCCTTTGACCGTTGACCGTTGACCTTTGATCCTTGACCCTCAGCGGCTCACGCCGAAAGTCCACCATCCACGCCAATGCTCTGGCCGTGGATAAAGCGCCCGGCTGGCGATGCCAGCAACACCGCCAGCCCCGCTACATCCTTCGCCTCACCGATCCGCCGCATGGGAATTGCGGCGGCCAGGCGTGCCTCCTGTTCGGGGTTACCCCATAGCGCCTCGCGCGAGAACTCCGTGCGCACCGGCCCGGGGTTGATCGCATTCACGTTGATCCCCTTCGGCCCGAGCTCCAGCGCCAGGCTGCGCACCGCTCCGTCCGTTGCGGCCTTGGTGATGCTGTACATGCCGAGCATGGCCGAGCCGCGCTTGGCGGCGATGCTCGACATGAAGATGACGGCACCGTCACCACGCTCGATCATCTGCGGCGCCAACGCATTGACCAGCACCAGGTTGCCTCGCACATTGCCCGCCATGGCCTGCTCGAACACTTCCGGGCCCTGGCTCAGCAGCGCGCCCGCCGTGCCGCTGCCCGCGGCGTTCAGCACCAGCGCATCCACGCGGCCGTAGGCGTCCAGCGCTTGCCTGGCAAACGCCTGGACGCTCTCCACGTTGCCGATATCGCAAGCGATGCCCTTGGCCTTGAAGCCCTCGCCCTCCAGTGCGGCCGCTACCGCCTGGGAAGCGGCCTGGTCACGGCCGGATACCACGAGCGCGGCGCCGGAGGCGCCCAGCGCGCGGGCCATTTCCAGGCCCATGCCCTTGGTGGAGCCGGTGATGACGGCAACGCGGCCGGTGAGATCGAACAGGTTCTGCATGACGGATTCTCCTGATACAGAGGAAAAGAAAAGCGACGCTGCCCGCATCTGCGATGCCGCGCGGCGACGCCGGTTTAAATGATGACCAACATCTATTGAATAAATTATGGTCGTCATATAAAATCCGGTCAAGCAAAGTTTCAGCAGGAGAGATCAATATGGCGCGCGCATCACGAGAGCAGGCCGACAAGCATAGGGAAGCCATCGAGCAGGCCTCCTCCAAGCTATTCCGCGAGCGCGGCCTGAACGGCGTGAGCGTGGCCGAACTGATGGCCGGCGCCGGCCTCACGCACGGTGGCTTCTATGGGCACTTCTCGTCCAAGGACGCGCTAGCCGCGCTGGCGAGCAAGCGCGCCTTCGAGGAATCCGCGCAGCGCTGGTCGCGCCGCATCGAACGCGCCAAAGGCGACAAGCAAGCGATGCGCGCCAACCTGGTGGAGGCCTACCTCACCACGGCGCATTGCGCCAACCGCGGCGAAGGCTGCGCGGCGGTGGCACTCGCTGGAGACATTGCCCGCGAGCCGGCGGACAAGCCGGTGCGCCAGGTCTATATCGACGGCTTCAAGGTCATGGTCGATGACTGGATGAAGACGGTCGAGCACGCCGACCCGGCCGAGCGCCGCAAGCTGGCGCTGGGACAACTGGCCATGCTGGTGGGTGCCATGACGCTGGCACGTGCCACCGAGCGCGATGCCATCTCCGAAGACATCCTGGCCGCGGCGCGCGACATGCTCCTGGGCCCGAATCCGCAGTAACAGCAAGGGCCAGCGCCCCAAGACAAACCAAACGCCCCCCCCGGAACCCGACCCATGTTCGCTCAAGCACTTTCCAGCCGGCTCGACCGGCGCGGCATCCACTACGCGTGGCTGATCGCCGCCATCACCTTCTGCGTGATGCTCACCACCTCGGCCGCACTCGGTCTGCCCGGCGCCTTCCTCAAGCCGCTGACGCGCGAGATGGGTTGGGACACGGATCAGATCTCATCCATCCTCGCGTTTCGCTTTGCGCTGTTCGGCCTGATGGCCCCGTTCTCGGCGATCCTGATGGAGCGTTTCGGCGTGCGCAACGTGGTGTGGGCGGCGCTGGCGCTGATTGCCGGCGGCATGGCGCTGGCCACTGTGGCCACCGAACTGTGGCAATTGTTCATTGCCTGGGGCCTGATGCTCGGCATTGGCTCTGGCCTGACCGCGCTGGTGCTCGCGGCCGTGGTCGCCAGCCGCTGGTTCAGCGCGCGCCGCGGGCTGGTGATTGGCATCCTGACCGCCAGTTCGGCCACCGGCCAGTTGGCGTTCCTGCCCGTGGCCGCCTGGCTGATCGAACATATGGGCTGGCGCATCGCGGTGCTGCCGGTGCTGGGCGCCTGCGCGGTGCTGGCCGTGCTGGTGTTCTGCTTCATGCGCAACCGTCCCGCCGATGTGGGCCTGGCTGCGTTCGGTGAAGTGCCAGTGCACGTGCAAGCCGCGCCGGCACCGACCAGCGCGCCCGCGCCGCTGACCTTGCGCGGGCCCTTCGTGGTGCTGCGCGATGCCGCCCGCAACCAGACCTTCTGGATCCTGGCCGGCACCTTCTTCATCTGCGGGCTGAGCACCAACGGCCTGATCCAGACGCACTTCATCTCGCTGTGCGCGGACTTCGGCATGGCCGCCGTGCCCGCAGCCGGCGCGCTGGCGATGATGGGCGCGTTCGACTTTGTCGGCACCATTCTCTCGGGCTGGCTGTCGGACCGCTATGACTGCCGCAAACTGCTGTTCTGGTACTACGGCCTGCGCGGCCTGTCGCTGTTCTGGCTGCCTCACTCCACGTTCACGCTGTACGGCTTGTCCATCTTTGCCATGTTCTATGGCCTGGACTGGATCGCCACGGTGCCACCCACGGTCAGGCTGGCAGGCTCGGTATTCGGCAAGGAGCGCGCGCCGATGGTGTTCGGCTGGATCTTTGCCGCCCACCAGGTCGGCGCCGCCACGGCTGCGTTTGGCGCGGGTCTTACCCGTACCTTGCTGCTGACCTATACACCGGCGCTGTACGCCGCAGGCGCGGCGTGCGTGGTGGCCGCGCTGCTGGCGTTGATGGTCCGCCGCCCTAGCACGCAGCCTAGCGGTGCGGCCCCGCAGGCAGCCAAGGCCTGACATTCGCGGCGCTCGCCGCCGCTGCGTTGCCCACGTCGCCATGACAAGGGCAACGCAGCACGCTTGATCCCCGCACTACATCCCGCCTTACGCCTCGCTTCCTCTCCCTTCGTCGTCCTCCGCGGTCATTCCTGACGCCGCGCTTTCCTCGTTTTTTCGTCCCCCAACCCGCCATCCAGGCAGGGCCTGTGCCTCTGCGTGCCTGTCCCATCAAGAATACAAATGGGCGCATCAGCATTCTTTGCCTCCCTGTCACCCGCATGACAACCCCTTTTCTTACTCTGCCAACGCGTCACGGGGAGCGTGATCGGACGCGCCGCCGGAGCGGCGCGCCGCGTTGGACAACAGAAAAGAGGAACCGGATATGGCATGGAAACAGCAGGCACGCATGGCATGTGGCCTGGCCCTGGCGGGCACGGTAGCGGCATGCGGCGGCGGCAGCGACTCGCCGGCAGTGGTGGCACCCGATCAGAACAACTTGAGCGGCGCAAGTGTCGGCAGCAAGAAGAAGGTGCTGCTGGTCGGCGTGGACGGCGCCACCTATAGCCAGCTGCAGAGCGGCATCGGCCAGCGCACTTTGCCTAACCTCGCCACGCTGTCGATCACGCCAGCATCGACCGGCGGCCGGCTCGGCACCACCACCGAGCAGGCTCCGCTTGCCGGCCCGAGCTGGGCCACGGTCCTCGCCGGCAACTGGGCCAACCGCCACGGCGTCAGCGACGACGTTGCCGTGGCCAGCGGCATGCGCACGCCGAGCCTGTTCCAGTACTTGCGTGCCAACGCCAGCTCGAGCCGGCTGCGCCGCGGCGTCGCTTCCAGCGCGCCCGTGCTGCCGGCACTGCTCAAGGCCGACGTGACCGCGGGCAATCTCGATTCGATGCGCGACTGCACCGCCGACGACAACTGCGTGGCACAAGAGGGCGTGAAGCTGGTGCAGTCCGGCTACGACGTGGTCTTCACCCAGTTCAGCGCGCCCGGCCTGGCCGCTGCCGCCCAAGGCTTCCAGGGCGGCAGCTACGCCACCGCGCTGTCCGCCTTCGACCAGGCACTCGGCAAGCTGCTGGCCGCCGTGCAGGCAAGCCGCCAGGCCAACGCCGATGAGGACTGGCTGGTAGCCGTGACCACCAGTCACGGCCTGGACGCGACGGGTTCCACCACCACGCTGCCGACGGTGCAAAACCGCACCACCTTCATCGCGCTCAACAAGCCCTTCAACACCGCGGTG
Source organism: Cupriavidus sp. GW822-FHT02D05 (assembly GCF_058802485.1). Taxonomy (NCBI): domain Bacteria; kingdom Pseudomonadati; phylum Pseudomonadota; class Betaproteobacteria; order Burkholderiales; family Burkholderiaceae; genus Cupriavidus; species Cupriavidus sp. GW822-FHT02D05. The sequence goes on along the minus strand of NZ_JBXAOE010000001.1, from coordinate 244,198 downwards.
GCCAGCAACTTGCCGGCCGCGCCCGCCAACGCGGACGCGCTGGCGGCACTGCCGACCGAGGCCGACCTGCTGCCCACCATGCTCGCGCACGTCGGCGTGGCCCTGCCCGCCGCCTCGTACCAGATCGACGGCTCGGCCTTGGCCGGCACTGCGGGCGTGCGGGCCTTGCAGTCCGTGGTGGGCAGCACCAACACCTCGGTCGTGCTGTCATGGCAAAACCCCACCACCGCCACCGGCGACATGACGCTGCTGCGCGACGGCGTGCAGATCGCCACGCTGCCCGCCGGCACGTCCACCTATGAGGACAAGACCATCACCGCGCCGGCCAGCGGCGTGTACCGATTCAACTACACGTTGGTGCGCAACGGGGTGCCCACCGCGTTGCTGGCGCAGATCAACTACGTCAAGCCGATCGTGCTGGCCGACACGCTGCGCAACAACCTGGCTGCTTACTACAGCTTCGAGACGCTGCCGGCAACCGACAGCAAGGGCACTACCACCATCGGCCCCTGGGTCCCCGGCACCGATGGCGGCTCGCTGAGCAGTGACAATTTCGGCGGCAAGGCGCTGAAGGTCGATTCGAGAATCGATGCCTATCGGCTCACGCAGAGCGGCGCCGATATCGCACTCGCCCCGCAATTCACCATCGGCTTCTGGTTCAGGTCCGACTGCACCCAGGGCAACGGCACCGGCGAGCCGATCCTGGCCAACAAGGACTGGACCTCCGGCAGCAACCCGGGCATCGCGATCGGCCTGTGGGGCAGCTGCTCGGTGAGCTTCAACATCGGCAGCGGCGGCAAGCGCGACGACATTAAGGGCATGACGTTCAGCGCCAACCAGTGGACCTATCTGGCCTTGTCGATCAACGCCACGGCCAAGACATTCAGCGCCTACGTCATGGATCCGGTCCTCGGGTTGCAGAAGAGCGAGAACATGGCCATCGCCAACACCGACGTGACCAAGCTCAACGGCCTCGCCACCAAGGTCTGGGGCATCAACGACGATGCCACGCACGCCTATGTGCCGAACAACAGCGGCGCGCTCAAGGGCGTGATGGAGTTCAACGACCTGGCCATGTGGACACGCCAGCTCAGCCTGGCCGAGCTGCAGACCATTGCCGGCTCGCGCCAGCCGCTGTCCACGCTCAACCCTTGATACCCATTCACCCCGAGAGCAAACATCATCATGAAGCCTTCGATCTCCTTCTTTGCCCGGCCAGGCTGGCTGGCGGCACTGGCGCTGTGCGCCGCGCTGGCCGCCTGCGGCGGTGACTCCACCGACAGCAAGCCCGCCGATCCTGCGCAGCCCGGGCAGCCGCCCGCAGCCACGCCGCAGCTGCGCTGCGCGCCTTAACGAGCAGCCGCCAACAGCGGTGACCCGTCCCTAACAGCAGCGCACCGCAGGGCACCGGCCCTGCCCACCGCACGAACCAAACAGTCCAGCTAAACACCAAGATGAGCCTTCACAGCAGACGCAAATTCCTCAAGATGGCCGGCGGCAGCGCCGCCGCCACCGCGGCGCTGGCCGCCTTCCCGCCGTCGATCCGGCGCGCGCTGGCGATTCCCGCCAACAACGCCACCGGCACCATCCGCGACGTGGAGCACGTGGTGATCCTGATGCAGGAAAACCGCTCCTTCGACAATTACTTCGGCACGCTGCAGGGCGTGCGCGGTTTTGGCGATCGTTTCCCGATCCCGCTGGCTGGCGGCCTCAATGTCTGGCAGCAGGCCTACACCAACCGCATCGTGCAGCCGTACCACCTCGACAGCACGGCCGGCAATGCGCAACGCGTCAGCGGCACGCCGCACAGCTACCCCGACGCCCAGAACGCCTGGGACCTGGGCCGCATGAACAAGTGGCCCACCTACAAGAACACCCAGTCGATGGGCTACTACACCCAGACCGAGCTGGACTTCCAGTTCGCACTCGCCAACGCCTTCACGCTGTGCGACGCCTACCACTGCGGCTTCCATGGCGGCACCAACACCAACCGCCTGTTCCACTGGACCGGCACCAACGACCCCACCGGCGCCAATGGCGGCCCGGTGATCGACAACAGCGGCGACTCCATGGGCGCTTCCACCGGCGGCTACCGCTGGACCACGTATCCGGAACGCCTGCAGGCGGCGGGCGTGAGCTGGAAGCTGTACCAGAACATGCCGGACAACTTCACCGACAACCCGCTGGCTGGCTTCGTGCAGTACCGCAAGGCCAATGAGGCGCGGGGCAATACGTCCAATGGCAGCCCCTACCCGGCCTATACCATCGCCGACGACGTCATCAACCCGCTCATCAAGGGCATCGGCAACACCATGCCGGACGGCGGCTTCCTGCAAGCGCTGAAGGACGACATCGCCGCGGGCAGCCTGCCGCAGGTGTCGTGGATCGTGGCGCCGGCGACCTACTCCGAGCACCCGGGGCCTTCCAGCCCGGTGCAAGGCGCCTGGTACACGCAGGAAGTGCTCAATGCGCTGACGGCCAACCCGGCCGTCTGGAGCAAGACCGTGCTCCTGATCAACTTCGACGAGAACGACGGCTTCTTTGACCATGTGCCGCCGCCCTGCGCGCCTGCCTACGACGCCAACGGCGTGCTCGCCGGCAAGTCCACCGTCGCCACCGACGGCGAGTACCACACCGACATGCATCCTTACGGCCCTGGCCCCCGCGTGCCGATGTACGTGGTCTCGCCGTGGAGCCGCGGTGGCTGGGTCAACTCGCAGGTGTTCGACCACACCTCGGTGCTGCGTTTCCTGGAGGCGCGCTTCGGCGTCGCCGAGACCAACATCAGCCCGTACCGCCGTGCCATCTGCGGCGACATGCTGTCGGCGTTCAACTTCGTCAGCCCGAACAGCGCGGCGCTGCCTGTGATCCCGAACCGCACCAAGACCGTTGCCGACAAGGTGCGCACGGATCAGGAAGGCATGGCACCGGTTGCGCTGCCGACCGTAGCCTTCCAGACCGCCAACCCGGCCACCCAGCCGGTGGGCACGCGGCCCTCGCGCGCGCTGCCTTACGAGCTGCATGTGAGCGGCCGTGAGGATCCGGGCCGCCAGGATCCCAACAGCAGGGGCATGTGGCTGCTGTTCAGCAACACGGGCACCGCCACCGCGGTCTTCCACGTATATGACCGTCTGCACCTGGACCGCGTGCCGCGCCGCTATGCGGTCGAACCAGGCAAGCAGCTTAACGGTCTTTGGGACGTCTTCTCCGCTGACAACGGCAAATACGACCTGTGGGTACTGGGCCCGAACGGCTTCCATCGCGCCTTCCAGGGCGACGTCAGCACCGTGACGGCAGCTGGCGGCACCGCGCCGGAGATCCGGGTGTGCTACGACATCGCCAATGCCGCGGTCTACCTGACCATGATCAATACCGGCGCCACGGCCTGCACCTTTACCGTCACGCCCGCCGCCTACCGCGACGACGGCCCCTGGACCTTCGACATCCCGGCAGGCAAGCAGCTCGACCAGCACTGGCCCGTCGGGCTGCAGGGCAACTGGTACGACTTCGTCGTGACAACCACCCAGGGCAGCTTCCGGCGCCGTTTTGCAGGCCGGCTGGAGACAGGCGCCGACGGCATCTCCGACCCCGCCCAGGGCAAGCCCGCACGGGCGGTGCCCTGAACGCAGCCCGGGCCGCACGCACCGGCCCGGGCTTGCCTGCCATCCCTGCTTCTTCGCCGCGCCGCCGCGCCCGTGGCCGCGCGGCGAAGAACTGTCATAAATCGCGGCTAGACTGGCGCGCTTGCATAATTCCCACGGAAATCCCCCATGCTCGGCGACCTGCTGACGACGTTCTATGAAGTGGCACGGCAGGGCAGCATCACCACTGCTGCCAAGCAGCTGCGCGTAAGCCAGCCCACGGTCACCGGCCGCATCCGCCAGCTGGAAGAGAACTACGGCGTGGAGCTGTTCTACCGGCGCGCTGGCCGGGTCGACCTGAGCGACGTCGGCGTGGCCCTGATGCCGGTGGTGGAGCAGTTGATGCAGCACGAAGGCAGCGCGGATTTCCTGCTGCGCAATGCCGGCAACCTGCATCTCGGCCATCTGCGTATCGGCGCTACCGGGCCCTACTACATCCTGAAGAGCGTGGCCGCGTTTCGCGAACGCTATCCCGCCATCGAGATCAGCATCGATATCGGCAACTCGCAGCAGATGCTGGATGCGCTGATCGAGTACCGCATCGACGTCGCCGTCTCCTCGCACGCCGTCGTCGACGATCGGCTGGCCCGCATCACGCTGGCCACCGACCCAATGGTGCTGGTGGTCAACCCAGCCCACCCGCTGGCGCGCGCGCCCAGGGTCAGCCTGGCGCAGCTGGCAACCTGCCACCTGCTGATCCGCGAGCACGGCTCGATGACGCGCAAGGCCACCGAGACCGCGCTGGACGACGCCGGCTTGCCGCTGCCGGCCAGCACCGTCATCGGCAGCCGCGAAGCCATCTACGAAGCCATTCGCCAGGGCCTTGGCGCAAGCGTGGTGCCGCTGGGGGAAGTGCCGCGCGACCCGGCGCTGTGCGTTGTGCCGTTTGCCAGCCAGCCGCCCGTGCTGCACGAATACCTCTATTGCCTGCAGGGCCGCACGCATACACGGCTGATCGGGGCCTTCCTGGAATGCCTTGCGCCGCGCAAGGCAGCGTAAGTGCCATCGGCAGCGTGAGCTAGCTGCGCAGCGCCGGCAAAAATCCCTGATATCCGTATTGGGATTCTTGCGCCGCACTTCATCCGTGGGTCATTGCCGGTAGGCATGCTTGCCGCTTTTCCGACCGGAGACGGCGCATGTCCTGCCTTGCCTTGTTTGACCTCGACCACACCTTGCTACCGCTGGATAGCGAATATGAATGGGCACGCTACCTGGTGGAGGCCGGCGCGGCGGATGCCGGCGAAGTCGAGGCCAACAACGCGCTGTGGCTGGCCGAGTACAGCGCCGGACGCCTGGACTTCCACCGCCACGCCGCCTTCGCCCTGGGCCTGCTGGCGCGTCATCCGCACGCACAGCTGGAGAGCCTGCGCAGCGGCTTCATGCGCGACGTGATCGCGCCGGCCATCCGCCCCGAGGCGCGCGCGCTGCTGGCCACGCACCAGGACGCCGGCGATCTTTGCTGCATCGTCACCGCCACCTGCCGCTTCGTCACCGAGCCGATCGCCGAGGCGCTGGGCGTGGCGCACCTGCTGGCGGTAGAGGCCGGGCGCGACGCGTCGGGCAATTTCACGGGTGCGGTAGATGGCGTGCCAAGCTTCGGGGTGGGCAAGATCACGCGTGTGGCGCAGTGGCTGGAATCGCTCGGCATGGCGTGGGCGCAGTTCGAGCGCAGCGTGTTCTACAGCGACTCGCGCAACGACATTCCGCTGCTCGAAGCCGTGAGCCACCCGGTGGCCACCAACCCGGACGCCGCGCTGCGCGCGCTGGCCAACACGCGCGGCTGGCCCCTGCTGATGCTGTTTGCTTCGGCCGAGCCGGCGCTGGCCACGGCCTGACACCCGTGACACCCGTGACACCCGGCGCCAGTCACGGGGCTTTCACAAAACCGGGGGATGATGGCGGGCACGCTTTTGTTACCTGACCGGCCGCCAGCGCCTATATTGACGTTGACGCCCTGACAATCGACCATCGCATCGCCCCCCCAAGGAGCCGCCCTCGCCCATGGCGCAGCCACCCAACGCAGGCAGTTTTGCTGAAATGCAGCAACTGGAGAGCATCCTGGAAGCCGGCGCCAGCCGCCTGGATGCCCGCCGCGTTGGCGAGGTGCAGGCAGGCGGCCAGTGCTTTCCCTTGTACACCGCCAGCATCGGGTCGAACGATCCGCACGCGCCCGCCATCGGCTTTTTTGCCGGCATCCATGGCCTGGAGCGCATCGGCACGCATCTGCTGCTCGACTACATGCGCATGCTGCTGTGGCGCCTGGAGTGGGACGAACTGCTGGAGCGCCAGCTGCAATCCGTGCGGCTGCTGTTCATGCCGATCGTCAACCCGGGCGGCATGTGGGCGGGCGCGCGCGCCAACCCCAATGGCGTGGACCTGATGCGCAACGCGCCACAAGACGCGGTTGGCCGGGTGCCGCTGCTGGCCGGCGGCCAGCGCGTGGGGGCGTGGCTGCCGTGGTACCGCGGCAAGCTCGGCGCGCCCATGGAGGTGGAAAGCGCAGCCATGCTGCAAGTGGTGGAGCAACAGTTGCAGGGCCGGCCCTTGAGCTTCGCGCTGGATTGCCACTCGGGCTACGGCTGGGGCGACAGCATCTGGTTTCCCTACGCGCGCACCGCCGCGCCAATGCCGCACCTGCCCGAGATGTTTGCCCTCAAGACCATGTTCGAGCAGGCACATCCTCACCATGGCTATGCCTTCGAGCCGCAGAGCCGCCAATACCTGCTGCACGGCGACCTGTGGGACTGGGCCTACGACCACACGCCGCCCGGCAATATCTTCCTGCCGATGACGCTGGAGCTGGGCTCGTGGCTGTGGATCAAGAAGAATCCCCGCCAGTTGTTCTCGCGCCAGGGCTTCTTCAACCCGGTCAAGGCGCACCGCACCGCGCGCGTGCTGCGCCGGCATGCCAACCTGCTGGATTTCCTGGCCCGCGTGGCCTATGCGCCCGAGCGCTGGCTGCCACGCGGGCAACACCGCCAGGAATTGCTCGACCGCGCCAACGCGCAGTGGCCCTGGGGGCCGCCCGGATGAGCGACTGGATATTGCTGCGCGGCCTGACACGCGAGACACGCCACTGGGGCGTCTTGCCGGGCGTGCTGCAAACCCACGCCGGCATCGGGCCAGTCACCATGCTGGACCTGCCTGGCAATGGCGTTGAGGCGACCGGGCGCGCGCCGGCCAACGTAGCTGCCATGGTGGCGTTCCTGCGCGATCGTGCCGCCAGGCAGGGGCTGGCGCGGCCGTACCGGCTGCTGGCGATGTCGCTGGGCGCCATGGTGGCGGCGCAGTGGGCGCAGCAGCACCCGGAGGAGATCGGCACGCTGGTGCTGGTCAACACCAGCATGCGGCCCTTTTGCAGCGTGGCCGAGCGGCTGCCGACGCGCAACTGGCCCGCACTGCTGGGCATGGCGCTGCGCTGGCACAACGCACCTTACTGCGAGCGCATCATCTACCGGCTGACCTGCAACGCCAGCGCGGCCTTCGCGACGGATGTGGCGCACTGGTGCGCGATTCGCACCAGTGCGCCGGTAAGCCGGGCCAATGCCCTGCGCCAGCTATGGGCCGCGGCACGCTATCACGCGCCGGGTGCGCCGCCGGCCTGCCCGACGCTGGTACTGTCGTCGGCGGCGGATCATCTGGTCGACCCGGTGTGCTCTGCGCGCCTGGCCGAAGCATGGGGCGCGCAGCACCGCCGCCATCCCTGGGCGGGGCACGATTTGCCGCACGACGATCCGGCCTGGCTGGCTGCCACGGTGGCGCGGTGGCTGGGCGCAACCGGCGCCAGCCACCGCTGAAGCCACGCCTTCATGCCTCACGCCTTCACGGACTTCACACCCGCGCGGCAGCGGCACGCCACATGCGTAGGGTGCTCCTGCAGCAGCCTGCGCACCACACCGTTGGTCCAGCCAAAGCCATCCTGCAGCGGATACTCGCCGCCCCCGCCGCCTACGGCGCCGTCCTCTGTGAGCTGCAGGGCGTACTTCTCCACCAGCTTGTACTCACGCTGGTAAAGGCTTGCCACGGTCAACAGCCAGCGATGGGCGATCTCGTGCGCAAGCGCCGCTTGCCCGGAACACGCAAACCCGCCGATCGCCAGCCATTGCAGCGGCGCCCAGCCGTTGGGCAGGTCCCACTGCTGGCCGCTGACGTGCTCCGTAGTGGCAATGCCGCCGGGCTGCAGCAGCCTCGCGGCCACGGTTTGCGCCACCCGCGCCGCCTGCGCGGGAGTGGCCGCGCCAACGTAGAGCGGCACCACGGTCGCCGCCGTCAGGTTGGCGCGGGCGTGGTGGCGTTGCCAGTCGAAATCGAAGTAGGCGCCCTCGGCCTCGCGCCACATGAGCCGGTCGATGGCCTCCCGGCGGGCCTGCGCGCGCTGGGCGAAGACCGGTGCGTCGGCATCGCCGGCGGCCCGGGCCAGTTCGGCGAGCTTGTGCTCCAGCTTGAACAACAGGCAATTGAGATCTACTGGCAGGATCGCCGTCGTGCGAACGCTCTCCAGCCCGCCGCCGGGTTCCTGCCAGCGCGAGCTGAAGTCCCAGCCCGATTCGGCCGCGGCGCGCAGGTCGCGGAATACCTCGGCGGCCGGCCGGGCGGCCAATGCTGCCGTGCCGATATCTTCGATATAGGCTTCCTCGCGCGGGGTGTCGCGCTCGTCCCAGTAGCGGTTCAGCAGGCTGCCGTCGGCCAGCCTGACCACCCGCCGGCACGCCTGCCCCGGCGCAAGGCAGTCGGCGCCCCGCATCCAGAAAGCGTACTCCTTGCGCAACTGTGGCAAGAAGCCCAGCTCGGCCTGCACACCGTGTTCCTCGAACAGCTCCACCATCAGCGCGAACACCGGCGGCTGCGAGCGGCTCAGGTAGTAGCTGCGGGTACCGTTGGGGATCACGCCATAGGTGTCGAGCAGGTAGGAGAAGTTGTCCGCCATGCCGCGCAGCAAGCCGGCCTGCCCGCTGGCGGCCAGGCCCAGCATGGTGAAGTACGAATCCCAGTAGTAGAGCTCGGAGAAACGCCCGCCCGGCACCACGTAGGCATGCGGCAGCGGCAATAGCGAGCATTGCGGCGGGTGCTGCGCGGGATGCCGGGTCAGCACCGCCCACAGCCCGTCGATATGGTCGGCCAGAGGCTGGTTGGGGTCGGACTCGTAGCAGCTGCGCGGCACCTCGGGCAGCACGAAATGCGCGTGCACAAAGGCGGCAAGGTCGAAGCCGGCTGCGCTGGCGCGAGCTCGGTAGGCGGCCAGGATGGTGGCCGGGTCCTGCCGGGGCATGGCGTCGGTGAAGGTCTTGCTGTCGGGAAAAATGCGCCCCATCTGCACCGCCACGAACAACTCCTGGTAGCGATCGGCGGGCGTGAGCGGATCGGCGTGCGCACAACCTGCCAAGCGGTGCGGGGCGAGTGTCTGGCCACCGGTGGGGTCGTCCACCTCGCGCACATGAGGCTGGCCTGCCGGCTGGCCGCCTTCGACGGTGATGCGTGGTGCCACGGCCCCTCCCGGTTTTTACCTGTGCGGCAGCGCGGGAAGCTGCCGACAAGCAATGAGAGTGGCTGGCTGGCGGGCGAGTTCCACCGCCGCGCAAAGGCGCCGCGTGCGGCCCGGACCGCGCGTCAAGCGCACGGATCGCGACAGGCGCGCACAGGATGCATCGCATGCGCCGCATGCGCCTCTTAGCGTTCCGATGTCTGCGTCGTCACCAGCCGCGGCCCGACCACGGCGTGGGCGCGGCGGAAATACTCGAGCGGCTGCGGGCGCCCGAGCAGGAATCCCTGCGCTTCGTCGCAGCCCTCGGCCTGCAGCAGGCTGAGCTGCTCGTCGGTCTCCACGCCTTCGGCCAGCACCGGGATCGCCAGGCTCTGGCCCAGCGCCAGAATGGCGCGGATGATGGCCTTGGCCTGCTGGCTGTCGGAGATTTCCGCGATAAAGGTGCGATCCAGCTTGATCTTGTCGAACGGGAAGGAGCGCAAGGTGTCGAGCGAAGAGTAGCCCGTGCCGAAATCGTCGATGGCAATGGTCACGCCCAGCGCCTTGATGCGGCGCAATATGTCCAGCGCCCGCTCCTTGTCGCCGATGATGGTCGATTCGGTGATTTCGAGTTCCAGCCGTCCCGCTGCCAGCCCGGTCTCCTCCAGCACTTGCGCCACCAGCGTGACCAGGTTGCCGTGGGTGATCTGCACCGGCGACAGGTTGACCGAGATCTTGCGCGGGAACGTCCACTGCGCGGCTTCCTGGCATGCGGTGCGCAGCACCCACTCGCCGATCGGCAGGATGGCGCCGCATTCTTCGGCCAGGGGAATGAAGCTGTCGGGCGCGATCAGCCCGCGCTCGGGATGATGCCAGCGCAACAGCACCTCGCAGCCGATGGCCTCACCGCTGGCAATGGCGGTCTGCACCTGGTAGTCCAGCACGAACTGGTTGGCGGCAATGGCGGTCCACAGCTCGCCGGCCAGCGCGCGCCGCTCGCGCTCGGCCTCGTCCATCCGGCTTTCGTAGAAGCAGATCGATTCGGACAAGCTGCCCTTGGCGCGGTACATCGCCAGGTCGGTATTGCTGACCAACTGGTCGCGATGGGTGCCGTCGCCGGGATAGATCGCAATCCCGATGCTCGCGCCCGTGGTCAGGTCAAAGCCATCGAGCCGCACCGGCTCGCTCAGGCATGTCACCAGGCGCGCGCTGAAGTCGCTCAGCTCGGCCTGCCGCTCGAAACGCTTCACGGCAATGAACTCATCGCCGCCGATGCGAGCGATGAACTCGCCCGGCTCCAGCTGGCTGGCGATGCGCTGGGACACCGCGCGCAGCACGGTGTCGCCGGCCGCATGCCCGTGCAGGTCGTTGATTTCCTTGAAGCGATCCAGGTCGATGCCAAGCGTTGCCACCCGGCTGCCCTGCCTTTGCGCGCGCTGCAGTTCTTCGTCCAGGTAGTCGTTGAAATAGCTGCGGTTGGGCAGGCCGGTGAGCCCGTCGTGGCGCGCCATGTACTGGATCTTGGCTTCGATGCGTCGCTGCTCGGTCACGTCCTCGCAGGTGGTCACCCACGAGCCGTCAGCCATGGCGCTGTGCGACAGCGCAATGGCGCGCCCGTCGGGCAACGCTTCCACGCTGCGCCATTGCTGGTGGCGGCGCAGGATCTCGCGGTGCCGCTCGCAAAGCGCCTGCGCGTATTGCTCCGCGCGGTCGTCGGACTGGCCAGCCTCGGCCTGCATATCGCCGCCAAGGCGGCTGGCGAGCACGCCTGGTGCCGCGATTTCGCTCTCGCGCACGCCAGCCATGGTACGGCACAGGGCGAGAAAATCCGCGCCTGGCACCAACGCCGCGCCCGCGCCGCGGAAGATGTCTTCCATGCGGCGATTGGTCAGGATGATCGTGCCATGCGGATCGAACAGGCACAGCCCCTGTGACATGTTCTCCAACGCCAGGTCCAGCGTGCGTGTCACCTCCGCAATGCGCTCGGCGTCGGCCTTTTGCTGCGTCATGTCGCGCGTGACCTTGGCATAGCCAAGCTGCTTGCCCTTGCGATCGAAGATCGGAGTGATCAGCACGTGGGCCCAGAAGCGGGAACCATCCTTGCGCAAGCGCCAGCAGCCTTCCGCCACAAAGCGGCCTGCCTCGCGCGCTTGCCGCAACGCCTGCTCGGGCAACCCCGCGGCGCGATCCTCCGGCGTGTAAAAGCATGAGAAATGCGCGCCCAGGATTTCGTCCCGGGTGTATCCCTTGGCCCGCTGCGCGCCGGGGTTCCAACTGCTCACGATGCCGGCGGGATCCAGCGCGTAGATCGCGTAATCGGTCACGCCAAGTACAAGCGTGCGAAAAAGTTCGGTCTCTCCGGGAGGGCCTTGGATGTGCGGCATGTAGGGTGCGGGTGTAGGGTCGATGCCGTCTCGTGCGGCGCTCGCCCCGACGAAAGGACAAGCCGCGTGCAAACGACAATCGACGGAACCGGCGCAGCCTGTGTGCCGGGACGTCGATTGGTATAACGGCAATGCGGGCGCGAAGTTTACCCTTGCGCCGGCAAAGCGCAACCCTGCGCGTCGCAAGCCGGGCCGCCGGCGCCATCCTGGCTGCCCACCTCCATGCGCCCGCCCTGCCGCGCAACCGCCCGCGCCAGGCTCTCCTGCCACGCCCGCGCGTCGCCAAGGAACGGGCCCACGTCCAGCACCGCAAATTGATCGGTGCCGTTTTGCAGCGCAAACGTGGGGAAGCCATGCCCGCCCAGACGGTTCAGCAGCGCGCGGCTGGCGGCCATATGCGCATGCGTCTTGTCACCGCCAATGTCCAGACAAAGGCCGGCAAAGCGCTGCGGGTCCAGTCCGGCCTGTCCGGCAAGATCGGCCAGCACCTGCGCATCGGCAATGCGCAGCCCGTCCACATAGTGCGCATGCTGCAGGCGCGCCAGCAGATCGGCGGCGGCCTCGACGCCGCCCAGCGCCTGCGCGGCCAGGATCGCGGTGGTAGGCGGCGCGGAGTCCATCATCGCGCTCTCGTCGCGCAGCAAGCCTTCGAAATAGCGCTCGCCGAACGGCTGGCCGGTGAGCGCGGCGATGCGGCGGTCGTGCGGCATCACGTAGTCGCGCCATTGCGCCGTGATGCGGCGGCGGTTGGCGCCCGTGAGCATGCCGCCGCCGTGCAGCGCGAGCGCGAGGCCAGGCACGTCGCGCGCGGCACGCACCAGCGGCGCGGCGCCGTAGCACCAGCCACACAGCGGGTCGTAGATGTAATGCAGGGTGAGACCGGACATGATCAATGCTTCCTGAGATTTGATGCAGGCGTCATGCGCATCGCGAAACGCGAAACGCGGCTTGGCGCACCGCCGTTATTTTGCGGGCCACTGCATTTCGCCCTTGATGACCTTGGCGCTCAGATCGAGCGAGTCCAGGCCGCCCAGCTGCGGATAGTGCCTTTGCATCGCCGCGCTCAGCGCCTTGGCATCCGGCGCGCGCGCCGCCTCTTGCTCAAACGTGCGCAGGTAGTCCCGCGTGAAGCGCACCGACGCCAGCGTCTGCGGCGCATCGTCCAGATAGTGCCCGGGCACGACCCGCGCTGGCTTCTTCGCCGCGATGCGATCAAGCATGGCGATCCAGTGCTGGCGCGAGGCCGGTGTTTGCGTATCGGCCACCCAGACGTGGCTCTTGCCGAAGACCACCACGCCGCCGGCCACGGTCTTGAGCGACGGAATCCACACCACCGTGCGCTCCGGCGCCTGGCCGTCCAGGCCCAGCACTTCCAGCTTGCTGCCCTCGAGCTCGATGGCATTGCCGGCCAGCGGCTCGGGCAGCACCAGCGCCTTGGGCGCATTGTCCTTCAGGATCGGGGCCCAGTAAGCCAGCTTGCCCGACATGGATGCCTGGATGGCCGCCACCGTTTGCGGCGTGGCAACGATCCTGGCCGCCGGGAACGCGGCCTTGAGCACGTCCAGCCCGAAGTAGAAATCCGGATCGCTGTGGCTGATGTAGATGGTGGTGAGTTTCTTGCCGCTGGCGCGGATGCGCGCAACCAGCGCCTCGGCGTCGTTGCGCTGGAACTGCGCGTCGATCAGCACCGCGTCGTGCGCGCCGGTGACGAGTTCGGACGAGACCGGGAAAATGCTCTTGGTGCCGGGGTTGTAGACCTCCAGCTTGAGCGCGGCTGCGGCCACTGCGGGCGTGCTGGCGACGATGCCCAGGCACAAGGCGGTGGCGAGGCCGCGCAGGAATCGGTTCAGGGTCAGGCTGGAGCGCATCGGGAGTCTCACATGGCTGGGGATCAAGGAAACCGCCAGCATAATTTGCACAGACCGGTACAAAAACCCCATAGAATGAACATCTTTGTTGCATCAATCGATTAAATAGGGCAACAAGCTACACCAACGCCACCCGCCAACCCATCCCATGGACCGCATTACCGCCGCCGAAGTCTTCGTCGCCATTGCCGAACGCGGCAGCATGACGGCCGCCGCCGAGGCGCTGGACATGTCGCGCGCCATGGTCACCCGTTATCTCGCGCAGATGGAAACCTGGGCCGAGCAACGCCTGCTGCACCGCTCCACGCGCAGCCTGAGCCTGACACCCGCCGGGGAGCAAGCGCTGTTGCGCTGCCGCCAGATGCTGGAGATCGCCGCCCAGATGGCGCGGCCCGAGCATGAGCGCGCGGGCATGCCGCGCGGCATGCTGCGCATCAGTTGCGCGCAATCGCTGGCCGAGTCCGTGCTTGCCGCGGCCGTGACGGCCTACCTGAAACGCTATCCGGAAACCGCCGTCGACCTGCATATCGCCAGCCAGGCGGTCAACCTGGTGGAGACGCGCATCGACCTGGCGATCCGCATCACCAACGACCTCGACCCCAACCTGATCGCACGCCCGCTGGCAAGTTGCGCCTCGGTGATCTGCGCCGCGCCTGCCTACATCGCCGCCCATGGCATGCCACGCCAGGCGCAGGACCTCGCCATGCACAACTGCCTCACCTACTCGTACTTCGGCAAAAGCCTGTGGCAACTGGAACGCGCGGGGGAAACGCTGGCGGTGCCGGTGCAGGGCAACCTCAGCGCCAATGAATCGACCGTGCTGCTGGCCGCCGCGGTGGCTGGCGCCGGCATTGCCATGCAGCCGCTCTACTCTGCCGCGCCGCTGCTGCACAGCGGGCAACTGGTGGCCCTGCTGCCCGGGTGGCAACCGCAGGCGCTTGGCATCCACGGCGTCTACGCATCGCGCCGGCAAATGCCGGCAATCCTGCGCACCATGCTGGACTTCCTTGCGGAGCGCTTTGCCGCGGACCCCGGATGGCAAGGCGCAGGAACCGCAGCCAGGCTTCCAGGCTAGGCGGGGCGGAGCGCCCCGCCCGCCGCATCACAGCCCCTTCAAAAGCCCCTTCAAAGGCCCCTTCGCTCAGGGCAACACGGGATTCGCCTGCGCGTTCGCCACGCGCCGGTCGGCATCCGCCTGCAGCAGGAAGCGCCTGGCCACCAGCCCGGCGGCCACGCTCTGCACCTTGGCCACATAGCCGGCCTGGTCGGTGTAGAGCGACTCCAGCGAGGGCCGCGTATCGCCAGCCGCAATGCGCGCGGCCTCGGTCTTGTGGAAGGGAATGTAGCTGCCGCTCAGGTTGACCAGATCCACAATGCCCGGCGTGGCCACGTAGTTGAACTCCAGGCTGGTGCCTACTGGCGCGTCCACGTCGACGCCGTGGATGCCGGCCTTGGTCAGCCCGGTCTGCGCGTCCACCTGCGGCACCATGATGGCGTAGTCCCGTCCCATGTACGACGGTGGCAGCAAGGTCGGGATGCCGGACTCATCCTGCGGGCGATAGGTCGGGCCGTAGTCGAGCAGCGGGAAGCCGTTATAGCGCGCCAGGTACTGCAGCGCGGGAATCGCAGCATTGCTGCCCGCGCCGGCCCAGGTAATGCCCTTGGTCACGGGGAAGGTCAGCTGATCGGGCCGCACCAGCGTGCCATCGGCGATGGCCGGAACCTGGCTGGCCGGCGGCGCGACATCACGAGCCACCCAGTCTTCCAGCGCGACGAACAGCGCGCGGAAGGTATCGGCAAAATCGACCATGGAACCTGCCGGGTACACCGTCGACGCTGGCGCGTAGCTGATCAGCGGCGACTTGCCGCCGTGCTGCGTGCTGGCGTAGTAGTAGATGCGCGCATTGTCAGGCTGCTTCAGGTCGGCAAAGCCGTAGGGATCGGTCAGCACCGGCGAGCCCTGCAATTGCCAGAACTCCGTGCCCGACAGGCCGAGGAAGAACTTCGGGCAAGTCTGCGTAGCGGTGCAGCGCTGCATGACGCCGCCGCTGCGGCCCGCCAGCGTGTCCTGGTAGTCGGCAGCCAGCCCGCGCGGCGCGGTCTGCCCGAAAGCGCGATGGTCGGTGCGCAGGCCACCGCCGCCACCCGGCACGGCGAAGCGCGTGTTGATATTGGTCTGGCGCGCGGCCACATGCGCGTAGATGCCGTCGAACACCTTGCTGTCATCCAGCGCCTGGTTAAAGCCAAGATGCAGGAAGGTCTTCATCGCGTTGCCCGATTGCGAAGTGCCCTGCCCGATGGCAAAGCGCACCGCGCCCGCCACCGGATTGGGCGTGCCCGCCGAATCCACGGCCTGGTGCCGGAAAAACGTGATGGTGTCGCGCAGCGCCGCCAGGCCCACACCCATCACCTTCGGGTCTTTCGCCACGTAGGTGATCTCGTAGAGATAGCCCGGCACGAAGCCGCCCTTGAGGCAGATGTTGGCGGCGTCGGACTTGCCCGGGAAGGGGTTGCCTGCGTTATCGCAGGTGGCGAACTTCCAGTCCGTGGCGGGAATCGCCACGCGCGGGTCGGTCTCGTTTACGCGCCGCGTCAGCGTGTAGCCCGGCAAGGTGTTGTCGAGGCTGGCTGGCGCATAGGGAATCATCGTGCTGTTGAACACGCCGCCCGGCAGGCTCATCGACGGGCTGGCAGCGCTCGGGATCAGCTCCGCCGCATACGGGCCGGTAATGCTGGTGCCGTCCTTGTTCTTTGCCACCGGCACCGCCAGAGTGAGCCTTGCCGCCGAGCTCTTCGGCACATCGCCCTGCCAGGCCGAGTACAGCAGCACGTAGCCGCGTTCGAAGTAGAGCGAATCCCCGGGCACCGCGGTGGGGTTCGGCATGGTCAGGATATTGCCGCGATTGGGCGCGTCGTAACGCAGCACGCCACCCGCCTTGCTCATGTCCTTGGGCTTGAGCATGACGAATTCCGTGGTGTACTCCACAAGCCCGCGGCCATTCACCGGGGCCAGCGCCAGGTCCTGGATGATGGCGTTATGCGCATCGGCGGGATCGACCTCGCCCTTGAGCGTGCCCGTGAGTTTTTCGTAGGCGCCTACGTTGCCATAGGTGCCAGGCATGTCTTCCCGCGCGGTGATGGTCAGCGTCATGCCCGGGGTGGCCGCCGCGGTGGACGTGACGGCGGTGCCCGTGTTTGCGCTCTCATCGTTGCCGCCGCAGGCGAGCAACGGCAAAGCTAGCGCCAGCGCCGCCGTGCGGCGCGCCAAGGTGATCTCCATACTTGCTCCTCTCTTGTCGTACGCCCTGCTAAGGGGGGCGTTGGCGCAAAGTGTAGGGAGCGTGGCAATATAAGGTAAATGGATAGTTTCGATGGATTATGCGGATAAACCGCTGAATCGCTTTTTGGGGCGCGTAGGCATTGCGGGAAGAACGCGCTTGGCGCTGCTACCAAAAGCTCGGCCATGGCAACGTGTCCAGCCAGCTTGTCACCCGGCCCGCCGCATAAAGACCCAGGCCGAATATCCCGTGCGTGACGAGGCTATGGAAGCGCGCGGCGGCGGGACGCGGCGTGCGGCTTGCTGCGACGCCGGCGCCCATGGCTGGCTGCATCAAAAAGAAGGGAGCCGCCACGCTGCCAATGCCAACGATCAGCGCGGGGCCGAGCGTCGGATGACGGACCCAGCCGTGGCCCCAGAAAGCGAGCAGCACGGCCGCAAATGCGATGCCGATCAGATAATGGGCGACCCAGCCAATCAGGCGTTCGCCCCGTACGCGCGGCGAAGCGGCAATGGGATCGTGGCGAAAGCGCCCTCGCGCCAGATGGGCGAGCCAGCGGCCTACCAGGGCATAGTTCAGTGGAGGAATGCCGAGCAGCCACTGTCGAGCCGCGGCCCAGATGTCCATCACCACGGTCGCGCCCGTCCCGATCAGGAAAGCGCACATCGGGTAGCCCACTGCGTCAGACATGGGTGGCACCCTTCAGCGCGCCTGACGCAAACGGCGCTCGGGCGCTGACCATCCAGCAGGCCGCAGTGAAGCGAACTTCAGCGCCGTGCACATAGGGATCGAAGGCGGTGCGGACCGTTTCGATGACCTGCACGCGCGTGCGCTCGTCCGCCTCTTGCAGGATCAGGCCAACGGGGCCGAGTTGGGACAGGTAGCCGACCAGTTCGTTCTCGGGGAAGGTGCATTCCACGTTGAGCGGCCGGATGTCGATCTCGGCCCAGCCGCTCTCCTCCAGCATGGAAGAGACCCAATGCCCTTCCGCGAAGGAGAACTGTCCCGGCGCACCTGGCCGGCGGGCGGGCATGCTCGGCAACAGCGGCGCAGCGGCGCGCTCGGCCGTCGTCATGAACGGATTTTCCGCGGCGCTGCGCCACGCGATAAAGCAGAGATCTGCGCCGTCCCGTGCGGCGTGGCGCAGGTTCTTGAAGGCCAGGACCGGGTTGTCGAAAAACATGACGCCGAAGCGCGAGATGATCAAATCGAAGCTTGCGGGCTCGAAGTCATGTTTCTGCACGTCGGCGCGGATGAAGCGTGCGGTGATGTCTTCGCGTTCGGCCCGCACCCGCGCAGCGGCGATCATCGGATCCGAAATGTCGGCGCCGGTGCAATGGCCCTTCGCGCCGAGCCGCCGCGCTACGGCGAGCGTGGTGCTGCCCGTACCGCAGCCCACATCCAGCACCCGGTGCCCGGCGCCGCCACGGACCGCTTTGACGAGCAGGTCTTCGAAGGGCTTGAACATCTGGTCGAGCGGCGCCTGCGCCTCGACCCAGGCGCGCCCGGAGCGGCCCCTCCAGAGCGCCGCCTGCTCGCTTTCGGCCTGTTGTGTGACGTCCATGATCGTTTTCCTTTGCTGCCCCAGGGAGCGGAAGCTAGACTGTGCCACTTCAAGTCGACTTGAGGTCAAGAGGGTGAAAAGCCTAGACATAGCCGAAGTGGCGCAGCAGTCCGGCGTTCCCGCATCGACGCTGCGGTTCTATGAGGAAAAGGGGCTGATTGCCTCCACTGGCAGGCGCGGGCTGCGCCGCCTGTTCGATGCCGGCGTGCTGGAACGGCTGGCGCTGATCGCGCTGGGGCGCGCCGCCGGCTTCTCGCTCGACGAAATTGCCCTCATGTTCGCGCCGCAGGGGCAGCCGCGTATCGACCGGCAGATGCTCGCGGCCAAGGCGGATGAGCTGGACAGGACGATCAAGAAGCTCAGCGCCATGCGCGACGGCCTGCGCCACGCCGCCGCCTGCCCGGCGCCTAGCCACATGGAATGCCCAACCTTCCGCCGCATCGTGCAGGCCGCCGCGTCCGGCGCCCTTGGAGCGCCGCCGAAGAAGGCGCCGCGATCGCCGCGAAAGTAGTTCCTGGAATCTCCATGGCCTTCGGGCTGGCCCCTCCCTCGCTGTGATAGGCTCGCGAACCGAGTTCATCGTCTCAAAGGCAGACTCCGGCCAATGCCCCATTTCTCCTCCACCCCTGCTCCCGTGGAACTTCATCGCCTGGACCCCGCAGCCGCAAGCCCAGCGCAATGGAAGCAGTTTCACGCGTTTCGACGGCTTCGGTTTGGTCAGGACTTCCCCAACGATCCGGTCATGCCGGACCACGAAGCTGAGAAGGTCCTGCGCCAGCAGCACCCGATTCACGAGACCCAGCGATTGCTGGCCCTGCGCAATGGCGAAATGGTTGGCATCCTGACCCTTTCGTGTCGCCGCGAAGGGTCACCCGGGAGCGAGGATTACCTCGACTATGTGGATATTTCGGGCGGGGTGCTGCGCGATCACCGGCGCCAGGGCGTTGGCAGGGCCCTTCTCCAAGGACTGGCGCACTTCATGGACCAGCGCGCCAAGCGTATCGCGACAACCAAGGTTCACCTGCCCGAGGGCCACGCGTACATGGCGCGGATCGGGGCTGATTGCAAGCTGCGCAATGTTGAGAATCGCTTGTTGTTTGACCAGGTAGACTGGGATGCGCTGGATCGATGGGTCGAGCCCCCCGCCTTACGCTGCTCGAAACTGTCGTGGGAAATTCATGCGGGACGCGTGCCAATGGCTAGGCTCGAATCCTTAATGGAACCCTTGACTTCGCTGCTGAACGAACAACCGCTCGGGACCCTCGACGGGCCCCGTCTGCGCTATGAGCTAGCGAGCTACCCGACCTGGTATGCGGATATGGACAGGCGCGGCGGGGATCATTTCATGGTGCTGCTGCGCGACGAGGGCAAGGTAGCCGCCGCTTGCGATGCCAACTGGGACCAACGGTTCGCGGACCGGGTTCACCAGAACCTGACGGCAGTCGCACAGCCCTGGCGTGGTCAGGGATTGGCCAAGGCGGTCAAGGCCCGCATGCTCAAGCTTGTTCAAGAGCGCCACCCGGAAGTGCAGATGGTCACTACCTACAACGCCAATGCCAACGCTGCCATGCTCTCGATCAACCGGCAGCTGGGCTTCGCGGTGCACCGCGAGGAAGCAACGTATCAGATTGGCAGAGCGGCTTTGGGAGCGTACCTGGCACGTTGCGGGTGAGGTATTTTGGCGCGGAGCAAACAATCCGTGCCAGGGCATCGTCGTAGACCGAATGCGCAGGGAGATGCGCCGAGAGCATTGAGCCTTGACCGCGCCGGCCCTCACCAAAGCTTGCGCAGCGCCTTCAGCCCCGCCGCGATGCCCGCCTCGTCGATCGCGCCGAAGCCAAACAGCAAGCCCGCGCGATCCTGCGGGCCAAGGTAGTACTCCTGCGTGGTCCAGACCCCAATGCCCTGCTTTCTCGCGCGCTCCGCCAGCGGCTCGAGATCGGCATGGCCAACGCATAGCGCGGCCAGATGCAGCCCGGCGGCGCAGGGCACCGGATCGAACCGGCCGCTGAAATCCGCGCGCAGGGTATCCAGCAGCAGCTGGCGGCGCACGCCATAGAGGCGGCGCATCTTGCGCACGTGGCGCGCCAGGTGCCCTTCGGCGATGAAGGCGGCGAGCGTGTCCTGCGCGGTGGCAGCGCAATGCCAGTCGCTGCACTGCTTGGCCAGCGTGAGCGCCTGCCGGGCCCACCGTGGGGCCACCACGAAGCCCAGCCGCAGCGTGGGAAACAGGCTCTTGGAGAAGGTCCCGACGTAGCACACGGATTCGGCGCGATCGAGGGTCTGCAGGGCGTCTAGCGGGCGCTCTCCGTGGCGAAACTCGCCATCGTAATCGTCTTCGACGATGACCGCGCCGTGCGATTGCGCGAACGCAAGCAAGGCCGCACGCCGCGCCGCCGACATGGCATGGCCGAGGGGAAACTGGTGCGATGGCGTGACGTAGATCACTCGCGCATCAGCAGGCAGCCGCTCCACCACCAGCCCTTGCGCGTCCACCGGCACCGGCACGATCCTGGCGCCGGCAGCGGCAAAGGCAGCACGGGCCGGCGGGTAGCCCGGGTCCTCCACCGCCACCACGGTGCGCCCGGGTGTCACCAGCACGCGGGCCAGCAGGTCGAAGGCCTGCTGCGCGCCCGCCGTGACCACCACGTCGCCAGCCTGGCAGGCGACCGCGCGCGCAAACGAGACGTGGCTGGCAATGGCCTCGCGCAACGCGGGCTGCCCCTGCGGGTCGGCATAGGCCACCGGCGCATGCGTCATCGCCCGCATTGCGCGCGCCGTCAGGCGCCCCCACAGATCTGCCCGGAATGCCGACAGGCTGGGCACGCCTACGCGAAAATCAAAGCGCGGCACCAGGGGTGAAGCTTCCCGAGGCGGCAAGGGCGGCGCGCGCCAGAACGCGGCCAGCCGGCGCTCAGCCTCGGGCGCGCCGGGCTGCGGGGCTGGCTCGCGCGTGGGCGCCAGCAGCCCCGCCACATAGGTGCCGCCACGATCGCGCACCACCACGTAGCCCTCGCTCAGCAGCAAGTCGTAGGCGGCCACGACGGTGTTGCGCGACACCCCACAGGCCTGGGCCAGCGCGCGCGTAGCAGGCAGGCGCAAGCCGGGGCGCAGGCGCCCGTCCAGGATTGCCTCCTTAAGCTGGCCGTGCAGGCTGCGCAGCAAATGGCGCGAGCCGGGTACCGGCAAGCGGATCGGGAAGGCGAATTCTGGATCCATAAATTTCCTAATTTCTGGCTCTTTTCCAGTACCAGTTTGCCGTCTTATCCTGACCCTGTCATCCCCCATGAGGTGCCTGGAAATGAAACGTTCCGAGCTTTCGATGTTGCTGTCTCTGGCCGCCCTGTGGGGCGCCTCCTACCTGTTTATCCGTCTGGGTGCGGGTGAGTTCGGCGCCGTGCCGCTGGCAGGCGCGCGCGCCGGTGGCGCGGCCCTGCTGCTGCTCCCGCTGCTGGCCTGGCGCGGCGGGCTGGCCGGCCTGCGCCGCCGCTGGTGGGCGATCGCCGTGGTAGGGATCACGAATTCCGCGCTGCCCTTCGTGCTGTTCAGCTTTGCCGCGCTGACCATTCCCGCCGGGCTTTCCGCCATGTTCACCGCGGCCACGCCCCTGTTTACCGCGCTCATCGGCTGGCTGTGGCTGCGTGAAAGCCTGGAAGCGCCGCGCATAGGCGGGCTGGCCCTGGGCTTCGCCGGCGTGCTGTGGCTAGTGTGGGATAAGGCCGGACTGCAGCACGGCGCCGCGGGCAAGGCCGCCGGCCTGGCTGCGCTGGTCTGCCTGGCCGCTACCCTGCTCTATGGCTTCTCCGCCAACTTCACCCGCAAGTACCTCGCGGACGTGCCGCCGCTGACGGTGGCCGCGGGCAGCCAGCTCGCATCGGCTCTGCTGCTGTGCGCGCCTGCAGCCTGGCTGTGGCCCACCACGCAGCCAAGCGCGCACGCGTGGCTGGCACTGGGCGCGTTGACCGCCGCCTGCACCGCGCTGGCCTATGTGCTCTTCTTTCGCTTGATCGCCAAGGCGGGACCCGCGCGGGCAATGACCGCGCTATTCCTGATCCCGGCCTTCGGTGTGTTGTGGGGTGTGCTGTTCCTGGGAGAGCGCATCTCCCCTTCGATGCTGCTGGGCTGCGCCGTGATCCTGGCCGGCACCGCCCTGACAACGGGCGTTGTGCGCGGATGGAGCAAGCGCCTGGCAAGCTAGCAAGGCGCAGGGATGCGGACTGGATTCACGGGGGACTGGAAAAAGCTTCGGCGCGCCACAGTGGGCGCGCCGATTCGCAGGCAGCGTGGGGACGCTGCGATATGCCTTCTTTACCACGGATGCTGTGGATCCCGGGGAACCCTCAGGCCGGCAGTGCCTGTGCCACTACGGTGGCCATGGAGCCGCTGGCAACGCAAACCAGCGCCCAGCCTGCCAACATCCGGAAACTCTGCCAACGGTTCATGATGCGCTCCTGGTATCCGCGCGTCGTTACGGTGACGCCGCGGGGTGATGCATGCAGTCTGGCACTTCGGTCATCGAGACCTGAGAGGTACCGGTTTTGACTCAGGCCCTTGCGCCGTCGGTGTACACGTCACGTGCGCCGCTGCGGGCACCGTCGAAGTACGGGTTGCGCTTGTCATTGCGGGCGCCATCGGTGTACGGGTCGAACTTGCGGCTGGGTTCAGACGACACACCGCTGCGATCCAGGCCTGCGACGGTACGGAAACCATCCGTGTACGGGTCGGTCTTGCCAACGCGGGCACCATCGGTGAACGGATCGGCCTTGCCGGCGCGTGCGCCTTCGGTGAAGGTATCGAACTTGCCGCTGCGGGCGCCGTCGCTGTAGACGTCGCGGGTGCGGTATTCATAGCCGTACTTGTCGGCGGTAACGGTTGCGGCGGCCTGGGCATGGCCAGCAGCGAACGCTGCGGCGAGGGTGGCGGCGGTGAGCAGGGACTTGGCAAAAAGCTTGGTGTTCATGATGTTCTCCAATCGAAGCATGGGTCCGGGGGTCTGCTTTGGCCGCGGGGACCGGGTTTTAGCTGGTTCGTCGTTTTTTCTGCCTTCTTACCTATCACTAGGTAGAGAAGCGGAGCAAAAAAAATGACTTTCGTCTTTGTTCCTCATTTGCTGCATTGGAAACCGGCTGGCTGGGCCTTGTCTGCTTGGCGTTACCTTGCTGCGGCATCCATGGAACACATCTTATCTACCTGTAAGTAGATAGTCAAGGGTTTTTACTAGGTTGTACTTACGATATCCACCAATGGCATAAGCAGCACAAACCAAAGAAGGTGTTCATGAGTCACTATTTGGCGCTATAGCCCTTTGATGCCCCGCGTGTACTACGCTTTTGGGGTGCGCGGACAACGAGGGATTGCCGCATCGCGGCATCGCGAGCAAACTCTCCGGGCCATGCCCGGGCATCCCCGCGCACGCATCAGCAGCACTCGACTCATCCGCACCGGCGCCCGCGCGGTGCCACCGGGAGGCCTTACAGCCATGAGCGCAGACACCGCTATCGGAAGCCTGGAACCCCCTGGCCCGCAAGCCATTGTTGCGGCGGGCCTGGCCATCGAGCAGGAGGCAGCCACCGCGGCGTTCTCCCCGATGGAGTCGCGCCGCCACCAGATGTGGCCCCTGCTTACCGCCGCCGAGATCGTGCGGCTCCAGCATTTCGGCACACTGCGGCAGTGGCGCGCCAATGAATACCTGTTTCGCACCGGCGACCCTGCCCACGGCATGGTGGTTGTATTGCGGGGCCGCGTGCGCGTCTTGCAGCGCGACGCGCGCGACCGTGCGTCGGTGGTCGGCGAGCACGGGCCGGGCAACTTCCTTGCCGAGGTGGGGCAGCTATCGGGCAAGCCCGCGCTAGTCGACGGCCTGGCGCTGGAGGACATCGAGGCCATCTCGATTCCACCCGATCGGCTGCGCGCGCTGATGGTCGCGGAAGCCGATCTGGGCGAGCGGATCATGCGTGCGCTGATCCTGCGCCGCGTTGGCCTGATCGAGCGCGGCAATGGCCCGACGCTGCTGGGCCGCGGCAGCGACGCGCGCCTGCTGCATCTGCAGGCGTTCCTGCGGCGCAACGGCTATCCCCACACCGTGGTCGACGCGGATACCGATCCCGATGCGTGCGCCCTGCTCGATTTCACCGCCGCCGCGCCCGGCGACTTTCCGCTGGTGATCTGCCCCGGCGGCGCGGTGCTGCGATGTCCGGACGCGGGCCAGCTTGCCACCTGCCTGGGCCTGCTGCCCGAATTCGACCCGGACTATATCTACGATGTGATCGTGGTGGGTGCCGGTCCGGCGGGTCTCGCCACCGCGGTGTATGCCGCTTCCGAAGGCCTGTGTGTTGCGGTGTTCGACAGCCTTGCGCCAGGTGGCCAGGCCGGCGCCAGCTCGCGCATCGAGAACTACCTGGGCTTCCCCACGGGTATTTCCGGGCAAGCATTGGCCGGCCGGGCCTTTGTGCAAGCCCAAAAGTTCGGCGCGCACCTTGCCATCCCCTTGCAGGTGAGCGCGCTGCATTGCGGCGAGCATCCGCAGCGCATCGAGCTGAGCGATGGCCGCAAGATTGCGGCCCGGACCGTGGTCATTGCCAGCGGTGCGGCTTATCGCCACCCCGCCATCGCGGAACTCGATCGCTACGAAGGACGCGGCGTCTACTACTGGGCCTCCCCGGTGGAAGCCCGCCTGTGCAACGGCGAAGAGGTCGTGCTGGTGGGCGGCGGCAATTCCGCAGGGCAGGCCGCAGTGTTCCTGGCCGCGCACGCCAAGCGCGTGCACATTCTCATCCGGGCATCAGGGCTGGAGGCCAGCATGTCGCGCTACCTGATCGAGCGCATCGCGGCCCAGCCCAATATCGAACTGCATACCGGCACGGAGATCGTCGCCCTGGGCGGGGAAGAACGCCTGGCCACCATCGGCTATCGCTCGCGCGACAGCGATCGCGTGACCGAGGTGCCGGTCCGGCATCTGTTCCTGTTTACTGGTGCCGACCCCAATACGGGATGGCTCGCCAGCTGCAATGTGCGCGTGGACGCGAAGGGATTCGTGCTGACCGGCACAGACACGGCGCATGAAGGCACCATGCCGGCATCCACGCTGGAGACCAGTGTGCCAGGCATTTTTGCAATCGGGGACGTGCGCTCGGGTTCCACCAAGCGGGTTGCGGCGGCCGTGGGCGAAGGCGCGGCGGTGGTCGCGCAGATCCACGGCTACCTGGAAAAAATGAAACAGCCGGAGCCGGGAACGCTTGCCATGTAAGCGCTGCCGGGCACCTTGCAAACACCGGACGATGAATTTACTCCTGCCGTTGCACGCCGGCAATCGACCGTGTGGACGGCGCGCGACAGGGCCTGAAATGCGCTTTTATTTACTATATTGGTTGCATGGCAGGAGCTTCAATTCGAAGCCGTCGATAGCGGGAGGTTGCCATGCGTTCGCTTGCAGACATGTTTAGTCCGCCCACCCCGGAGAAAATCGCAGCAAGGGAATTGCAGCAAATGCGGCTTACCTTATTCCAAGCCGAGCGTCGTCTGCTGGAGGCACAGATGCAGGTCGACTACTACCGCGACCTGGTCGCCTTCCTGGAGGAGGTGACCGCCTCTGGCGTCGAGAGCGTCGTGGACAAGCGGCGCGCACCCGTTGCCGCGGAGCATGCGCAAGCGCCCCGCTCCGCGCCCGGCCTCATCACGGTGCCTACCGTACCTTCAGCAGCCTGACGGTTTGCCGTCAGGCCATGCCGCGCGGCTTGAAGCCGCCGCGGCCATCCGCTCGCATGACACGCGGCGCTTGCTGAAGCGTTCCCGATTGCCCAGCCGCCGGCACCGCGCCGGCGCTGTGCGATACTTGCCGCCTCACGCGGCCACCCCCATGCCATCCGCACAGACACATTGCCCCGCACCGGGCAGTGGCGCCCAGCGCGCTCGCCGTGCCGGCAAGGGGGCCCGATCAGGATCCGGGAACAAGGAACATCGAAATGAGCGCACTGCTGCCAGCCATTGAAATCGAAACCGCGCCGTCACCCACGTGGTCGGTCATCTGGATGCACGGGCTCGGCGCCGACGGCAGCGATTTCGTGCCCGTGGTGCCGGAGCTGGGCCTGGCGTCCGCGCCCGGCGTGCGTTTCGTGTTTCCCAATGCGCCGGCCATCCCGGTTACCTGCAACGGCGGCTACGTCATGCCGGCCTGGTACGACATCCAGTCGCTCGATGACGCCCGCCGCCATGCGGACGAGGCCGGCATCCGGGTCTCCCGCGATGCCATCCGCGCCCTGATCGCGCGCGAGAACCAGCGCGGTGTGCCCAGCCACCGCGTGGTGCTGGCGGGGTTCTCGCAAGGCGGGGCCGTGGCCTATACCACAGCCCTGACGCATCCCGAAGCGCTGGGCGGCATCATTGCCCTTTCCACCTATATCCCCGCGCCGGCAATGCTTGCCGCCGAGTTCAGCGAAGCCAACCGCGCCACGCCGATCTTTGCCGGACACGGCAGCGAGGACGATGTGGTGGCCGTGCAGCTCGGCCTGCTGGCGCGCGAGACCGTGGAAAAACTCGGTTGCAAGGTGGAATGGCACACCTACCGCATGTCTCACTCGGTCTGCATGGAAGAGATCAAGGCGATCGGCGCCTGGCTGAATGCGCGCTTCGCGGCGGCCGGGAAATCCTGACCCGCACGCACGCCGCCCCGGCACCGGATAGCGTGGTAGGCTCGCGCCCCACCGCACGATTTGCAAGTCATGATGAAAACCTCTTCCCCCGACGCTTCTGCTTCCGCTTCCGCCCCCACGCCAGCGCCCGCACTCAAGCTCGACTTCAATACCCGCAAGGCCTTGCTGTTTGCGCTCGCCGCCGAGCGCTTGTCGGCATTCTACGAGCACCGCCAATGGATGACCGATGCCCAGGGCGCCACCCTGGCGAGCCTGTGGCTGTCGCGCTCCAAGCTGCAACTGGCGCTGGCCGAGCGGCGCTTGCTGTCGCAACTGAGCGATCAGTTCGCGCGCCAGCTCGCCGGCACGCTCTCGCGCGAGGCCGGGCTGTACACCGCCCACGAAATGATGGAAGCGCTGGACCCCAATTACCAGTCGGCCTTTGCGCACGACCTGCTCGATGAGTGCGAGCGGCTGCTGCATGAGAACGGCGTGACTGAGTGATGACGGGGCAAGCCGGCGCGCGATGCGCCGCGTCCCGCCATGGGGCATCAGCGACTGGCTACGCTGGCCGGGCCGCGGCTCTTGTCGAACTGCTCGGCATCGAGCTGGCGGAACACCAGCGCCGATAGCAGCGTGATCATGCCCACGGTGAAGAACGCCAGCCGGTAAGCTGTGCCGGCCACGCCCAGCTGGGCTGTGAACATGCTGACCAGCCCGCCGCCGATGGTGACCCCGAGGCCGATTGCCAGCATCTGCACCATCGAGAACAGGCTGTTGCCGCTGCCCGCGTCTTCCACGCTCAAACCCTTGAGCGTCACGCTGTTCATGGCAGCAAACTGCATGGAGTTGGTGGCCCCGAACAAAGCGAGCTGCGCAATGGCAAGGCCCACGGGCCATCCCGGCGCAATCGCTGCGAACGAGGCGATCGAGCCACCTACCAATACCGTGTTGACCAGCAGGAAGTTGTCATAGCCAAAGCGCTTGACCAGCGGCACGATCCAGCGTTTGGCAACCACGCCGGCCAGTGCGGCCGGCAGCAGCATCAGCCCCGAATGCAACGGGGAATATCCCATCTGCAACTGCAGCAGCAATGGCATCAGGAACGGTACCGCACCCGAGCCGATGCGGCACACCAGGTTGCCGGCCAGGCCCACGCTGAAATTGGGCTCGCGAAATAGCGCCAGCCGGAACAGCGGACTTTGACGGCGCCGCGCATGCGGGATGTAAAGCAGCGCGGACAGCAGGCTCAGCGCGAACAGGCTGCCGCTCCATGCCGCGTGGCTTGCCTCGCGCGGGGTGTCCAGCGCCAGCGAGAACGCCACCATGCAAAGCGACAACAGGCCGCAGCCAACAAAGTCGAACGGTGGCGCACGGCCAATGGTGTGGTCGGGCAGGTAGCGCAAGACCGCCAGCATCCCGATGGCGCCCACGGGCACATTGATCAGGAAGATCCAGTGCCAGGCCACCGACTGCACGATCCAGCCGCCCAGCACCGGGCCAAAGATCGGCCCGACCTGCCCCGCCACCGAGACAAAGGCCAGCGCCGCGATGTAATGCTCGCCGGAGACGCTGCGCAGCACCGCCAGCCGGCCGATTGGCAGCAGCATGGAGCCGCCCACGCCCTGGATCACGCGGGCAATCACGAGCTGGTCCAGGCTCTGCGCACCCGCGCAGAACAGCGAGCCCAGCACAAAGATCAGGATCGCGGCGAAGTACACGCGACGGGTGCCGAAGCGGTCGGCCAACCAGCCCGAGGCCGGCGTGAGCATGGCCATGGTCAGCGTGTAGGCCACTACCACGGGCTTCATGTCGAGGGGGCTTTCGTTGAGGCTGCGCGCCATCGCGGGCAACGCGGTGTTGACAATGGTGGTGTCGAGCGTTTGCATGAAAAAGCCCGCTGCGACGATCCACAACATGGCCTTTTGCGAGGTTTGGCTGGTCATCTGGTACGTCTCGAGGCAAGTGCCGGCAATCAGGGGCAATGACCGGCGCGGCATCTGGAGTGGACCGTCGAAGAAGCGATCGGGGCAAAACCAGTGCCAGGAATGCTGCCGATGTTAATACCGGCCATGCCAATCGGGAACCCCGCTAGGTATATTGACTGTCATCGGAAAATCCGATGACAATGCGGCATGCTCAATCCTGTCTGGATCAAGACCTTCGCCACCGTAGCCGCCGCGCACAGTTTTACCGACGCGGGGCGCCAGCTCGGCCTGTCCCAATCCAGCGTCAGCGACCACGTCCGGCGCCTGGAACAGCACGTCGGGCGCCGGCTCTTTGTTCGCGATACCCACACCCTGACCATGACCGCCGACGGCGAGGCGCTGCTGGCGCACGCGCGGCTGATCCTGGATGCCATTGCGCGCGCGGAGTCCCAGTTCAATGCGCCGCGCCTGCAGGGCCGCGTGCGCCTGGGTACTTCCGATGACCTCGCGCTGGGCCCCCTGCCCAATGTGCTAGCGGCGTTTCGCAACTCGCATCCGGATGTGGAGCTGGAAATCACCATCGGCATGACCGGCAAGCTCTACGAGCTGATGGATGCCGGCGCGCTGGACCTGATGATCGGCAAGCGCCGCGAAGGCGACCGGCGCGGGTCTCCGTTGTTCAGGGGCAAGCTGGAGTGGCTAGCCCGGCCCGGCACGGTGGCGGACCTGCGCCAGCCGCTGCCGCTGATCCTGGTGCCCGAGCCCAGTGTCACGCGCGCCATCGTGCTCGATACGCTGGCCAAGGCCGGGATGCGCTGGCAGATCGTCTGCACCAGCAGCAGTCACTCGGGCTGCATCGCCGCCGCGCGCGGCGGGCTGGGCATTACCGTGCGCGCGCAATACCTGTCCGGGCGCGGGCTGTCGCCGCTGGTCAACGGCGACAGCCTGCCGGCGCTGCCGGAGGTGGAGTTCATCTCGCTGCGCGCGGGCCGCCTGAGCCGGCCCGCCGAAACCTTGCTGCAACTGCTGCAAAAGAGCGATCTGCGCGGGTCCTGGCTGGACGAGTAGCCGGCCCCGGCGCATTGGACCGCGCGCGGCTCACGCATCCGCGCCATCCTGGTACACGTTGAAGCTGCGGGCCGGCGACGCCGAAACGCCGCGGGTATCCATGCCGGCCACTTTCTGCGCGCCATCGACGAACGGGTCGATATTGCGCGCCGGATCGGCGGAAACGCCAGTGCGATCCAGGCCAGCGATGCGGGCCCCATCGGTGAACGTATCGAGCTTGCGGGCGCCGTCGACGAACGGGTCGATGCTGCGCGCCGGATCGGCGGATACGCCAGCGCGATCCAGGCCGGCGATGCGCGCGCCATCGGTGAACGTATCGAGCTTGCGTGCGCCGTCGACGAACGGGTCGATGCTGCGCGCCGGATCGGCGGAGGGACCAGTGCGGTCCAGGCCGGCGATGCGCGCGCCATCGGTAAAGGGATCCACCATGCGGGCGCGGGCGCCATCGGTGAAGGCGTTCACGGGCGCAGTGCGCGCCCCGTCGCTGTAGATGTCGCGCACGCTGGTGGCGCCGTGGGCAGCCGGGCTGGCGGCTTGGGCGCTGCCCAGGGCAAGCACCGCGCCGGTGATGGCGGCGGCAAACAGTGACTTGGTGAACGACTTGGTGAGGTTCGGGTACATGGCAATCTCCAACTGGGTGAATGTGCCCATTCGTCGCCGCCACCCACAGGAACTTACAGGTTTTTTTAGATTGTTTGCGCCGATCCATCCGCCGCATCCCCGTGCGGCGCCCCGGCCACCTAACCCCCCCGTCAAAAGTATGAACCCGGGGCTGAATCCAGCCAAAAGCATATCCCCCCAATACCGTGGCGATCTCCAACCTCCGGCCAGTGTCGGCAAGCGCACGCATGACGCTTAATACGTTAACGGGTCAAGCCCGGCTGCGTGGCATACCGAACAGAGAAAAAACCAAACGGCTGGCGCAGCAGCCGCGACCTTTCGACTTCGGGAGACAACGGGATGATCGATACCGAACTGGATCTGGCCGGCAATCACTTGCTAGGCGCCCTGCCGCCGCACGAGCGCCGCTTGCTGCTGCCGCGCCTGGATAGCGTCAGCCTGCGCACAGGGCAACTGTTGAGCGATTCCGGTCAGCGCATCCGGCATCTCTATTTCCCGAGCACGGCGGTGATCTCGATGATGTCGCTGCAGGAAAGCGGCGCCACCGTGGAACTGGCCTCCGTGGGCCGCGAGGGGCTGGTGGGACTGCCCGCGCTGACCGGCGCCGAGACCATGCCCAACCGGATCGAGGTACGCAGGAGCGGCACCGGGTTTCGCGTCGCCGCGAGCGACCTGCGCACGATCTACCCCGAGCTGCCCACGCTGCAGCGCATGGCCCTGCTCTATATGCAGGCGTTGCTCACGCAGGTGTCGCAGACGGCCGTCTGCATCCGCCACCACTCGCTGACCACGCAGTTGTGCCGCTGGCTGCTGCTGGCGCTGGACCGCTCGCCTTGCAATGAGCTCGACGTGACCCAGCAGACCATTGCCGACATGCTTGGCGTGCGCCGCGAAGGCGTGACCGAAGCGGTGGGCAAGCTGGCGGAGCTCCAGATGATCCGCCACAGCCGCGGCCATATCACCGTGATCGACCGGGCTGGGCTGGAGGGCTTTTCCGGCGAGTCTTACCGCATCGTGCGCAACGAGTTCGACCGTTTGCTCCGCCGCGCGGCCGGCTGATGCGGTGGTGGATCCGCCAGGCCGTCAATCCTGCGGCAGAGCCTGGTAGGCGGTGGCAAGGTGATATGGCGTGGTCGAAGGCATCTCCGCCCGCTCCACCTTGCCGGCAGGCGAGAGGCACTCATGCCAGCCGCCTGCGTGCAGGAATCGCGCCGGGTAGGCTTTCAGCCAGGCCTGCAGGTGCGCCAGCGCCACGCTGTCGCCGCGCACCGCCAGCGCCCGCGCGAATTCGGTCTGCGCCCAGATGCGCTGGATCGGGTCTCTGGGCGAGCCATCCAGATGCAGCGCCGCGGCTACGCCCATGGTGCTGGTGTCAACGCCGTGCTGCATGGCAAAGCCGAAGGCGCTTGCCAGCGCTTGCGCAAGCCCGGAGCCGTCGAACAACGCGGGCGCGCTGGCAAGCAGCGAGAACCACTCGAACTGATGGCCGGGCTCGACCCGGTTGCCAGCGCGATCGGTGCACATCGGCAACTCGGCAATGCAACCCGTCGCCGGATCGACAAAGGTGGCCAGCACGGCGGCGGCAATGCCCGCCAGCCGGTCCGCATAAGAGCGCTCCCCGGTGACCTCGAACGCCGCCAGGTAGGCCTCGGTCAGGTGCATGATCGGGTTTTGCTGGGGCGCCCCGCCCAGTGGGCGAAAGTCCTGCGCTAGCGCCGCATGGTACAGGCCATCCGCGGTGGCGAAACGCGCCTCGATCAGCCGTGTGGTGCCATCCAGCAACGCACGCGCCTGCGTGCTGCCCGACCGCTTGAAATACGCCGCGCAGGCAAAGACGACGAAGGCGTGGGTGTACAGGTCCTTGGTGGTATCCAGAGGCTGTCCCTGCGCATCGATGCTGTAGATAAAGCCACCCTGCCCGCCATCGGCAAAGCAGCCCCCGAGCGATGCGAACAGGCGCGCGGCATGGGCGGCCTCATCGGTGCCATCGCACTGCGAAAACACATAGAGCTGGCGCGCGCAGGCCATGGCGCGGTAACGCGCCACCGGCAGAGGCTGCTGGTCGGCGCCGGACAGCGCCTCATAGGGCAGCTGCATCGTGGCGTTCCAGCCCGGCCCGGTCCAGAGCGGCAGGACGACGCCATCGTAGTGCGCGCGCAATGCGGCGAAGGAAGCGGCCTCGGGATCAGCACCAGTGGTGGCAAGGGGTGGCGTAACGTTCATGCGGAAAAGGAAATCGGTAAGAGGCGCGTATCTGCCACCCGTGGAATATACCTCAGCCCGCCAGCTGGCCTTCCCGAGCGGCGATGGCGGCCGCTGAGTGCCGCCTTCGTCCTACTAGCTCTTTTACGCCGACGGCAAGCTTGATCCCGCCAGTAAATCGCCTAACCTTACGGCGTGGCCCCTTGAATCGATCGCCGCGGTAAGCGGCTTTTGCGCCGTATTCCGCGCCTGCCGCGGCGTCCTGGCCACATTCCTGGTTTGTGCAGGTGACATGGACGGAGGGCTCCCCCCCGCCTCCCGTCCAGTCCGTTCTCCAAGCACTTTCGGCCCGTCCGGAGCCCTCCGGAGGTCGCGCCCATGCTCCATGGGAGAGCAAGATGGAAAAGCCGGTTGTAAGCCCCTTGCGTTTTGTCGAACTACTCAACGCCAGGCTGCCCGCCCATCCCCTGTATCAGGAAGGGATGCGCGTGTACGCCATTCCCAATCATTCGGAACACCCGCACAGCCTGGTCTGCGTAGGCCCGCGTGGCGTCAAGGGCGTCTGCGCGACGGTGGAGTTGATCGTGCGCGGCGAGTGCGAGATCTTCCCCGACATACCGGGCGACTGGCACGGCTCCCACCACGGAACGGTCCGCGCGTCGCACCGCTAGGGCTGCTCCACCCTCACCCGTACCCTCATCCTCGCGTCCTGCTCAAACCCGATCCAGCTTGCGGTGAGGCTCGGGCGGCAGCGTCACGCGAATCGCGTCGTGCGCGCGCACCAGTCCGCCGGCCAGGACAATGCCCATGATGCCGGCCTTGCGCACCAGCTTGCCTTCATCGTCCCGACCCAGCACCCGCGCCAGCAGGCCCGGCTGGAAGCGCTCGATCTGCGCGCAGGGATTGCGCAGCCCGGTGATCTCGACCAGCGCGGTCTCGCCCAGGTGCAGCCGCGCGCCCGTTGGCAGCGCCAGCAGGTCGACGCCCTGCGTGGTGATGTTCTCGCCCAGCGCGCCGGGCGCCACCGCATGGCCTGCGGCTTGCAGCATCGCCTGCAGCTCCACCGATAGCAGGTGAACCTGCCGCAGGTTCGGCTGGCTGGGGTCCACCGCCACGCGGGAACGGTGCTTGACGGTTTCCCCCAGATGCGCGTCACCCTCCACGCCCAGCCCGGCCAGCAGGCGGATGACTGGCGTCACCGTCTTGCTGAAGGTGTGCGTGGCACTCAGGCTTACCGCGGCCACACTGCCCGCCTGCGGCGATTCGGCCCACCCGTTGCCAATATCGGCCGCCATGGTCATGCTGCCGCGCGGCTTGGTTCGCCTGGTGCGTCGGGCGCCGGCATCTGGACCACCCCCGAGCTGTCAGCCGCCAGGGCGCCCGCCGGATAGCGCGCGGCAAACACCAGCCGGCCCGATGACCACGTATGCGTGACCAGCGGCTGGCCGGCCACCATGGCGACCGCCACCAGGTCGGCACGCAGCCCGGCCCCGATGCGCCCGCGATCGGACAAGCCGCAAGCCGCGGCCGGGTTGGCGCTGACCAGCGCGGCAGCCTGCGGCAGGCTCAGGCCAGCGAGGCGTTCCGCGGCAAAGGCGGCGGCAATCAGCGTGGATGGCTGGTAGTCCGAGCACAGGCAGTCCGCCACCCCGGCGTTGATGGCGTCGATGGCACGCATGGAGCCACTCTGGCTTTGGCCGCGCAGCACGTTGGGCGCGCCAAGGATGGTCGGCAGCCCCTTTGCCTTGGCGGCCTGCGCCGTCTCCAGATTGATCGGGAACTCGCTCATGCGCACGCCCAGCGCATGCATGGTGGCAATACGCTGTGCCGAGTCGTCGTCATGGCTCGCGGCCGGCACCCCTGTGCGCGCGGCCAGTGACAGCAGGCGTTCAACCCGGTCCAGTGCGCCGTCCTTCTCCACCAGTTTCTTGGCGGCGGCGGCATGGGCCTCTTCGCGGCTCATGGCGTGGTTGCCCATCATGTAGGCCAGGTAGGCCTCCAGTGTCTTGAACTGGCCCTGCCCGGGCGAATGGTCCATCACGGAGACCAGGTCCACCAGGCCGGATTCCACCAGTTGCTCCAGCACCGGCAACGCGCTGGCGTCGGTGACCTCATAGCGGCAATGGATGCGGTTATCCACCAGGCTGTGGCCGCGAAAGGCGGCGACGGCGCGCACGAGCTCGCCGGCCGTGTCGAAGTTGCGCACGCCGAACGAGTTACCCGCGAACGAGACCGCGTGGTAAGGCGTGGTGATGCCCGCTGCGGCGTTGCGGCGATCGATCTGCGCCACGGCAAAATCCAGCGGGAACATCACCCGCGAGCGCGGCTCGGCTTCTTTCTCGATGGCGTCGCAATGCAGGTCGACCAGGCCGGGCAGCAGCGTCTGGCCACGCAGGTCGATCACCTGGGCGGCACGCGGCACGGCGGCGGCATCGGGCTCGATGGCCGCGATGTGGCCGTTATCGATCAGCAAGGCGCTGTCGGCTAGCACGCCGTCGGGCAGGACGATTCGTGCATGAGTCAGGTAAGCAGGAAGCATGGTCGGTTCCGGGAGCGATTGGGAACGAGTGAATACGGGAAAAATGAATGGCTCAGCCCGCGACAGCCGCAAGCTTGCCGACCGGCGCAGCCTCCATGACAGCCGGCGGGTGCAATGGCAGCAGCCTGGTGGCCACCGTCTCGCGCACGGCTTCATCGTGGAAGATGCCGACCAGGCACCGGCCCTCGGCCAGCGCCTCGCGGATCAGCGCCACCACCACCGCGCGGTTATCCGCGTCGAGCGAGGCGGTCGGCTCGTCGAGCAACAGCACCGGATGGCCGCCGATCAGCCCGCGCGCAATGTTCACGCGCTGCTGCTCACCGCCCGAGAACGTCGCGGGCGGCAGGCTCCACAGCCGGCCCGGCACCTGCAGCCGCGCCAGCAGCACCGCGGCACGCTCGCGCGCTTCGTCGGCACTGGCGCCACGCTGCTGCAGCGGCTCGGCCACCACATCGAGCGTGCTCACGCGTGGGATCACATGAAGGAACTGGCTGACATAGCCAATCACCTCGCGCCGCAATTGCAGGATGCGTTGCTCCGGCGCGCGGGTCAGCTCCACCCACGCGTCGTTGTCACGGATGCGGATGCTGCCTTCGGTGGCCAGGTAGTTGCCGTACAGACAGCGCAGCAGCGTGCTCTTGCCCGCGCCGGAACTGCCGGCCAGCACCAGGCATTCGCCGGCGGCAGCGTCGAAATCGATGGCCTGCAGCACGGGCAGGCGCGTGCCGCCCTGGTTGTGCAGGATGAAGGTCTTGCCGAGGCCGCGCACCTGGATGCGCTGGGCGTCGGCGGCCGTGCTTTGATGGTGGTAGGCGTCTTGCGTCATGATCAGCCCTGCAGAATGGAAGACACCAGCAACTGGGTGTACGGGTGGTGCGGATCGTCGAGGATCTGGTCGGTCAGGCCGCTTTCCACCACGCGCCCGCCCTGCATCACCAGCGTGCGGTGCGCCAGCAGGCGCGCCACGGCGAGGTCGTGGGTGACGATGATGGCAGCCAGCCCAAGGTCCGCCACCAGCCGGCGCAGCAGGTCGAGCAGGCGGGCCTGCACGGAGACATCGAGCGAGGCGGTAGGCTCGTCCATGAACACCAGGCGCGGATGCGTCACCAGGTTGCGGGCAATCTGCAGGCGCTGCTGCATGCCGCCGGAGAAGCTGGTCGGCGCATCGTCCAGGCGGCCCAGGTCGAGCTCCATCTTTTCCATCCACGTGCCAGCCACTTCGCGCAGCTCGCCATAATGGCGCCCGCCCACCGCCATCAGGCGCTCGGCGATATTGGCGCCGGCGCTCACCCGCATGCGCAGGCCATCGCGCGCGTTCTGGCGCACGAACCCCCAGTCGGTACGCGCCAGCAGACGCAGCCGGGCGTCGGACAGCGTGGCGAGGTCAACCAGCCCTTGCTCGCGGGTGTCGTAGCAAACGCTGCCGGATTCCGGCGCGGCCTGCCATGACACCGCCTGCAGCAAGGTGCTCTTGCCCGAGCCGGACTCGCCCACCACGCACAGCACTTCGCCGGGGAACAGATCGAAGCTGACATCGTGGCAGCCATGCACGCCGTCCCAAGTGCGGGTCAGGCCGCGCACGGACAACAGCGGCTGGTGCGGATCGGTGCGGCTCATGCGGCCTCCTTGCGTGCGTGGGCGGCCGTACCGTTCGGCCCGGTCTCACCCTGCTCCTGGCGCGTGGCGCAGTACTCGGTATCGGAGCAGACGAACATGCGCCCGCCCGCGTCGTCGGTGATGATTTCATCGAGATAGCTGTCGGTGGAGCCGCATAGCTCGCAGCAGCCATCCCACGTCTCCACCGCGAACGGATGGTCGTCGAAGTCCAGGCTCTTCACGCTGGTAAAGGGCGGCACCGCATAGACTCGTTTCTCACGCCCCGCGCCGAACAGCATCAGCGCCGGGCTGTAGTCCAGCTTGGGGTTGTCGAACTTGGGGATCGGCGACGGCCGCATCATGTAGCGCTGGTTGACCATCACCGGGTAGTCGTAGGTGGTGGCAATGCGCCCATGGCGGGCAATGTCCTCGTACAGCTTGACATGCATCGCGCCGTACTCGGCCAGCGCGTGCATGGTGCGGGTCTCGGTCTCGCTCGGTTCCAGCCAGCGCAGCGGCTCAGGGATGGGCACCTGGAACACCATGATCTGGCCCTTGGCCAGCGGCGTTTCCGGAATCCGGTGGCGGGTCTGCACGATGGTGGCTTGTGCGGTGCGCTCGGTGGTCTGCACGCCGGTCACGCGGCCAAAGAAGCGGCGGATATTGATGGCGTTGGTGGTGTCGTCAGAGCCCTGATCGATCACCTTGAGCACATCGTCGCTGCCGATGATGGAGGCGGTGACCTGGATGCCACCGGTGCCCCAACCGTAGGGCAGCGGCATCTCGCGGCTGCCGAAGGGCACCTGGTAGCCGGGGATGGCCACCGCCTTGAGCAGCGCGCGGCGCAGCATGCGCTTGGTGGATTCGTCCAGGTAGCCGAAGTTGTAGTGTTCGTCGCGCACGACGGTGTTGGCATTGGTGTCGGTCATGATGCGATGGCCTCCTGCGCCAGCACTTGGGAGATGACGGCATCGTCTTGCCCGGGCGGCGTGGGCGCCGGGGACGGCACGCCCTGACCGCGCTCGGCGCGCAGGCGGCGCAGCAGTTCGAGATTGGTCTGGAAATCCACGTAGTGCGGCAACTTCAAGTGCTGCACGAAGCCGGAGGCCTCCACGTTGTCGCTGTGGTAGAGCATGAACTCCACGTCGTTGGCGGGCGCGTCGGCGGCCTCGCCCAGTTCGGCGGCGCGCATGGCGCGGTCGGCCAGCGCCATCGACATGGCCTTGCGCTCGCCATAGCCGAACACCAGGCCGTACCCGCGCGTAAAGCTCGGCCCTTCCTGCGCGTTGCCAGCGAACTGGCTCACCATCTGGCATTCGGTGACCTCGATCTCGCCGATGGTCACGGCAAAACCCAGTTCCTCCACGAACAGTTCCACTTCCACCTCGCCGTAGCGGATCTCTGCCGCGAACGGGTGCGAGTTGCCGTAGCCCCGCTGGGTGGAGTAGCCCATCGACAGCAGGAAGCCTTCATCGGCGCGGGCCAGGTTCTGCAAGCGCGCCGGACGCGCCGCGGGCAGCGCCAGTGGCTCGCGCGTGAGGTCGGGCGGCGCGGGATCGTGCTCGGGCACGGTCTCCGGCTCGATCAGCGACTCCTGGCGCAACAGGTCCGTCACGCGTGGCATGCGCGCATCCAGCGTGGTTGCCGCAGCCGGCAGCGGCGCATTGTCGCGCTCGGCTTCCAGTGTGAAGTCGAGCAGGCGCTGGGTGTAATCGTAGGTCGGCCCCAGCACCTGCCCGCCCGGCACGTCCTTGAAGGTGGACGAGATCCGGCGCTGCAAGCGCATGGCGCCGGTATCGAGCGCCACCGAATAGCCAAAGCGCGGCAGCGTGGTGCGATAGGCGCGCAGCAGGAACACGGCTTCGATCAGGTCGCCCGCGGCCTGCTTGATCGCCAGCGCGGCCAGGTGCGGGTCGTACAGCGAGCCTTCGGCCATCACGCGCGACACGGCCAGCGGCATTTGCTCGCGCACCTGCGCCAGTGTCAGCTCCGGCACGCGGCGGTCGCCGCGGCGGTAGTCGTCCAGCATGCGGTACGAATTGAGGATGGCGCGCTCGCCCCCTTTGACGGCAACGTACATGTCAAGCCTCCGCTTGGGTGGTGCGCGGCAGCGCGCACAGGGCGCTGCCACTGGTCAGCAGCACGTCCACGCCGAGCGGGAAACGCGCATGGTTGGCCTGCCACTGGGTCCAGAAATCGGCCGGCAAGCCTTGCACGGCCAGCGTGGCGTGGGTCTCGATGCCCGGGCCGCGCAGCGTGACCTTGGGGCCGCCGTTCAGCGAGGCGACCTCGATCAGCAACGTGGCGGAGCGGTCCGGGTACGCCGGATCGCCCTGGGCGCAAGCCACCAGATCGGGCACGGCATGGCCGGCCGGCACCGCCACGAAGGCCGCCTGCGCCACTTGCGCCACCAGCGGGCAGCCGCAATGGAAGCGCAGGAAGGCGCGCACGCCCTCGGGCGTCTCGGGCGGCAGCCACAGCGGCGTATCGCTGTCGACCAGCGCGAGCAGCAGCGCGCTCAAGGCCGGGGACAAGCCCTGCGGCACGCCGCACGGCTCGGCCAGTTCGCCGATGCTGCCCGGGTGCGACATGGCATGCAGCGCGGCGCGGAAGGTCCGCTGCGCCGATTGCACCGCATCGTCGAAGCCGGGCAGCAGCATCGGCGCAAGCGCGCCGTGCCGCCCCGGGGGCACGTTGTCGTATCCGGCCGTCTGGGCGGCAATCGTTTGGCCTGGCATCTCAGTCCTCTCCACGCACCATGGTAAAAAACTCCACCTTTGTCTGCGCCGCCACGGCGGCCTTGTGTTCGCCTTGCGCCGTGCGCGCCCGGGCCAGCGGCGCGACCACTTCGGCCTGCACGCGCGCATGCCAACCGGGCAACTGCAGCAGCGCATCCAGCACGGCGATCTGCTCCGCCTGGGCGTGGGTGCGGCCTTGCACGTAACCCACCCCGACCACGCCCGGCTCCAGCGTCACCGCGCAACGCGTCACGCTGACCTCCCCGAGGTTGAACTGCGCCCCCGTGCCGCCGGCGCGCCCCCGCACCATGGCCATACCGCTCTCCGGCTTGCGCAGCAGGCGGTAGGCCGGCAGCGCGCCGAGGCGGCCCACGGCCTGCGCCAGGGCATCCGGAGCGGCCAGAGCCAGCACGCGCAGCCAGGCGGCTCGGGCCGCTTGAGCCGCTTGAGCCGCTCGCTGCTGGGCCGCCGCCCCTGCCTGCGTGCCCGCTTCGGTATCGGTTCGATCCATTTCACATCCCCTATACGTCTATACGTTTAGATGTAGAATACCATCCATGGCCGAACTACAACACAGCCAGATGAAGCTTTCATGACGCCCTGCCGTGCGCTTCGGCCCCGTGCACGGCATGGCCAGGTTGAGGCACAATCGCATCCTATTGAAGCATGCAAATGATTAACGCAGGATGACGAAAAGGCAGGGCACGATGGTGGAACAGGAAGTCGAGCGGGGTTCGGGAGTTGCGGTATGGCGCCAGATCGGCGAGGCCCTGGCGCTCGACATCCGCAACAAGCTCTATGTCCCGGGCGAGCGCCTGCCGCCCGAGCCGGAGCTGGCCACGCGTTTCGCCGTCAACCGCCATACCATCCGCCGCGCCATGGGCGAGCTGGAGCAAAACGGGCTGGTGCGCATCGAGCAAGGCCGCGGCACCTTCGTGCAGGAACACGCCATCGACTACGCCATCGGGCGGCGCACGCGTTTTTCGCAGAACCTGGCCAGCCAGGGCATGCGCGGGCACATCGAGGTGCTGGAATCGCAAACACTGCGCGCGCCCGAGATCGCCAAGCACCTGGGCCTGGCGCGCAGCGCGCCCATCCTGCGCGTGCAGATGCTGGGCAAAGCCGAAGCCCGCACCATCGACGTGGCCGAGCATTATTTCGATGCCACGCGGTTTCCGGACATGGACGCCGAGCTGCGTGCGCGCCTGTCGATCTCCAAGGCGTTCGCCCATTACGGCATTACCGATTACACGCGCAAGTGGTCGCGCATCACCGCCGCCATGCCGACGGCGCCGGTGGCCCGCCAGCTCAACCAGCCCAAGACGCGGCCGATCCTGCAGGTGGAGGCGCTCAACGTCGACCTGGAGGGCGCGCCGCTGCAATACAGCGTGGTGCGCTTTGCCGGCGACTGGGTCCAGCTGACCGTAACCGACCAGGACTAAAATGCGCAATCGTCCGCCGTTTGGGATACACGCCCTACCGATCAAATTGGTCTAGACATCTGTTTGTCATTTGCCCGCGCTAAGGTCGCCAGCATGGATACCAATCACGCACCTCACCCCACCCTTGCCGGCCTGAGCGGCCGCCGCGTTCTCACCGCCAACGGCATTGCGCCGGCCGCCTTCGCGTTCCGCGACGGTTGCCTGGCGGGGCCGGCCAGCACGGCAGGGCCTGCCCTCGATGCGGGCGACCTGCTGGTGCTGCCCGGCATCGTGGACATTCACGGCGACGCCTTCGAGCGTGCCGTGATGCCGCGCCCCGGCGTGAGCTTTCCGTACACCAGCGCGCTGTTCGACGTGGACCGCCAGTTGCTCGCGCATGGCATCACCACCGAGCTGCACGGCGTGACGCTATCGTGGGAAGGCGGCCTGCGCGGCGAGGCTTACGCCCAGCGCATGTTCGACGGCCTGGAGCGCATGCGCGGCACCCTTGGCGCGCAGCACCATGTGCACCTGCGCTTCGAGGCACATCACCTGGCCGGGCTGGAAACCGCGCTGGCCTGGATCGATAGCGGCAAGGTGCGCTTCCTGGCCATCAACGACCACCTGCCGCTGATGGCCACCCGCCTGCACGACGCGCGTAAGCTGGCGCAGTACGCGGACCGCGCGGAGTGCGATCCGGTCATCTTCCGCCAGCGCCTGGAGCAAGCAGCCGCGCAGGCAAGCGAGGTGCCCGAAGGCGTGGCCCGGCTGATTGCCGCCGCCCGTGCCGCCGGCCTGCAGGTCGCCTCGCACGACGACGGCGACGCCGCCACCCGCCAGCGCTATCACCAGCAAGGCTGCACCGTGGCGGAATTCCCGCTCACCGTGGATGTGGCCCGCGCCGCCCACGCGCTGCGCAACCACGCTGTATTCGGCGCGCCCAACGTGATCCGCGGCGGCAGCCACACCGGCGCCCCGGATGCCACCGAGATGATCGCCGCCGGGCTGTGCAACGTGCTGGCCTCCGACTACTACTACCCGGCGCCCCTGCAAGCCGCGTTCCGCGTAGCACAGCTCGGCGTGCTGCCGTTGCCGGCCGCCTGGGACCTGGTCTCGCGCAACCCGGCGCGCGCCGCCGGCATGAACGACCGCGGCGCGCTCAGCCCCGGCCTGCGTGCCG
The DNA here is from genome assembly GCF_058802485.1 of Cupriavidus sp. GW822-FHT02D05. NCBI lineage: Bacteria > Pseudomonadati > Pseudomonadota > Betaproteobacteria > Burkholderiales > Burkholderiaceae > Cupriavidus > Cupriavidus sp. GW822-FHT02D05. The sequence goes on along the minus strand of NZ_JBXAOE010000001.1, from coordinate 202,082 downwards.
ACGCCATCATCGTCGACGACCGCGATCCCGCCCTGCCCCAGGTCTGCGCCGCCATTGTCGGCGGTGTGCTGCACCACGCCACGCGTGCCTTCCCGCTGGTGCAGGCCAGCGGCGAGCGGCGCGCGGCCTGACCCGCATGACCAGGATGCCGAGCCCGATGTCGAACAATCCATTGCCACAGGCTTACCGCTACGCCATCTACCTCAACCCCGCCGCGCCCTTTCGGCTGGTGGGCGAGCAATGGCTGGGCCGCAGCGCCGAAACAGGCGAGGCAATTGCGCGTACCGTACCCGACGATGCCCGCCGCATTGCCCGCATCGCCCGCTGGACGGAAGCACCGGCCCACTATGGCCTGCATGCCACACTCAAGGCCCCGTTCCGGCTGGCGGATGGCCAGACGCCTGCCGGGCTGGACGCCGCCATGCGCGTCTTCGCGCTGGACCGCCAGCCCTTCGCGGTACCGCTAGCGCTGCACAACCTGCGGGGCTTCCTGGCCTGGTGCCTCGGCGGCGACGCCAGCGCCAATGCGCGCATGCACGCGCTGGCAGACGCAGCGGTGCGCGAGTTCGACAGCTTCCGCGCGCCGCCCACCCCCGCCGAGCTGGCACGCCGCAAGCCAGGGCAACTGAGCGAGCCAGCCCGGCGCATGCTGGATGCGTGGGGCTACCCGTACGCGTTCGAGACCTTTATTTTCCACATCACGCTCACGGGGCTGCTCGACCAAGCCGAGCAGGACAGCGCCATCGCCATGCTGCAGGCCGCGAGCGGCCCGCTGCTGCTGCAGCCGATGACGGTACGCGACGTCAGCCTGTTCGTGCAGAGCGCGCCGGACGCGCCCTTCCTGGCCGCCCGCCACTATGGCTTTGACGGCAGCACCACCGATGCCGCCGGAGCGGTCCTGCTGGAAGCCACGGCATGAGCGCCAAGGCCATGCGCACCGCGGTGCGCGCCAACATCGCCGCGCCCTGCGCCGAAGCCCCGCGCGGCAGCGGCCTGGTTTACCTGATGGGGCCCTCCGGCAGCGGCAAGGACTCGCTGCTGCGCGTGATGCGCGACAAGTTGCAGGATGATGCCGGCGTACGCGTGGCGCAACGCTACATCACCCGCGCCAGCAGCGCCGATGAAGACAGCGTGGCGATCACCCCCGCGGCGTTCGAGCACCGCGTGGCGCAAGGCGGCTTTGCGCTGCACTGGCGCAGCCACGGCTTGTGCTACGGCATTGGGACTGAGCTTGACGACTGGCTGGCGCAGGGCTTGTGCGTGGTCGTGAACGGGTCACGCGAGCACCTGGCCGCCGCCCACGCGCGCTATCCGGCCCTGCACGCCGTGCAGGTCAGCGTGCGCCTGCACGTGCTGGGAGAGCGCCTGCGGCTGCGCGGCCGCGAGGACGAGCAAGCCATCGTGCGGCGCCTGCAGCGCGCCGGCGAGCCGTTCGCCGTACCGGCAGGGTGCCGGCTGACGGTGATCGACAACAGCGGCGCACTGGAGGACGCGGCAAGCGCGTTGATGCGGCTCACGCACGAGCGCACGCGCCAGCACCAGAATCAGCAACAGCCGTAGGGTCCCGCTCCGGGCCCGCCACCACCCCGGCATCATGCAGCCGGCCTACGGCGGCGCCATCCAGCCCCAGGACTTCATGCAGCACCTGGTCGGTATGCGTGCCCAGCAACGCAGCAGGCATGGTTGCCTCGCGCTCCATCGACGCAACCCGCACCGTCGCGCCGGCCGCAAGATGTTCGCCGATCCCTGGGGTCGCAATGCGCTCGAACACCGGATTGGCAAGGCTGACACGCGGATCGCCGGCCAGCAACTCGCCGACCGTGCTGTAGCGGCCCCAGCAGACCTTGCGCGCTTCCAGCAGGCGCTCCGCCTCTGCCTGCGTGCGGGTGGCAAACCAGGGTGCAACCAGTTCGGCAATGGCCTCGCGGCAGGCAAAGCGATCGGCCTCGTCACCAAGGTTCAGGCCCGTGCGCTGCTCCAGCGCAGTCACCTGCCCGGCGATGCCGCAAGCCTCCACCAGCGCCTTCCATTGGCCCGCCGAGATCGCCGCCACCATCAGGCGGCCGCCGTCCAGCGTGCCAAAGTCGCGACCGAAGGCGCCATACAGGTGATTGCCGATCGACGGCCGCTCCTGCTGCAGCAATTCGGCCTCGGCCAGCAGGCCAAGATGCGACAGCATGGTGAAGGCCATGTCGGACAACGCCAGCTTCAGCTGCGCGCCTGCGCCCGTGCGCCGGCGTTGCTCCACCGCGGCGACCACGGCAAAGGCGGCCTGGTAGGCGCAGGCAATGTCCCAGGCCGGCAGCACATGGTTGACCGGCCGCTCGCGCGACCCGCCGCCGGTGACAGCCGGATACCCGGTGGCGCAATTGACGGTGTAGTCCACCGCCGTGCTGCCGTCGCCGTTGCCCTGGATGGTGCAGCTGATCATGTCCGCGCGCCGCGCGGCCAGCGCCTCGTGCGCGAGCCACGCTGTGCCGATATTGGTCAGCAGTACGCCCGCATCCGGCCCGGGCGCCGTCGCCAGCGCCTGCACCAGTTCACGCCCTTCGGGCTTGTGCAGGTCGACCGCGATGCTTCGCTTGCCCTTGTTCAGCGCGGTCCAGTACAGGCTGCGTCCCTTGCCGCCGGCCTGCGGCATGCGCGGCATGCGCATGTAGTCAATGCCGCCGCCGATCATGTCCACGCGGATCACGTCAGCGCCGAACTGGGCCAGCGTGAGGCCGGCCAGTGGCGCCGCGATAAAGGCCGAGCTTTCGATCACGCGCAGCCGGTTGAGGAATGGATAGGTCATGGGAGCGGTCCGGTCCGTAGTGGCGTAGTGGCGTAGTGGCGTAGTGGCGTAGTGGCGTAGTGGCGTAGTGGCGTAGTGGCGTAGTGGCGGCGTCAGGCGCGCTCGAATACGGCGGCAATGCCCTGCCCGCCGCCGATGCACATGGTTTCCAGGCCGTAGCGCGCACCGCGCCGGCCCAGCTCGTGCATCAGCGAGGTCATGATGCGCACGCCGGTGGCGCCCACCGGATGCCCCAGCGAGATGCCGGACCCGTTCACATTGAAGCGATCCGGATCATTCCAGCCCCAGCCCTTGGCGCAGGCCAGCGCCTGGCAGGCAAAGGCTTCGTTCAGTTCCACCAGACCCATGTCGTCAAAGCCCAGCCCGTTCTTGCCGAACAGCTTCTTGACGGCTGGCACGGGGCCAATGCCCATGTGCGACGGCTCGCAACCAGCCACGGCCCAGCTATGCAGGTAGCCGATGGGCGCCAGGCCAAGCGCTTCCAGCTTGTCTTCGGCCACGATCAGGCAGGCGGCGGCGGCATCGTTCTGCTGGCAAGCGTTGCCGGCAGTGACGATGCCGTCCTTCATCAGGGGCTTGAGCCGTGCGAGCTGCTCGATGGTGAGATCCCCACGGATGCCCTCGTCCTCGCTCACGATCAGCGCCTCGCCCTTGCGCTGCGGCACGCTGACCGGCACCACTTCCTGCGCGAACTTGCCGCTGGACCAAGCGGCAGCGGCGCGCTGATGGCTGCGCAGCGCAAAGGCATCGGCCTGCTCGCGCGAGATGCCGTAGTCGCGTGCCAGGTTCTCGGCTGTCTCGATCATGCCGGAGATGCGGCCGAAGCGGGCTTCGGGCTGCGAGCGTTCGCGCCCGCGCTCCAGACGGTCGTGGAACTTCACGGTGCCGGCGCGCTTGCCCCAGCGCATGTCGGTGGTGTAGTACTCCACGTTGCTCATGCTCTCGACGCCGCCGGCCATCACGACATCGGCGACGCCGGTCTGCACCATCATCGCAGCCGTGGCGATCGCCTGCAGGCCGCTGCCGCAGCGGCGGTCCAGCTGCATGCCGGCAACGCTGATCGGAAAGCCGGCCTGCAGCGCTACCCAGCGGCCGGTGCAAGGCACTTCGCCGTTGGCGTAGGAATGCGCGAACACCACATCCTCGATACGGGCCGGATCCAGGCCCGTGCGCTCGACCACGGCGCGCGCCACGGTAGCGCCGAGTTCTTCGACAGAGATACTGCGCAGACTGCCGCCGAACGCGCCGATGGGCGTGCGCAGCGGGGAGACGATTGCGGCTCGTTTCATGATGGCATCCTTTGTTCTTGATGCAGTTCGTCAGTGCCGAACCGCGGGGTTTCCCTGGCGAAGAAGGCACGCACGCCTTCCTGCGCTTCCTTGGAACTGAAGACGCGGTCCGACAGCGGCAGCGCCTGGCGCATCGCCTCGTCTTCGGTGGTGTCAAAGCTCAGGTCGATGGCCTGCTTGCACAGCGCCAGCGCCAGCGGCGGGCGCTGTGCAAGCGTGGCCGCCAGCGCCAATGCCGCTTGCAGCGCCTGGCCCGGCGGGGCCACGCGGTTGACCAGGCCCCAGGCCAGCGCGGTGGCTGCATCGATAGGCTCGCCCAGGAACATCAGCTCCTTGGCGCGCCCTTCGCCCACGCGCCGCGTGACGCGCACCGGGCCGCCGCTGCCGGGGAACACGCCCAGCTTGATCTCGGGCAGCGCGAAGCGCGCCGTCTCGTCCGCCACGATCAGGTCGCAGCAGACCGCGATCTCCAGGCCGCCGCCGAACGCCAGGCCATTGACCGCCGCCACCGTCGGCTTCGGGAAATCGTCCAGCCGCCCGAACACCGCATGCTGCAGGGCGAGCTTGCCCGGCACGATCTGCCCGGGCCGCATCAGCGGCCGGAACTCGGCGATATCGGATCCCGCGCAGAAGGCACGGGTGCCGGCGCCGGTCAGCACCACGGCGCGCACGGCGGGATCGCGTTCCAGCGCATCCAGCGCACGGTCAAGCGCCTCGGTCAAGCCACGGAAAACCACGTTCAGCGGCGGGTTGTCCAGCGTCAGCGTAGCAATGCCGTCTTTGGCGGAGCAACGCACCGGCCCTGCCGAGATCTCAGCCATAGCGCCCACCGGTGACGTGCAGCACCTCGCCGGTAATGAAGCTGGCGCGCTCCGAAGCCAGGAAGGCCACCGCATCGGCGATGTCGCCCGGCCGGCCAACCCGCTTGATCGGCTGCGCGGCGACGGCCCGCTCCTTGATGGTCTCGTAGGTGGGCAAGGCCTGCACCATCTCGGTTTCCATGAAGCCAGGCGCCACGCAATTGACCGTCACGCCGTAGCGCCCTTCCTCCAGCGCCAGCGCCTTGGCCATACCGATCAGCCCGGCCTTGGCCGCCGCGTAATTGGCTTGCGTGGGATTGCCGAAGTGCGCGCGCGAGCTGATATTGATGACCCGCCCCCAGCCTTGTTCGATCAAACGCGGCATCACGGCCTTGGTAGCCAGGAAAGCGCCCTTGAGCATGACCTCCATCACCAGGTCCCAGTCCTCCTCGGTCATCTTGACGAGGTACTTGTCGCGCGGAAAGCCGGCGTTATTGACCAGGATGTGCACCCCGCCAAAATGCGCGACGGTTTCATCCACCAGCCGCTGCACGTCGGCGCCCTTGGTGATGTCGGCGACGATGCAATGCGCCTGCAAGCCATCGGCGCGCAGCGCGGCGGCCGTGGCTTCGGCCTGCTCGCGCAGGATGTCCGTGATCACCACCTTGACGCCCTCTTGCGCCAGGTGGCGTGCCGTAGCCGCGCCCAGCCCGCGGGCCGAGCCCGTGACGATGGCGACTTTGTCCTTGATCTGCAGGTCCATTCGGTTCTCCTCGGAATACGTGTGTCGGGATGGCTGCGCAAGCAGCGTCAGATTGGAGCCGGCGGCTGGCTCAGGTCCACGCGCCCGGCGTTGAGCACCACCACGCCGCGTTCCAGCGCCGTGGTGCGCAGCGACACCACCGGGCCATCGACCCAGATCGCCGTGCGCAGCGTTTCGCCGGGCAATACCGGGGCGGTAAAGCGCACCCGCATGCCGCGCACCGTGGCGGCGTCGTAGGCCAGCACGGTTTTCAGCACGGCGTGCATGGCGATGCCCATGGTGCACAGGCCATGCAGGATGGGCCGCGAGAACCCGGCCGCCTGCGCCACCGCCGGGTCGGCGTGCAAGGGATTGAAGTCCCCGTTGAGCCGGTACAGCAGCGCAGCCTGCGGCAGCGTCCCCAGATCGCACACGGCGTCCGGTTCGCGCTCGGGCATCGCATGCGGCGGCGGCGGCGTGCCCGCCCTGGCGCCGCCGGCGGCAAAGCCGCCATCGGCGCGCAGCATGGTGGTCTGGGTGACGGTGGCCAGCAACTCGCCGGTGGCCGCGTCATGCACCTGGCGCTCCTGCATCATCAACGCGCCTTTATCCGGGCCTTTGTCGTACAGCGCGGTGACCTTGTTCCGGCCAACTACCCGCCCCTGCGCCGGCAACGGCCGGTGCAGCACGAACGCCTGCTCGGCGTGCACCAGCTTGCGCCAGGTGATGCCGGTGTCCGGCTGGTCGGCCCAGAAGCCGCTGTAACCCAGCACGTTGACCAGCGTGGGCAGCGCCTGCAGGCCGCCGCGCGCGTGCTCATAGACGTAGCGCAGCTGGCCAGCGTCGAGCGGATCGGCGCCCAGGCCGATGCCCAGCGCATAGCACATGCAGTCGCGCGCGCTGTAAGCCTGCTCGACGGGCGCGAACTGGCGGCTGAGGAGATGCTTGGGGTCGAGTGGCATGGCGTGTTGTCTGCAGTTGTCTGCTGGATGGTGACGGCGTCAGGCGCGCGGCGTACAGGCGCTCGGCGGGTACCAATTCCTCGCGCACAAAGCGCCGGATGCTGTCGCCCAGGGCGTTGAGGGTTTCGGCGTCGCGAATCATCCGGGTAGCTCCGTCACCTCGATCACGGCGTCGACGGCAAAGGCGCCCCGTCCTTGCGGCATCGCAAACACCGGATTCAGGTCCACCGATTGCAGGCGCGGGCCGGCCTGGTGCGCAAACACAGACAGCCGCGCCAGCATGCCCGCCAGCGCCTTGATATCCACTGGCGGCTTGCCGCGCGCACCCAGCAGCAGCGGCGCGCCCTTGATGGAGCGGATCATCTGCTCGGCCACGTCCTCGCCGAACGGGCAACGGTGCAGCACCACGTCCTTCATCACTTCCACAAAGATGCCGCCCAGCCCGAACATGGCCACCGGGCCAAAGACGGGATCGCGCTGGATGCCGAGAATGCATTCCACGCCGCCGCTGAGCTGTTTGGCGACCAGCACGCCTTCGAGGCGCGCGCCCGGCACGGCCTCCTTGCCGCGTGCAATCAACAGACCGAAGCCAGCACGCACGCCTTCGGCATCGGTGACGTTCAGCAGCACGCCGCCGATCTCGGACTTGTGCTGGATGCCCGGCGACAGGATCTTGAGCACCACGGGATAGCCCAACGCCTCGGCCGCCGCCACCGCCTCGCTGGCCGTGGCGCAAGCGCGTTCCGGGGCCACGGCGATGCCAGCCTGCGCCAGCACGCGCTTGGCCTGCGCCTCGCTAGGCATGCTGTCAGGCAGCTCCACCGCGGGCACCGAGGGCGGCGGCAAGCTGGGAGCGCGCTCAAACGCTTGCCCAAAACGGCCCATGGCTTCGATGGCCACCACCGCGCGGGTGGGATCCTCGAACACGGTGAAGCCGTCGGCCTCGTACTCGCGCACACGCTCGGGCGAGGCCAGCACCGACAGCAGGTACAGCCGGTCCGGATGCTTGTCGCGCACGCCCTTTAGCTGCTCGCGCAGGCGCGGCGCGATGGAGTCGGCGCCGCCTGTGTAGGTAAAGAAACCCAGCACCGACTGGTAGCCGCCCTCGGCCACCACCGCTTGCGTGAAGCGGCCCGCGATGGTCATGTCGTTCAGGAACTGCGCCGTGCAGTCCACGGGGTTGCGCGGCGCGGCAAAGGGCAGCAACGCTTTCAGGCGCTCCTGGGCCGCCGGGGGCATCTCCGGCATCGGCAAGCCAACCACTTCCGCCGCATCGGAAATAATGACGCCGGCGCCGCCGCTGACGGTAATCACGCCCAACGAATTGTTGGCCGGATAGATGCGGCGCGTGGCCAGCCGTGCCACGTCGAGCATATGCTCGGTGGAGCGCGCCCGCACCACGCCGAACTCGGCCAGCACGGCATCGGTCACCGCGTCGTTGCCGGCCAGCGAGGCCGTGTGCGACTGCGCCGCCGCGCTGCCCACCGCGCTGGTGCCGACCTTCATCATGACCACCGGCTTGCGCGCCTTGCGCGCGGCCTCCAGCGCCTGCATCAGGCGCTGCCCGTCGCGTATGCCCTCGGAGTAGACCGCGATCACATCGGTGTTGTCGTCGTCCACCATGGCGTGGACGATGTCGCCCAGGCTGATGTCGCTCTCGTTGCCGCTCATCACGCAGGCCGACACGCCAATGCCTGCATCGCGCGCAATGCCCAGGATGTGGCTGCCATACGCGCCGGACTGGCTGGCAATGCCGACCCGCCCCGCCGCCGGAAAGCCCATTTCCACCACCGAGGTGAAGCTGCCGTAAAAGCCGGTGCCGGGATTGACCACGCCCAGCGAGTTCGGGCCAAGCAGGCGCATGCCGGTTTTGCGCGCCGAAGCCACCATGCGTTGCTGGATCTGCGCGCCCTCGTCCCCGGCCTCGGCAAACCCTGCGGAAAACACAATGGCCGCCGCCGTGCCGCGTGCCGCTAGTTCCGCCACCACGTCGGGCGCCAGCTTGGCGGCCACCGCCACGATGGCCACGTCCGGCGTCTGCGGCAGGTCAGCCACGCTGGCGTAGGCTTCCAGGCCCTGGATGGTGGCGCGATTGGGATTGACCGGCATCAGGCGGCCCTGGTACCCCTGGCTGCGCATGTAGTCGATAGGCCGGCCGCCGATGCGCAGCGGATCGTCCGAGGCGCCGATGACGGCGACGGAACGCGGACGAAGGAGACGGACAAGGGGATGACGGTCTGGCATGGCGAGATCGCTTGCAAGAAAAACAGTGGCGGCGGAAGGGGAATAGGAAAAAGAAGAGGAGCGGATCGGGTCGGGGCGGCACCCGCCCCTGCCTTCGCAAATCCGGCTTACTCGACTTTGGCGCCGGAAGTCTTGACGACCTTTGCCCAACGGTCGATCTCCGAGCGGATCAACGCGCCGAATTGCTCTGGCGTGCCCGGCGACGGCTCGAAGCCCTGGGCGCGCAGGCGCTCCTTCATCTCCGGCGCGTCCAGCGCCTTGTGGATCTCGGCGTTGAGCTTGTCAATGATCGGCTTGGGCGTGCTTGCCGGCGCCATCAGCCCGTTCCACGCCAGGGTCTCGAAGCCAGGCACGCCGGACTCCGCCACCGTTGGCACGTTAGGCAGCAGCGGCGAGCGCTTGGCGCCGGTGATGGCGATCGCACGCAGCTTGCCGCCATTGACCTGCGGCAGCGCAGAGAACATCAGGTCCATCACCAGTTGCGCATTGCCCGCCATCACGTCCGCCATGGCAGGCGCGCTGCCGCTGTACGGGATGTGGGTCATCTTCACACCAGCCATCGAACTCAGCAACTCGGTAGCCAGGTGCGTGGACGAGCCGTTGCCCGCCGAGCCGAAGTTGATCGATCCCGGCTTGGCCTTGGCCGCGGCGATCACGTCCCGCACCGTCTTGTAAGGCAGCGACGGGGTCACCATCACCAGCATCGGGCCGCGCGTCAGCTCGCTCACCGGGGTGAGATCGGTCTTGATGTTGTAGCGCAGGTTCTTGTAGAGCGAAGGGTGAATCGAATGCCCCGTCGTCACCAGCAGCAGCGTGTAGCCGTCGGGCGCCGCGCGGGCCACCTGCTCCGCGCCCAGGTTGCCGGAGGCGCCGGGCTTGTTTTCGACCACGAACGGCTGGCCCATGCTGTCACCCAGCTTCTGCGCCAGCAGGCGCACAACGATGTCATTGGTGCCGCCCGGCGGGTAAGGCACGACGATCTTGACGGGCTTGGCAGGAAAAGCCTGCGCCAGGCTAAGCGCGGGCAAGGTGAGAGCGGCGGTGGCCGCAACGGCAGCGGCAAGCCAGCGTTTCGTGCTGATCATCGATTGTCTCCGGTCTGAGGTCAGGCGCGGCCGAAACGTGTGTTCGGCGCCCTCGGCTTCTTTGTGCCTGTTTCAGAAACAATCGTAAGCAATGCCATATACTTAATCCAATACTTTACATGCAGCTAGCTATACACGAGGTATATGGATGGACCTGCGTCAACTCAAGCAATTCGTAGCCGTCGCCGAGACCAGCAGCTTCAGCCGGGCGGCAGAGCGGCTGTTCATGGCACAGCCGCCGCTTTCCGTCGCCATCCGCAAACTGGAGGAAGAACTCGGCACGCCCTTGTTCGAGCGCACTGCCCGCGGGGTACGGCTGACCGCCCCCGGCGAAGCCGCCCTGCAAGCCGCCAGGAAATGCCTGCAGAATGCGGAAGAAGTCAGCGCGGCCGCGCGTGCGACCGCCACCGGCGAAGCCGGACGGCTACGCATCGGGTTTATCGGCTCGGTCACGTTCGGTTTGCTGCCGCGGCTGATACAGGCGTTCACCAAGCGCCACCCGCAGGTCAAGCTGGAGTTGCGCGAAGGCACCAACCTCGAACTGCTATCGCTGGTGGAAAACGGCGAGCTCGACGTGGGCTTCGTGCGCGTGCCCACCGCCCGCCCGGAGAACGTCCGCTTCCAGCTGATCCAGACCGACGTATTCTGTGCCGCGCTCCCGCGCGGCCACGCACTGGCCAAGCAGAAGCAGGTCGCCTTGCACGACCTCGCCGACTGTCCCCTGATCGGCTACACGCCCTCACGCGTGGGCGGCCTGCAAGCCGCGGTGTCGCACCTGTTCGCACGCGCTGGCATCAGCCCCTACATCGCGCAGGAAGCCGTACAGGTGCAGACCGTGGTAGGGCTGGTGGATAGCGGGCTCGGGGTCGCCCTGGTGCCATCGGTCAACGCATCGCACTCATCGGGCCGCGTAGTGTTCCGCCCGATCTCCGACCTGCCGCCGGATGCGTCGATCGGCATTTCCCTGGCGTATCACGCGCTGGCCGAATCCGCTGTCACGCAGCGTTTTCGCGAAAGTATCGAGGCGCCGGCGGAGAAGGCGCCTAGGGCCGAGGGGGAAACGGCCAGGCGGAGTGCGGGCAAGCGGATGGGATAGCGCTACTGTCAGAGGTGCACCGCCGCCACCGGCAACCCGACGCTAAAACTGGTCCCGTGCTCCGTAAACCCAAGCCGCCGGTAGAACTGATGCGCCTGCAGCCGGCGCGCGCTGGACGATAGCGCCAGCTTGGAGGCGCCCGCCTCTTCGGCCAGCCGCATGGCGGCGTGCATCATGGCCGTGCCTACGCCGGTGCCGCGCGCGGCGTGGGTCACCACCACGCTTTCCACGATGGCCTCGCTGCGGCCGTCGTGCGCCAGCACCGGGAACACCAGCAGGCAGAACGTGCCGAGCGCTTCGCCGGCGGCGCTGCGCATCAGGTAGCAGCGATAGTGCGGCATCGCCTTGAGCTGGGCGAACAGCGCGCGCATGCGCTGCAAAGGCAGCGGCGTCTCGTTGTCCATTTCGGAGAGCAAGGCGGCCACCTGCAGCAGTTCGGCATCGGTGCCGGTCACTTCGTGCAGGGTCGGGCCGCCGCTGGCGCGGCGTGCATCTGGCAGGTCCATGCGGATATCGGCTTCGAGTGAGATTACTTAGGTGCGATGCCGGTCAGGGCGCGCGGCGCAGGCAGCGCGCCACCATCGGCAGGTAGTGCTCCAGCGGCGGCGTGGCAAGGCCGACGACCTTGGCCAGGTCGTCGTAGCGGCGCAGGCGCACGGCTGCCGGCCCGTGGGGATGGGCGACGAACGCCTCCGCCTGGGTGGCGCCAAAGGGGCCGCCCTGCAGTGCCAGGCTGTGTTGCGAGGCAGGCGACAGGGTGGCCTGGTAGCCCGGCTCGGTAGCGCACAGGTAGCGCTTGGCGGCCACATGCATGCGCACCGGCTCGGTCACCTCTGGCCCAAACCCGACCGCGAGCAGGTCGGCGCCGACTTCTTGGTGGCGCAGATCGATGGTGCTGTCCTCGGACATCACGAGGTGGCCGAGGTCGTGCAGCAGGCTGGCAACGATCAGCGGCTCAGGGTCGCCGGCCTGCTCGGCCAGCTGCGCGCACTGCAGCGCATGTTCGGTCTGGGTGATGGCCTCGCCGCCGTAGAAGGCGGTGCCGTGGCCGGAGAAGAGGATTTCGATGCGCCTGAGGATGGTCATGATGATTTGTGTGTGCGGGCTGGTGTCGTGAGGCGGCTTGAAGCGGCTTGTGGCGGCTTGAGGCCGCTGTCAAACCAGCGCCTTGCGGATCCGGGCGGACAGCAAATCGATGACCGTGACAAAGCCAACAATGATGATGATCACCGCGCAGGTCTCGGCATACTGGAAGCTGCGGATGATCTCCCACAGCACGGTGCCGATGCCGCCAGCGCCGACGATGCCAAGCACCGTGGCCGAGCGCACATTGGATTCGAAGCGGTACAGCGCATAAGAGATCCACAGCGGCAGCACCTGCGGGATCACGCCGTAGACCACCTCTTCGAGCGCGCTGGCGCCGGTGGCGCGCACGCCTTCCACGGGGCGCGGGTCGATGGCCTCCACGGCTTCCGAGAACAGTTTGGCGAGCACGCCGGTGGTGTGCACCCACAGCGCGAGCACGCCGGCGAAGGGGCCCAGCCCCACCGCCACGATAAACAGCATGGCGAACACCATCTCATTGATGGCGCGGCAGGCATCCATCACGCGGCGCATCGGCTGGTAGACCCAGGCCGGCACGATATTGGCGGAACACGCCAGCCCCAGCGGCACGGCAAACACGATGGACAGGAAGGTGCCCCAGATCGCGATCTGCACGGTCACCAGCATCTCGTCCAGGTAGATGCGCCAGTCACGGAAACTGGGCGGGAAGAAGTCGGCGGCGAATTTCGCCATGTTGCCGGAGTCCCTCCACAGGTCGAGCGGACGCATGTCGGCGCCCTGCCACGACATGACCAGCAAGGCGAGCACCACCGCCCAGACGAACATGACAGGCAGGCTGGCACGCGGCGGACGGACGGCACGAGGCGGAGTGGCTGGGATCATGGTGGGGTTGGCGCAAGGATGCATGAATACTCGGGCTAAAGCAAAGGTGAGGCGACGGTGTGCGGCCCGCCCCGGCTTGGGGGCGGGCCGCGGATAGTGCTTGACTATGGGCGCGTTACTGCGCGCTGGCGGCGATCTTGTCCAGCTCAGCCAGCTTGCTGCTCAGGTCGGCGAGGCGCTTTTCCTTGTCCGGCGCGGCCATCGTGGTGTCGGACTCGATCTTGGTCTTCTCGCGGGCCAGCTCGATCTGGCGGATCGGCACCAGCTGCTTGTCGTTGGACGCACGGAAGCCCTGGTAGGTCAGCTTGGCAAGGTTCTCTTTCTCGCGCGCGGCGTCGGCACCCTTGCCGTAGTTCACGAAGAAGGTCTGTACCTTGGCCTTGACATCGGCCGGCAGGTCCTTGCGGTAGACCAGCGGATCCGCCGGGATCAGCGGCGACTTCCACAGCACGCGCACCTGCTCATAGGCGTTCTTGCCGGTGTTGATGCGGTAGCGCTCCATGTTCTCGGTGTTGTTGACCGCCACGTCGACCTGCTTGTTCAGCACGGACAGCAGGTTGGTTTCGTGGTTGCTCACACGCACCGTCTTGAAAAAGGTCTTCGGCTCGATCTTGTGGGCGCCCCACAGGTAGTGGCCCGGCACGGCGGTGCCCGAGGTGGAGTTCGGATCGCCCGCGCCATAGCTCAGCGACTTGCCTTGCTTGAGCACATCGTCCAGCGTCTTGAGGTTGCTGTCCTTGTTGACGATCAGGAGCGACCAGTAGCCGGGGTTGCCGTCCTTGTCGATCACCGAGGCGAACACCTCGCCGTTGGCGCGGTCCACCGCTTCGATGGCGGACTTGTTGCCGAACCAGGCAATCTGCACCTTGTTGAAGCGCATGGCTTCGATGATGCCGGCGTAGTCGGAGGCGAAGAACGGCTTGACCTGCACGCCCAGCTGTTTGCTCAGGTCATCGATCACGGGCTGCCAGGCGGACTTCAGGTTGGACGAGGTTTCCGTCGAGATAAAGCCCATGTTGAGGACCTTGCCTTCCTGGGCAAAGGCGGGCAGCGAGAGCGCGCCAGCGGCGCTCGTGACGATCAGGGCGAGAAGGGTTCTGCGCAGCATGAGGGAACTCCGAGGAAAAACCTTGTTGGGGGTGCTTGCGGGAAACATTGCGAAATAATCCGGGGTCAATCAGGCCGCCGCCAGGCCACCGTGCAGCATGGCGGGCGCGGCAACCTCCAGCCCCGCGCCGTCGGGCAGCAGCTCGGCGGCTTCCGTGCCATACAGATCGCGCAACATGGCCGGGGTCAGCGCGGCGGACGGGCCGTCGTAGACCACCTTGCCGTGGCGCAGCGCGACCACGCGCGGGCAATAGCGCATCGCCACATCCACCTGGTGCAGCGACACCACCACTGCCACGCGGCGCGCTCGGTTGATCTGCGCCAGCAACTCCATCACGCGCCGCGCGGATTCGGGATCCAGCGAAGCGATCGGCTCGTCGGCCAGGATCACCCGCGCGTTCTGCACCAGTGTGCGGGCAATGGCCGCGCGCTGCTGCTGGCCGCCCGACAAGGTGGATGCCCGCCGAAAGGCATAGTCGTCTATACCAACCTGGGCAAGCGCTTCGAGCCCTGCGTCGATCTCGCCGACACGGAAGAAGCGGATCAGGCTGCGCCACAGCGGCACGCGCGGCAGCATGCCGGTCAGCACGTTCGTGATCACCGGCAGGCGGCCCACCAGGTTGAACTGCTGGAATACAAAACCGATCTCTGCCCTTGCCGCGCGCACATCACGCGCCAGCCGGCCGCCTTGCTGGATGGCCCGGCCATTGACCAGCACCTCGCCAGCGCCGCCCGCATCGGCAGCGATAAACCCCGCCACGTGGCGCAGCAACGTGGACTTGCCCGAGCCCGAGGCACCCAGCAGCGCCACCATTTCACCAGGGGCAACGGCAAGGCTCACGTTATCCAGCGCCTTGCGTCCCGCCTGGAACGACTTGGACAGGCCGCGCACTTCAATCGCATGCGTCATCCCACACTCCTTGCATCAACAGTGAGCGCATTCTGGGTGGTGCGGATGACAAAACGATGAAGGTTGGAGAGCAATCTCGAATTGGGAGGCCCGCTTGGCCAGCCGCCTGCACCAAGTGGCCTCGGGCCGACCTCGCTGCCGGCCCGCCGGGCCGCATGGGCTACTGGGCGCGAGGCATGCACATGGCCATGCAGGACAGTGGCCATTCTCCGCCCCGGGGATCCCATCTCTCGATTGAAACAGGTGGAACATTCAAACGGTGCAAAGCGCAAGGTATCCTTCTTGGGCACCTTCCACGTGGGGGAGCACAGGGTGCCCGGCCGGACCAGAGGTTGCCCCCGATGAAACCCTCCGGATTGCGTACGCGCACCGACAAGGACGTTCATGAGCAAAGCAAAACGCGCCGGGCTGCTGTTTGTGTTCGTTTGGTTCGCCCTCGGCGGGCTCGGGCACTTCATGCTGACGCCGTTCTTCGTCAGCATCGTCCCTCCATCGATCCCCTACCCTGCCGCCGCCGTGCTGGTGAGCGGCGTGTTCGAGCTGCTGGGCGCGCTGGGGGTGCTGTGGCTGCCCACCCGGCGAGCGGCGGGATACGGCCTGGCACTGCTGACGCTTGCGGTCACGCCGGCCAATGTCTACATGTGGCAGCACCCCAAGCTGTTCCCGAAGATTCCGCCGACCCTGCTGGGTGTCCGGCTGGTGGTGCAGGTGTTGTTGCTGGTGTGCATCTTGTGGAGCACGAGCCGGCCGGATGATGCCGTTGCTACGCGAGATGGGAAAGGCGAACCATAGGTCGGGCAATACAAGGTGACCGCTATCGCCTTACACCGGCCCGGCGATAAGCCTCACTCTTGTCCCGTCGTCCAACAGCGAGCACTAGCACAGTGACGGTACGATCGTTGACCTCGTACACCAGCCGGTATCCGGCATCGCGCAGCTTAATCTTGTATACGTCTTTCATGTCCTTGCCACTGAGCTTGGCAGACGGCACCCGGGGTTCGGCCAGACGTTTCTCGAGCTGCTTTCGAAACTGATCCTTGATCGACGCATCGAGTTTCTTCCATTCCTTCAAAGCGTCTTCGTGAAAGGCGAGCTCATAACTCATCCAGCGACACCTTTACGGACTTCCCGCCGCGACGCTGCCGAACGATTTCTGCAAGCTCGATGTCCTCAAGCCGGTCCATAAGTGCTTCGAAAGCCTGGGCGGGAACCAGGTATGCGGCCGGGCGATTGTGATTGAGGACTGCCACGGGTTCGTTACCGGCCTCCTCAATGATGGCACCGGGGTTGCGGCGAAGGTCCGTGATGCTTACGGTCGCGGTAGCGTAGATGGCGCGTGTGACTGTCATATCTTTGGGTTGCCTGGCGTAGCGGGTTCCAATCGGACTGCATGGACAGGCTTGCAGCCCGTTCGTTACCCGTAATAAAGCACATAATTTAGCACAAAAATATGTGTACTTTTTGTCCTATCGATCAGCAACCAGAAGCCGGGCGACCCGAGGCCTTCCATGTCCATGCTTGCGCGCCGTCACAACCGCAAACGACTCACCCCCGTGCCCCCTGCCTGCCCTTCACCGCCCGCCACGCACTGGCCACCACCAGCGACCCCAGCCCAAGCGCAAGCCCAAGCAGGACGATGGCGCTCATGTGGTCGCGCACCAGCGGCACATTGCCGAAGAGATAGCCGCCGGCCAGCAGCGACACCACCCACACCGTGGCGCCAGCACTCGCGGCCAGCGCGAAGCGCGTCGCGGACATGGCGGACACGCCCGCGACGAACGGGGCAAAGGTGCGCACCACGGCGACGAAGGGGGACAGCAGCAAAGTCAGGCCGCCGTGGCGCTGGTAGAAGTCATGCGTCCTGCGCAGTGCGTCGCGGTTGATCCATCGGTAGCCGCCCGTGAACACGCGGGCCCCGATGGCTTTGCCGATGGCGTAGTTCAGCAGGCTGCCGGCCACCGCGGCGACCAGCAGCACCGGCAGCAGGATCCATAGCTTGAGCGCGCCCGCCGCGCAGAACGCGCCACAGAGAAACAGCAGCGGGTCGCCAGGCAGGAAGAACAGCGGCAACAGCCCGATCTCGCAGAACACGATGGCAAACAGGATGCCGTAGACCAAGATGCCGTATTGCGCGATGGCAGGGCCGAGATGCTGGTCGAAATGCAGCAGCAACGGCAAGACTTGCGATGCTTCCATGCGTGCCCCCGGTCTTGAAGTGATGGCTACAGTGTAGGCGCGCCCTGGCCACCGGGGACCCCAGGTGGGTACGGTGCCCTGGCCTCTGTGCCGATGACAAGCGGGAAATATGGCGAGAAGAGCCTTTCCCTCCGGCGCGCGCCCGCATAATATTGAGCATAACCCGCATAATCCGCACAATCCTCTGCACCAACAACCCCAGGAAATACCATGTCAAATTCCCAAGCCACCGCCCGGATCGGCTCGGTCGATGCCAACTACCTGGTGCACCTGCAGGCCGGCAGCCACGCACTGGTCGGTGACGAGTCCGCCGGGCTGGGCGGCACGGACCAGGGCCCGCCGCCCTTTGCCTTCGTGCTGTCCGGTCTGGTGTCCTGCACCGCCATCACGCTGAAGATGTACATGCAGAGGAAACAGTGGCCCGTGGCCGATGTGGAAGTCACGGCGGTCTTCCAGGGCAAGGACGAGGCACGCTTCATCCGGCGCGAGGTCCGGCTTAGCGGCGTGGAACTGGGCGAGGCCGAGCGCGAGCGGCTCGCGCAGATCTGCGAGCGCACGCCGGTGACGCTGTTCCTCAAGGGTGCGTCGCGAATCGAGACAACCTTCCTCTGAGAAGCCCCAGGCAAAACCGGAAGGGGCAGCCCGCAGGCCATCTCTTCCGGTTCGTGCCGGCGGCCTACCCGGCGGCAGTCTCCGCCAGATGGGTGCGCACCACCACCTCCGAATGCAGGGTCCGGTGGACCGGGCACTTGTCGGCGATCTCCATCAGCGCCGCGCGTTGCGCCTCGTCCAGCGGGCCGCGCATGGTGATCTCCCGCTCGATCCAGTCGATCTTGCCTTCGGTGGTGGAGCACTCCGCGCAATCGGTCGCGTGGATCTTCTCGTGGCGCAGCGTCACGGCCACGTGTTCCAGTGGCCAGCCCTTGCGGTCCGCATACATGCGCATGGTCATGGCGGTGCAGGCGCCCAGCCCCGCCAGCAGCAGGTCGTAAGGCGCGGGGCCGCCGTTGAGCCCGCCAAACGAAACGGGTTCGTCGGCCAGCAGGTGGTGCGGCCCGGCGGTGATGCGCTGCTGGTACTTGCCGGCGTGGCTTTCCTCCACCCGCACCAGCCCTTCCTCGGCCACTGCGGCCGGCACATCCAGGGCATCGATGTCGAGATAGCGCTGGCTCCATGCCGCAATGGTGTTGGCCACGTAAACGGCATCGGCCTTGCGCGTGAGCAGGTGATCGGCGCGGTCGAGCGAGACGAAGCTCTTGGGATGCTTGGCGGCAATGAAGATCTGCGTGGCGTTATCGATGCCGACGGTGTCGTCCTGCGGCGCATGCATGACCAGCAGCGCCTTGCGCAGCTTGGCTACGTTATCGAGCAGCTTCTGCTCGGCCACGTCTTCGATGAACTGCCGCTTGATCTTGAACGGACGGCCGGCGAGCCGGACCTCGGCCTCTCCATCGGCCTCGATGCGTGCGGCCTGGTCGCCGAACAGGCCGACCACATGGCTCGGATCGCTCGGCGCGGCGATGGTGACGACCGCCTTGGCTTCGGGGATGCCGTGCGCGGCGCTGAGCACCGCCGCGCCGCCCAGGCTGTGGCCAATCAGCAAGGCTGGCGCCCGGTGGTGCTGGCGCAGATAGTCCGCCGCCGCCAGCAGGTCGGCCACGTTGGACGAGAAGTTGGTATTGGCGAAATCGCCGCCGCTGCCGCCAAGGCCGGTGAAATCAAAGCGCAGCACGGCGATGCCGTGTGCCGTCAGCGCCTGCGCGATACGCGTCGCCGCCAGCACGTCCTTGCCGCAAGTGAAGCAATGGGCGAACAAGGCAAAAGTGCGCACCGGGCCAACTGGCAAATCCAGCCGCGCGGAGAGTTGCTGACCATCACTTCCCGGGAACTGCAGGCGCTGGGCTTCCATGGGTATCCTCATGCTTGACGCGAACTGTATGAGGTTCCCACTCTAGCCAAGTTTGCCGCCGGGTGCTACTGGCGTCGCATGGCTGGCCGCGCACAACGCGCAGTTGCGCCGGCAGGCTTGCCAGCGCCTTGCTTTCCGTTGTACGGCAAGTCCCCGATCCTCCCTGTGGATGCCCGCAATGCTGCACGGCTAGCAGGACGCGCACAGCGTTGCAATCAAGGGGCACGAGCCAGTGCCATCGCTGGCGTGGCATTGCCCGATCAACCTGCGCAAGTCGGTACGCAGCGCCTGCAACTCCCCCAGGCGCGCCTCCACCGCCTGGAGCTTGCGTTCAGCCAGCGTACGCGCGGTCCCGCACGTGCTACCGTCATTGAGTTGCAGCAAGACGCGGATTTCATCCAGCGCGAATCCAAGCGCCTGCGCGCGGCGGATGAAGATCAGCCTTTGCAGGCTTTCACGTGGATATTGCCGGATGGCGCCAGGCGCTCGCTCGGGTACCGGCAGGAGGCCACACCTTTGGTAGTAGCGCACCGTTTCCACGCCCACATTGGCCGCCTTGGCCACCTGCCCGATCGTCAGTGCCGATTCCATCGCTTGACTCCGTACCCGAGTACGCACCTAGACTATGTGCAAGCTGGCCTTAAGGGAAGGGGATGCGCACCGTCCTACTGCAGTCGACCATCACCTGCCCACATTGCGGACACCGGAGCGCCGAGAACATGCCCACCGACGCGTGCCTGTGGTGCTACACGTGCGGGCACTGCAACGCCGTGCTGAAACCCAAGGCCGGGGACTGCTGCGTATTCTGCTCCTATGGCGATACCCGTTGCCCGCCGCGCCAGCAAGAACCGGGCGAGCGCAAGCGATGCTTCGCTCGTGCTCCCTGATCTGCCACCTTCCCCGCTTCCATCATGCTATGTCCAAGTTGCAGGAAATCTGACTTGTCAGTGGCAACGCTCGAGATCGATGCGTCCGAACTGGGTTCGTCTTTCCTCCTGACCGTGCTCAAGTGCCCCCTGTGCAGCGAAGGGATCATTGCGAAAAAGGAACTCCAGCGGATATTCCGCAAAGGCCGGAAGCCGGCAAAGGCCGGAAGCCGGCAATGGCCGGCAAACCGGCCCCGCCCGTGCGGCTTCGGGAATCCGGCGCCGGCCACTGATCCTGGCATAGGCCCGCCGGCTCACATGCGCGCTTTCTCCCTGCCCTTGAGCGCACTGCGCAGGTAGTCCGCAAGCGCCACCACATTGCCCGGGGTGGCGGGCTCGCGCTTCCATACCAGCCCCACGTCCATCGACGGCACCTTGTCGGCAATCGCGCGCCGCACGATGCGCTGCCCCTCCAGCGACCACGGCCGGTAAACCAGGTCGGACAGGATGGCAATGCCGCGCCCGGCCGCCACCAGGCTGCGGACCGCCTCGATCGAGCAGCTCTGGTAGCGGACCTGCGGTGCCAGTCCATATTGCCCCCAGTACTTGCCGACCGTGGCAATGTGCTCGTCCATGTCGAGCAGGATGTAGTCATGCCGCGCCACGTCCGCCAGGCCGATGCGGTCCGCCATCATCAGCGGATGCTCGGGATGGCCCCATAGCTGCCTTGGCGAGCGCAGCAGCGTTTCGCAGGTGACATGGTCGAGCCCTGGCAGGTTCGAAACCAGCAGCAGGGCAATGTCGATCTCGCCACGCAGGATGCCCCGCTCGATGTCATGCCGTTCCCGCTCCAGCAACTCAAGCCGCAGCCGGGGGAACTTTCTCTCGATGGACTCCAGCAAGCCGGGCAGCACATAGGCCGTGATGGTTTCGGTCACGCCCAGGCGCACCGTGCCCGCGATGTCTACCGGCGCCACGCTGACGGCTTCCACCGCATCCAGCACGGCGTCCTCGATCTGCTGCGCATGCCGCAGGAAACGCGTACCGGCTTCGGTGAGGCGCACGCCGCTGGCGTGCCGGGTGAACAACTGCACGCCTACCGCTTCCTCCAGACCCTTCAGGGAGGCCGTCATGGATGACTGCGATACGTGGCAACGAAGCGCCGCACGCGACACCTGTCCCGTCTCGGCGATGGCCACGAAATGCCGCAGTTGCTTTAAGGTGGGTAGCATCGATTTTTCCGATATTGCTATGTCGAAATTATGAATTAGAAATACTTCCTCATGCTAGCTAGCATCCGGTCAGGAGACAAGATGCGGTGACAACCATGATTCAGGAAGACAAGCGCGGCTACTGCACGTTGTGCCGCTCCCGATGCGGCACGGTGAACGTGGTGGCGAACGATGCGCTGATCGCAGTGCGCCCCGACACCGCGCACCCCACGGGCAAGGCAATGTGCATGAAGGGAAAATCCGCGCCGGAACTGGTCCATAGCGCCGACCGCGTCTTGTATCCGATGCGGCGAACCACGCCCAAGACCGATGCGGATCCCTGCTGGCAGCGCATTAGCTGGGAGGAGGCCCTGGCCGAGGTTGCGCAGCGCCTGCTCCAGGCCAGGCGTGAGGGCGGCGCCGAATCGGTCGCCTTTGCCGTCACCACGCCGAGCGGCACGCCGCTATCCGACAGCATCGACTGGATCGAGCGGCTTATCCGGCTCTTTGGCAGTCCCAACACCTGCTACGCCACGGAAATCTGCAACTGGCACAAGGACTATGCGCACGCCTTCACCTTCGGCTGCGGCATGCCGACCGCCGATTACCGCAATGCCGAACTCATCGTGTTGTGGGGCCATAACCCGACCAACACCTGGCTGTCGCAGGCCGAAGCGATTGGCGCCGGCAGGGCCGCCGGCGCAAAGCTGCTGGTGGTGGACCCCAGGGAGACAGCGCTGGCAGGCCAGGCGGAGCAATGGCTGCGCGTGCGGCCGGGCACGGACGCCGTGCTCGCCATGGCGATCGCCAACCTGCTGATCGAAGCCAATGCGTTCGACCTGGCCTTCGTGCGGCAATGGACCAATGGCCCCTTGCTGGTGCGCTGCGACAACGGGCGCTTCCTGCGGGGCCGCGACCTGGGGCTGGCCGATGGCGATGCCTACCTGGTCTGGGACGCCCATGCCGGACAAGCCCGGCCGTCATCGGCGCTAGCCGGGCGGGATTTTGAGCATGTTGCGCTAAGAGGCACATTCGAAGTGGGCCAGGCCACAGCCACAGCCACGGCCACGCTCGCTTGCCGACCCGCCTTCGACCTGTATGCCGGCGAATGCGCCCGTTACCCCGTCGACGTAGCCGCGCGGCTCACCTGGGTGGCACAGGCGGATATCCACCATGCGGCAAGCCTGTTCGGCTCGGCCAGGCGCGTGGCCTATCACGCCTGGTCCGGCGTTGGCCAGCACGACAACGCAACCCAGACGGACCGGGCAATCGCCTGCCTCTATGCCTTGACCGGCAGTTTCGACAAGCCGGGCGGCAACCGGATCTTTCAAAAGCCCCCGTACAACCCGGTCAGCAGCTTCGACCTGCTGCCGCCGGCGCAGAAGAGCAAGGCGCTGGGCTATGACGCGAGGCCGCTCGGGCCGCCCGCGCAGGGATGGGTCACCGCGCGCGACCTTTACCGGGCGATCCTGCACGCGCAGCCCTACGCCGTGCGCACGCTGATGGCATTCGGCACCAATCCCCTGCTCTCGCAAGCCGATGTGGAAGACGGCGAGCGCGCCTTGCGCAGCCTGGACTTCTATGTCCATTGCGATTTGTTCGAAACCCCCAGTTCCCGCTACGCCGATATCCTGCTGCCGGTCAACACGCCATGGGAGCGCGAGGGACTGCGCATCGGCTTCGAGATCTCCGCCGAGGCCGAGCAACTGGTGCAGTTGCGCCAGCGCATGGTGTCGCCGCGCGGCGAGTCGCGCTCGGACAACGACATCGTGTTCGATCTCGCCATCAGGCTGGGCATGGGGCAGGCGTTCTTTGGCGGCAGCCTGGAGGCGGGATGGAATCATATGCTCGCCCCGTCGGGGTTGACGGTGGACAGGCTGCGCGAGCAGCCGGAAGGCATCCGCGTGCCCGTTGCCGACGTGGAGCGCAAGTATGCGGGCCGGCCGCGTGAGCGCGCCTTCCATACGCAAACGGGGCTGGTGGAGTTGTACTCAGAACAGCTGCTGCGTCACGGCTATCCGCCACTGCCACGCGCCGGCCAGTGCCCCGAAGAAGCGGACGACACTGCCGGCGGCGCCTATCCTTTTGTCCTGACCTCGGCCAAAAGCGGCTACTACTGCCACAGCCAGCATCGCGGGCTGCCCTCGCTGCGGCGCCGCGCACTGCAACCCGAAGCGGAAATCCCGGCCGCGCTGGCGGCCGCGCGCGGGATTGCCAGCGGCGATGCGATCCGGGTGACCACGTCCATCGGCAGCGCAAGGTTTATCGCCAAGGTCCGGGAAGGCCTGCATCCCCGCGTGGTGGTCGGCGAGTTTGGCTGGTGGCAGCGCTGCGATGCGCTTGCGCAGACCGCGCTGGGCGTCACGGGCGAGAACAACAGCAACTACAACGGCTTGATCGCCGCGGACAGCATCGATCCGGTCAGCGGCTCCGTGCCGCTGCGGGCCTACCGCTGCAACGTCGAGCCCGATCCGGCTTTCGACGTAACGCGCCGCCGGTGGGACGGCTATCGCGCCTTTCGCGTCGCGAGCCTGGCGAAGGAAGCGCACGAGGTCATGTCGGTATGCCTGGAGCCCTTGGATGGTGGCGGCTTGCCGGACTTCCTGCCGGGCCAGCATGTGACGATCAAGCTCACCGTGCCGCCCGCCGGCGAAGAGATCGTGCGCTCGTATTCCCTGACCGGCCCCGCCGTCTTGCCGGCGCGGCGCGGCTACTCGATCTCCGTGCGCCGCGCTGCTGGCCTGACCGATGCCGGCGAGGCCGTGTTCGGGCGCGCTTCGTCGCATATCAACCTGTGCCTTGCGGTTGGCGACATCGTCTCGCTGCGCGCGCCATCCGGCACCTTTGTCATGCCGGTGCGCACCCGGCGCCCCCTGGTGCTGCTGGCCGGCGGGATAGGCATCACGCCGTTCATCAGCCTGCTCGAATCGCTGGCCGGGCTCGCCGATCCGTCAAGGATGCTGCTGTTGTACGCGAACCAGAACGGCCTGGCCCATGCGTTCCGGTCACGCATCCGGGCGCTGCGGCAAACCCTGCCGACGCTGGAAGTCGTCAACTTCTACGACCGTCCCGCGCAAGGCGACGTGCCCGGCGTCGACTACGACGTGGCCGGACGCGTCAGCGCCGAGCATGTCCCCGCCGAACTGCTCGGCCAGCGCCCGCTCGTCTATATGTGCGGCCCCGCGCCAATGATGACCGCCTTCGCCAATGCGCTCGCCGAGCGTGGCGTGCCGCGCGCCGACATCTTGCGCGAAGTGTTCCGCTCGCCCGAGCGCGTGGCGGCCGGGCCCGGCCAGCAGTTCAATGTGATGTTCGCCAGGTCCGGCACCACCGGCACCTGGCGCTCGACGGACGGCCCCCTGCTGGGCTTCGCTGAAAAACTCGGCCTGGCACTGCCCAGCGGCTGCCGGGTCGGCCAGTGCGAGAGCTGCGCGGTTTCCGTCGTGTCGGGCCGCACCCGGAACCTGCATGGCGAGGAACCCGAGGATGCCGGCATGTGCCTGGCGTGCCAGGCCGTGCCCGCCAGCGACATCGTGCTGAACGCGTGATCGCGCCCGCCGCCGCCCTTTTTCCAACCCCACCCAAGCCAACATGCTGATACTCGACTCCGACACCACCCGCGCGCTGCTGCCGTTCGCCAGGCTCGTGCCCGCCCTGCGCGACGCGTTTATCCGCGGCTGCGAGGTCCCCCAGCGCCACAGCCATGTCATCGATCCGCACGGCGCGGCGCCGGGGACGATGCTGCTGATGCCCTCGTGGCAGGCCGGCGCCTATCTCGGCGTGAAGACCGTGACCATCTACCCGGGCAATACGCTGTCCGGACTGCCGGGCCTGTACTCGACCTACCTGCTGCACGATGCGTGCACCGGCAAGCCGCTGGCCATGATCGATGGCAACGAGATCACGTCCAGGCGCACCGCCGCCGCGTCGGCGCTGGCGGCCTCTTACCTGAGCCGCAATGATGCTTCGTCGATGCTGGTGCTCGGCGCGGGCCGCGTTGCCAGCCTGCTGCCCCATGCCTATCGCGCCGTCAGGCCGATCCAGCGCGTTGCCGTCTGGGATATCAACGCGAGCCAAGGCGAAGCGCTGGCGGCAAGACTGCTGGCCGACGGCTTCGAGGCGCGCTTTGTCCCGACGATCGCCGCCGCCTGCGAAGACGCTGACATCGTGACCTCGGCCACGCTCTCCACCTCGCCGCTCGTGCAGCGCGCGTGGCTCAGGCCCGGCACCCACCTGGACCTGATCGGCGGCTTCACGCCGGCCATGCGCGAGGCCGACGACGGCTGCTTCGAGTCAACCTCCGTCTTCGTCGATACCAGCGAAGCCGTGCTCAAGGCCGGCGACCTGCTCCACCCCATCGAGGCTGGCGTGCTCAAGGCCGCCCACATCCGGGCCACGCTCGCGGACCTGTGCCAGCAGCGCCATCCCGGCCGCGCGGATGACACGGAGATCACCGTCTTCAAGGCCGTCGGCACCGCGCTGGAAGACCTCGCGGCCGCCGTCATGGCTTATGGAGGATTCGAAGGCTCGCCGCGCACCACGCCGCGCGCAGAAAGCCATGGCAATGCAAGGAGACAAGCATGAAAAGCACCCCCCTGTCCCTGGACACAACGGACCAGCCTGAACACCCGGACCACCCGGGCCGCGGCGGACTGGAGCGCCTGGCCGTCAAGGTCACCGACTGGTCCGAGCGCTGGTTCCCCGACTCGTATATTTTCGCCGCCATCGCGGTGATCGTCGTGGCGCTTGGCGCGATGGCCATCGGCGCGCCCGCGCAAGGCGTAGCCCGCGCATTTGGCGACGGCTTCTGGAGCCTGATCCCGTTCACCATGCAGATGGCGGTGGTGGCCATCTCGGGCTACGTCGTGGCGGCCTCGCCCCCGGCGTCCCTGCTGATCGAGCGGCTAGCCGCCCTGCCGCGCACGGCGCGCGGCGCCATCGCCTTTGTCGCGCTGGTCAGCCTGCTGACCTCCCTGCTCAACTGGGCCATCAGCCTGATCTTCAGCGGGTTGCTGGTGCGGGCCATTGCACGACGCACCGGGCTGCGCGTGGACTATCGCGCGGCCAGCGCCGCCGCCTACCTGGGGATGGGTGCCACCTGGGCACTGGGCTTAAGTTCGTCCGCTGCGCAGTTGCAGGCCAACCCCGCCAGCCTGCCCAAGTCGCTACTGGATATCACCGGCGTGATTCCGTTTTCGCAGACCATCTTCCTGTGGCAATCGATGGCGATGACGGCCGTGCTGATCGTCGCTTCCTTGCTGGTAGCATATTTTTCAGCGCCGGCGGGCGAGCGCGCGCGCACCGCGCAGGACATGGGCGTGGATATCGACGATGCCGGCGATGGCATTGGCCGCCCCACGCGTCCCGGCGAATGGCTGGAGTACAGCCCCTTGCTGACCCTGCTGATCGTAGCCCTCGGCGCCGGTTGGCTGGTGCATGAGTTCACCACCAAGGACCCGATCCTCGCGATCTCCAACCTCAACACCTACAACTTCCTGTTCCTGATACTGGGAATGCTGCTGAACTGGCGTCCCAAGCGCTTCCTGCGCGCCGTGGCCAGATCCGTGCCATCCACCGCGGGGGTGCTGATCCAGTTTCCGCTGTATGGCGGCATCGCATTCATCCTCACCAAGGCAGCTGGAATGGATGGCACGACGTTGTCGCACCACCTGGCATCGGCTTTCGTCTCGGTCGCCACCAAGGAATCGTTCTCCGCGGTGATGGGCGTCTATTCCGCCGTCCTGGGCTTCTTCGTGCCATCGGGCGGCGGCAAATGGGTCATCGAGGCGCCTTACGTGATGCAGGCTGCCAATGAACTGCAAGTCCACCTGGGCTGGGCGGTGCAGGTGTACAACGCCGCGGAGGCGCTGCCCAACCTGATCAACCCGTTCTGGATGCTCCCGCTGCTGGGCGTGCTGGGGATCCGGGCCAAGGACGTGGTCGGGTTTACTTTCACCCAGTTGCTGGTCCACGCGCCGCTTGTGCTGTTCATGCTGTGGGTCTTTGCTTCAACGCTGCCTTACCGTCCGCCAGTCATGCCTTGATGCCGTGGTGCCTTGCCGTCGAGTGGCTTGGCAGGCCTGGCGGCCACGCCGGTAGCGGTGGACAAACCCGGAGGGATCCCATTCCCGGTTTAAGATGCTGGTTTTCAGGCCGGCGCGACCGGCCAACTTTCCCCCTCCACTCTGCCAGCTGACATATGAAGAAGATTGCACTGCTACTTGCCGCCCTGGGCATGGCGTCCATCGCTCACGCTGCCGCCCCGGCCGCGGAAACCCTGCCGTCCGGCATGTCCATCCAGACCATTGTCAAGGGCACCGGCGCCACGCCGAAAGCCTCCGATGTGGTCAAGGTGCACTATCGCGGCACGCTCACCGACGGCACCGAGTTCGACAGCTCCTACAAGCGCGGACAGCCGATCTCGTTCCCGCTGAACCGCGTCATTCCCTGCTGGACGGAAGGCGTGCAGAAGATGCAGGTCGGCGGCAAGGCCAAGCTGGTGTGCCCGGGGCCGACCGCCTATGGAGCGCGCGGCGTACCCGGCACGATCCCACCGAACGCCACGTTGAACTTTGAAGTCGAGCTGCTCGGCATCGGCAACTGACGCGAGGCAGCCTCACCGCTTTTCGCAAGGCCCCGGCCTCCCGGCCGGGGCGCGATTGACTGGCACCGCAGCGCTACGCCTGCACTGCCGTCGCCACACCCCACAGCGCGAGCCAGCGTATGTCCTCGCCTTTGCGTCCTGCGGTCATCCGGGCGCAGATCGGCATCGGATTCAAGGAAGACGGTACGCAGCAGTTCCGGCCATGAGCGCGGCAATGAGCGGGTCAGGCGGAACGTAGAAGGCCACCCCGCCCGGGGTGGGCGGCCAGCATTACTCGTTTGAACCGCCAGGCGCCATGGCGCGGCGCTTGCGCGTTACCACCAGGGGCGCCTGGGCGTTGCCTTCTGAAGACACGCGCGGCGGACGGGGGCCAGAGCCCGGCGTCCGCGGGCCTGCGCCGGGCGGACGTGCGCCGCCACCGCCGCCGGGAGGACGCGTGCCGGTATCCAGCTGGATCGTCGAGATGGCGCGCTTGTAGATGGTCTGCATGCCGCCGGGCGTGCTCAGCATCACCACGAACGCGTCGAAGGACTCGATGGAGCCGACGAGCCGGATGCCGCTGACCAGGTACACCTGCACACGCTTGCGCTCTTTGCGCGTGGTGTTCAGGAAGGAGTTTTGCGGGTTGGTGTCGTCAAGCTGCATGGGATATTGAGAGTAAGGCAGACGAAGCGCTGCGAGAAAAAGATGGCTACTGCGGCGCAGCTTCGTCGGCGGCGCACCGATGCACAATATCGGTGCGCACGCGCTAACGCAAGATGAATCAGGCACGCCCGGATGGCAGCGCATCATGATTGCTTACAGTGGCTAGGCTTGCCATTCTAGCGCAAGCCGGATGCAGTTCCCCGCGCAAGGAGCATGCCAACGGTTCCGGCGCCCGGCTGAAAGCCACCTCAAGACCACCTCACGGCCACCTCGCATGCCGATCACCGCACCAGGCTCCCATCCTTTCACGCCGCCCGCTTTGCCATTAACATGTCCGCCCACAATCCAGCAGGCCACCACATGAAGCTCAACCAGCTGCGCGCCCTGGCCGCCGTTGCCGAAACCGGCAGCATCCAGGAAGCCTCGCGCATCCTTCACCTGACGCAGCCCGCGCTGAGCAAGGCGATCAAGGAGCTGGAGAGCAGCGTCGGTGCCACCTTGTTTGTGCGCTCCAGCAAGGGCGTGCAGCTCACGCCCTTTGGTCAGCGGCTGGTCTCGCATGCGCGGCTGATCAGCGAGAATGTGCGCCGCGCGCGCGAAGACCTGGAAGACATGAAAGGCACGGTGCAAAGCGAGATCACCGTGGGGGTGACGCCGGTCACGGCGCTGATGCGGCCGATGGCGGCCTGCCTGAGTACCTTCCGCCGCGAGTTCCCGAACGCCCGGCTGCGGGTGCTGGAGATGCGCCCGGCGCAGTTGCTGGAGCACCTGCGCGAGGGCACCATGGATTTCGCGGTGACCTCGCAGTTGCTGCCGCTGGATCGCGGGCTGGACTGCACCCAGGTGTGCCGGCTGCCGACCGTGATCGGTGCCCGGCGCGGGCATGCGCTGCGCGCGGCACGTTCGGTGCGCGTGCTGCAGCAGGCGGACTGGCTCGCGCTGGACCCGCTGTCCGATGCGAGCTCACCTTTTCATCAGTTGTTCGCGGGTAACGGCCTGGCGGTGCCGACCCGGGTGGTCGAGTGCACGTCGATGGGCTTGGCGCTGGACCTTTGCTGGCAGGTTGACACCCTGATCCTGCTTTCCAGCGAGTCGCTTGGCAGCCAGTACATCACCGAGCGGATGGATTTCATCGAGGTCGCCGAGCCCGTGCCCGACCGCATCATCTCGCTGGTCACGCGCGACCGGCATGTGCTGACGTGGGCGGCAGCGCGCCTGCACGACGCCGTGCTGCAAGCGCTGGCGAGCCACTATCCGCCACCGGGCAGCACCGCCGCCCAGTGAGCGGTCCCTCATGCGCCGGCAACGCGCATCCGGGCCAGGCAATGCCCCAGCACCGCGCTGGCCCGGCATGACGCGATGACGCAAACCCATCCCCGATTAAAACCCATAACAATCAATTAGTTACGGGCAACAATCGAATCGAAGGGCAATGAAAACAGCCCATTGCCTGACGCCGCGCGCCCAATCGGCGGCCGCCCCCCTGATTCCCAATGCTCATACCCATGAAAAAAAGCGAAGTGCTTATCCAGCGCGCGGCCCCTACCATGCCCCCACACCGAGAGTAACGGGGCCACGCCGCACCCGCTGCCCATCTACCCCACCCGAGGAGGACAGCATGACCATCGCCCACACCGCACCAGGCCACCCGGCCGGCGCCGTGCCTGCCACTGCCGCCCGCCCGCACTCGCGCCGCGCCATCGTTGCCGCCGCCATCGGCAACGGGCTGGAAATGTACGACTTCACGGTCTATAGCTTCTTTGCCGCCACCATCGGCAAGTTGTTCTTTCCGTCGAGCAGCCCGCTGGCATCGTTGCTGCTGTCTTTCGCCACCTTCGGTGTCGGCTTCGTGATGCGTCCCCTGGGCGCGGTGCTGATCGGCAACCTGGCCGACCAGCGCGGCCGCAAGGCGGCACTCACGCTCACCATCGTGCTAATGACGGCAGGCACCGCGCTGATCGCCTTCACGCCTACCCATGCCAGCATTGGCATGGCCGCCACCGTGCTGGTGGTCATCGGCCGGCTGCTGCAAGGCTTGTCGGCTGGCGGGGAAATCGGCGCCGCATCGGCCCTGCTGCTGGAGACCGCCAGCAAGCGCAACCGTTGCTTCCTGGTCAGCTGGCAAGCCGCCACGCAAGGCGGGGCCGCGCTGCTGGGCGCGCTGACCGGTGCCGCGGCATCGGCCTTGCTCAGCCCCGACGCCATGCTTGCGTGGGGCTGGCGCCTGCCGTTCATGCTTGGCCTGCTGATTGCGCCGGTGGGCATGTATATCCGCCGGCACCTGCAAGAAACCCACGAAGGCGGCAGCGCGCATGGCGGCGTCGGCAAGGTGTTTCGCGAACATGGCCGCACGCTGCTGCTGGGCATGCTGCTGATGACCGGCAGCACCTCATCCATGTACATCATGGTGTTCTACATGCCCACTTACCTGGTGAGCGCTCTGCATATGCCACCTGTCACCGCCTTCCTGGCGGCATGCACGGCAGGCGCTGCCATGCTGGTGATGGCGCCCTTGTTCGGCCTGCTGGCCGACCGGCTGCCGAGCCGCAAGCCCCTGCTGTTTGCCGGCGGGCTGACTTCGCTGGCGCTGGTCTACCCCAACTTCACGCTGCTATCCGCGGGCCCCAGCCTGCCGCTCACCATGGCGTTGATCGGCGGGGCCGTGACCCTGGGCTCGGTCGGCAGCGGCGCGGGTGCCGCCCTGATGATGGAAGCGCTGCCGCGCCACCAACGCGCCACCGGCATGTCGGTGATGTACAGCTTTGGCGTGACCGTGTTCGGCGGCTTCGCCCCGCTGATCGTGACCTGGCTGATCAGCGCCACGGGCAGCAACATGGCGCCTGCCGGGTACCTGATCGCGGCCTCCTGCATCAGCCTGACCGCGCTGGCGCTGTTCCCCAGCCACCCCGGCCGCGACTGACCCGCGGCGCAAAACCCATCCCTTCCGAACGCACGACACACACCCTGCAGCCATGACCAAGCACCCAGGAAACATCCCGCCGGCACTGACCGAATCCGCCGAGCGCTTCGCCGAACTGCGCCACCGCATCCACGCCCACCCAGAGTTGGGCGCCGACGTGCCACGCACCGCCGAGATGGCCGCCGCGCTGCTGCGCGAATGGGGCTATAGCGTGCACGCCGTGGGCGGCCACGGGCTGGTGGCACAACTGAAGGTCGGCAACGGTGCGCGCACCATCGGTATCCGCGCCGACATGGACGCGCTGCCGCTGCAGGAGCGCACCGGCCTGCCCTATGCCAGCCAGGTAGCAGGACGCATGCACGCCTGCGGCCATGACGGTCACACCGCCACGCTGCTGGCCGCTGCCGAGTACCTGGCCGCCACGCGCCACTTCGACGGCACCCTCAACCTGATCTTCCAGCCCGACGAGGAAGGCATGACCGGCGCGCTGGCCATGATGAACGACGGCCTGTTCGAGCGTTTCCCCTGCGACGCGATCTACGCCTTTCACAATGCGCCCGGCCTGCCGGTGGGCATGGCGGTAGTGCAGAGCGGCCCAATGGGCGGCTCCTCAGACCGCGCCACGATCACGTTCCGCGGCAAGGGCGGCCATGGCGCCATGCCCCACCGCGCCACCGATCCCACGCTGGCCCTCGCCTCGACCGTGATGGCGCTGCAAGGCATCGTGGCGCGCAATGTGGCGCCGGTCGACGCCGCCGTGATTAGCGTGGGCGAGATGCAGGCCGGCAGCACCTACAACATCATCCCGGAGACCGCGACGCTGAAGCTGAGCGTGCGCGCCACCGTGGCGCAGGTGCGAGACCTGCTGGAGACCCGCATTCGCGAGGTGGTGACGCACCAGGCCGCCTCGTGCGGCGTGACGGCAGACATCGCCTACGAGCGCCTGGCGCCCGCGATCTGCAATACCGTGGAAGAAACCGCCATCGCACGGCAGGCCGTGGCCAGCGTGCTGGGCAGCGACAAGGTCATCCAGGTGCCGCCGTCCATGCAGATGGGCAGCGAGGATTTCGCGTGGATGCTGGAGAGGATGCCGGGCTGCTATTTTGCGCTGGGCAATGGCACCGGCGAGTGGGTGGGCTGCTCGGTGCACAATGACGGATATGACTTCAACGACCAGCTGATTCCGCTTGGCGCTGCTTGCTGGGTGGCGCTGGCCGAAGGCTATCTGCGCGCCTGAGACGGCGGCATGGCCGGTTTTCTCCCTGCTTTCGCCAAGGCCTTGTCTGAGGTTATTTAGAGAGCGTCAGGGACACTGCCTGCAGGTGGGTAGCCGGCCCAGGGCGCCCCCGCACCAGGGGACACGCCCCAGTAGGCACGGAGAACAACTCACCGACTCGCTTTGTCGCAACATGCGTGCGGGCATCGCGGGTTTACAGCTATCGTAACGGTGTTCAGGAACGTGGCGGCATCCGCTGATGGGACGTAGTGGTTGTCGATGTCGCGAATCTCTGGCTGGTGAATGTCGGCGCCGTTGACATCCATGTGCTCAAGCAGATCAGCAAGCCAACGTGCACGCGCTTCGGCAAGCTTCCTGGTGATTCCGGCGCTCTCGTTCCGCCACAGCGACATGAATACCTCAAAGCCCGCAGGAAACGCTTGCCGCGTATCACTGCGCCACGCGGCCAGCCGAGCAATTTCGGGAGCGGAGAGCTTCGCCGCCCCACACTCAAAGATGGGTTCGTGCGTCAAGAATGCAGGGCGGCAGGCATAGGCAGGCAACACACAGAGCAATACGAATGCAACGAGCAGCTTTTTCATCACGGTTTCCATGCTGGCGGCCTGTAGCTCCAATTTGGGATGTTCGTCACGTAGTATGCGATGTTGTCTGCATTGACGATGCAAAACTGATTGCGCGCTTTGGCCCGAAGCCTTGACAGGAGAATGTTGTACCACTTGTCTTCAGAGTTCATCGCCTCCGGGAAATGTGAAACCTCATGAATGAGTACTGTTAGCTTACTATCCTTATCGAAGGGGATTCCCTCTGGGCTATTGCTCTGGCGTATCTGGCGACTTCGGAAAAAGCCCTTATACGTCGATCGCCGCATCCGACTTGACCTTCTTGCGCAACTCGAACTTCTGGATCTTGCCCGTCGATGTCTTGGGCAACGGCCCGAAGTACACCGCCTTGGGCACCTTGAAGCCCGCCAGCAGGGTGCGGCAATGGGCGATCAGTTCCTCGGCCGTGGCGCTGGCGCCATCCTTCAGTTCCACGAACGCGCAGGGCGTCTCGCCCCATTTCACATCCGGCTGCGCCACCACCGCCACGGCCAGCACGGCGGGATGGCGATAGATCGCGTCTTCCACTTCCACGCTGGAGATATTCTCGCCACCGGAGATGATGATGTCCTTGCTGCGGTCCTTGATCTTGACGTAGCCGTCCGGCGTGCACACGCCCAGGTCGCCGGTATGGAACCAGCCGCCGGCAAATGCCTCGCGCGTGGCCTTCTCGTTCTTGAGGTAGCCCTTCATGCAGATGTTGCCGCGGAACATGATCTCGCCGATTTCCTCGCCGTCCGAGGCCACCGGTTGCATGGTGTCCGGGTCCAGCACGGCCACCTCCGTCTGCAGGTGGTAACGCACGCCCTGCCTTGCCTTCTTGGTGGCGCGGTCCTCTTGCGACAGGCCGGCCCAGTCGTCCTGCTCGGCGCATACCGCGGCGGGGCCGTAGGTTTCGGTCAGGCCATAGACGTGGGTCAACGCGAAGCCCATGGCCTCCATCTGCGCTAGCACCGCGGCGGGCGGCGGCGCACCCGCGACCATGCCGCGCACCGGGCCGCGCAGGCCTTCGCGCCACGCCGGCGGGGCGTTAACCAGCGCGGTATGCACGATCGGCGCGGCACAATAGTGCGTCACGCCCTCGTCGCGCATCAGGTCGAACACCAGCTTGGGCTCGAACTTGCGCAGGCAGACGTTGACGCCGGCGCGTGCCGCGATGGTCCACGGAAAGCACCAGCCGTTGCAGTGGAACATCGGCAGCGTCCACAGGTACACCGCGTGCTTGGGCAGGTCCCACTCCAGGATGTTGGAGATGGCGTTGATGGCCGCGCCGCGATGGTGATAGACCACGCCCTTGGGGTCGCCGGTGGTGCCCGAGGTGTAGTTGAGCGCGATCGCATCCCACTCGTCAGCGGGCATTTGCCAGGCGAACTCCGGGTCGCCCGAGGCCAGCAGGCGCTCATAGTCGGTCTCGCCGAAGGCCGGGGCGTCCTGCGGGCCGAGCGCGTCAAGCACCGCCACCACCTTCAGCCCGGGAATCTCGTTGGCGATCTGCCGCGCCAGGTCGGCAAACTCGGTATCCGCCAGCAGCACCCGCGCTTCGCCATGGCGCAGCATGAAGATCAGGTTGGAAGCATCGAGCCGGATATTCAGCGCATTGAGGACCGCGCCCACCATCGGCACCCCAAAGTGCGCCTCCACCATGGCAGGCGTATTGGGCAGCAAGGCCGCAACGGTATCGCCCTTGCCCACGCCCAGGCGTGCCAGCCCGCTGGCCAGGCGCCGTGCCCGCGCGTAGGTGTCGCGCCAGTTCTGGCGTACCGGGCCGTGCACGATGGCCAGCCGGTCGCCATACACGCTGGCGGCGCGCGCCAGGAAATCGATGGGTGTGAGGGGTACGTGATTGGCCGGGTTCTTGCCCAGGCCAGTGTCGAAATCGCTTGGCATTGCCGTAGTCTCCGCATGCGCCGGCTATGCGGGTATTGGCCCTCAGGATGAGCCGCGCGCCGCCGGTCGCTGTTACTTTTCACTGTGCAAGGCTATCATCGCACAGGACCAAGCTCTGTCGTCCGGATGACAATGCCCGTGCCGGGCCAAGCCGAAATCATGCCCAGCCTGCCCGCAGCCACACCCAGATCGCCTACCCCTCCCCCCGCAGATATCACGACGCCACCGCCCTGCACCGGGCATGCCGCCCTGCTTTCCCAGCATGAATGGTTCGCCGCGCTCGCGCCCAGCCACCAGGCGCTGGCAGCGCGGCAGGTGGTGGTGCAGGATTTTTCCGCTGGCGCCTTCATCGCGCATCGTGGCGAGCCATCGCGCTACTGGATCGGGGTGGAGACCGGCCTGATCAAGCTCGCGGTCTACACGCCGGATGGGCGCGGTTGCACCTTTTCGGGGGTACCGGCAGGCGGCTGGTGCGGAGAAGGCAGTGTCATCAAGCGCGAAGCGCGGAGATACGATGTGATCGCCATCCGCGACTCCCGCCTGGCGCTGGTGCCCGACACCGTGTTCCATACCTTGCTCAGCGAAAGCCTGCCGTTTGCCAGCTTTGTGGTGCGCCAGTTGAACGAGCGCATGGGCCAGTTCATCGCCACCGTGCAGAACGAGCGGCTGCTGAGCGTCGATGCCCGCGTGGCGCAGGCGGTTGCCCAGCTCTTCCACCCGGCGCTGTACCCCCGTACCAGCGCGGTGCTGGAGCTGTCCCAGGAGGAGATCGGCCTGCTGACGGGGCTCTCGCGCCAGCGGGTCAACCAGGCGCTGCGGCGCCTGGCGGCGGAGGGCATGGTCGATTTGTCGTACCAGAGCATCCGGGTGACCGACCTTGAGCGTTTGCGTCACTTTGGCCTGTCGGAGCTGTAGGCAGCGGCCATAGCGCAGCGGTCGCGGCCAAGGCTGGCGTTGAAACCCTCCTTCGGCATCGTGAAACTCACTGGCCGCGCGAAGCCGTACAATGCGATTTTTCCCCTGGCGCCGCGCCCGATGCGCGCCAGCCTGCGTCACCTGAGCTTCGCATGGCCCTCGTCAGCAGCACCGATCTGCGCCTCTCTCACCTGCGCTTCCCCTTTGCCGTGCGCGTCGATGCGCGGCATGGCACCGCGCGCCTGCGCGACGCGAATGCGCGGCGGGAGGTAACGCCTGGCAACCCGTTCGTGGTGCCGGCGTTTGCGTACTTCGATTGCGACCTGCTGCCGGCGCCGGGCCAAAGCACCGCCATCACGCTGCAGGAAGTGCCGGACGACGCATGCCCGCGCATGACCCTGGCCACCCTGCCGGGCTGCCCGTGCCATTCGGAGAAACACTGGTCACGCGCGCTTGCCGGCGAGATCTTCGGCCAGCCTCGGCTACCGTGGAATGCGGCACTGGTCGCGCAGCGATGGGAAGTCACCCCGCGGCTGGTACGCGCACGGCTATTCGCCGAGGGCGAGGCGCTAGGCGTGCTGCTGCGCGAGCAGCGCGTCGCGCGCGCGGTGTACCTGCTTGCGGGCGGCAGCGGCGTGCGCACCGATTGGCTGGCCGCGCAAGTGGGCCTGGGCAGCGTTGCTGCGTTGACCTCCGCTTGCGCGAACACGCTGGGCCCTGCCGCGTTGAGCCTGCTCGAAGCCAGCGACGACCGCGGGACCCCTCCCGGTCCGGCGCCGCGCTTGCACTTGGCGGCATAAGAGGCTGGCCCCTGGCGGTGACCGTGCAGTCGCGGATCTTCTGCTTTGTGCTGTCGGTGGCGCTGCCGGTCGGCTTGTAAAAACCTGCGGGATTTGTAAAAAGGGCTGGCAAGACCCCGCTAGCGGGCCCTGGCAAGTGCAGATCCACCGACTTGCGGTGCGTGTCCGACGCAGCATCTGTATGGACGAGGAAAGCGAAAGGCTGCGCCATCCCATGCCAGACAGGCATTTCCCGGGTATCAGCCGCGGCAAAACCCTCCCATGTGGCGCCAGCGCACAAGCAGTGGCACGCGCCTTGCACCTTTCCCTCTCGCGGCACTACCGCCGCGCCATGGAGACAGAGATGGGACAGCAACAGCAACCCGGCCAAGGCCAGCAAGACCAAAGCAAGCAGCACCAGCAAGGCGGCCAACAAGGCGGACAGCAAGGTGGCCAGGATCAGAAGGGCGGCCAGCAACAGCAGCAGGATCGCGGCCATGACAAGCAAGGCCAGCAAGGCCAGAAGACCGATCAGGCTGGGCAACAAAGCCAGCAAGGCCAGAAGAGTGGCCAGCAAGGCCAACGCTAGCCGCTTGGGGCTGCAACAGCCGCCCCAATAGCCTTCGGGACCTGACGCGACCCAACGCGACTGACCTTAGGCGACTGACCTTAGGCGACATAACGCACTTTGCCCGCGGCGACGTTCTCCGTCGCCGCGACACGCCGCCTGCCTGGCGAAAGCGGGGAGGCGGCGTCGTGTTGTCTGCCGAGGCACTGAGCCGCAAGCAGCGTGCCAGATAACATGAAACCTGAGGCGTCACGCCGATGACCTTAGTGCGCCTTCAGCAAATCCAGCGCCACGTCGACGATCATGTCTTCCTGCCCGCCCACCATGCGCCGGCGGCCCAACTCCACCAGCACGTCGACGGTCTTCAGACCATACTTGCTCGCCGCGGCCTCGCTGTGGCGCAGGAAGCTCGAGTACACCCCGGCATAGCCCAGCGCCAGCGTTTCGCGGTCGACCCGCACGGGACGGTCCTGCAGCGGACGCACGATGTCATCGGCCGCGTCCATCAGCCTGTACAGGTCGCAGCCGTGGTCCCATCCCATGCGCTCGGCGGCCGCGATAAAGACCTCCAGCGGCGCGTTGCCGGCGCCGGCGCCCATGCCGGCCAGGCTGGCGTCCACGCGGTCGCAGCCCTCCTCCACCGCCACGATGCTGTTGGCGACGCCCAGGCTCAGGTTGTGGTGCGCGTGCATACCGGTCTGCGTTTCCGGCTTCAGCACCGCCTTGAAGGCGCGGAAGCGGTCGCGGACATCGTTCATGGTCAGCGCGCCGCCGGAGTCCACCACATAGCAGCAGGTGGCGCCGTAGCTCTCCATCAGCTTGGCCTGCGCGGCAAGGTTCTGCGGCGTGGTCATGTGGCTCATCATCAGGAAGCCAACGGCTTCCATGCCCAGATGGCGCGCGTACTCGATATGCTGCCGCGAGACGTCCGCCTCGGTGCAATGCGTGGCCACGCGGACGATACGCGCGCCGGCATCATAGGCAGCCTTGAGGTCGTGAACGGTGCCGATGCCGGGCAGCAACAGCGTGGCGATCTTTGCGTGCTTGACCACGCTGGCTGCGGCCTCGATCCATTCCAGGTCGGTGTGGGCGCCAAAGCCATAGTTGAAGCTGGATCCCTGCAGCCCATCGCCATGGGCCACTTCGATCGAATCGACCTTGGCGTCATCCAGCGCCTTGGCAATTTGCCGGGCCTGCTCGACGCTGTACTGATGGCGCACGGCGTGGCTGCCGTCGCGCAGCGTCACATCGGAAATGTAGATCTTCTTTTGGCCTTGCATGGCAGGCACTCCTTATCTGCAGGTGAGTCAGGCGGCGGCGCGCTGGGCAAGCATGGAGCTCGCCATCCGCTCGGCGATGGTGAGCGCGGCGCTGGTCATGATGTCGAGATTGCCGGCGTAGGCCGGGAGGTAGTGCGCCGCGCCCTCCACCTCCAGGAACACCGAGGTCTTGAGCCCGCTCGCACGCCCCACCCCGGGCACCACCAGCGGCGCATCCGCCGGGATGCGGTCGAACTGCACCTTTTGCTTGAGGCGATAGCCGGGCACGTATTGCCGCACCTCGGCGGCCATGGCGTCGATCGACGCGGCGATGGCGGCCTCGTCCGCCATCTCGCTCAGGCAATACACCGTGTCACGCATGATCAGCGGTGGCTCGGCCGGGTTGAGCACGATGATGGCCTTGCCCTTGCTGGCCCCACCGATCGCTTCGATCGCCTTGGAGGTGGTCTCGGTAAATTCGTCGATGTTGGCGCGCGTGCCGGGGCCCGCGCTCTTGCTGGAGATGCTGGCCACGATCTCGGCATACAGCACCGGCGCCACCCGCGATACGGCCGCCACCATGGGGATGGTGGCCTGTCCGCCGCAGGTGACCATGTTGACGTTGTGCGCGTCCAGGTGCGCATCGCCGTTGACCACCGGGATGCAGTAAGGGCCAATGGCCGCCGGCGTCAGGTCGATCATGCGCAGCGACGGCCGCAGGCCACGCAGGAACGCATCGTTCTTCACGTGCGCGCCGGCGCTGGTGGCATCGAACACCACATCGATATCGCCGAACACCGGCAGGCGCGTCAGTCCTTCCACGCCTTCGTGGGTGGTCGCCACGCCCAGGCGCGCGGCGCGCGCCAGGCCGTCCGATGCCGGGTCGATGCCGACCATCGCGCCCATCTCGACGTACGCGCCGTGGCGCAGGATCTTGATCATCAGGTCGGTGCCGATATTGCCGGAACCGATGATGGCGGCCTTCAGTTTGCGGGTCATGGATCTCTCCTGTTGGATCTCTTGCGTCATTCCACACTGGCGCCGCTGGCCTTGACCAGCGGGGCCCAACGCGTGCTTTCACTGTTGAGGAAGGCGCCGAACTGCTGCGGCGTCATGGGCAGCGCTTCCAGACCCTGGTCGGCAAAGCGCTTGGTCACCTCGGGTGCCTTGAGCGCCTTGAGCGCGGCCTCGTTGAGACGCGCGACAATGGCATCGGGCGTGCCGGCCTTGACCACCATGCCAAACCAGACGCCGGCATCCAGCCCGCCGATGCCGAGTTCGGAGAGCGTGCGTACGTCCGGCAGCGAAGGCGAGCGGCGCGGCGCCGCGATGGCCAGCGGCTTGACCTTGCCGCCCTTGATCAGCGGCGAGGTGGTGATCACCGGGTCGAACATCATGTCGACCTGCCCGGCCATCACGTCCTGCAAGGCCGGGGCTGAGCCCTTGTAAGCCACGTGCGTCATGTGACCGCCAGCCTTGTCGGCAAACAAGCCGCCCAGCAGGTGGCCGATCGAGCCGATCCCCTGCGAGGCATAGTTCACGCCGTTCGGCTTGCTCTTGGACAGCGCTACCAGGTCCTTGACGGAATTGACGGGGCTGCCCTGCGGCACCACCAGCACCAGGGGCGACGACGCCAGTGCCGTCACCGGCTTGAAATCCTTGAGCGGGTCGTACGAGAAATTGCGGTACAGGCCGGGATTGATCGCGAACATTTCGGTGGCGGCCACGAACATGGTGTAGCCATCCGCGTCAGCTCGCTTGACCGATTGCGCCGCGATCTGGCCGCCACCGCCGGGACGGTTCTCGACCACGACCGGCTTGCCAAGGCCGGTCTGCATCTGCTGCGCCATCTGGCGCGCAATCATGTCGGTCACGCCGCCGGCGGGGAACGGCACCACGATGGTCAGCGGGTGGCTGGGGAACGTGTCGGCATGGACGGGGGCGCTGCCAAGCACGCCGGCGGTCACGAGCAATGCGCCTGCGAGGATGGATCTGGTGGGTTGCATGTTGTCTCCTTGTGTATTTTTAATGTGGTAAAAAAGCTTGAGATGCCGCGCGTCACCCCGGCGCAAACCGTGCCCGCACGCTGCCGATGCCGCTGATGCGGGCCTCGAAGCACTGCCCCGGCGCCGCGGCCGCCATCGGCCCCAGCGCACCGGTCAGGATCAGGTCGCCGGCTCGCAGCGGGTCCCCCAGCGAGGCCAGTTTCCGGGCCAGCCAGACTGCGGCGTTAAGCGGATGGCCAAGGCAATCCGCGCCGGAACCCGTGGAAACTCGCTCGCCATCACGCAGCATTTCCATCTTCACGGTCTTCAGGTCCAGGCCAGCCAACAGCACCGGCACCGCGCCCAGCACCACCAGGCCGCTGGAGGCGTTGTCAGCCACCGTATCCACGTACGAGATATCCCAGTTGCGGATGCGGCTGCCGACCACTTCAATCGCAGGCAGCACGTAGGCGACGGCGTTGATCAGGTCGACCAACGTCGCATCCTCAGCTGGGACATCGCGGCTCAGCACCAGCGCGACCTCGGCTTCGGCCTTCGGCTGCAGGGTGCGGGCGAGCGGAATCGGCTCGTCGTCGCCGAAGACCATGTCGGCAAACAACGTGCCAAAGTCGGGCTGGTCCACGCCAAGCTGGCGCTGCACCGCGAGCGAGGTCAGGCCGATCTTGCGGCCAACCACGCGGCGGCCCTGGGCCCGCCACGCGTCGACGTTGGCGCGCTGGATGGCATAAGCCATCGCTGCATCGCCCGGCGGGATTTCGCCGCGCAGCGGCTCGACCGGCGTGCGCCTCTGCTCTGCCTCGCGCAGCCGCCTGGCGAGCGCGAGCGTCATTTCCTGGTTTGACATGGTTGGTCCTGGTTGGGTTATGCGTGCCCGGTGGCGGGCTGTGCCTGCATCACGCCGAAGCCTGCGATCCACTCGTCGATGGGCCGG
This sequence comes from Cupriavidus sp. GW822-FHT02D05, assembly GCF_058802485.1. Lineage (NCBI taxonomy): Bacteria > Pseudomonadati > Pseudomonadota > Betaproteobacteria > Burkholderiales > Burkholderiaceae > Cupriavidus > Cupriavidus sp. GW822-FHT02D05. The sequence goes on along the minus strand of NZ_JBXAOE010000001.1, from coordinate 160,574 downwards.
TAGTACTCGATCGATGCCTGGTAAGGCCCGGCGGCCGCCAGCGCGCCGAAGGCGGCGATCCAGGTGCGGATCTCGTGCGCCGACTTGCCGGCGTCGCGCGTGATGTCGTCATTGCGCATGGCATCCACCGCTGCAAGGTTTGCGCCGGCCAGCCGTTCCAGGAAGGCGCGGTCCCATGCCGGATTGAGCGGATGCAGGGGGCTGTCGCCTTTGGTGAACGCTTGCGCGGCGGCCACGGTACGCGCCTGGCGGGCAGCACGCGACTCGGGCGGCGGATTGCGCCCGGCAATCAGGCGCTCGGCGGCCTGCGCATTGGCCGAGGCGATTTCCGGCACGGGCGGCTCGTGCGAGATGCCGCCCGACCCCACCACCAGCACACGCTTGCCCAGGCCCTGCAGGAAGCGTCCGATCGCGTCGCCAAGCAGCCGCGCACGCCGGCACGTTGCCATGGGCGGCGCCACCGAGTTGATGAAGACAGGGATGACCGGGCAAACGTCCAGCCCGCCCAGCAGGACTTCCAGCGCCTGCGCGCAGCCGTGGTCCACCTGCATGCGGTACGACACGGCCACATCCACGTCGCGGTCCAGCACCGCCTGCGCCATCGCGAGCGCGGTGGCGCGCGGCACATCGAGCGGGCCCGCCAGGCTCTTGAAGTCGCCAATGGCACTGGCCGCCACGCCGATGCAGAACTGCGGCATCACGTCGTAAAAGAAGCCGTTGAAGTGATCCGGCGCAAAGACCACCACCAGCTCCGGCGCAAAGGCTTGCACGCGAGCGCGCGCCGCGGCCTGCACGCGCTCCACTTCGGCCACGATCTCCGGCGCGGGATCGTGGTAGCCATGCAGCGGCGTGTGGGACAGGCATTCGAGATGCATCGGCATGTCAGGCTCCCCGCGCAAAGGCGATGGCGTGGTCGCGCGCCGGCTGCGTGCCTGGCTGCGCGGGCAAAGCGCCCGGCGCAGCGTCAGCCGACGGTGACGCGTCGGACAGCGCGAGCTTTGCGGCCAGCACCTGGATGGCATCGGACACTTGCTGCGGCGAGCACAACCCGGCGATAAAGCGGTCGGGGCGCAGCAGCACCACGGAGCCGGGCAGCTTGCCGAACCAATCCTTGAGACGCCCGGCAGTGTCGCCGATGGCGATCACCCCTTGCGGCACGTCGTCGCGATAGGCAAGCTGCGTATCGGGCTTGGCCATGACGAAGCACGCGCCCAGCTTTTCCCAGACGGTGCGCGCTTGTGGCGTCAGGCCAAAGGTCGGGTCCGCGCCCCAGGCGATGATGGCAAAGCGATTGCCGATCACGTCGTCCAGGCGCACGGTATGACCTTGCTCGGTCCGCACCATTGGCTGGATGAACATGCGCCCAACCGGCGAGCTTCCCGCCGGATCGCGGCCGTGAACGAGCCGGCCAACCAGCGAATCCCGCTTCTCGCTCATCAGGCCCAGCATGCGTCCCAGCGGCGAGTTGCCGGAGCGCTCCAGCAAGCGCGCGAGGAACCGGTCGTCACCCTGGCGCTCGGGCAATAGCACCACGCCCGATTCATAACGCGGCATGGGCTTGAAGCGCATCTCCACGAAGTACCGCTTGACCGAGGGAAACACGTTCAGCACACAGGTCAGGCCATCGCGCAGCGACGCGCCGAAGCGGCTGGCGGGCGCGAAGATATCGCCCGCCACTTCGGACAGGTGGATCATCGAGCGCGCATGAGCGCGCCGCTCCATGCTGTAGGTATCCAGCAGCCGGTCCTGCGCCACGCCCTTGACCACCATCGCCAGCTTCCAGCCCAGGTTGCTCGCGTCGCGGATGCCGCTGTTGTAGCCCTGCCCCTGCCAGACCGGCATGATGTGCGCGGCGTCGCCCGCCAGCAGCACGCGCTTGACGCGGAAGGTCCGCGCCAGGCGCGCGTTATGGGTGTAGACGCGCTTGCGGATGTAGTCGACCTTGTCCGGATCGGCCACTACCTTGCGGATCAGCGCGGCGAGGTTCTCCGGCCGGGACAGCTCCTCTTCCGTCTCGCCGGGCATGACCATGAACTCGAAGCGGCGGATCCCGTGCGGGAGCGCGGCCGACACATAGGGACGCGTCGGGTCGCAGTGCATGTAGATATGTGGCGTGCCGATCGGGTCATTGCGCACGTCCACCACGATCCACTGGTTGGGCTTGGTGCGGCCTTCAAACGGCACGTCCAGCGTACGCCGCACGACGCTGTTGCCGCCATCGCAGCCGGCCAGGTAGGCGGCGCGGATGGCGGTGACACGTCCGTGCGCGTCTTCCGCGCGGATCGTCACGCCGTGTTCGTCCTGCGTGAAGGCCGATAGGCCGTGGCCGAACAGCACCTGTACATGGGGAAAGCGCCGCAGGCCCTCGTACAGGATCCGGTCCGCCAGCGGCTGGATAAAGGCGTTGCGGCGAGACCAGCCAAACTCGTCGGTGCGCGGCTCGATCGACGCAAAGCAGCGGCCGGTGTGCGTGACAAAGCGCATCCAGTGGTGCGGCGTGGTATGCGGCAGTAGTGCATCGGCCAGGCCAACGGACTGGAACACCCGCAGCGCCTCGTCGTCCAGGCCAATGGCGCGGGGGTAGTCGATGATCTGGTCCAGCTTCTCGACCAGCACGACGCGCACACCCTGCAGCCCAAGGATGTTGGCAATCATCAGGCCCACCGGGCCGGCGCCGATGATGGCGACGTCGGTGTCCAGATCCCGCGGACGAGCGTCTGCGCCCGCCATCTCGATGGCGTTGTTCATGTCTCCTCTCCTGCTTGTCCGGTACTTGCCGGCTTAAACCGTGGCCGCTTCCGGCACGGCATTGCCGAGCAGGAAATTCAGGTGAATGCGGTTGAAGGTGTCGGCATCCTCGAACTGCGGCCAGTGGCCGCAACCGTCCATCACCGTGAACAGCGCGCCGGGAATCATGGTGGCGATGCGCCGTCCTTCCGACACATCGGCGGTGGGATCGTCGGAGGTCCACAGCACCAGCGTCGGGGCCTTGATGCGGCCATAGTGCTCGGCGCGAAGGATGTTGCGCTGGCGCGTTTCCATGTCCTGCAGCACCATGTTGCCGCGCTGGGCCTCGACCATGCCCGGTTGCGCGTAGATGGCCTGACGCGTGGCGATCAGGTCGTCGAAGGCCTTTGCCTTGTCGGCCATCAGCCATTCCACGCGCGCCTTGATGAAATCCCAGCCCGGTTCTTCCACGGCGCGCATGGACAGCGTCTTGAGGCGCTCCATCACCACCGGGTCCGCCTGCGAGCCACCCGCGGTGTTGAGCACCAGCCGCTCCACGCGTTCGGGGTGGTCAATCGCCAGGCGCGAGGCCACCCAGCCGCCCAGCGATTCCCCGCTGAACGCAGCGCGCGCGATGCCGAGGGTATCCATCACGCGGATCACGTGGTCGACGTAATCGGAGATCTCGCGCCCGCCCGCCGGCTTGTCGGTCCAGCCGTGGCCGATCATGTCGATGGCCCATACGTCGAAATGCTCGGCATGCGATTGCAGGTTGCGCACGTAGGCCTCGGCGTGGCCGCCGACGCCGTGCAACAGGATCAAAGCGGGCTTGTCGCTGCTGCCGGCATGCAGGTAGCGGGTGCGGATGCCCTTGGCATCGAGCCAGCCCTGGCTGAAGGAGACGCCGCGCAACTCGCCCCAGATGCTCTGGAACGGCAGCTCGGGCTGGCTGGACGGGACGGACTTGAGGGGCGTGGCAGCGGTCGACATCGTGTCTCCTTCGTTCGTGAATGTTTTTGAATGGCTAACTGGTACAGCGGAGTGTAGAGAGCCGATTGCATCCGGACAAAAAAACGAACAGAATGTGCAAGGAGTGCACAACGTTGATTTAAAAGGGTTTTTTATGCCTGGAATGCCTGGAATGCCTGGGGTGCCTGATCGCCGCATCTCGCCTTACGCCAGCGTGCGCGGGCTGACCCGTGGCCTGGACGTGCTCAAGGCGCTGAACCGGATGGAAAGCGGGCGCGGGACCGCGCAGCAGCTGAGCGAGCTGACCGGGCTGCACCGCACCACGGTCAGACGCCTGCTGGAAACGCTGATCGCGGAGGGTTTCGTGCGCCGCAGCGACTCGGACGACAGCTATCGCCTGACGCTGCAGGTCAGGGCCTTGAGCGAAGGCTTCAATGACGATGAGTGGATCTCCACCATCGCCGCGCCGCTGATGGGCGAGCTGCTGCAGCGCGTGCTATGGCCGTCGGACCTGACGACGCCCGACGGCGACGCCATGATCATTCGCGAGACCACGCACCGCTTCAGCCCGCTGTCCTTTCACCGCGCCATGGTCGGGCGGCGCCTGCCGATGCTGTCGACGGCCGCCGGGCGGGCCTATTTCGCGTTTTGTGGCGAAGGGGAACGGGAGGACATCCTCAACCTGCTGCGCTCAGGTGGCGGCGGCGATGAGCAGGCAGCGCTGGCCAACAACGCCGCCTATGTGCGCAAGCTGGTTGCGCACGTGCGCGAGGATGGCTTTGGGTCGAATCGCGGCGACTGGCTGGAGCAGCGCAAGATCGGCGCGGTCGCCGTGCCGATCCGGCACGCGGACCGCGTGCGCGGCAGCCTCAACGTGGTGTATCTCGCGCGCGCCCTGAGCGAGCAGGAGGCGGTCAAGCGCTTCGTGGCACCGCTGCAGGACATAGCCAGCCGCGTGCAGGCAGCCATGGCCTCGCCGGCGCCCGCGCGGCGGACCACTTAGGCTAGGCTCAATCCAGCACGATCTTGTGCGCGCGGATCAAGGCGCCCCATTTGGCGCGCTCATTGTCCACGAACGCGGCAAAGCCCGCCCGGCTATCGCCCATGGGCTCCAGCCCAAGCTCCTGCATTTGCTTGACCACCGCCGGGTCCTTCAGCGCTGCGGCAATGGCCGCGTTGAGCTTGTCGACCGAGGCCGGCGGCGTGCCGGCCGGGACCACTACGCCCTGCCACGCGAATGCCGTGAAGCCAGCCAGCCCGGCCTCGGCAAAGGTTGGCACATCCGGCAGCACCGCCGAGCGCTGCTCCGCGGGCAGCGCGATGGCGCGCAGCCGGCCGGCGCGGATCAACGGCACCGCGGCCGAGAGATCGGCCATCATGAAATCGACCTGCCCGCCCGCCACGTCCTGCAACGCGGGTGGCGTGCCTTTATACGGCGCGTGGACGGCGCTAGCCTGCACGCGGTCGAGCAGCAGCTCGGCGCTCAGGTGGTGGGGGCTGCCGGTGCCGACAGAGGCATAGGTGGCCTTGCCCTGCCCCGCTTTCAGCCACGTGATGAACTCGTGCAAGGTCTTTACCGGCAAGGCTGGGTTGGCGACCAGTATCACGGGCAGCTTCACCAGGGAGGTCACCAGCGTGAAATCCCTGGCGGCGTCATAGGGTAGCTTGCGATACAGCGCCGGGTTAAGTACCAGCGTACCCTGCCCGGCAGTCAGCACCGTAGCGCCGTCGGCACGCGCCTTGGCCACGTCCTGCGCGGCGAGGATGGTGGCGCCGCCCGGCTTGTTGTCGACCACGAAGTTCTGGTGCATGGCCGGCGCGATCTTCTGCGCGACGATGCGCGTGGCGAGGTCACTGCCGCCGCCAGCGGTGTAGGGCACCACCCAGCGTGCGGCGGGGTCGGCGGCGTGAGCGGCGCTGGTCCCGCCCAGCGCTATCGCCAATCCTGTGGCAACGCGCGAAGCATGCTGCGCCATGGCATAGAGGCGCGTGCGCCGGGCGCAGGCGTTTGCTTGCATGATTGGGTCTCCTCCGATTCTTCTGTTGTTTGTTTTTTTGCTTTGTGCAATCCGCAGCTAGTACGTCTTATCCTGGCTGGTCCCCGCACTGCCCTGGCCCTTGAACTGCGCGGCAAGACTCTCTGCCGCCCGGGCCAGCATCGTGGCATCCACGCCAACGGCGGTGAACGTCGTGCCCAGCGCCATGTACTGCCGCGACTGCGCCACGTCCGCGCTGAGGATGCCCGCGCCCTTGCCGGCGCGGCGGATGCGCGCGATGGCGTCGGCGATGGCGCTCTGCACGTCCGGGTGGCCCGGGTTGCCGAGATGGCCCATGTCGGCGGCGAGATCCGCCGGGCCGATGAACACGCCATCCACGCCTTCGGTGGCGGCGATGGCATCGAGGTGCGCAAGCCCGGCGCGCGTCTCCACCTGCACCAGCACGCACATCTCGCCGTTGGCCTGGGCCAGGTAGCCGCCGACACGGTTCCAGCGCGAGGCACGCGCCATTGCGCTGCCCACGCCGCGCACGCCTTGCGGCGGGTAGCGGGTGGCGGCAACCGCGGCGGCCGCCTCGGTCGCGTCCTGCACCATCGGCACGAGCAGGGTCTGCACGCCCAGGTCAAGCAACTGCTTGATCTGCACGGTGTCGTTCCACGACGCACGCACCACCGGCCGCACGGGATAGGCGGCCAGCGCCTGCAGTTGCGCCAGGATGGACGGCACGGTGTTGGGTGCGTGCTCGCCGTCGATCAGCAGCCAGTCGAAGCCGGCGTCGGCCAGTACTTCGGCGGTGTAGGGACTGGCCAGGCCGAGCCACAGACCGATCTGCTGCTCGTTGGCGGCAAGCGCGCGCTTGAAGGTATTGAGGGGGATTTCCATGATGGCGTCCGGGTCAGGCGTTCAGCCGAAGTGGCAGGCCACGGCGCCCAGCGCGCCATAGTCCACGTGGAATGTATCACCCGGGCTGGCCGCCACCGGCCGCGTGAAGGAGCCGCCGAGGATCACCTCGCCCGCTTCCAGGCCCACGCCATGCGGATGCAGCTTGTTGGCCAGCCATGCCACGCCGTTGGCGGGATGGTTGAGCACACCGGCGGCCACGCCGGTTTCCTCGATCACGCCGTTGCGCGACATGATGGCCGAGACCCAGCGCAGGTCCACATCGAACGGCCGCACCGGGCGCCCGCCCATCACCACGCCGGCATTGGCCGCGTTGTCGGCGATGGTGTCGAACACCTTGCGCGGGCGCTTGCTGTCGGGGTCGATCCCATGGCTGCGCGCATCGATGATCTCCAGCGCGGGGATCACGTAGGCGGTAGCGTCATACACGTCGAACAGCGTGCAGTTCGGCCCCTTGAGCGGCTTGTCCAGCACGAAGGCCAGCTCCACCTCCACGCGCGGCACGATAAAGCGCCCCGGCGGGATCGTCGCACCGTCCTGGAAGAACATGTCGTCCAGCAAGGTGCCGTAGTCAGGCTCGTCGATCTGCGAGGAAAGCTGCATGGCGCGCGAGGTCAGGCCGATCTTGTGGCCCTTGATGGTGCGGCCTTCGGACAGCTTGTGGGCCAGCCACTCGCGCTGGATGGCGTAGGCATCTTCAATCGTGATGTCAGGGTGGTCCAGCGAGATTTGCCGGATCTGCCGGCGCGATTGCTCTGCGCCGTGCAGGCGATGGGCGATCTGGTGGATCAGCTCTGGGCTGAGCATGGGGTCTCCGTGGGAAGCGTTGAGCGTTGTGCGCAGGGGCCTGTTGGTCGACGGTGGAACCGGTCAGGCCTTCTTGAAACGGGCGTGCACGTTGTTGTGCTTGTAGCTGCCACCCTCGTTGAACTCGACCAGCTCCATTGACAGCGCCAGGTAGCGCCGCGCATATAGCTCGGCAAAGTGCGCCTTGACAGCCTCGAAGAGCGCATCGCATGCCGCCTTCTTGGCCGCCTCGGGACGCCCGGCGCCGATCTTCAGCGTGATGTGGACGAAGGCGTAGTCCTCCTCGCCGTCGGCCATGCGGTAGTCGGCCAGCGCCAGCGCGCGCGAGCGGATGCCGCCGATGGGAAACACGCCGTCCTGCGCGATCAGCACGTCGTTGATGGTCTTGAGCAGGGTGGGCACGCGCGCGTCGGCGCGGATGTTGTCCGTGTACTCGACGATGATGTGGGGCATTGGCAGGCCTCTCCGATAAAGCGTGAATCGTAATCCGTGATCGGTGATCCCTCAGCACACCGGGAAGATCGCATTGATCTGGCCGGTGCCCGAGCTGGTGAAGTAGTCGGTGATGATCTCCACCGGGCGCTCGTACTTGTCCCAGCCCAGCAGGCCCAGCAGCATGGCGGTGTCATGCATGCCGCCCTCGCCGATGCAGTGCTCGTTGTACTCAGGCAACATGCGGCAGAAGGTGGCCCAGTCGCCCTGCTTCCAGAGTTCCACCACGCGCAGGTCCACCTGCTTGAAGAACTCGCGGCTGATCTGGTGGATGCTCTCCTCGGGGCTGTTGTTGTCGTTGAAGCGGTGCGACAGCGAGCCGCTGGCGAGAAACGCCACATTGGCATCGCTGGCCTCGATGGACGCACGCAGCGCCTCGCCAAAGCGGCGGCTCTCATCGAGCTGGTGCCAGGCGCACCAGGCCGCGATGGAAACCACCTTGAAATGGCGGTCTGCGTTCATGTAACGCATCGGCACCAGCGTGCCGTATTCCAGCTCCAGGCTGGCGATCTCGTGGGCGCGGGTCATGACGCCCTGCTCGCATGCGGTGCTGGCGATCAGCCGGCCCAGTTCGGGATTACCGTCATAGGCGTAGGCCATGTCCTTGATGAAATGCGGCAGCTCGTTGCTGGTGTAGATGCCCTCGAAGTGCGCATTGCAGTTGACGTGGTAGCCGGCGTTGACCAGCCAGTGCACATCGGCCACCACGATGGTGTCGACGCCCAGCTCCCGGCAGCGCCGGCCGATTTCGCGGTGCCCGGCAATCGCCGCCTCACGGCAGCCGTGGTACTTGCCCGGCAGCTCGGACAGGTACATCGACGGCACGTGCGTGACCTTGGCGGCGAGCGATAGCTTGCCCATGGCGGTGTCTCCTGTTTTGTTTTGGTGCGGGCTGTGCTCAAACGCCCCAGCGCGGAATATGATGCCCGCCCATCGAGATGCAAACGTTCTTCACCTCAGCAAACACCTCGAAGCTGAACTCGCCGCCCTCGCGCCCCGTGCCGGATGCCTTGGTGCCGCCAAACGGCTGGCGCAGGTCGCGCACGTTCTGGCTGTTGACGAACACCATGCCGGCCTCGATGCCGCGCGCCAGGCGGTGCACCTTGCCCACGTCCTGGGTCCAGATGTACGAGGCCAGGCCGTAAGCGGTGTCATTGGCCATGGCCAGGCCATCGTCTTCGCCCTTGAACGGGATCAGGCAGGCCACCGGGCCAAAGATCTCTTCCTGCGCCACGCGCATGTGGTTTTCCACATTGGCCAGCACCGTGGGCTGCACGAAATTGCCGTTGCGCAGGTGCGCCGGCAGGCCGGACGGCCGCTCGGCGCCGCCGGCCAGGATGGTGGCACCCTCCTGCTCGCCCAGGCGGATATAGCCCGTGACCTTCTCCCAGTGCTGCTGGGTGATCATGGCGCCCACATGCGTCTGCTCGCTGGTCGGGTCGCCCACGCGCAAGCGCCTGGCGCGTTCGGCGAACTTGCCGACGAAGTCGTCGTAGACCGTGTCCTGCACGAAGATGCGCGAACCCGCGGTGCAGCGCTCGCCGTTGATCGAGAAAATGGTGAACAGCGCGGCGTCCAGCGCGCGCTCCAGGTCCGCGTCGTCGAACACCAGCACCGGCGACTTGCCGCCCAGTTCCATCGAGAATTTCTTCAGGCCCGCGCGCTCGATGATGCGCTTGCCGGTGGCCGTGCCGCCCGTAAACGATACGGCCCGCACGTCCGGATGGCGCACCAGCGCGTCCCCGGCGCTGGCGCCGTAGCCCTGCACCACGTTGAGCACGCCAGCCGGCACCCCGGCTTCCAGCGCCAGCATGCCGAGCTGGTCCGCCGTGAGCGGCGACAGCTCCGACATCTTCAGCACCGCGGTATTGCCCAGCGCCAGGCATGGCGCGACTTTCCAGGTGGCAGTCATGAAGGGCACGTTCCACGGCGAGATCAGCGCGCACACGCCCACCGGCTGGTAGAGCGTGTAGTTGAGCATCTGATCGTCCACGGGATAGGTGCGGCCGTTCATCTGCACGCACACCTCGGCGAAGAAATTGAAGTTCTCGGCGGCGCGCGGGATCAGCTGCTTGCCGGTCTGCGCGATCGGCAAGCCTGTGTCCTGCGTTTCCAGCGCGGCAAGGTGCGGCACGTGCTCGGTGATCAGGTCGGCCAGGCGGCGCATGATGCGGGCGCGCTCCTTGGCCGGGGTATTGGCCCACTTGGGGAACGCCGCCTTGGCCGCCGCCACCGCGGCGTTGACCTCGGCCTCGCCGCCCGCGGCCACCGTGGCGATCTCTTCACCGGTGGCCGGGTTCCAGGTGGTGAACGTGTCCTTGCTGTCGACCTGCTTGCCGTTGATCCAATGCTTGATCATGGTTGTCTCCTGTTGGCATTTGGTGCGCCCGGTGCGCCTGGGTTCGCTTCAGCTCGCTTCAGCGCCCGCTGCCGTATTCGGTAGCCGAGGCAATGGTGTTCACCAGCCGCCCCACCCCTTCGATTTCCGTAACGATTTCATCGCCCGGCTGCGTGTCGGCCAGCCCTTCCGGCGTGCCGGTCAGGATCACATCGCCCGCCTCCAGCGTCATGAAGCTGCTGAGGTATTCGATCAGCCACGGGACGGCGAAGATCATGTCGCGGGTGCTGCCCTGCTGGGTCAGCTTGCCGTTTACGGTAGTGGTGAGCGCGAGGTTCATCGGATCCGGCACGTCGTCGCGGTCCACCAGCCACGGCCCGAGCGGCGTACAGGTGTCGCGGTTCTTCACCCGCAGGTTGGGGCGATAGTAGTTTTCCAGGTAGTCGCGGATGGCGTAGTCGTTGGCGACGGTATAGCCGCGCACGTAGTCATAAGCTTGCGCCGCCTTGACGCCGCGCGCCGTGCTGCCGATCACCACCGCCAGCTCGCACTCGTAATGCATGTACTTCACGCCCTCCGGCCGGATGGTATGCGCCCGGTGGCCAATGAACGCGCCCGGCCCCTTGAGGAAGATGAGTGGTTCTTCCGGCGCCTTGAAGGCCAGTTCGCGCGCGTGGTCGGCATAGTTCAGGCCAAGCGCGAAGGTGGTGCGCGGCACCACGGGCGGCAGCCACGTCACGGCGTGCTCGCTGACCACGCGGCCGTCGTCCAGGCGCAATGCGCCTTCGCCAGCCGGCTGCGCGGTGTGGACCAGGCCATCGAAGGCTACACGTGCGGTTCTCATGCTGCCTCCCCGGGCGCTGCCTTGATGCCGTGCCGCAGGCGCCCTACGTGTTCGATTTCGATCTCCACCATGTCGCCGGCACGCGCCAGCGGCGCGCCTTCGGGCACGCCCGCCAGCAGCACGTCGCCGGCTTCGAGCGACATGAAGGCGGTGACATCGGCCAGCAATTGCGCCACGGGGCGCAGCAGGTTGCCGGTGTGGTTGCGCTGGCGCTCCTCGCCATTGATGCGCACCACCATGCTGAGCGCATCGGCGTTGCCGACCTGCTCGCTGGCCATCACCCACGGGCCAATCGGGCAATAGCCGTCGCGGCACTTGTGGCGCACCGCCGGGCGGTAATAGCTGGCGTGCGGCACGCTGACATCCGACACCACCGTGTACCCTGCGATATAGTCCGCGGCCTGCGCCGGGTCGATGCGGGTTGCGCGCCGGCCGATCACGATGCCGAGCGCGGCGCCGATTTCCAGGGTTTCCTGGCCCGGTGGCAGCGCGACAAGGCTGCCATGGGCGGCCAGGGTATTGGCCGGCTTGATGTAGAGGATCGGGCCAGCAGGCGGCGCCTGGTAAGGGGCCGCATTGACACTGTCGCCAAGGGCCGCGAGCGCGCCCTTGAAGTTCAGCAGCGTGCCGTACACCGTGCCGGTGATGGCGGGCTGCCACATGAATTCATCCTCGCGCAGGGCGCGCCCACCGTCCAGCGGCAGCAAGGTGGCACCGTCCACCGGCACTGCCCGCACTGGCCGGCCGCCGGCGGCGATTCTGGCTTGTCGCATCGTGCTCCTCTCTGGTTGCGCCCGCGCTCGCCGGGCGCTTGCGCTGCCGGGCCGGCGGATCGTCGACGGCGGATCGCCCGTTGGCGCCGCCTGTAATTAACATGTTAATGAAATTGCATGATAGTTTCAACCCCATTGTGATCCGCGGCGCCGCGATCCAGCCGCCCGGCCCTTCGCGTCCTCGTCTGCGCCTGTCATCGTGCTGTCATGCAGCATCCCCAGAATTCGCGCTGTACCGGGTTTCGCCTTGCCGCAGCGCGATTGCGCTAATGCACCGCAGCAGCAAAAAGGCTTGCGACCCGATTTTTTTGCGGCTTGAATGAAAACGTTTTCATTTTTACCGCTGTTGCGCGCCTGGTTCGCCATGCGCACGATGTGATCCCGAAACCAAGACCGGAAGCTCTCGCGTGAAGCGCACCCAGGACCGTTCCAGCAGCACCGCCCCGGACGCCGCCGGCACCGCCACGCTGGTGGACGTTGCGCAAGCAGCTGGTGTATCGCTAGCCACCGCATCGCGCGCGTTCAACAGCCCGGCGCTGGTGCGCGAAGGCACCGCGCAGCGCGTGCTGGAAGCCGCACGGCGGCTGAGCTTTCGCCCCAACCTGCTCGGCAGCAAGCTGCGCGCGCAGCAAAGCCGGATGATTGGCGTGATGCTGCCCACCCTGGAAAACGCCGTGTTCGCCGAATGCTGGCGCGGCATCGAGGACGCCGCGCTGGCCGCCGGCTACTCGCTGATGCTGGTGACCAGCGCCTACGACCCCGCGCGCGAACGCGAGCGCATCGAATACCTGCTGCGCCACCGGGTCGACGGCATGGTGCTCACGGTGGCCGACGCCGCCCGCAGCGCCGTGCTCGACCAGCTCGATGCCGAAGGCGTGCCCTATGTGCTGGCCTACAACCAGGCAGCCGCGCGCGGCCAGCGCCACTCCGTCTCCGTGGACAACCGCGGCAGCGCCCGCGAAGGCGTGCAAGCCCTGATCGCGGCAGGGCACCGCCGCATCCGCGTGGTCTCTGGCGCCTTCATCGCCTCCGACCGCGCGCGCCAGCGCTTCGAGGGCTACCGCGACGCCATGCACGCGCACGGCCTGGAAGCCGCACCACCGCTTTGCCTGCCCACCCACACCGCCAGCAACGCTGACCAGATCGGCGCGCTGGCCGCCGGGCCGGATGCGCCCACCGCCTTTTTTTGCACCAACGACCTGCTGGCGATCGGCGTGATTTCCGACCTGAAGCGGCTCGGCCTGCGCGTGCCGCGCGACATTTCCGTGCTGGGCTACGACGGCATCGCGCTGGGCGCGCTGGTGGAGCCGCCACTGGCATCGGTGGTGCAGCCCAACACCGAAATCGGCGAGCGCGCCGTTGCGCAGTTGCTTCAGCGCTTCGGCCTCGCAGCAACCGGCGTATCCAACGTATCCGGCATACCCAACGTATCCGGCGCCAGGCCCGGGCGCATTACCTTGCTGCCCCACGGCCTGCGCCTGGGCGGCACGGTAGCCGCACCGGCATGACCCTTCACCCACCGCGTTCCCCCAGCCCTAGCCCTAGCCCTAGCCCTCGTATGCAACCCAAGGAGTTCACCATGCAAGCAACCCGTTCCTGGCACAAACCGCTGCGCCGGATCGCCAGCGCGCTCGGCGCCGCCGCCGTCTGCGCATTCAGCCAGGGCGCCGCAGCGCAAACCGCGATCTGCTACAACTGCCCGCCCGAATGGGCAGATTGGGCCTCGCAGATCCGCGCCATCAAGGAAAAGACCGGCGTCACGGTGCCGCATGACAACAAGAACTCCGGCCAGTCGCTCGCGCAGCTGGTCGCCGAAAAAGGCAGCCCGGTAGCGGACGTGGTGTACTACGGCGTGACCTTCGGCATCCAGGCCAAGAAGGACGGCGTCACCGCCCCCTACAAGCCGGCCCACTGGAACGACATCCCCGACGGCCTCAAGGACCCGCAAGGCAACTGGTTCGCCATCCACTCCGGCACGCTCGGCTTCATGGTCAACGTCGACGCGCTGCGCGGCAAGCCCGTGCCGCAGTCCTGGGCCGACCTGCTCAAACCCGAGTACAAGGGCCTGATCGGCTACCTCGACCCGGCCAGCGCCTTTGTCGGCTACGTCGGCGCGGTTGCCGTCAACCAGGCGATGGGCGGCTCGATGGACAACTTCGGCCCGGCCTTCAAGTACTTCCGCGACCTGCAGAAGAACCAGCCCATCGTCCCCAAGCAAACCGCCTATGCCCGCGTGCTCTCCGGCGAGATCCCGATCCTGCTGGACTACGACTTCAACGCTTACCGCGCCCGCTACAAGGACAAGTCCAACGTGGCCTTCGTGATTCCGAAGGAAGGCACGGTGGTGGTGCCGTACGTGATGAGCCTGGTGAACAAGGCACCGCACGATGCACAAGGCAAGAAGGTGCTGGACTTTGTGCTGTCCGATGAAGGGCAAGCCCTGTGGGCCAATGCCTACCTGCGCCCCGTGCGCAGCGCCGCCGTGCCCAAGGAAGTGCAAGCGCGCTTCCTGCCAGCAGCGGATTACGCCCGCGCCAAGCCGGTGGATTTCGGAAAGATGGCAGATGCGCAGAAAGGCTTCAGCGAGCAGTATCTGAAGGAAGTCCGTTAAACGGCGAGCGCAAGTGGATGAGTGCGGCATCGCGCGCTTGACGAGCGCCCGCCCTCTCCCACAAGTGGGAGAGGGGAGCCAAGCAGCGGCAAGATCAACCCATTGTGGTAGCCGTGTTTCCCGCCCGAAAGGGCGGGAAACACCCAAGCGCGATGCGAAGCGAGCCGTCAAGGTTTACCTAGGCCGTATGGGGCGCCCCATCCGGGGCACGCCTTTTTTGCCTACTTTTTTGGCAAGACAAGAAAGTAGGTCGCCGCGCCGCAGGCGTGGTGAAACTGCAGTTGAAGTTGAAGTTAAGCCCTTGAAGTTGAAGTTAAGCAGCCCCCCATTGAACCCAAGCCATCAACGTTGAAGCTGATCCTCACCCACCCCGGGAAAAAGCAAACCCATCATGCCTAAACGAAGCCCCCCACTCCTCCTCTTCGCCCTCCCGGCCCTGATCGTCTTCTTCGCCTTCTTCTGCCTGCCCATGGCAAAGCTGCTGGCGATCAGCGTCACGGGTGAAACAGGCGCGAGCGTCTACTGGACCGTCATCTCAAGCGAGCGCTATCTGCACAGCCTGATGGTCACCGTGCTGCTATCGGCAACGGTCACGCTGGCCACCCTGATCATCGCCGGCATCACCGGCACCTTCCTGGAGCGCAACGCCGTGCCCGGAAAGGCTCTGCTGGTCGCCATGCTGACGTTCCCGCTAGCCTTCCCCGGCGTTGTCATCGGCTTCATGGTCATCATGCTGGGCGGGCGCAACGGCCTGCTCGCCATGGTGGGCGACTGGCTGGTGGGAGACCGCTGGACCTTTGCGTACGGTCTCGCCGGCCTGTTCGTCGGCTACCTGTACTTCTCCATCCCGCGCGTGATCCTGACGGTGATGGCAGCCGTTGCCAAGCTCGACGCATCGCTGGAAGAAGCCGCCCGATCGCTCGGCGCGGGCCGCTGGCGCGTGGTGCGCGACGTGATGTTGCCCGCGCTGATGCCGGCCATGATTTCCAGCGGCGCGATCTGCTTCGCCACCAGCATGGGCGCCTTCGGCACGGCCTTCACGCTGGCCACGCAGCTCGATGTCTTGCCGCTGACCATCTACAACGAGTTCACCAACTACGCCAACTTCGGCATGGCCGCCGCACTGTCCCTGCTGCTCGGCACGGTCACCTGGGCCTTGCTGGCGGTGGCGCGCTGGTTCTCGGGCGACGCTGTCGCCGCTACTGCCTGAGGCTACCCATGATGACGTCTTCCCGCCGCGGCAATGCCTACTGGCTGCAGCTCGCGCTTACCCTTCTGGTATGCCTGTTCATGGTGGTACCGGTGGTGCTGTCCGTGCTGGCCGGCCTCACCAACAACATCTTTGTGGGCGTGTCCAGCGGCCTCACCACGCGCTGGCTGGTAGAGGTGTGGGCGCTCTACCGCAACACCATCTTCCTGTCGCTGGGCATTGCCCTGGCATGCCTGGCTTGCACCCTGGTGCTGGGCGTGCCCGCGGCCTACTACATGGCGCTGCGGCGCGGGCGCGTGACGCGCCTGATCGAGGAGCTGCTGATGCTGCCGGTGGCGGTGCCAGGGCTGGCCACCGCGCTTGGGCTGATCCTGCTCTATGGTGGCTGGCAGGCGTTCCGCACGAGCTGGGTGTTTATCCTCGTGGGCCATGTGCTGTTTACGTTGCCGTTCATGGTGCGCTCGGTGCTGGCCATCATGTCGGCCATCGATATCCGCACGCTGGAGGACGCTGCCGCCAGCCTGGGCGCAAACCGCCTGCAGCGCTTCTTCACCGTGGTGCTGCCGAACTGCCGCCAGGGCATCCTGGCCGGGGCGCTGATGGTGGTAACGCTGTCGGTGGGGGAGTTCAACCTGACCTGGATGCTGCATACGCCCACCACGCAGACGCTGCCCGTGGGGCTGGCCGACAGCTACGCCTCGATGCGGCTGGAGATCGGCTCGGCCTACACCATCGTGTTTTTCTTCATGATCATCCCGCTGCTGGTGCTGATGCAGGGCTTGTCCGCGCTGGGCGCGCGCGCCCGCAAGCACCAGCCGCTTGCCGACGGCGCCGACGCCAGAACGATCCCCGGCACCGATCCGCTCTCCACTTCCGAGGCCCGCCATGCATGAACCGACCACCATCACGCTGCGCCACTGCGGCAAGACCTTCGCCGACGGCACGCTGGCGCTGCAACCGCTCGACCTAGACATCGGCGCAGGCGAGACCGTGGTGCTGCTCGGCCCCTCGGGCTGCGGCAAGACCACCACACTGCGCATCATCGCCGGGCTGGAGTTCCCCGACGCCGGCGGCGTGGTGATGTTTGGCGACAACGATGTGACGCCGCTGCCGATCGAGCAGCGCGGCGTGGGCATGGTGTTCCAGAGCTACGCACTGTTCCCCAACATGACCGTGGCGGAGAACATCGCCTACGGCCTGCGCGTGCGCCGCATCGACGCCGCCGCGCGCCGCCGCCGGGTGGACGAGATGCTGGCCATGATGCATCTGGGGCCTTTTGCCGAGCGGCGCATCGACCAGTTGTCCGGCGGCCAGCGCCAGCGCGTGGCGCTGGCCCGCGCCATTGCCGTGCAGCCGCGCGTGCTGCTGCTCGATGAGCCGCTGACCGCGCTGGACGCCAAGCTGCGCGACGCCTTGCGTGCCGACATCAACCAGTTGCTGCGCAGCCTGCATATCACCGCCGTCTACGTCACCCACGACCAGGCCGAGGCAATGGCGCTGGGCGACCGCATCATCGTGATGGACCGTGGCCGCATCGCGCAGACCGGCACGCCGCAGCAGATCTACCGCGCGCCGGCCAATGCCTTCGTGGCGGATTTCATCGGCACCATGAACCGCCTGCCGGCCGTGCTGGAGGCCAATGCCTGGCGCGTGCCGGGCGGCCTGGTGCCACGCCATGGCACCGCCGCAAGCCTCGCCGCCGCGCCCTCGCCGCGCGCCGAACTGCTGTTCCGCCCCGAAGACGTCGCGCTGGCACAGGCCGAGGATGCCCACCTGGGCGGCTCGGTCGTCACCGCGCTGTTCCTGGGCAACTACACACGCTTGCTGGTCGACGTGGGCGCGCCGGCGCCGCTTGTCGTCGACACCACCCGGCGCGATGGCTGGCTCGCGGGCGACCGCGTGGGCCTGCGCCTCGATACCGGCCACCTGATCACGCTCCCCGAAGCGCTCTGCGCATGAACACCACCAACGACAACCCGGCCGGCACCTACCTGCTGGCCCACATCACCGACCTGCACATCAAGGCCGGCGGCAAGCTGTCCTACCGCATGGTAGACACCGCAGGCGCTCTGCGGCGCTGCATCGCGTCGCTGCTGGCGGCGCCGCAGCAGCCCGACTCCGTCGTCATCACCGGCGACCTGGTGGACTTCGGCACCGAGGAGGAATACCGCTTCCTGCGCGGCATCCTGCAAACGCTGCCGATGCCGGTGCGGCTCTTGCCCGGCAACCATGATCACCGCGCCACGCTGCGCCGCGTGTTTGCCGATCACGATTACCTGTTCGCCAACGGCGACGGTGACGCGCCGGTTCACTACAGTGTGGAGGCCGGGCCACTACGCCTGGTGGCCTTCGACTGCACGGTGCCGGGAAAGCCGGGCGGCCGGGTCGATCCCGCCGCGCTGCCGTGGCTCGAGGCCACGCTCGCGGCCGAACCTGGCAGGCCTACGCTGTTGATGCTCCACCACCCGCCCTTTCATACCGGCATCGGCCACATGGACCAGCAGGGCCTGAAGGATGCAGCGCTGCTGGAGGCGGTGGTGCGCAGGCACCCGACCGTCGAGCGCGTGTTGTGCGGCCACCTGCACCGGCACATCACGCACCGCTTTGGCGGCACCATCGCCATGACGGCGCCGGGTCCCGCGCATCAGGTCACGCTCGATCTCGATCCGCAGGCGGCCTCGCGGTTTCGCATGGAGCCGCCCGGCTACCTGCTGCATCAGTGGGATTCCGCGCATGGGCTGGTCAGCCACGCGGCGGTGATCGGTGACTTTGGCGCAGACCATCCTTTCTTCGATGCCGCGGGCAAGCTGATCGACTGACTGGCCGGTCAGTCAACTAAGAAGGCATCGACAAATCGGCCTGCAACAGGTTGCATCCCCCGGGCGGGGGGCCTATCCGGCGGCGCGAAACCGTGGGCCAAAAAAAACCCACTGCCGGGTGGTAGTGGGTAACAAAAGTGGTATGGGCGAGTCGCGGAAATCACCCATGCGTGCATGGTGACACCAGACGTGCGCGAACAAAATAATCCTTCTGGACTAGTGCCCATCCCTGCGCCAAGCCGCCGGCGCCCGCATGCGGCAGATCATTTCCCGCGAGCGCCAGCGCACAGGCGATCTGCAGGGCGGCACCACGCCAGACCCCGCTGCGCCCCACCCTTCCTTTCCCCTCTTTAGTGGGGAAATAGACAAGCCCACCATAATCGAGTCCAATTCGCCTTGGCGCTCGCTTCGACCGGGGCGCAGCGCGTCACATTTTGCTCCACTTGTTCCATCGGCCGCAGCCTGCGCGCCGTGCGCCGGCCAACCCCAACCCATGCTCAACGCCCACCTGCTGCTGATCGACGACCACACCCTGTTCCGCACCGGCCTGCGCCTGGTGCTGGCAGACAGCCCAAGCGTGGCGAGCATCATCGAGGCGGGCTCCGTCATGGGCGCGGTGGAGGAACACCGCGCCGCCAGCGTGGATATCATCCTGCTGGATATCCAGATGCCCGGCCTCAACGGAATCGAGGGCATCAAGGTGTTGCGCCGCCACTTCTGCGCAGCGCGCATCCTGATCGTGTCCGGCACCTCCGGGCTGGAAACCATTCCCGCCGCCGCGCGCAAGGAGATTGCCGGCTTCCTGCCAAAATCCGCGAGCAGCGGCGAGATCGAAGACGCCATCGCCTCTTGCCTTCGCGGTGACACGTACTTCAACGCCGGCGCCGACTGCGCCGACTGCGGCAACCCGGATGGCCATGCCAGCGGCAACGCGTACCAGGGCTACCAGGCCAGCTCGCTCACGCCGCGCCAGCTCGAGGTGCTGGACCAGCTCAGCCAGGGCCGCTCCAACAAGATCATTGCCTATCATCTGGGGCTCTCGGAAAACACCGTGCGCGTCCACGTGGCGGCCATTCTCGATTACCTGGGCGTGGTCAGCCGCGTCGAGGCGGTGCTGGAGGCACAGCGCCGTGGCCTGGTGCAGACGGGCAGGTAAGCCATGGCGTTTCTCCTCCCTCGCTTTGACGAACCGCGGCTGCTGGCCGCGCAAATGGAACTGATCGACCAGAGCTTCGGCATCGCCATGCTGGGCTGCGCGCTAGCGGCGTTCATCCTGGCCCTCGGCCTGGTCCTTGGCGGCGGGCATCCGGGTGCGTTGCCCTGGGCGCTGACGATGGGGCTGGCCTGCGCCGCCGGGCATTTCGGGCGGCGCCTGATGCCCGAGCGCACGGCCGAAGCCCATGCCGGGCGCTACGCGCGCAGCATGACGCTGCTGCTGACGCTGATCGGCGCGCTCTGGGGACTGGCGGCGTGGCTCTACATGGATGTGAGCACGCCCGCGACGGTGATCTGCATCCTCTCGCTGATCGCGGGCATGAGCGCGGCCGCGCTGGCGGTGTTCTCCGCCTGCCTGCCGGTTGCCGTGGGGTTCTTCATCCCGGCCATCGTGCCGGTCTGGGCGGTCTTCATCGCCACCGGCGACGTCGCCTACCTGCCCATGTTCCTCGGCGCGCCGCTTTATCTCATGGTGCTGATGATCTTTGCGCGCAACTATGCGCGCGTGGCACGGCACGGCATTGCGCTGCGCTTTGCCAATGTGGAGCTGATCTCGCAGTTGCGCGAGCAGACAGCCCGCGCTGAATATGCCCAACGCGAGGCCGAGGAAGCCAACCGCGCCAAATCCGTGTTCCTCGCCTCGGCCAGCCACGACCTGCGCCAGCCCCTGCATGCGCTCGGCTTGTTCGTGGTCACGCTGGGCCGCTCCGAGCTCACCGACAAGCAGCGCCAGTTGCTCACGCACATCGAGGCTGCCTCCGGGGCGGCGCGCGAAATGCTCAACACGCTACTGGACTTCTCCAAGGTGGACGCGGGCGTGATCACCGCCCGGCCGCGCGCCTTCCGCCTGCAGCCCTTGCTCTACAAGCTGGAGAACGAGTTTGCGCCGCAGGCCGACGGCCGCGGCCTGTTCTACCGGACCCGGGATACCACCGCCACGGTGTTCGCCGACCCGACGCTGGTCGAGCTGATCCTGCGCAACCTGATCGCCAATGCGATCCGCTATACCACCCAGGGCGGCGTGCTGGTGGCATGCCGCCGCCGGGGTGAGCGCACGATGATCGAGGTCTGGGATACCGGGATCGGCATTCCCATGACCCAGCATCGCGCGATCTTCAAGGAATTCCACCAGTTGGGTAATCCGGAGCGGGACCAGCGCAAGGGCCTCGGGCTAGGCCTGGCTATCGTGGAAGGGCTGGCGCGCACCATCTCCACCCGGATCCTGCTGAACTCTCGGCCTGGCCGCGGATCGGTCTTCCGCTTCGCCCTGCCCCTGACTGAGGACCGCGCCGAAACCCAGCCCGCCGGCTTGCATCACAAGCCGAGCCTGAAGGGATTGCGCGTGCTGGTGATCGACGACGACCAGGAAATCCGGGTCGCCATGACGGCGCTGCTGGAGAGCTGGCAATCGGTGTGCCTGGCCGTGGAGTCCGAGGAAGACGCGCTGGCCGCGCTTGGCGCCTTCCAGCCCGACCTGCTGCTGGCCGACTATCGCCTGCGCAGCGAGCGCACCGGCCAAGAAGCCATGATGGCGATCCGCGAGCGGCTAGGACACGCCATTCCCACCGTCATCATCACCGGCGATACCGCCCCGGACCGCCTGCGCAGCGTCCATGCCGGGGGTGCCGCGCTGCTGCACAAGCCAGTTGTGGCGCATCAGTTGCATACAGCCATGACGGCGCTGTTGCGCAATGCCGGCTGGCGACAGGACATCCCCCGGGGCGCCGCGGTCCGGGCAACACGCGCCGAAGGCTGACGGGCGCGTCTGCCCCGCTTTTATCCCGTCTTGATTCATGCTTTTTTCGTATTAATCAATCCGTCCTATTAATTGGACTTAGTGCCAACGCCCACCCACACTGCATCGTGACAGCAGGCACGGGCGTCACTGGCAAGCCGTATTGCTTCCGTTAACGTGCCGCGAGGTTCACCGACCCCAAGTCACCGATCCCAAGCGAGGAGCAACCATGAGCACGCAGCCCCAACTGCCAAGACACGACCTGCTGATCGACGGCAAGCGCCTGCCACCCGGCACCGGGGAGTACTCCACCGACATCAATCCGGCCACCGAGCTCCCGATCGCCCTGGTCGCGCAGGGCAGCGCGGCCGACGTCGACCTGGCCGTGACCGCCGCCCGCGCCGCGCTCAAGGTCTGGTGCGGCCTGCGCGCGGCCGAGCGTGGCCGCATCCTGTACCGCTTTGCCGACCTGCTGGAAGCGAACCAGGAAGAGCTGATCGCGCTGGAAAGCCTGGATGCCGGCAAGCCGCTGGCCGCCGTACGGCGCCAGGACATGCCGGCGGTGATCGACACCGTGCGCTATTACGCAGGCTGGGCCGACAAGATCAACGGCCAGGTGGTGCCAACCCGCCCCGGCGCGCTGACCTACACCGTGCGCGAGCCGGTGGGCGTGGTCGCCGCCATCGTGCCGTGGAATTTCCCGCTGATGATCGGCATGTGGAAGATCGCCCCTGCGCTGGCCTGCGGCTGCACCCTCATCGTCAAACCCGCCGAGATCACGCCGCTGACCGCGCTGCGCGTGGGCGAGCTGGCACTGCAGGCCGGGTTGCCGCCCGGCGTGCTCAATATTGTCACCGGCAAGGGCAGCGTCGTGGGCAATGCGCTGGTGGCCCATCCCGGCATCGACAAGGTGACGTTCACCGGCTCGCCCGGCGTGGGGCGCGGCATCATGCAAGGCGCCGCCGCCAACTTCAAGCGCGTCACGCTGGAGCTCGGCGGCAAGTCCGCCAACCTGATCTTCGCCGACGCCAACGTGGATGCCGCGGTGCGCGCCGCCGCCTCGGGCATCTTCTTCAATGCGGGGCAAGTCTGCTCGGCCGGCTCGCGCATCCTGGCGCAGCGCGAGGTCTATGACGAAGTGGTGGAAAAGCTGGCGGCGCGCGCCGCCTCGATCCGCGTGGGAGACCCCGCCGCGCCGGACACCACCATGGGGCCGCTGGTGTCGTCCGCGCAAATGAAGACCGTGCTGGACTATGTGGAGATCGGCAAGCGCGAAGGCGCCATCGCCGTGACCGGCGGCGAGCGCGTGGGCGGCAAGGGCTACTACGTGCAGCCCACCGTATTCGCCAACGTCCGGCACGAGATGCGGGTCTCGCAGGAGGAAATTTTCGGACCGGTTGCCAGCGTGATCCGCTTCGAGGACGAGGCCGACGCCGTGCGCATCGCCAACGGCACCGCGTTCAGCCTGGCGGCGGGCGTGTGGAGCGCCGACATCGGCCGCGTGCACCAGGTGGCCGCCGAGCTCAAGGCCGGCACGGTGTGGATCAACACCTATGGCCACACCGACGTGCGCCTGCCCTGGGGCGGGGCCGGCGACTCGGGGCTGGGCCGGGAGCATGGCGACGCTGCCATCGACAACTTCACCGAGCCCAAGGCGATCTGGCTGTCGCTGCGGCAATAGTGGCCAACCTGCGGCGCGAGCGTGGAGCGGGGGCGGCCATTCTTGCGCGGGGCTACATCTTCGGGATGCGCAAGGTCTTGCTGATCATCAGCGAGCCGGAGAGCACGAACAGCAGCGCGAGCGGATGCAGGTCCGCAGGGCCGATCGACCACACGCCGCCGTAGAGCGCATCGCCCACCCGGCCCTGCCGCGCGCAAAAGGCCAGCACGGCAGTCAGCAGCACGCTGGTGGGAATCGGCGTGCCCTCGAAATACGCTACCTTGCCGCTGCCCTCGGACAAGGTCTCGGCGGTGACATTGAAGCGTGCCAGCCGGCTCACGCCGCAGCAGACGAAGTAGATCAGCGCCGCCATGTCCCAGCCGCCGCGCATGCCCGCGGCAAACGCCAGCGTGGCCGGGCCGACCCCGAAGGAAATGATGTCGGCGAGCGAGTCCAGCTCGCGGCCCAGCGCGGAATGCTGGTGGCGCCAGCGCGCGATGCGCCCGTCCAGCACGTCGAAAATGAAGGCCGCAGGCGCCAGCGCTGCCGCCGCCATGAAATGCGCTGGCAAACCCGAAGCGATGTAGAACATGGCGAAAAACACCGATGCCATGCCGCAGGCGGCGTTGCCCAGTGTGAACAGATCGGCAAGATGCAACTCGCGGATCATCGAGAAATGCTTGGGACGTTCTGGTGTGGATGCCATGGCGGCGGGCTCCTGAATCCTCTGGCGCGTAAGACTGTCGGAATGAGGGTCGGAAAACAAGGTTTGCCCGCAACAAGCAAACCAGGCAATCGATCTGGCTAGTCTGGCTAGAAATGCAATCCCGCTGCGCGCAGCGCGCTTGCGGTCTGCGCGGCGCTGGCATGATGCACGGCCTGCCAGCCGAGTGCCGTTGCCGCAGCCACATTGGCCGCGTTGTCGTCGATGAACAGCAGCTCTCCTGGCGCGATGCCCGGCAGGCTGGCATCGATGCGCGCCTGCATGAGCCGGTAGATGGCCGGGTCGGGCTTGGCCACGCCAACCTCGCCGGACACCAGGATATCGCGGAACCATGACAGAAAATCGCCGATACGCTCGGCATAGGGATACGTTTCGCTGGACCAGTTGGTCAGGCCGAACAGTGGCACCTGCGCGTCGTGCAGGCGCTGCAGCAGGGCCACGCCATCGGCCAGCGTACCGCGCAGCATCTGCGGCCAGCGGCCATAGAACGCGCGGATCAGGCCGGCCTGCGCGGGATGCTCGGCCACCAGGGACTCGGTGGCCTCGTGCAGCGGCCTGCCGGCATCCTGGCGGATATTCCACGCCGGCGAGCACACCTCCGACAAGAACCGGGCGCGCTCCTGTGGATCCGGAATCAATTCGCGATACAGGTATTCCGGGTTCCAGTCGAACAGCACACCACCAAAATCGAACACTACGGCACGGACAGTCACGGTATCTCGTCAGCTGCGTTGAGGACAAGGCTGCATTCTCGCAGAGTCTGCGCCGCGCCCAGTATGAGAATTGGCTCAATCCGCGAGCCGGCCCTGGGTTTTACGCTTGGCATCAGCAGTCCATCCGGACCCACATTGCGCCGAGACCTTGGAGACCCATCCATGCGCCTGTTCTTGCCAAAGCCTTTCCTGCACGGCTGCCTGCCGCGCATTCTGCCGCGCTGCCTGCCACCCTGGCTGGCCTTGCTCTGCTTTGCCTTGCCCGCGCATGCCGACGCGGGCGATCGCGATCAGGCACGTGCGCTGCTGGCCCCTCCCACCGCGCAATGCGGAGCGCCGGCCACGCTGATCGCGAACCTGCGGGACGAAAGCGAGGGCACGCCGTCGATCGGGCGAAGGGTCGCGCTGGAGGCGGTGGTCACGGCCGACTACTCGGGCGCCGACGGCCTCAGCGGCTTCTTCGTGCAGCAGGCCGACGCCCAGCGCCAGCGCCGTCCCGGCGTATCCGAGGGCATGTTCGTCCATGCGCCGCGCGCGGCTGCGCGGGCGGGCGATCTGGTGCGCGTGCTCGGCACGGTGGAGGAGCGCGCGGGCCAGATGCGGCTTAGGCTGTCCGGCCCGGCCACGGTGTGCGCGGCGGGCCAGGCGGTCACTCCGGAAACCATCACGCTGCCCACGCCGCACACGGGCTCGCTGGCGGCCTATGAGGGCATGCTGGTGCGGCTGCCGCAGACCCTCACCGTCAGCGAGACCTTCGAGCTCGGCCGCTACGGCAGCGTGGTGCTCAGCCTCGGCCGCCCGCCGCTGCCCACCAACGTGGCCTTGCCCGGGGAAGCCGCCGCCGCACAGGCTGCCGCCAATGCGCTCAATCGCCTGGTGCTGGACGACGGCTACAGCCGGCAAAACCCGCCGCGCGTCATCCATCCCGCACCGGGCCTGAGCGCATCGAACACACTGCGCGGCGGGGACACCGTCGCCAATGTGCGGGGCGTGCTGGAATGGCGCGCAAACGCCTGGCGCGTCCAGCCGCTCCCCGGTGCGCCGCTGCCGGCGTTCCAGCGCACCAATCCGCGCACCGGCGCCCCGGCGCGCGCCGCCCGCACCGATCTGCGCGTGGCGGCGTTCAATGTCGAGAACTACTTCAACGGCGACGGCCGCGGTGCGGGCTTCGATGACCCCGGCAATCGCGGCGCCAAGACGCCTGCCGAGTTCGCCCGCCAGGAAGCCAAGATCCTGAGCGCATTGCAAGGCCTGAATGCCGACGTGATCGGCCTGATGGAAATCGAAAACAATGGCCATGGCGAGCTGAGCGCCATCCACCGGCTCGCGGGCAAGCTCGGTCCGGACTGGCGCTTCATCCATCCTGGCCGGGAGCAACTGGGCGGCGACGTCATCAAGGTCGCACTGGTCTACAACAGCCGCACCGTGGAACCCGTCGGCACGCCGGCCACCCTGGCGCTGGGCGCGAGAACCCGCCAGCCGCTGGCCGCCACCTTCCGCCTGCCGGGCCATCCCGCCAAGCTTACGGTGGTGGTGAACCATTTCAAGTCCAAGCGCTGCAACGACGCCCGCGGCGTCAATGCGGACCAGCGCGATGGCCAGAGCTGCTGGAATCCCACGCGCGTGGCGGCGGCCAGCCGCATTGCCGACTGGCTGGCCACCTCGCCCACCGGCGTGCCGGACGATGGCAAGCTGGTGATTGGCGACCTCAACAGCTACGCACAGGAAGACCCGATCCGCCTGCTGGCAGAGCGCGGCTATGCGGACATGATTGCGCGCTTCGCAGAAGCCGGCACCCCATCCTACAGCTATGTCTTTGGCGGCGAGGCCGGCTACATCGACCACGCGCTCGCCGATGCGGGGGCGGCGAGCCGCACCCTCGCGGCGCGCCATTGGCACATCAACGCCGACGAGCCGATTTCCCTGGCCTATGCGCTGGCCCACAAGAGCGAGGCGCAGCAGCAATCCTTCTATGCACCCGACGCCTATCGCTCTTCCGACCACGACCCGCTGGTGGTCGACCTTGCCATGCGCAGCGATGGCGTGGCCACGGGCGGCACAGCGGGCACAGACGACAGCGCGGGAAGTACGAGCACTCACACTGGCACCAGCGGTGGCAACGGCGCGAATGGCAGCAAGGAATCCATCGAGAAGGCGCAAGCCGGCGCTGGCGCCACGGATCCCTGGCTGCTCTGGGCGTTGGCGGTCGCCACGGCGCTCACCGCGTGGCACTGGTTTGTGCGCCGCGTCCTGCCGCGCTGGCGGGCGTGAGCCGCGTGCTTCTCCGGGGCGGCCGGGGGGAGGCGGTCAAATGTATGCCAGCCATTCATGCCCCTGTCACCTGCGCTCAATAGCATCACGGACTTTGCAAAACCCAACCCATCGAGCCGCCCCACATGCGCCTGTCCGTCCTTAGTGCCGCCCTGCTTGCCATCGCCCTGCCCGCTCATGCCGACCTGATCATCAGTGAGGTCGTGGAAGGCACCTCCAACAACAAGGCCGTCGAACTGTACAACCCGGATGCTACCGCGATCGACCTGTCGCAATACAAGCTGCAGCAATACAACAACGGCGCCACGGCGCCCACCAGCACCTTCACGCTCAGCGGCACACTGGCACCCGGCGCGGTCTACGTGATGGCGCATACCAGCATGGCGGCCACACTCGGCAGCCGCCTGAACCAGGTCATCGCATTTACCTTCAACGGCGACGACGCGCTGGTACTGACGCGCGCGGGCACCGTGATCGACCGTTTCGGGCAGGTCGGCGTGCAGCCTGCCGGCGGCGCCTGGGGCACCGGCGCCTCCACCACCAAGGACAACACCTTGCGCCGCAAGGCCGGGCTGGTCGCCGGCGACACCGACAGCACCGGGGCCTTCGATCCGGCGCTGCAGTGGGACGGCTTCGGCACCGATGCCTTCGCCGACCTTGGCTACTACAACAACGCGCCGGCGCCATTGCCGCCGGTCACCGCGCAGTGCGGCGCCCCGGCCACGTTGATCGCCGATATCCAGGGCGCCGGCGCCACCTCGCCGCTGGCCGGGCAGACGGTCGACGTGGAGGCGGTGGTGACGGCCGACTATCCCGGCACGGATGGCTTCGGCGGCTTTTTCGTCCAGCAGGCGGATGCCCAGCGCCAGAACCGTCCCGGCGTGTCCGAGGGACTGTTCGTGTACGCCCCCTCGACCAGTGCCCGTGCCGGCGACCTGGTCCACCTGGTTGGCAAGGTCGAGGAGAAGTTCGGCCAGACGCAGCTGGCGCTCGCCAGCACTGTGGCGGTTTGCGGCAACGGCCAGACCGTCACGCCCGCGGTAATCACGCTGCCCGCGCAGACCGCGCAATCGCTGGCTGCCTTCGAGGGCATGCTGGTGCGGCTGCCGCAAACCCTCACAGTCAGCGAGACTTATGAACTGGGCCGCTACGGCAGCGTGCTGCTGAGCAACGGCCGCCTGCCGCTGCCGACCAATGTGGCGCTGCCCAAGGCCGGCGCGGCCGCGCAGGCCGCGGCCAACGCACTGAACCGCCTGGTGCTCGACGACGGCTCGAACAAGCAGAACCCGGCGGTCGTGCCGTTCCCCGCGCCGGGCCTGAGCGCGGCCAACACGCTGCGCGGCGGCTACACCGTCAGCAATGTGCAGGGCGTGCTGGAAATGCGCTTTGGCAGCTGGCGCCTGCAGACCGTGCCCGGCGCGCCCGCCCCGGCCTTCCAGGCCACGGCAAACCCGCGCACCAGCGCGCCGGCACGCGCGGCCCAGTCCGATATCCGGGTGGCCTCGTTCAACGTGCTGAACTATTTCAACGGCGACGGCAAGGGCGCGGGCTTCGACGACCCGAACAATCGCGGCGCCAAGACGCTGGCGGAGTTCGAGCGCCAGGAAGCCAAGATCGTGGCCGCCCTCAAAGCGCTGAATGCCGATGTCGTTGGCCTGATGGAAATCGAGAACGACGGCTATGGCGAATTCAGCGCCATCCAGCGGCTGGTCGGCAAGCTCGGTGCGGACTGGCGCTTTGTCGACCCGGGCGTGGACAAGCTCGGCGGCGACGCCATCAAGGTCGCCCTGATCTACAACAGCCGCACCGTGGAGCCCGTGGGTGTGCCTGCCACGCTGGCCATCGACGACAAGAACCGCCAGCCGCTGGCCCGCACCTTCCGCCTGCCCGGCCAGTCCCGCAAGCTCACGGTGGTGGTCAACCACCTCAAGTCCAAGGGCTGCACCGGATCCACGGGCACCAACGCCGACCAGGGCGATGGCCAGAGCTGCTGGAACCCGACCCGCCTCGCCGCCGCCGGCAAGATCGCCGACTGGCTTGCCACCTCGCCCACCGCCGTCGCGGATGACGGCAAGCTGCTGATCGGCGACCTCAACAGCTACGCCAAGGAAGACCCGATCCGCCTCTTTGCCGACAAGGGCTACGCCGACATGGTGGCGCGCTTCATCGGGGCCGGCGCCTATAGCTATGTCTTTGGCGGCGAGGCCGGCTACATCGACCACGCACTGGCCAATGACGCCGCGGCAAGCCGCATCCGCGCGGTCAGCGAGTGGCATATCAATGCGGATGAGCCCATTGCCCTGGAGTACTCGGTGGCCTTCAAGAGCGCGGATCAGCAAACGTCGTTCTACGCGCCGGATGCCTACCGTTCGTCCGATCACGACCCGGTGCTGGTGGACCTCGCACTGCGCGACGACAGCCTTGCGCCGGAGGGTGAGCAAGCGGGTGCGGGCAACGGCAATGCCGGTGGCGCCACCGCCAGCCAGGGCGGCGACACCGGGACCGGCGCAGCGGACACGTGGATGCTGCTGGTTTTGGCCGGCGCCCTGGCCGCAGCGGCATGGCGCCGCTTGGCAGGCGGCATTGCAGGCGGTGTTGCGCGCCGCTGAAATGCACGCTGACGTGCACGTTGGCAGGCGGCGCGCCGCTGGCGGGTGGCTGCTGCTGGCCCTGGCGCTGGTCGCGCTCCAGGCTGCCGGGCCTGCGCTGATGCAGGCCCTGCGCTTCGACCGCGAGGCCATGCTCGCGGGCCAAGCCTGGCGCCTGCTGAGCTGCCATTTCGTGCATCTCGGCTGGACGCACTGTCTGCTCAACGTGGCGGGCCTGCTGATGCTGGCGGCGATCCAGCCGGCGCGCATGCGCGCCTGGCAGGTGGTGCCGCCGTTGGCTGCCATGACAGGATTGCTGCTGCTAGCCGGCGAGCCGGGGCTGCTCCGCTATGCGGGCTTCTCCGGCATCAACTACGGGCTTGCCATGGTCGCCCTGCTGCCCCGGGCCCGCCGCGATGGCCTCGCGGCGATGCTGCTGCTCGCGCTGGCGGCGCGCGCAGGCTGGCAGATTCTGGCGGGGCCCGCCGAGGACGCAGGCGCGTGGCTGGGCGGCCCGGTCGTGGCCAGCGCCCACCTGTACGGCCTGGCCGCCGGCGCATTGCTGGCCTGGCCACGCCGGGAGGCGCCTGCGATGGCTAGGCGCCGGCCGGATTGCGCCTGATGCTGTTGGCCAGGTAGGCCACGATCAGTACATTGGCGATGGCCAGCCCGATGTGAATCGCGCTGGGATGCGCCACCGCCTCGTACAGTTCCACCGGAATGTAGACCGCGCCCGACCATACGCCCAGCCATTTCGCCCACACGCGCTGACGCCATAGGCCGTAGGCCTCCGTGAGGCGCATGGCTGCGTACATCGCGGCGGATCCGCCAATGGCCCACAGCCGCGCGTCGCTCGGATGGGCCATCAGCGACAGGAAGATGGTCGGGTAGCGGCTCCCCGGGTTCAGGTGCAAGCGGGCCACAATGGCCTCGGCCAGCGCCTGCGCATCCCGGTGCAGCAGCGCCACCAGGCCCAGCCCCGCCAGGATCACCAGCACGCCCTTGGCGGCCTCGAACAGGGCGATGCCTTTCAGGCCAGCGCCAGTGCCTTGCTTTGCCATCTTGCTTGTCCTCGTTAGCGGTGAGGTCAGGATCGTACCCCGGCGCGGCCGGCGGCGGCAAACCGGGCGCGGCACGCTGGTAACATCCCCTTGCCGGCGCCATCCGAGGCCCGCCTGAGGTCGCTCCATGAATCCCGAACACCTGCCACTCCTGCTCACCCGCACCATGCCCTACGGCAAGTACAAGGGCCGCGTCATCGCCAGCCTGCCGGGCACCTACCTGAACTGGTTTGCGCGCGAAGGCTTTCCGCCGGGCGAGATCGGCCAGTTGCTGGCCCTGATGCACGAACTCGACCACAACGGCCTGACCAGCCTGCTGGATCCGCTGCGCGGGCGCTATCGGCCCCAGGCGTAGCTCCTCGGAGCGCTGCGGGCCTCAGCTCGCGACGATCCGATGAATCGACCGCCCTGTGGCATCCACCGCCACTGTGGCAGGCATGTCCTCCACCTCGAACTCATAGATGGCCTCCATCCCCAACTCTGCGAAGGCCAGCACGCGTGCCTTGCGGATCGCCCGGGAGATCAGGTAGGCCGCGCCACCCACCGCGATCAGGTAGGCCGCGCCGTGGCGGCGGATGGCCTCGATGGCCACTGGCCCGCGCTCGGCCTTGCCGATCATCACCAGCAAGCCCGTCTGCTCCAGCAACTGCGGCACGAACTTGTCCATGCGCGTCGCCGTGGTAGGCCCTGCCGGGCCCACCGCTTCGTCGCCCACTGCGTCGACCGGCCCCACGTAGTAGATCGCGCGATTGCGCAGCGGCACCGGCAGCGGCTCGCCCGCATCCAGCATGGCTACCAGCCGCTTGTGCGCGGCATCGCGCGCCGTCAGCAGGCGGCCGCGCAGCCGCAAGGTCTCGCCAACCTGCCATTGCGCCACCTGCGCGGCATCCAGATTGTCCAGGTCGACCACGCGACCTGGCTTGGCGGTCAATGCGCCGGGAATGCCATCCCAGGTATCGGCAGGCGGTGGCTCCAGCCGCGCGGGGCCTGAGCCATCCAGTTCCACCGTGACAAAACGCGTGGCCGCGCAATTGGGAATCAGCGCCACCGGCAGCGTTGCAGCGTGACACGGCAGCGCGGCTACCTTGACATCCAGCACGGTGGCCAGCCCGCCCAGCCCCTGTGCGCCGATGCCGAGCGCGTTGATGCGCTCGAACAGTTCCAGCCGCAGCCGCTCGGTGTCGTTCGCGGGCCCCTTGTCGCGCAGCGCATGGATATCGATGGGGCTGAACAACGCGCGCTTGGCCGCCAGCATGGCCTGCTCCGGCGTGCCGCCCACCCCGACGCCAAGCACGCCGGGCGGGCACCAGCCGGCGCCCATCTGCGGGATGGCGGCGAGGATCCAGTCGACCAGCGAATCGCTTGGGTTGAGCGTGGCGAACTTCGCCTTGACATCGCCGCCGCCGCCCTTGGCCACCACCGTCATCTTGATGGTGTTGCCGGGCACCAGTTCCAGTTGCAGGAAGCCCGGGGTGTTGTCGCCGGTGTTGCGCCGCTCGCCCAGGGCCGAGCCAACCATGGTGGCGCGCAGCGGATTGGCGCTGTGCGTGTAGCCCCGGCGCACGGCAGCGTCCACCATCTGCTGCACGGACAGCTTTGCTGCGCCATCGCGCGCCGCAAAGCGCACGTCCATGCCCACGGTCATGAAAACCTGCGCCACGCCGGTATCCTGGCAGATCGGCCGGTGCGCCTCGGCGCTCATGCGGCTGTTGACCAGCAACTGCTCGATGGCATCGCGCGCCGCGCCAGCACGCTCGGCGGCAAAGGCGCGCTTGAGCGCCTGCACGAAATCGGCGGGATGGTAGTAGCTGACGTACTGCAGCGCGTCGGCAATGGTGTCGACGACGTCTTCCTGGAAGATCACAGTCATGGCGGGGTGGGCGCAGCATGCCGAACAGCGGCTGCGCGAATCAATTATGTCTATACATAATGACACGCCCCGCCACCGGAAAGCAAATCCCTTGGCCACCCGTCTCCGGACGATCTTCGGGCTGGCTAAGGCTCAGCCCTGACGCTGCAGCACCGTCGAATACGTGAAGCGATCGGCCGGATGCAAGCTCACCACCACTTCGAACAACCGGTCCGACTGGTCGAAATACCGCCGCACGAATTCCAGCGCATGCGCATCGGGCGCGGTGCCCAGCACCTCCGCGAGCGCAGCGGGCACGCCCACCGCCCGCACGGTCTGGCGCACTTCCTTGACCAGGCGCCCGGTAGTCTTGCCAACCAGTTCGCTGATCAGGCCGGGATCTGTCTTGAGCAGCTTGCGGATCTTGGCGCCGTCAGCCGCCATCACGTAGACATCGGACCATGACAACGGATGCGATGGCGCTTCGGGATTGGTGCGCGAGGTCTCGATATGCAGCCAGCGCGAGCCCGGCGGGCAGCCCAGCCGGGTGGCCAGTTCGATGTCCAGCACGATCTCGCGCACGCCGTGGATCACGCGCTGCGTAGCGGCGCCGTATTGCACCAGCTCGTCGATGGTGGAGAGCTTTGGCGTGTACTCGCTGCTGCGCGGCGCGGCGGCTTCCACCCGGGTGCCGGCGCGCTTTTTTCGCG
The DNA here is from genome assembly GCF_058802485.1 of Cupriavidus sp. GW822-FHT02D05. NCBI lineage: Bacteria > Pseudomonadati > Pseudomonadota > Betaproteobacteria > Burkholderiales > Burkholderiaceae > Cupriavidus > Cupriavidus sp. GW822-FHT02D05. The sequence continues at coordinate 127,561 of NZ_JBXAOE010000001.1, read as the reverse complement.
AGACCAGGCCTAGCTCCTGGATGCGCATCAGCGCCACCCGCACGGTGCCCCGGCTGACGCCGTGCTTCTCGGCCAGCTCCAGTTCGCCCGGCAGGCTTGACCCGACCGGATAGACCCCGCTCGTGATGTCGTGAATAAGTGCCTTGGTCAACTCGGCGTGGCGTGGCTCCATGGGTTCCCTGAATGATCGATCGATGTGCCTGAGGCGTAGCAAATGCTAGCGCCTGGCGGCCCGCAAGCCAAGCGTAAAGGGTAAACGAGATGCGGATCCGGGTTGACGGTCGGGTGCCACATTCCTAGAATATGTTTAAACATATTTGCAAAATGTACATATAAGCAGTACCGATCATCTCAAACAACCCATCAAAACTACCGATCAAAACTACCGATCAAAACAACCAAAACCACCTCGATGATGGAGACAACAATGACCAAGCAACTGGGCGCCACCCTGGCCCTGCTAGCCCTGTCCACCAGTGCGCTGGCGCAAAGCTACCCCACCCGCCCGATCACGTGGATCGTGCCCTTCGCCGCCGGCGGCCCAACCGATGCGCTTGCCCGCAATATCGCGGACCGCGTCGGGCGCGATCTGGGCCAGCCGGTGCTGATCGAGAACCAGGCCGGCGCCGGCGGCACCATCGGCGCGGGCAAGGCGGCAAAGGCCGCGCCCGATGGCTATACCTTCCTGGTCGGGCATATGGGCTATATGGCCGCGGCGCCGTCGCTGTACAAGAAGCTGTCGTATGACCCGGTCAAGGACTTCGAGGGCGTGTTCCGCTTTCCCGACACGCCGCTGGTGCTGCTGGTCGGCGCGAACTCGAAGTTCAAGACCGTGCAGGACCTGGTCGCCTTTGCCAGCGCCAATCCGGGCAAGCTCAACTTCGGCAACGCGGGCGTGGGTTCCACCTCGCATCTGGTCGCCGCCATGTTCGCCCAGCAGGCCAAAATCAAGGTGACCCCGGTCTCCTACAAAGGCGCCGGCCCGGCCCTGACGGACGTAATGGGCGGCCAGGTCGACGGCATGTTCGACCAGACCAACACCGCCCTGCCCCAGGTCAAGGGCGGCAAGGTCGTCGCCGTCGCGCAGACGGCGAAGCTGCGCGTGCCGCAGTTCCCCAGCGTACCCACCGTGGCGGAAGCCGTGGTGCCGAACTTCGAGGCATCCACCTGGTACGGCCTGTATGCGCCAAAGGGCACGCCCAAGGACGTTATCGCCCGCAATTACGCCGCGTTCGCCAAGGCCATCGCCGACCCGGAGTTTGCGAAGAAGCTGGCCGACCAGGGCATCCAGCTGCTGCCGGACGCCGCCTACAAACCCGCCGCGCTAAACCAGCACACCGCGGCCGAAGTGGCCAAGTGGAAGGCCGTGATCACCACGGCGGATATCAAGCTGGATTAGGCATGCAGCATTAGCCCGGCGCCTAAGGCCGCGCCTGCTTTTGGTAGTACGATATCGCCCTTGCACGCGTTGCCGTGTTGTCGGGAGAGAGTTTTGCCATCAGTGGATCGCCGTAGCGCCGGCACATCGCGCGCCCGGGCCAGGACCGAAGAACCATCGCAGAATGAGCTGGCCTATACCGGCCTGCGGGAGCGGCTGACCACGCTGGTCTACCGCCCCGGCGAGCACCTCAACATCTCCACCCTGGTCGACGATCTTGACCTTGGCCGCACGCCCATCAACCAGGCGCTGCACCGGCTGGCCAACGAAGGATTGGTGCAAATCCTGCCGCGCAAGGGCGTGGTGGTCTCGCCACTGTCCATCGACGATGCGCTGCACCTGATCGACGTGCGCCTGGCCAACGAAACGCTGTGCGCCAGGCTGGCCGCCGAGCGCATCACCGCCGCCGGCCTGCACAAGCTCGAAAGCCTGCTGAGCCAGGTGGAAGACGCCGTGGCGCAGCGCAACCTGCCCGAGGTGACCAACCTGGACCGCCTGTTCCACGAGGAAATCGCGCAGGTCTCGGGCAACCCGATCCTGATCGAAATCCTCAAGGTGCTGCACGCGCGCTCGCAGCGCTTCTGGGCCATTTCGCTGTCGTCCGAAGGGCACCTGGCCGAGGTCGGCGCCGAGCACCGCGCGATCCTGAAGGCGCTGCGCGAGGGCGACGGCGCGGCAGCGGCCAGCGCGGTCACGGCCCATGTGCTTTCCTTTCGCCAGGCGCTACTGCAGGGCCGCCGCGAAACGGTCTTCGCGACGGCGAACGAGGGTTAGCCGGATCAGCTTTCGAGCGGCTTCTTTGCGGTTTCCCGCGCCACCAGCAGCGCCACCAGCGTCAGCGCCACGGCGGCGCTGACATACAGCGAGATCGCCAGCGTCGAGCCGTACGACTTGTACAGGCTGGCGATGATCAGCGGCGCAAAGCCGCCGCCCACGATGCCCGCCAGCGTATAGGCCAGCGATGACCCGGCGTAGCGCACCCGCGTGGGGAACTGCTCGGTCACGAAGGCCGCCTGCGGGCCGTACATCATGGCGTGGATGATCAGCCCGACCACCACCGCGGCGCAGATCTGCAGCGGCTGCGCGCTGTCCATCAGGCGGAAGAACACAAAAGCCCACACCACGGCCAGCAAGGCCCCGGCCATGTACACCGGGCGGCGGCCGAGCTTGTCCGACAGGCTGCCGAACAAGGGCACCGCGATGGCGTTGCACGCCGCGCCGATCATGGTCGCGCTCAGCGCCAGCGGCCGGGACAGGTGCAGCACGCTGGTCACGTAAGTCAGCGTGAAGACCACCACCAGCGCATAGAGCACGTCGGAGCCGATGCGCACGCCGCCGGCCACCAGCAGGCGCCGCCAGTGATCCACGAACACTTCCTTGATCGGCGTCTTGGCCGTGCTCTTGCGCGCTTCCATCTCCTTGAACAGCGGGGTTTCCTCGACGCCCTTGCGCAGCCACAGCCCGAACAGCACCAGCAGCACGCTCGACAGGAACGGAATGCGCCAGCCCCACGCCTGGAAATCTTCCGGGCTCAGCCACAGCGACACCACGGCGATAAAGCCGGTGCCCAGCAGCGTGCCGCACGACGGCCCCACCTGCGTAAACGATGCATTGCGCCCGCGCTGGTGCTGCTCGCCGTGCTCCATCGACAGCAAGACCGCGCCAGCCCATTCGCCGCCGATCGCCGCGCCTTGCGCGAAGCGCAGCGCCACTAGCAGGATCGGGCTCCAGATGCCCCACGACATGTAGGTGGGCAGCAAGCCCATCAGGCCCGTGGCCACGCCCATCAGGATCAGCGTGGCGACCAGCACGAAGCGCCGGCCGAGCTTGTCGCCCAGATGCCCGAACAGCACGCCGCCAAGCGGACGGGAGACATAGCCCACCGCATAGGTGGAAAACGCCAGGATCGTGCCCGTGAGCGGATCGAACGAGGGGAAGAAGACCGCGTTGAACACCAACGCGGCCATCAGGTTGTAGACGGTGAAGTCGTACCACTCCAGCGTGGTGCCGATGGTGCTGGCCGCGGCCAGCCGGCCCATCCTGGGCTTGGCGGCGTGGGTGACCGCATCGAGCGTGCCCGCGGCGCCCTGCGTGGTGGAAATCGTGCTTGCGTTAGTCATCACGCCACCTCCCCGGAGAAGAGCTTCCATTTCAACGCGTAGCGTGCGGCCTGCTGCATCGATGCGCCCAGACGCTTTGCCGCCTCCTGCAGTGCCTGCTCGCTCGCGGCTTCGGCGCTGCTCTCGATCACCAGGATGGGCAGCAGTTGCCGGTCGGTCAGGCTCTCCTTGGGCAGCGGCTGGCTTAGCTCGGCGTCTGGCATCAGCAGGTAGGACTGGACAAAGCCGGGCTGTGCGGACAGTTGCCCGCCAACCTCGCCCGCCAGGTCGACCAGTGCCAGCGGATCTTCCGGCTGCGCCAGCGGCAGCACGGCAATCCAGCTGCCGCTGCCCTGCCCAACGGTGGCGGTGACTTCGCTCACGCGGCGCATCGGCTGGCGCATGCGGTCCAGGTTGGCCACCGACCACGGCGTCTGGCGGCGAAAAGCCGCCTTGTAGGCCGCGGAGGTGAATGCACCGAGCGACTCGGTGCGATACAGGCCGAGATACTTGGGGCCGCCCTGCACGGCCTCATAGCGCGCGGCGGAGATGAAGCCTTCGATGCGGGCGCGCTCTTCCACGTGCTCGCGGTCGTACCATTGATTGAAATCGGCCTCGTCGGCCGCATCCACATTCGACGCGACAAACAGCATGCCCTGCGGGGCCATGCCTGCCGCGCTCTTTGTCGCCGAACTTTCGGTCGCAAACATCTCGCTCATCAAACTCTCCGGTTGCCACGCCAATACAAAGCGGTGAGCTGATGATCGGCGCGATCGCCGCGCGCGACAAACGGGTTTTTCTTCGTGTTTCCGATCAGTTTTTCTGTTCGATCCGCCTGCGTTCGCGCACCAGCTTGGCGCGCGGCCGTGCTTCACTCCGGCGCAAACGGTGCAGGCAGCGAACGCACAAAGCGATCCGATTCGCGGCAGGCCAGATCCGCCACCAGGCGAATCGCCTCCGACGCCGCATGGTCGAGATGGCTCACTACCAGCCGTTGATGCGGCAGCGGCACATCGCAACAGATCACGCGCAGCTCGCCGCGCTCCACCTCTTCACGCACCGGCGCCAGCGGCATCAGCGCATTGCCAAAGCCCGCCTTCACCAGCCGCACGATGGCCGCGATGGAGCTCACGCAGTGCACCTTGCCAACGGGCAGCCCGGCCTTGCGGTACAGCTCCTTGAGCGCCACGTGCGGCTGCGACCCCGGGCTCATGGTGATAGTCGGGTGCTGCAGCAGCGTGGCCAGTTTCCCTTCATCGGGCTGCGCCGCGCCGGGCCGCCCGACCCACCCGATCGCCATCGGCAGGCACGGCGTGCTGGTGATGCCCTCGCCCACCGCGGGGTCCGTCTGCAAGGCAATATCGATGCCGCCGGCGCGCAAGGTCTTGTGCAGCCCTTCCGTGGTCTCGGAAGTGATCTGCACCTCGATGCCCGGATAGGATGATTGCAGGTGCCGCAGGAAGTCGACCAGCCAGGTATGCACCACGCTCTCGATGGCGCCGATGCGCACCAGCCCCAGCAACTCGTGGCCGGAGCGCCCCAGCACCATGATCTCCCGCTGCAACTCCAGCAGCCGCTCGCCGTAGCCAAGCAGGCGCAGGCCCACCGGCGTGAGCCGCAGGTCCCGCGCCTCGCGCTCGAACACACGCGCGCCAATCTCCTGCTCCAGCGAGGCAATGCGATTGGACATGGCGGCCTGGGTGATGTGCAGCTTCTCGGCCGCCGCGCGAAAGCTGCCTAGCCTTGCTACCCACATGAAGGCTTCGACAAAGCGCGTGTTCATGGCCTCGTGCTCCCGGCATCGCCTCCCGGGCCGCCGCGCAGGCTGCCCCCTGCATGGCCACGCTCCCGTGCACCGGGCGGCCGCGTGCGCGCCAGGTTTTGCTGGCCAGGCGCACCGTTGCAGTGCGGCAGCCGCGTCAATGCCGCCCCGGACGAGGCTGGGAGAGACGCTGAATTCGTGCCGGTATCTGCATTTTTATCCGTCATCTGAAATTTCACAAGATTTACAGAGAGATTTTTATGCAAATTCCACGCCAGCGCTCTAGTGGCATTCCCTAGGACTGCCATGCCCGGCCAGGGCAAGGGGCCGTCCGCGGCGAGCCCCTTGCCTCACATCATCGACGGCAAGGCCGATGCGTACAATGCGGGGCAGTCCATCCAACTGTTCAACCTGCTTCTCCGCCGCAGCGTACGCCATGCCCCGACCGCGCGACCATGCCATCCCCGCCGGCAGCGGCAAGCCTGCCGTCAGGCCCGCACCCAAGAGCACCAACCCACTCGACTACCAGCAAACCGCCCGCCCCGCGGCGGTCATGCCCAAGGAATTCCCGGACGGTTTCGTAGTAGCTGCGCACCGGCACGAACGCGCACAGCTGATCTATGCTGTGGCCGGGGTGATCGAGGTGGCGGCGGGCCACGCCCTGTGGCTGCTGCCAACCCAGCGTGCGCTATGGATGCCGCCAGGCATGGAACACGGCATGCGCGCCCGCGGTGCCGTGTCGCTGCGCACGCTCTATATCCACCCGGAAGCCCGTCCCGGCGCTACGCCGGCGCAACCCCGGCTGGTCAACGTGTCGCCGTTGCTGCGCGAGCTGGTCGTGCGTGCGGCAGCGCTGCCGCTGGACCACGCACCGGGCGGCCGCGAGGACCGGCTGATGCGCGTGCTGCTGGACGAACTCGAATGGTCGCCGGAACAGCCGCTGCCGTTGCCGGCTGGCGAGGACCGGCGCCTGGCGCGCATCTGCGACGCCCTGCGCGACAACCCCGCCGACGCGCGCACGCTGGCCGAATGGGCCCTGGAGGCAGGCGCCTCCAGCCGCACGCTGGCGCGCCTGTTCCAGGCACATACGGGCGTGTCCTTCGTGCACTGGCGCCAGCAGGCGCGGCTGCTGTACGCACTGCCCCGCCTGGCCGCCGGAGAACCCGTCGCAACCATCGCGGCGGAACTGGGCTACGACACGCCCGGCGCTTTCGCCGCTATGTTCCGCCGCTATACGGGCACCACGCCCAGCCAGTATTTCAGGATGTCCGATCCGGCGTAAAGAGTGGCCCGACCGGCGCAGACGCGCCGCCTGGCCGGGCGTATCGTGGCGGGCATGCCCTTTCGCTACAGGCTACAGGCAACGGGTATGGCACGATAACCAGGACCAGGACATGACACGTTCAGACATCGAATTCATCTCCGAAGGCGCCACCCTGCGCGGGTGGCTGTACGCACCGGAGGGCACATGCACGGGCCCCCGCCCCGCCATTGTGATGGCCCACGGCTTTTCCGCCGTCAAGGAGCAGTATCTCGACCGCTACGCCGAGATGTTCGCCGCCGCGGGCTTTGCCGTACTGGTCTACGACCACCGGAACTTTGGCGCCAGCGACGGCACGCCCCGGCAGGAAGTGGACCCGGCCCTGCAAAGGCGCGGCTACCGCGATGCCATTACCTGCCTGTGCAGCCGCGATGATGTCGCGCACGAGCGCATCGGCATCTGGGGCACCAGCTACAGCGGCGGCCATGTGATCGAGGTGGCGGCACTCGACCGGCGCGTGCGCTGCGTGGTATCGCAGGTGCCGCAGATCAGCGGCCATGCCTCCGCGCTGCGCCGCACCCGCGCCGACCTGGTACCGGCCGCGCTCACGCGCTTCGAGGCCGACCGGCTGGCGCGCTTCCGGGGCGAACCGCCGGCCATGCTACCGGCCGTCAGCGCGGACCCGGCCGCCGCCTGCGCCATGGGTGGCGCCGACAGCCACAAGTTCTTCACGGACACCGCCACCTTTGCGCCGGCCTGGCGCAACGAGGTGACGCTGCGCAGCGCCGAACTCGCGCGCGAGAACGAGCCCGGCATCCACATTGCGCGCATCAGCCCCACGCCGCTGCTGATGATCGTGGCCGACCGCGACCTGCTGACCGCCACCGACCTGTGCCTGGCAGCCTATGAACAGGCCTTGCAGCCCAAGCAGCTGCTGATGATTCCGGGCGGGCATTTCACGCCCTACCTGGAACAGTTCGAAACCACCAGCCAGGCTGCGCGCGACTGGTTTGTACAGCATCTCAGGCCGCAATCTCCGGCCATGGCATCTCAGGCCAAGCATCTCAAGCCATAAGGCGGCTGCGCAGGATTGCCAGGCAGCCTCGGAGCGCCCAGCCATTGCGAAACGCGGCTGGCCGGCATGGCGCGGGAATCGGCGGCAAGCCTTCGCCCTCCCCGGCGTAGCCGGCAATTGATGGAAACCGCCGACGCCGGGCAGCGGGCATGCCGCCCGGCACCGGGAGCCGCCTTAGACCTTCGGCGGGTTCAGGGTCGGATCCAGCAGGGATCCGGTGGCATTGTTGAAGACAGGCACGGTTGCCGCCCAATCGTTCACGAAACCATAGGCAGCGCCACTGACAACACCGGCGATGCCGCCAACGATAAAGCCGACACCCGCCGACAGGATGCCCAGACCCAGCAGGCCACCCGAGCTGCCGCCAGTCACGGCGCCCTTGTATACGCCCTGGACCAGGCCGGCAATGCCGCCCAGGACTGCGGCACCCGTGCGGGAGGCGAAGCTGGCGCCCGAAACCTGGTCAAGTTCCATTACGGTCAATTCACGCATTGATTTATTTCCTTGTTGCTGATTAGTGATCGCCAATCATTCCGGGCCGGATTGGCTTCGGCCATCTTGCCGGCATCGATCGCCGGCAGAATTGCTGCCGGCATGCCCACATCCCGTCGCGGGATTCCATCGCCGCCCTTCGTGCCATGAGGCATGCAAGCTCGAGCCCTGCCCTTGCCCGTTCAGCACGGCCTGGCACCCGGGCACACCTCGGGACCGCTGGCGAACGGCTTCGCTTCGGACTTCCCGCAGATGCGACGCGCAATGGCCCTGATTGCCTTGCTGCGACGGCACCGGCCGCTGGTGAAACCAGGATCGGCATCAGACGGGCGCCGAGGGAGAAAATCGCCTTTGGCACTCAGGCCGCCAGCGCCCCGGATTGCTTCGGTATGGTTCCGCTTGCACATTGCTCAACTCCATCAAACAGGCTTGCTGATCAACTCGCCCGGAGCGGCGTCGATCTCCCCCTGCATGGCTGATTGTGCGGGCAGCATCTCCGGCGCCAGCGCACGTACCGCGCCTCGCTCCAGCACGATCACCCGGTCCGCGCTGCGGATCGTCTCCGGCCGGTGCGCTATGATGATTCGCGTGACCCTCATGGCACGGATGGCCTGGTTGATGCGCTGTTCGCACTCCACATCCAGGTGACTGGTGGCTTCATCGAGAATCAGGATGGACGGCTTGCGGTAGAAAGCCCGCGCCAGCAGCACGCGCTGGCACTGGCCGCCCGACAGCGATGAGCCCATGTCTCCCACCAGGGTCTGATAGGCCATCGGCATGGCGGCAACGTCATCGTGGACCTGGGCCAGGCGCGCGGCTTCCTCGATGCGTGCCATGTCCGGCTGCGGATCGAAGAAGCCGATGTTTTCGGCAATGGATCCGGCAAAGAGAATGTCGTCCTGCATCACGCAGCCGATCATGTCGCGGTACTGGTGCAGGCCCAGCTTGCGGATGTCGACGCCGTCGGCGCTCACCGCCCCTTCCTCGGGTACCAGCAGGCCCAGCAGCACCTTGGCCATGGTCGTCTTACCCTGTCCCGATGGCCCCACCAGGGCAACGGACTCCCCTGGCGCGATCGAGAACGTGCAGCCGTCCAGCACCCACGGCTCGGTCTCTGCGTAGCGAAAACGCAGGCCGCGCACGTCGATGGCGGGCGAGGCCACCAGGCCTTCGGCCGCTGCCGGCGGACGTAGCGTCTTCGTTTCCATGTCGCTCTCGACGCAGGTCAACACGATGTCGGCCAGGCGCTCGCCATGCAGGCGCAACATGCGGAAATCGATGACGGTGTCGATCAGCCCGGACGCCCGGGACGAGAACTGCTCCGCGAAGCTGACGAAAGCCACCAGCATCCCGGCGGAGAACTGGCCGTCGAGCACCAGTCGCGCCGCCAGCCACACCAGCACGACCCGCCCGGCACCGGAGATGATGCCCTGCAAGGTCGAGAAGCTGATCGAAAGCCGCTGGATCGCCACGTTCTTGTTGGTGGTGTCGACCACGGCGTTGGCGTAGATGGCAACGCGCACATCCTGCTTGTTGCCCAGCTTGATCGCCTGGACGCCGCGGATCGATTCCAGCAAGTTCGACTGGGCGCGTGCCGCATAGACGATCTGGTCCTCGTTGGCCTGCCGGAACGGACGGTAGGAGACCCAGCGGATCAGGGCATAGGTGGTGAAGAGTCCCAACTCGAGCCAGGTCAGCATCGGGCTGTAGATGAACAGCATGAGGAGCGTCACGATCGCCATGACGCCGTCGAGCAGCGTGCTGACAAAGCGCGTCGTGAGCGTGCTCTGGATGGTGCCGATCGAGCCAAAGCGCGACACCACGTCACCGATATGGCGCTGCTCGAAATACGACATGGGCAGCTTGAACAGGTGCGAGCAGAGGTTGGCCGTCCACTGCACGTTCAGCAGGCTGGAGAACCATGTCAGCACCCATGCGCGCAGGGCAGCGATGGCATTCTGGAACAGCACCACCATGAGGAAGCCGATGCCGAGCAACGTCAGCAGGTCGACGTCGGCCGACACCAGCACGTGGTCCATCACCCATTGCATATAGAACGGCGAGACGATGCCGAAGACTTCCAGGGCGACCGAGAGCAGCAGCACCTGGAAGAACGCGGCGCGGATGCCGGCCACGCTGCCGATCAGCTTCAGCATCGAGATGGATTCCTTCTCGCGGGTACGCTCGAAGGTGGGCGATGGCAGCAATTCCAGCGCCACGCCGGTGAAATGATCCGACGCTTCGGACAGCGGTACGTCGAGTATGCCGCGGGCGGGATCGTGGATCGTGATCTTGTTGCGGCCGATGCGCTTCAGGACCACGAAGTGATTCAGGTCCCAGTGCAGGATACAGGGGCGCCGCAGCTTGACGAGCTCGCCGAGCTCGAGGCGCAGCGCGCGCGAGGCCAGTCCCAGGCGCGAGGCCACCAGCATCACGTCGGCCAGGGTTGCCCCCTTGAGCGAGGGGCTGAAGCGGCGGCGCAGGCTGACCAGATCGATCTCGCGGCCGAAGTAGCCGGCGACCATCCCGACGCATGCCAGGCCGCATTCCGCCGCCTGGGTCTGGAGCAGCACCGGCAGGCGCTGGCCCCAACCGAACTGCAGTGCTTTCATAAAACTCATGATCCGAGCGATTCCAAGGTGATTTGACGCATGGCGCGATGGCGGAGGATCGTCACGATCCGGCGCGGCGGCCCAGGGCATACAGCGGCGCCAGTACCCACTCGATCAGGCGTCGCCTGTCAAGCAGCACGTCGGCTTCGAGCGCCATGCCGGGCTTGAGCGGCTCATGCTTGCCATAGGCCTGGATGTCCTGCCGGTCCAGCGCGACAACCACGCGGTAGTGCTGTTCCTGCACGTTGCCCTGTCCGGTGAGATTCGCGACCTCCTTCGGCGAGAGCGCGGTGCGCGACACTTCGGTCACGCGTCCCGATTGCTGGCCGAACTTCTGGTATGGATAGGCCTGGTAGCGCAGCACGACAGGCGCGCCGGGGCGGATGAAGCCGATCGCCCGGCTCGGCACCATCAGTTGCGCCTCGAGCTGCGCGCCCTGCGGCAGCAGGGACATGACGGTCTGCCCGGCATTGACGATCTGCCCCGGTTTCGCCAGCAGCGCGCCCACCACGCTTGCCCGCGGCGCGCGCAGGATCACCGAGCGGCGCGACTCGTTCTCGGCCGTCGCCTGGTCGATATCCGCGAGCTTGCGTGCGATCTCGTTGCGCTGGTTGCTCATATTGAGCGGCAGCTCGCGCTGCCGCTGGCGGACCTGTTCGAGCTGTTGCCCGATGTCCAGCCGGTGGCGGACAAGCTCCTGCAGCCTCGCCTGGGAATCGATCAGCACGCCCTCCTGCTGCTCCACCTGGCTATTCGAGGCATAACCCTCGGCCCGCATGGACTGCAGCTTTTCGAGCTGGCGTGTGGCCAGGTCGGCCTGGCGGGTACGCTGTTCCTTCTGCGCCTGGATCTGTGCGAGCTGCTCGCGCAGCATGCCGGCTTGCATCTGCAGGCCGCGCTGCGCCTCGCCAGCCAGTTGCAACTGGCTGGCGAGGTCGATCTCGAGCTTGGAACGCTGCAGCTTGAGCTGCGTGCCGATGTGCTCGCGCGTTCCGCCCAGTTCCGTGGCCACTTCCGCGGAAACCACCATCAGCCCGGCGCCCTCTTCCACAGACTGGCCTTCACGCACGCGGGTCTCGACCAGGGTGCCGGTGAGCGGTGGCGTGATACCGAACAGGCCTTGGGCTGGCAGCAGCTGGCCGAGGACGCGCTCGCGCTTGGTGTAGGTGCCGAACACCAGCAAGCCCGCGATGGCAGCCGCCAGCGCACCGGCCACGCCGATCATCAGCCACCGGTACGGCGGGGAATACAGGCTGACCGCGCCCATGAGCCTGTACTTGCTCGCGTCGAGCGCTTCTTGCCGGAACAGCGAATCAGTCATTGCAACGTCTCGACATTGAGTCAGGATTGAATAGCGCGCGGTGCCCGGCGCGCCAGCGTCTGCCGGCCGATGCTCACCCCTTGTGCTGGTGGCATGCCAGCGCGGCGACATCGGCATCGCCCAGCGAGCCGAGCGCGGCCGACAACTGCAGGCGCGCGCGCAGGTGCTTGTAGCGCGCGGAGGCCAGGTCACGTACCGCCTCGAAGTAGCGCTGCTGCGCATTCAGTTCGTCGATGTTCGTCCGCATGCCCACCTCACGGCCGAGGCGGGTCGACTTGACCTTGCCTTCGGCGGATCCCAGCGCACGCTGCCGTGCTTGCACCAGCGCGCCACCGTTCGTCATGCCGAGATAGGCGGCACGCGCGCTCTCGCGCGCCCTGCGCCGCGCATCTTCGAGCGCGTCGCGGGCCTGGGCGCGGCGGCTGTAGGCCTCGCGCCCGGCCGAGAGTTGCGCGCCGCCGGCAAACAGCGGAATGGTGATCGTCACGCCGATCGTCGACGAGCGCGTCTTCGAGGTGGTGCCGAAGATCGCATCGAGCCTGTTCTCGCCGGCACCGTAGCTCCAGTTCGTGCCGTAGGATGCCTGGGCGCTGACGACAGGCAGGTTTGCGCCCACGGCAGCGGCGACGTCGGCCCCGGCCTGCTCGGCCTGCTGCTCGGCAATGCGCACCTCCAGATTGTCCCGGGCGGCTTCCTCCATGGCAGCCTCCATGTCGGCCGCCATGGCCGACGGCATGCATTGCAGCCCGACAGCTTCGACTTCGTCCGCCGACAGGCCGGTCAGCCTGCGGTACGTGCCGCCGGCAATCTCGAGATCGGTCAGCGCAGCCACTGCGCTGGCAAGCGCCAGGTCCAGGTTGGCCTGCGCCTCGTCCACGTCGGTCCGCGTACCCTCCCCGAGCCGTAGCGCGGCTGTTGCCTGGTCGAGCTGCTTCTGGAATGCCAGCTTTGCCGACACGGCCGCCTGCAGAACCTCGCGCTGGTACAAGACATCGAAATAGGCATCGGATACGCGGACCATCAGGTCCTGCTGCGACTTCTCGAACTCGATGTCCGCCAGGGTCGCCAAGGCAATGCCGCGCTTGACGTCGGCAAAGCGCGGCATATCGAAGATGGGCTGCGTCACGCTGGCGGCAATGCTGTGCCGGCGCACGGCGGTGGCATAGGCCGCCCCGGGCTGATCCTGCTTCGCGTAGCTGCCCTCGAGCTGCGCGCGCGGCAGCAGGCCGGCGATCCCCTGCCAGCGCTTCTCCCGGCCAGCCATCCGGGCATTGCCCGCGGCGGAAAAACCGGCGTCGAAACCTCGCGCCGCATTGATTGAATCCAGCAAGGTCACCGCGTGCGAGACCTGGGCACTTGCCAAAACACAGGGAAGAACCAACAGATCAATCAACTTCATCTTCAACATCGGCGCCCGATCCTCTCCAATCCATTGGGGAGCTTTTTTCAACATGAAACAAAGCGGTCCTGAGCAGGGAGAAACAGCGAATTCGGATCACGAAATGATCCGCCTGCGCAACGGTGTGCGCCTGCAAGGGCGAGGTCGCGGACAGGACAAATGGTACGTTCCGTGCCGTGCAACGACGCCAGGGCTGCAGCCTGGAGCATTTGCCGCGCAGCGGCGATCGCCACCGGATCCTCGCACCAGACTCGTTCCTGTCGCATCTGCATCGCGCTGGCTTAAGGATCGGACGATAGCAGGGATCGTCGATGAAAAAACCAGGATTAATCTGATTCTTTCAATCCTAAATCTGAGAGAGGCCGACATTTCCAAACTCCATGATGAGTAGTCGGAGTCGGGGGCTCACACCCATTATGGGATCCGCGCAACGGCATTTTCTATACCTGGCGGCGGGCGCCCGCGCCCGCCACGGCGCCGAGACACCCGCGGGGTTCGGAAATCAGCGTGTCGCCCACGTGGGCGCCATGAAAGCAAGGCCTCGGAATTCCCGCCCGCCTGCTGCCCCGATTGCGAAACGCCGCGCAGCCGTGGCGCGAGTGACTGAGTGACGCAGCAGCCGCGCGCGCGTTGTGCCATGCCCGCCGGTTGACGTAATGCGCTTCGCGAGCAACCATTGAACCATCCGCCCGATCCACCTGGATCCGGAGGACATGGGCCATTAATCCGCGCGGCGATCGGCGAATGGACGTTGGCAACACCGCCGCCCGCAATCCCGGCCCTGGACATCAGTTGGCGTCACGCCGCATCGGAGTCGTGGCGCTGCGCTTGCGGCTTTGACCTTGACACCGGCAACCAAGGCCCCTCACCCCACCCCCAGCCGCCCGGCAAGATCCACCAGCGCCGCCGCGCAAGACACCTCCGCCTTCAATGCCAGCAACGCATCCGCGCGCGTCTGCCCGAGATTGACCGCAGCGACCGGCTTGCCAAGCTTGCCCGCTGCGAGGCAGAAGCGATAGCCGGAGAACACCGTCAGCGACGACCCGATCACCAGCAGCGCATCGGCCCCCTCCAGCGCCTGCATGGAAGCGTCGACGCGCTCGCGCGGCACCGACTCCCCGAAGAACACCACATCGGGCTTGAGCACGCCGCCGCAGTGCCCGCACGCGGGAATGTGCACGGCCTCGAAACTGGCCAGCTCCAGGTGCGCATCGCCATCGGAAGCCGGCAGCGCGCGCAGTTCCGCCAGCGCCGGGTTGTCCGCCTCGAGTTGCGCCTGCAGCGAAGCGCGCGGGCGGCGCGTGCCGCATTGCAGGCAGATCACGCTGCCCACATGGCCATGCAGCTCGATCACGCCGGTGCTGCCAGCGCGCTGGTGCAGGCCGTCCACGTTCTGGGTGACAAGCTGGCGCACATAGCCAGCCGCTTGCAGCTGAGCCAGCGCGAAGTGCGCGGCGTTAGGCTGCGCGTTGGCCAACACCGGCCAGCCCAGCATGCTGCGCGCCCAATAGCGCTGGCGCACCGCATGCGAGCGAAAGAAATCCTGCGCCTGCACGGGCGGCGTGCGCTGCCAGTTGCCCTGCGCGTCTCGGTAGCCGGGAATGCCGGAGTCGGTGCTGATGCCGGCCCCCGTCAGCACCAGCAGGCGCGGATGGTCCCGCACGAACGCGTGGAGATCGGCCAGCAGGTTCCGGTCGGTGACGGTCAAGGGGAGCTCCTTGTCTTGTGCGCGTGGCGTGCGGGGGGCGTGCGTGGCGTATCAGCCGGATCAGAAGCTGGGACCGCCCGCGCCCGCGGCGGCATCGGCGGTCTGCCCGGCGAGCGCCAGCCAGGCCTTCAACTCGGCGCGATACTGCTCCATCGCCGCGGCGTGCAGGTCGAAGATGCAGGGATCGCAGCCATTGCCGCAGCAATCATTGATATCCGGCGTGGGCGGCGCTACAGGCTTGGGCGGCAATGCTTGCGCTGCCGGCTCCGGCGTAGCCGCCGTTTCTGGGGTGCGTCCTGCGGGGGACGCCAGGTTTTCTACCGACACCATCGACTCCAATTGAATTGCACGATCAGTATACGGCCGGCGCGCGCGCGCCGCTGCCGATGCCACTGGCCAGCCATGCCTCGAATGCCTCGCTGCCCGGCTCCCCCGCTACCGCCGCGTAGACCACCAGCCGCAGGTGACGCTCCTCGTCCGCAGTGAGCGTGGCATGCTCGCAGCGCACCGTGCCCACCGCATCCAGCCACAAGGCCCGGATGCCGGTGCAAACGCCCTGCACATCGTGCTGGCGCCACCATTGCCTGAAATCCGGCGCTGCGCGCTCCAGCTCGTCCACCAGCTCAAGCAGGGTCGGATCGTCCGGTGCGCGGGCCAGGTCGCGGCGAAAGCTCGCCAGCATCTGTGGCGCCTGCGCCTCCCAGCCGGCAAAGCGCTCGCGCATGGCCGGGTCCAGAAAGATCATGCGCAGCATATTGCGATGGCCCGGCGCGCAAGCGCCAAAGCCGAACACGCGCTCGGCCGCCGCGTTCCACGCCAGCACATCCCAGCGCAGGTTGAGCACATAGGCAGGCCGCAGCGGCAGGTCGTCCATCAACCGGCGCACCAGCGGCGGCACCGTGCACCAGGTGCGCCCGCTCTCGGCTGGCGGGCGCTGGTGCGCCAGCAGAAACAGGTGGCGCCGCTCGGCGGCGTCCAGCCGGAGCACGCGCGCCAGGTTCTCCAGGAACGCCGCCGAAACGCCGATCTCGCGCCCCTGCTCCAGCCAGGTGTACCAGGTCAGGCCCACGCCGGCCAACGCCGCCACCTCCTCGCGGCGCAGGCCCGGGGTGCGGCGCCGGCCGGCGCTGGGCAGGCCCGCCTGCGCAGGCGAGATGCGTTCGCGCCGCTGGCGCAGGAAGTCCGCCAGCGCAGCGCGGGTACGGTCTAGGGTGCGTGGCGGCATGAAATTAGCGGCATGGCGTTAGCCTGTTGCCTGATGTAATAGCATAATTAGTTAAATTGTAATACTTTAACGAGCAGCTGAGAATGCGGGCCTAAGTATTCAACAGGATCCCCCATGCCCTCTCCAAGCGCCTTGCCCGTGCTGTTCGTGCTGTTGCTAGGCGGCTTTGTCACCGTCTTCGACCTGTTCGTGGTCAATGTGGCGATTCCTTCCATTCAGGCCGACCTGGGCGCCAGCTTCGGCGAGATCGGGGCAGTCGTGGCGGCCTACGAACTGGCCTACGGCGTGCTGCTGATCACCGGCAGCCGCCTGGGCGATCTCCACGGCCGGCGGCGGCTGTTCGCGCTCGGCATGGCAGGCTTCACGCTGGCCTCGGCGCTGTGTGGCGTGGCCCCTACCGCGGCGCTGCTGATCGCGGCGCGCGTGCTGCAAGGCGGCGCCGCCGCGCTGTTGTTCCCCCAGATCTACGCCGTGATCCGCGTCAGCCTTGACGAGGCCGCGCGCCGCCGCGCCTTCGGCCTGCTCGGCATGACGCTTGGCCTGGCTGCCATCGCCGGCCAGGTGCTGGGCGGCCTGCTGGTGCAGAGCGACCTGTTTGGCCTCGGCTGGCGCCTGATCTTCCTGATCAATATCCCGGTGGGCGTGGCAGCCATGCTGGCCGCGCGGCGCATCCCCGAATCGCGGGCCATGGCAGCGCCCGGCTCGCCCGCAAGCGGGCTGGATTGGCCCGGCGTGCTGCTGGCCAGCGCCGGGCTGACGCTGCTGCTGGTGCCGCTGCTGGAGGGCCCCGCGCGCGGCTGGCCGGGCTGGGCCTTTGCCTCGCTGGCGCTGGCCGCCGCCTTGCTGGCCGGCTTTGTGCGCGTGGAGCGGCGCCGATCCGCGCCGTTGGTGGACCTGGCCCTGTTTGCCCAGCGCCGCTTTGCCCTTGGCACGCTGGTGGTGCTGCTGGTGTACTCCACGGCCAGCGCGTTCTTCCTGTGCTTTGCCCTGCTGTTGCAGGCTGGGCTGGGCGTCGGCCCGCTGCTGGCCGGCAGCGTGTTCGCGCCGGCCAGCGTGGGATTCGTTGCCGCGTCGATGTGGGCGCCCCGGCTGGTGGGGCGCTTCGGCAACGCCGTACTCGCCGTGGCGGCCTTGCTTTACGCCACGGCGCACACCGTCCTGACGCTCCAGGTGGTGACGGCAGGCGCCATGCTGGTGCCCTGGCATCTGGTGCCCGCGCTGATCCTGTTCGGCCTGGCCCAGGGCATGCTGATGACGCCGCTGCTCAATCTCGTGCTCGGCCTTGCACGCGAGGCGCAGGCCGGCATGGCGTCCGGGCTGGTGTCGACCATGCAGCAAGTGGGCGGCGCATTCGGCATCGCCATCGCGGGCATGTTCTTCCAGCAGGCGCTGCAAGCCGAAGGCGGCATCGGCAGCGCGCAACGCTATGCCCACGCGTTTGCCGGCGCGATGGGCTACAACCTGGCGGCGGCGCTGCTCTGTGCGCTGCTGTTGCTCGCACTGGCTCGGCCGCTAGCCCGCCCGGACGCCGCGGCCCAGGCGGCACGCTGATCAGCCGCCCGTGCCGGGCGAGGGCTTGCGGGCCTCCAGCACCGCCCGCAGCCGCGTCACCGCCTCAGCCGACTCGGCCTCAATGCGCTTGCGCAGCACCAGCCAATTGGTCAGCGCAAACAGCAGGTTCGGCGCGGGGTAGCTGAATTCGCGCCGGAAGTGCGTGCCCTGCGGCGTCTGGGCGAGCGTGTAGCGGACCGCGCCCGCCTCGCGCCCATCGATGGTGCCCTGGATCATCCAGGCCGAGGACGGGCTGCGCTCCACCGCGGTCCACACCACCTGGCCGCGCCGCCCGGCTACCGAGAACGTCTCGGTGACCTGCTCGCCGGGCAGGAGCGAATGACCGGCCGAGGCGCCAGTCACGGCGAGCGAAGATGGATGCCAGTTGGGCCAGTTGGCGGGCGTGGAAACGTAGTCGAACACCACGGCATCAGGCTGCGCGATCGTCACCTCGTTGACGATATGCGTGACGGCGCGCCACGACCGCGGCAAGGGGAGCAACAGCACGGCCGCCGCGCCCGCCAAAACCAGGAACCCGACGAACAGGGTCCGCCGCTTGTGGGTCCGCCTTCTGTGGATTCGCCGCCTGCTCATGGTGGGGGCCTGGACTATCAATGCGCCGACGGGCTGCGGTAAGGCCTGCGGCCCTCTCCGGCTAGGGTGGCCGAAGTGCTTTTAGCTTTTAGTGTAGTCAGCTTTGATCGCCGCGATGGCTCGGCGAATCACGCATGCAAGACGCCCTATCACGGGGACGGCCACCTCGCCCATCCCATGAAATGCTTACCCCCAATTGGCCGTATTCCGGCCATTGGCTGGTTGCTATGCTCAGTGCCGAAAAGGCGGAAAAAGCAGAGAAGGTAAAAAAGGCCGGATGGCTCTATGGAGACGAGGTATATGCGCAAAGCACTAATTTCCTGCCTGGGACTGGCAATGGCGGGCTGCGCCGTGGGTTATCGGAACCCCGATCTCGCCGGGGCTCAGGACCTGCGCATGCCGCTACCGCCCTGCACCGCCCCCGCGGCTAGCAACTGCCTGAACGACAGCCAATCACTCGAACCAGAGGCCATTTACGCGGCGGAAGTGGGATCCCGAACTAACAGTCCGCGCGTCGGGCTAGCACTGTCCGGAGGTGGGTCAAAGGCGGCACCGTTCGCGCTTGGCGTCTTGCAGGAGTTAGTCAACGCCGACGCGCTGGGCAGCATCGACTATATCTCCAGCGTGTCGGGTGGCAGCTATGCGGCACTTTACCTATACGCCAACGCGTTGAGGGTCAGCGAAAAGCCCGAACTCGGGCCCCTCAAGCGGTACTTCGCGGATATCCGTCCCGTTAGTTTCCCCCCAAAGGAAAAGACGGTTGGCACCGAGGGCTACGTGCCTGCTGCCAGCCCGGGAGGGCTGAAGAAAGACCTGCAATTGGACGTGGCCCAGGCAGGTGCCTGCGAGAAGATATTCACCCCGGCGCAGGAACCCGTCGTTCAAGACAACCGGAACCTCGGGTGGGTAGATTGCTACCAGGACATCCTGTTTACCGCGCCCGGCGGAACGTCCAAGCGCTATGACCGTACAGAGCCTGTGCGCAAAGCGGCCTTTACGGCGCTGGAGAACATCTCCACCGCGCCCGTTGCGCTGCTCAGTGGCGTGCTGTTTGACTGGCGTCTACCCACCTCACCCTCGCAGCAGCAATATGCGCGAGGGATTTTCCGGACCTACGGTTATCAGCCGTCCGCAGGCGAGGAGGTTCCAGCGCCCCTCTGGAGCGCGGATATCGCAGCGCAGATGAACTCGCTGACATTCAGGCGGCTGAGGACGCTCTATTCGGCATCGCCTGTGAATCCGCGCGTGCCGATCTGGATCATCAACGCCACCGCAGCGAGTGGCAATGTGCTGCTGGATGTCGACTCCGCACCTTATGACCTGTCCGAAGCCGTCTTTGAGGCCACGCCGTTTGGTTACGGCGCTGGCCGCTTCGGCTACGTGCGGGGCTATCTGGACGACCTGGGCGTCGGCGTCGCCGACACCGTGCTGGCTTCGGCTGCCTTCTTCGACACCGCCCAACGACAATACAACCGTTTCGCAGTCAACAGCGTGCTGACGCTAACGAACTCGCGGTGGGGAATCGATATCGCCAACTATCGCGTCGGCGACGCCACGCGCCGCTGGCACTCGCTGCTGCCCTGGCCGTTCTACTACCTGAATGACCTTCCCTCATCGAACAGCGGCCCCACCATTCATTTGTCCGACGGCGGGCAAAGTGGCGACAACCTTGGGATGGTCAGCCTGATTCGGCGCGGCATGGACAAGCTGATCGTAGTGGCAGGGGAACAGGATTTCACCGCCACCGGCGAGCGCGATGGCTATTCGGACTTCGCTTCGCTTTGCGCAGTCAACCGCTATCTGGGCCAGCAGTCGCCGCAGCGGCATATCGTGTTCTTCGGCCATCCGTCGGAGCCAAACGAGGATATGTTCGACCTTTCAGCACAATGCGATGCCGACAAGGTTCGCCTCAAGACGGCAATCTTGTCTGCCGAAGCCAAGCAACCCGTGCCGGGAGCCGTCAACCCCTTGCGCTGGCGCAATGCGGTTTGGCGAGGCCGGATCGTCCCGCTCGACGATACGCAAGCCGCCGCGTCGGAAAAATGCGTTCAGCCAGCTTGCGCGGAGGTGTTCTATCTGATGTCTGGATTGGATCGAGCGCGCTGGATGGCCAAGGCGGCCTATCTGATCGATGACAAAAAATACGCGGAGGTGCAAAACTGTATCGGATACAAGGCCTTCGATCCTGACGGATTCGAGTACAGCTGCCCTGTGTTGCAGTACTTGTTCGAGCAGATACGCGATCCGGTTTGGCGCTGGCCACAGACTACGACCGTCGGCACCACCTATAACAGCAGTGTCAACCTTGCGCGTGCCTACCGTTACCTCGGCGTACTGGGCGCACGCTCGCTGCGCGAAAGCCGGTTGTTTGCCAAAGAATAGTGCAGCGAGCCCGTACGGCCGGTTGTCCGACGCATACGGGCCCATCGCGCGGCAACGCAAGCACAGCCAGGCAGCAGGACACCACGCTGCTTGTGCTCAGTGGTTCGATGCCAGCGGGCCAGTGCCCGCCTGCGCCACACTGGGTGCGGCATCCGGCAACGGCCCCCACCCGCCGCCCAGCCGGCGCACCAGCGCCACCGTGGCGGAGGCACGCAGCCCGGCCACCTGGTTGGCGTCGCGCTGCGACTGCAGTACCGTGCGGTCCGCGTCGATCACCGTCAGGTAATCCACCGCGCCCGCCTCGTAGCGGCTGCGCGAGATCTTGGCCGCGCGGCGGGCGCCGCCCAGTGCGCCGTCCAATGCGCCGGCCTGCTGGCTCAGCCAGCGTACGTCCGCCAGGCTATCTTCCACCTCGCGCATCGCGGTCAGCACGCTCTGGCGGTAGCTCGCCACCGCTTCCTCGTGCTGGGCGCGCGCCGCCGCCAGGTTGGCCTTGTTGCGGCCTCCGTCGAAGATCGGGGCGGCGATCGTGCTGCCGATCAGCGGCCCCAGCGCCCACGCGCTGGAGGACCACTTGAACAGGTTCGACAGGTCGCTCGACTCAAAGCCGAACAAGCCGCTCAGCGTGATGCGTGGATAGAACGCGGCCTTCGCCACGCCGATGCGTGCATTAGCAGCCGCCATCAGGCGCTCGGCTTGCGCGATGTCGGGACGGCGCTCCAGCAAATCGGAGGGCAGCCCCGCCGGCACGGTGATCAGCGCGGCGTCCAGCGGGCGCGCAGCCAGCGTGAAGGCGGCCGGCGGCGCGCCGGTCAGCACCGCCAGCGCGTGCTCCTGGTTAGCGCGGCGGCGCTCGATGCCGGCGAGATCCGCGCGGGCTGTACCAAGCTCGGCTTCGGCGCGGGCGGGGTCGAGGTCCGTGGTTTCGCCTTCGTCGAAGCGGCGCTTGAGCAGCTTGAGCGCGTCCTCGCGCAGGGTGATGGTGGCGTTGAGCAGGTCGCGCTCGCTGTCCAGCGTGCGCAGCGCGAAGTAGGCTTGCGCCACGTCCGCCTGCAGCGCCAGCAGCACCGAACGATACAGGTCTTCCGCCGCATCGCCTTCGGCGCGCGCCGCCTTGACGTTGTCGGCCACGCGACCGAACAGGTCAAGCTCGTAGCTGGCAAAGGCGCGTGCCCTGAGCACGGTCTGCGGCGCCACCTTGGTGCCATCGGGCAGCCCTTGCGAGGCGGCCGACAATTGCGTGCGGGTCGGGTCCAGGCCCACGCTCAACTGCGGGTACTGGTCGGCCTCGGCCACGCCGGTGAAGGCGCGGGCCTGCTTGAGGCGTGCCGCGGCGATCGCCAGGTCCTGGTTGGATTCGGTCGCGGTGGCGATCAGGCGGTCGAGATCGGCGTCGCCGAAGATCTTCCACCATTCGCCGCGCTGCGCGCCTTCGGCGGGCGTGGCCACCTTCCATTGCGTGCCTTCGGCTTGCGCGGCCATCGCTTCCTTGTAGGCCGGCGTGGCGGCGGTCGCGCTTTCCGGCACCTTGTAGGTCGGTGCCAGCGAGCAGCCCGCCAGGATCAGGGCCACGGCCAGCGTGGCCAGGCGCGGCAGCGCCGCAGGCAGTAGCGATGTCATCTTGGATGTCAATGTTGCGTTCATGTCGATCACCGTTATTCAGCGGAGGCGATAGCCTTGTGGCTCGCCGACGGTGCTTCCGACACCTTGCGGCGCTGGCCACGGGTCGCCAGCATACGCAGCGCCACGTAGAACACCGGGGTCAGGAACAGCCCGAAGAAGGTCACGCCCAGCATGCCGGCGAACACTGCCACGCCCATCGCATGGCGCATCTCGGCACCCGCGCCGGTGGACACCACCAGCGGCACCACCCCCATGATGAACGCGAACGACGTCATCAAGATCGGGCGCAGGCGCAGGCGGCTGGCTTCAATGGCAGCGGCCACGATGGAGCGGCCCTCATGCTCCAGCTCCCGCGCAAACTCCACGATCAGGATCGCGTTCTTGGCTGACAGCCCCACCAGCACGATGAAACCAATCTGCGTGAAGATGTTGTTGTCGCCCTTGGTCAGCCACACGCCAGTCATGGCAGCCAGCAGGCTCAGGGGCACGATCAGGATCACGGCCAGCGGCAAGGTCAGGCTTTCGTACTGCGCGGCCAGCACCAGGAACACCAGCAGCACGCACAGCGGGAAGATCCATACCCCCGCGTTGCCGGCCAGGATGTCCTGGTAGGTCAGGTCGGTCCACTCGAACTTGATGCCCTTGGGCAGCGTCTCGGCCGCAATGCGCTCAGCCGCGGCTTGCGCCTGGCCCGAGGAGAAGCCCGGGGCCGGGCCGCCGTTCATGTCCGCCGCGGTGAAACCGTTGTAGCGGATCACGCTGTCCGGGCCAAACCCCTGGTTGACTGTGAGCAGCGACGACAGCGGCACCATGTCGCCAGCGCTGTTGCGCGTCTTCAGTTGCAGGATGTCCTCGGCGTGGGCGCGGAACTGCGCATCCGCCTGGACCTTGACCTGGTAGGTCCGGCCAAACTTGTTGAAGTCGTTGACATAGGCCGAGCCGAGGTAGGTCTGCAGCGTGTCGAACACGTCCGTCACCGGCACGCCCAACTGCTTGGCTTTCACCCGATCCAGTTTCACATCCAGCTGCGGCACGTTGACCTGGTAGTTGGTGAAGATACCGGCCAGCTCCGGCGTGGCGCGCGCCTTAGTGGTAAAGGCGTTGGTTGCGTCGAACAAGGCGTCGTAACCCAGCGCGGCACGGTCCTCGATCATCATCTTGAAGCCGCCGATGGTGCCCAGGCCCTGAACCGGCGGCGGCGGGAACACGGCGATGAAAGCATCCTGGATCGCGGCGTACTTGCCATTTAGCTGCGCTGCGATGGCGTTGCCCGACAGTTCCTTGGTCTTGCGTTCTTCAAACGGCTTGAGCGAGACAAAGACAATGCCGGCGCTCGGGCTGTTAGTGAAGCCATTGATCGACAGACCCGGGAAGGCAATCGCCGATTCCACGCCCGGCTGCTTGAGCGCGATGTCGGACATCTGGCGGATCACGTCCTCGGTGCGGTCCAGCGTGGCGCCGTCAGGCAGCTTGGCAAAGCTCACCAGGTACTGCTTGTCCTGCGCCGGCACAAAGCCCTTGGGCACCAGCTGGAACACACCCCAGGTCAGCGCCAGCATCACGGCGTAGACGCCGAACACCGCCGTCTTGCGCGAGATCACGCCCTTCACACCCTTGCCGTAACGATCGGCGCTGGCACCGAAGAAACGATTGAAGCGGCCGAAGAAGCCACCCAGCACGCGATCCATGCCGCGCGAGAGCCAGTCCTTGGGCGCATCGTGGCCGCGCAGCAGCAGCGCGGACAAGGCCGGCGACAGCGTCAGCGAATTGAAGGCCGAGATGATGGTCGAGATGGCGATGGTCAGCGCAAACTGCTTGTAGAACTGACCGGTCAGGCCCGTCATGAAGGCCAGCGGCACGAACACGGCGATCAGCGTCAGCGCGATCGCGATGATCGGGCCGCTCACCTCACGCATGGCCTTGTAGGTGGCCTCTTTTGGCGATAACCCCTCGGCGATATTGCGCTCGACGTTCTCCACCACCACGATCGCATCGTCCACCACGATCCCGATAGCGAGCACCAGCCCGAACAGTGACAACGCATTGATCGAGAAGCCAAAGGCGTGCATCAGCCCGAACGTCCCCACGATCGACACCGGCACGGCCAGCAGCGGAATCACCGAGGCGCGCCACGTCTGCAGGAACAGGATCACCACCAGCACCACCAGGGCGATGGCTTCGAACAACGTGTGGGTCACGGCCTCGATGCTATGGCGCACGAACTGCGTCGGGTCATAGACGATGCTGTAGTCCACGCCATCGGGGAAGTTCTGCTTGAGCTCCTCCATGGTCTTGCGCACGTCGTCCGATATCTGGATGGCGTTGGAGCCAGGAGCCTGGAAGATCGGAATGGCCACCGCGGACTTGTTGTCCAGCAGCGAGCGCAGCGCGTACTCCGACGCGCCCAGCTCGATGCGGGACACGTCTTTCAGGTACGTCACGCCGCCATCGGGCGAGGTCGCCACGATGATGTCGCCAAAGGCCTCCACGGTTTCCAGGCGGCCCTGCGCGTTCACCGAGAGCTGCAGGTCAGCGCCCGGCAGCGCGGGCGAGGCGCCGATCACACCAGCGGCCACCTGCACGTTCTGCTCGCGGATGGCCTTGACCACGTCGGCGGCCACCAGCTTGCGCTCGGCCATCTTCTCGGGGTTCAGCCACACGCGCATGGAATAGTCACCCGAGCCGAACAGCTGCACCTGGCCCACGCCCTGGATCCGCGCCAGGCGGTCCTTGACGTTGATCACCGCGTAGTTGCGCAGGTAGGTCATGTCGTAGCGGTCGTTCGGCGAGACCAGGTGGACCACCATGGTCAGGTCGGGCGAGCTTTTCACCGTGGTGATGCCCAGGCGGCGCACGTCCTCCGGCAGGCGCGGCTCGGCTTGCGCCACGCGGTTCTGCACGAGCTGCTGGGCCTTGTCCGGATCCGTGCCGAGCTTGAAGGTGACGGTCAGCGTCAGCAGGCCATCGCTATTGGCTTGCGACGACATGTAGAGCATGTCCTCGACGCCGTTGATCTGCTCCTCCAGGGGAGACGCCACGGTCGCGGCAATCACCTTGGGGTTGGCGCCCGGATACTGCGCGCGCACCACCACGGACGGCGGCACCACCTCGGGATACTCCGAGATGGGTAGCTTGAACATCGAGATGGCGCCGATCAGGAAGATCAGCACCGATAGCACGCCGGCAAAGATAGGCCGGTCGATAAAGAATTTCGAGAGATTCATCTCAGTCTCGGCAGTCTTGGCGAAAGGGCTCCCCCTGGCGGCCTGAATGGCAGGCGCCATGTGGAGCGGGGAAGCTAAAAAATGGTTTGGCCTCGGGGGAGAGGTACTTTCAAAGCCGGCGCACCGTGGATACGCCCGCCCTCTCCCCCGGCCCCTCCCCCGCCATGCGGGAGAGGGGAGCAAACCCTTGACGGATTCAGCGCATGCGGTTCATGCCGGATCGGCTCAGGTCACCGGCTTTCCGTCGGCCGCCTTATCCGTGGTTTTCTCCGTGGCCGCTTGCTTACGGTCAGCCGATTCGCCGCGTTGATCCAGTTCGCGCTTGAACGCCATATCGACCGGCTTGGGCGCAACCGTGATGCCGGGGCGCACACGCTGCAGGCCATTGACCACGATCTTCTCGTCGGCCTTCAAACCCTGGCGGATCACGCGCAGCCCTTCATACGACGGCCCAAGCGTGACTTCGCGATAGGCCAGTTTGTTGGCGCCATCCAGCACCAGCACAAACTTCTTGCCCTGATCGGTGCCGATGGCGCGGTCGTTGATCAGCACCACCGGATGCGGCGTGCCGCCGCCGAGCTTGATGCGCGCATACAGTCCCGGCAGCAGGCGGCCGTCCGGGTTGTCGAACACGGCGCGCACGCGGATGGTGCCGCTCTTGGTGTCGAGCCGGTTGTCCAGCGACTGGATATGGCCCTCGCGCGGATAGTCCTCATCGTTAGCCAGGCCCAGGAACACTGGGAGCTTTGACTGGCCACCTTCGCCACCGGACGCTTTGTCCGCCGTATAGCGCAGGTAGGTCTGCTCATCGAGCTCGAAGCTGGCATAGACCGGCGAGACCGACACCACCGTGGTCAGCACCGGCGTGCCGGCACCGGCCGCCACCAGGTTGCCCACCGTGATCTCGGCGCGCGATACGCGCCCGCTGACCGGCGCGGTGATGCGCGTATAGGTCAGGTTAAGGCGAGCCACATCCAGCGAGGCCTGCGCGGCACGCACATTGGCGATGGCTTCGCGCGAACCGTTGTCGCGCTCATCGAACTCGCGGCGCGATACCGCGTTGTCCTGCACCAGTCGCTGCGCGCGGGCCAGTTCGGTCTGCGCGTGGCCGGCACGCACTTGCGCGGCGGCCAGCGCGGCTTCCGCACGCGCTACCTCTGCGGCATAAGGACGCGGGTCGATGGTAAATAGCGGATCGCCCTTCTTCACCAGCGCGCCTTCACGGAAGTGCACGGCGTCGATGGTGCCGCCAACGCGGGCGCGGATCTCAACCCGGTCCACCGCTTCCAGACGGCCGGAGAACTCGTCCCATTCGGTGATGGTCTTGCCAAGGGCCGCTGCCACGTCCACGGTGGTGGGTGCTGCCGGGCCAGGCACGGCCTGCGCCTCGCCAGCGTGCCAGGGCTTGAAGATCGAGGTGGCCAGGCCAGCGCCGAGCACTGCGACGATGGCCAGGGCAATCATGGTGCGTCGAGTTTGCTGATTCATTTTCTTGACTCCGTATTCCGTCTGCGGGTTTTCTTCAACTGGAAAGCAAAAATAGGACGAACGCCCCCGCCGGAGCGCGCAAAGCGAGCACGCCCGGTACGCCTGCTTGTCGCAGGCCGGCTTGGCTTATTGGTAACGCGGGATCAGCCGGGCGGGCTGGCTCCTGTCTGGCGTTCGGCCTTGGGTGAGGCGTCGTCGTCGCCGGCAAGATAGCCTTGCAGGTAACGCGCGCCTTCGTTTATCCACACCTGACATCGGTCGTGGGACACTTCCACGCCGGCGCCACAGGCACCGGGCATGATCTGGACCTGCGCCGGCACACTGGCCGTCTGCAGGCGGCTGACGAAGGCTTCGCCTTCGGCACGCAATGCATCTTCTTCCGCCACCTGCACAAAGGTGGGCGGCAGGCCGGCCAGCCGCGAGGCCAGCGCCGGGGCCGCGTAGGGATGCACGCTGGCGGCCGGGGTCGGCAGGTAATCGCGGTAGTAGCCCGCCAGGCGCTGGAGCATTTCCAGCGGCACGCTGCGCCCGCCCTGCCCGACCGAGCACGAGGCGTGCTGCAGGCATGGATCAGTCACCGGGCGGATCAGCCACTGCGCGCGCGGCTCGGGCAAGCCGCGGTCGCGCAGCATCTGCGACAGCGCGATCGCCAGGTTGCCGCCCGCCTCTTCGCCCACCAGGGCAAAGCGCAGCTTGTCCACCTTGAGGCGGCGCGCATGGCGCAGCACCCATTCGGCGGTATGAAACACGTCCTCCGGCGCCGCCGGGAACGGAAAATCGGGGGCCAGCGAATACGCCGGAGTGACCACCACCGCAGGCACGGTAACGGCCAGCGAGCGCGCCAGGCGCTGGGATTTCTCCAGGCTGCCGTCCACAAAGCCGCCCGCATGCAGGTAGATCAGCCACGGCAGCGACGGGGCGGCCTTGCCCTCCGGATAGCCCGGCGGGTAATTCAGGCGCACCGTGATGGTGCGCCCGCAGCTCTCCACCGCGTGCTCCGTCACGCGCCCCTCGGCCAGTTCGGCTGCTAAGGCTGCTGCTGCGGCTTTCGATTGCGAGGGCGACATGTCGGTCACGTGCGGCGCGATGGCGACGCATCCATTGCATATTGCGATGCAGCGAATTATGGTGGTTGATGAAGGTGGGATAAAGCGAGGCTTTACCAATGCACTGTTTCTCCGGTGAAATAATCGGGCATGTGGCGCCCGGGAGACCCTTCGCTGTGCAAGGTCATCCATTTTGTGCTCCACTCCCGCACTTGCGCAGCCGCGCAAGCCGTCATGAGCCACGCCGGGCCGCACCCCACCCGGGTGCCTGCCCCGCCAGCCAGACCTGCCTGTTTCCTTACCCAGGGGAGTGAACATGGATCGTCTCGTATCAATGCAGGCCTTCACCCGCGTGGTGGATGTCGGCAGCTTTGCGCGCGCGGCCGAGGCCATGGACCTGCCGAAAGCCACGCTCACCCGGCTGATCCAGAACCTGGAAACCCATCTCGGCGTGAAGCTGCTGCACCGGACCACCCGGCGCATCAGCGTGACCACCGACGGCGCCGCCTATTACGAGCGCTGCGTGCGGATCCTGGCGGACGTGGAAGAGGCCGAGCAATCCCTCACCCACCAGAACAACACGCCGCGCGGCACGCTGTGCGTGGACACCACCGCCGGGCTGGCGCAACTGGTGCTGATCCCCAAGCTGCATGAGTTTTTTGCCGCCTACCCCGAGCTCAAGATGGAGCTCACCATCAACGGCAAGCCCATCGACCTGCTCAAGGAAGGCGTGGACGTGGTGCTGCGCGTGGGCGACCCGGTGGACGACACCATGGTGGCGCGCCGCATCGGCCAGCTGCGGCTGGGGCTCTACGCCTCGCCGGTCTATCTCAAGCGCAACGGCACGCCCACCCAGCCCAGCGAGCTGGTGCAGCACCGGGCCGTGAACTACCTGTCCAACCGCACCGGCCGCGAAGTACCGTGGCCGCTCGGGCAAGGCGAGCAGCGCACGGAAATGCTGCTGCCCTCGTCCATCTCCACCAACGACGGCGACGTCTACCTGAGCTGCGCGCTGGAAAGCCACGGCATCGCCCGCATCTCGCGCGCCATGGCC
This sequence comes from Cupriavidus sp. GW822-FHT02D05, assembly GCF_058802485.1. NCBI lineage: Bacteria > Pseudomonadati > Pseudomonadota > Betaproteobacteria > Burkholderiales > Burkholderiaceae > Cupriavidus > Cupriavidus sp. GW822-FHT02D05. The sequence goes on along the minus strand of NZ_JBXAOE010000001.1, from coordinate 98,207 downwards.
CTGCCCTATGTGGAAAGCGGCCGGCTGGTCGAAGTACTGCCCGACTGGCCCACAGACTCGTTGCCGATCGCCGCGATGTACCCGCAGAACCGCCACCTGTCGGCCAAGGTGCGCGTGTTCGTCAACTGGGTGGCCGAGCTTTTCGCACACCATCCGCAGTTTGGCGAGACCCAGGCGGGACAGCCTCAGCCATCCCGGCAACCCAAGCTGGCGGCCTGAGCGCAACACGGGCGTACTGCGCATTAGCACCGGTTACACCGCGCCGGAAGACGCGGCGGACATTGAGCCCTCCGCCACGGCCAGCGCTTCCACCTCGAACAACATCCCGTCAAGCGCCAGACGCGGCACCGGAATCAAGGTGCATGCCGGCTTGGGTGTATCGCCCCAGGCGCGCGCCACCGCCGCCGCCAGCACGGCCAGGCGCGCCTCGTCGTGATCCACCACCAGCACGGTCAGCTTGGCCACATGGCGCAACTGCGCGCCAGCGGCGGCCAGCGCCACGCCCAGGTTGTCGAACGCCTGGCGCACCTGCGCCTCGAAACTCTCAGGCAGGCTGCCATCCGCGCGCTCCCCACCCTGCCCGGCCACGCAGACCAGGCCCGCGCCGGGCGCGACCATCGCCACATGGGAGTAACCGTTGGCGCTGGGATCATAGAGGCCAAGCGGATTAAGCATGGTGAGCTGACGCGATGCGTGTTGGGTACGAGTGGCTTGCATGGGACGATTTCCTTGATAGACAGCATTGAAACAGCAATGATCGGCTTGGCCAGATGCAGGACAGACTCGACATTGCCGCCCGCCTGCCCTAATATCCAAGACAGTTTTTGGATATTAGGGTGCACCCATGAATTATGCAAACAATAACTTGGATAACCCTACTGGGTCTCCGGGTGATCGCATCCTGTTCCTGTTGAAGACCAAGGGCGCGGCATCGACCACGCAGATCGCCCAGGCGCTGGGCGGCACCGCCGAGGCCGCACGCCAGCAGGTGCAGAAGCTGCTCGCCGCCGGGCTGATCGAGGGCCGACAGCAAAGCGCCAGCGGCGCAGGCCGGCCGCGCCAGGACTGGACCCTCACCACCAGCGGGCACGGCCGCTTTCCCGATACCCACGCGCAACTCACCATCCAGCTGATCGGATCGGTGCGGCAGTTGTTCGGCGAGGAAGGCATGGACAAGCTGATCGGCCAGCGCGAGTCCGAAACCCGCGCGCAATATCTCGCGGCGGTCGCCGGCCAGGGCGAGTTGCAGCAGCGGCTCGCCACGCTCACCGCGCTGCGCCAGGCCGAAGGCTATATGGCGCGCCTTGAGCAAGACGGCAAGGACTGGCTGCTGATCGAAGACCATTGCCCGATCTGCGCCGCTGCGCAGACCTGCCAGGGGTTCTGCCGGGCAGAGCTGCGGATCTTCCAGGAGGTCATCGGCGCGCAAGCGACCGTTACCCGCGAAGAGCATCTGCTGAGCAACGCGCGGCGCTGCGTGTATCGCGTCACTGCCGCGGCATAGGTGCCATAGGTGAAATAGGTGACCAGCCGGGGTTAGCGTGGATTGGTCATCCTCGCCGCCGATGCTATCTTGCTGCGCACCCACGGCGCCGTGCCCGCCAATTCGAAATTCGAACCCCGGAGAGACAACCCATGCCTTGCCGCCAAGCAAACACGCCGCGACGGTTGCGCCAGGCCACGCTCTGCCTCACGCTGCTGCTCTGCACCCTGGCAGCGCGCGCACAGACCGCGCCACAGGTGGTTGACATCCCGACGCGCCCCGGCGTGACGCAGCGCTTCCTGTATCTGGCGCCCGCACAGCCCACGGCTGCGGTGATCCTCTACGCAGGCGCGCATGGTGGCCTGAACATCTACCCCAACGGGGGCGTTGCCTGGGGTGCCGGCAATTTCCTGGTGCGCTCGCGCCAACTCTTCGTCGACAACGGGTTCGCGGTTGCCGTCATCGATGCGCCGAGCGACCGCCTGTCCTGGCCCTACCTGAGCGGCTTCCGCCTGTCCGCCGAGCATGCCGAAGACACCAAGGCCGTGATCGCCTGGATGCGCAGCCACACCAGCCTGCCTGTCTGGCTGGTCGGTACCAGCCGCGGCACCCAGTCGGTAGCGTCCACCGCGATCCGGCTAGCGGACGATGGCGGCCCCGATGGCATCGTGCTGACCGCCACCATCCTGCGCGACGATCGCGGCCAACAGGTGCCGGCGATGGCCCTCGACAAACTCAAGATACCCGTGCTCGTGGTCCATCACGAACAGGATGGCTGCAAGCAGTGCCCGTACAACGAAGTGCAAGGACTGATGGACAAGCTGGCCAAAGCCCCCAAAGCCGGACTGATCCACTTCGCCGGCGGCAAGAGCGTTGGAGACCCGTGCGAGGCCATGTCCTATCACGGATTCAACGGGATCGAGCCACAAGTGGTGACGGCCGTAGCGGGGTGGATGGCGGAAAAGTAAAGACTCGGCAAGCCATGATGACAGCCCGGCGACAACATCATGACAACGCGATGACGCACCGTTGCGCCTCTCCGTCGCACTTGCAAAACACCTTGCCGATAACAAGGCAGCGAGTGCTAGGATAAGCATGTGACCTCCCCGGCGGACCGCGCCGTTGAAGCGTTACATGCAGTACGTCCGATACGGGCGTACGTGCGCTAAGTGCGCCGTTCACTGACATGCCTGGGAGGTTGCAAAATGACTCCAACCCTCTTTTGGCAAAACGTGAAGCGCAGCGCCACGCTCATCAGCCTGTTCGCCGGCTGTGCGCTTTGCGCGCACGCGGGCGATATCACCGGCGCTGGCTCCACCTTCGTCTATCCCCTGCTGGTGAAATGGGCGGCCACCTACTACGCCAAGACCGGCCAGGAGGTGAACTACCAGCCCACCGGCTCGGGCAACGGCATCCGGCAGATCAAGGCGGCCAATGTCACGTTCGGCGCCTCCGACATGCCGCTCAAGCCAGATGAATTACGCGCAGCCGGACTGGTCCAGTTTCCGCTGGTTGTCGGTGGCGTGGTGCCGATCGTCAACCTGGACGGCGTAGCCGCTGGCCAGGTCCGCTTTACTGGCCAATTGCTGGCGGATATCTATCTGGGCAAGATCGCCAACTGGGATGACCCGGCCATCGGCGCGATCAACCCCGGCATCCACTTCCCCAATCAAAAGATCCTGGTCGTGCATCGCAGCGACAGCTCCGGCACGACCTTCAACTGGGCCGACTACCTGTCCAAGGTCAGCGACGAATGGAAAGGCAGCGTGGGTTCGGGCACCACCGTCAAATGGCCGGCAGGCGTCGGCGCCAACGGCAACGAGGGCGTGGCCACCTACATCAAGAATGTCAAAGGGGCGATCGGCTATGTCGAGCTGACTTACGCGCTGCAACGCAAGCTGCCCTACACGGCGGTGCGAAACCGGGACGGTGCGTTTATCGAGCCCGCGCGGGAGAGCTTCAGCGCAGCGGTAGCGTCTGCGGACTGGAGCCAGCACCCCGACTTCTATCAGGTCATTACGGACGCGCCCGGCACACAAGCGTGGCCAATTACCGGCGCCGTGTTCGTGATCATGCCAAAGGCGCCGAAGGATCCCGCCAGCGCCAAAGCCGCCCTCGCATTCTTCCGTTGGGCACTGAATGACGGGCAGGCTGATGCCGCGGCAGAGCACTACGTGGCGCTGCCACCCGCGCTGGTCAAGCAGATCGAAGCCTACTGGGGAGAGAACCTGAAGTGAGTGCGGAAAGCCCTGCGCTGCAGCGCGTTCCCGGTTTCCGCTCAGTGCTCCGTATCGCCGGCGTGGGCGCTCCAGTCAATATGGTCCGAGAGATAGTGCCTGTAGGCATACTCGACATCGGCATCGGCGTCCTCATGGGCCTGGAGCGGATTGTCCCTGCACATGGGGCAAGTGTGCCGTGATGACGCTTGCGTCTGCGTGCCCTCCATCATGGTCACAAACCCTCTGTAACGCCCCCAGGGCAATTCCTCAACAGAAGTGACGAGGAACAAATCGCCGCGCTGATACGTTGCCATGGCTGCACTCCTTCATGCTGATCGGGGACATTCATTCTAGCAACGGCTTGCGCGAGCGCAACCCCGGTTTGGCAGCCTCGAAGCCGAGGTTACTCAAGCGCCGCTGGCGCGTCTTCTTGCACATCCTCTTGCGCCAGTTTGCACTGGCGGTCCAGGAAATCGCTGGCGTGTCCATTGCTGCCAGCCTCACGATCGACCGGTTGGTCCACGATGACAAAGCCGCCCGTGCCCTTGGCATCCGCCACATAAGTGACAAACACACCCCGGTCCGGCACGACTGACGCCGCCTCGCCAAGACGATGCTTGATAAGCAGGAATGGATTGACGGACAGCGCCGCTCCCGGCGAAGGCACGAAAACAGCCTGTACCGGCTTGCCCATGAACCGCAGCGCCGTCCAGGCGGTCCCGATACGCGCACTCGTGCCGGCGACAAAGTCCCTGGCATCCCGGCTGATGCAGTCCAGGTGGATATGCATCTGCTCCTGGCTGCGCGCCGCCTTAGCATTGATCGCCAGCCCCAGGATGCCATCCGGCAACGGCCGCCCGCGTGCCTGCCCGACAAACCGCCTGACGTCCCAGCCGAATGCCCACGGGTTCGGCCCGCCCTCTTCCCACAAGCCTCGTTCCTCCACGCCAGTCACGCGATGATCCGGAATGACGAGAAAATGCGAGCGGCCGATGGCATCCTTGTAGAGCACCAAGCCTTTTTCACGATCCACCACCACGCAATCGGGATGCTGCGGCGCGCCGGGTGCCAGGCAGCGCGCCTGCACGTTACGCCAGAGCCCATCCTTGGCAAACATCGCAAGAAACCCGACGTCCGCATCGGCCCAGGCACTCGTCGCCATGCATAGCACCAGCAGCAGGGCCAATCGCCGCGCCGTGGCACCAAAAGCAAAACCAAAAACAAAAAGAGCCATCAACCTGATGGCTCCACACCCCGCGAACAAACAAGCAAAGCACACCCCATCCCCAGCATCCCCGGCATTCTTGGACGCACGGTGAGACCACAAAGCGAGGGAGAGGCCAACCGACTCGTTACGACGACTACGACGATCCAGGCCTGGGGCAGTCGTGGGTATTGGCATTCAGAACTTATCCACCTGAGTCGGCATAGCCTGCATTGTGCAGGACAAATATGGCAACACGATGGCGTGTTTAGCGACGCTGCATTCCTATACTTGAGAATGCGCCTCACCGATTATCAGGCGAGTGCCTGACCAAGCCCTTTCGCCCTTTCGTCCTCAAACAACACGCGCCAGCACAGCGCCACATCACGCACCGCCGTTTCCTGCCAGGTGGCAGGCAATATGAAAACCGAATCACAGTCCTCAATGATCGCCAGGATATCCGAAGCCCTGAAAGTCCCGGTGGAGGAGGTGGAGCGCGCGTATTTCGCCGCCTGGCACGAGCTTCAGGCCGGCGCCAAGATTCACGACTACCTGCCGCTGTTTGCCGCCAGGCGCGTGACGGAGGCGTTTCGGAAACAACGGCAATCCTCAGCGCTACCACCCCCGCCTGTTCCGGCATCGGCCGCGCCGCCGCGCTACGTTTAGCAGCCGAAGGGGCCGAAGTCATCGTTGGCGCGCGCCGCACTTAAGCTAGAGGAGTGGTGGAGCGGTGTTCCTAAGACCACTGACTTTCTGCGTACCAAACGCCGCTTTGTGCGATTTTTTCCGCTTGTCCGCGTAACCCGGACACGGACACGGACAAGCCTCCTACGGCGCATACGCTCTCCCCCACTATCGATCAGCCCCAATCGAGGGGGCGCTCGACCTCCTTCTTGTTCGCGTCCGCCTGTCGCTACCCGCCCGTATCTATTCACGAGGCAGTGACCCAAGCAAGAAAACACTTCCAAACCATTGATATACAATGAATTCCTGAAATGACGATCCATTCAATATCTATTCATGCCCACCCGACCATCCGCCCTGCTGGAAATCCTTAGCGAGGGACCCGCCAACGCGGCGAGCTTGTGCCTGCGGCTGAAGATCAGCCAGCCCACGCTGTCGCGCCGTATCGCAGAAGCTGGCGACCGCATTGCGCGTGTTGGCAGCGCGCGGGCTGTGCGGTATCTGGCATGCCGGATTGTGGCGGGGCAGACGCAATTTGCGCTGTACCGTGTTACGGCTGCAGGTCGGATTGAACAATGGGGCGAGCTGCTGCCGGTCCATCCAGGCTTTATCCTACGCCAAAGTGGCGAAGACGACTGCTTGCTGGACAGCTTGCCTTGGTGGCTACAGGACATGCGCCCGCAAGGCTTTATCGGGCGGCACTGGGTGCGCCACCGTGCCGCTGCGCTAGGTTTGCCAGATGACCTGCTGAATTGGAGCGACGACCATGTGCTGGCCGCGCTGGCGGCGGGAGAGCATGATGTGCCCGGCAATCTGCTTCTGGGTGACGCAAGCCGCTCCGCCTGGCTGGCACACCAGCCGGACAGCATCGCCACGAGTGAGCGCGCACAGCATTACCCTCGCCTTGCCGCCCAATCGATGGCGGGCGAATTGGTTGGCTCCAGTGCCGGCGGGGAGCAACCCAAATTCGCCGTGCACGTGAATGGGCATGCAGTCCTCGTCAAGTTCAGTGCCGCGCAGGACAACGCGATTAGTCAGCGTTGGCGCGACCTGCTGCTGGCGGAGCATCTCGCCCTGCAACAGTTGGCCAATCACGGCCTATTAGCTGCCAATAGCGAAGTGCTGGATGCTAACGGCCAGCGTTTCCTGCAGCTATCGCGCTTCGACCGCACCCAGCAGGGTGGTCGGCGTGGCGTGGTGTCACTGGCCACCTTGGACGCGGAATTCGTCGGGCGGGCTCGCGCGACCTGGCCGGAACTCACCGAAGCACTACTCAAGCAGGCCCGCATTACGAAGCAAGCCCATCAGGATGTCTGCCGGCTATATGCCTTCGGCCGCCTGATCGGCAACAGTGATATGCACAATGGCAACCTTGCCTTTCTGCATGAAGGCACCATGCCCCTGTCACAGGCCCCTGCTTATGACATGCTGCCCATGGCCCTGGCCCCCGACCGCAGCGGCACAATGCGCGACAACCTGCCCACGTTCACACTGCCCACTCAGCCGCCGGCCAGCGTATGGCACGAAATGCTGCCGTTGGCCCGCGCATACTGGCGGCGCCTCGCCGAGCACCCGCTGGCCAGTTCAGAATTTGCGGAGATTGCCGGACGGCAGCAGGCCTGGCTCGACGAAGCCGGTCGGCAGCTCGAGCGGCTGGCCTGAGAGCAAGCACGCCCGCATGCTCTGGGGCCATGCTGGCAAAAAAACGAACGTGCTGGAACCCGACGATTCTGCTGGCGAGTCATCATTTTCCCAGGCTCAGTGACCAAGACCACTCCTGGCGATCTGCTGCTCAACGAACTGGGCGAACAATGCATGCAGGCGCGTCGCCGGATGAAGGTCGTCGGCGAACATGTAGGTCTGATCGGCATTGGCCGTCACGTAGGTAGCCGGCGAGCACAACAAGGCCGTGTCGTGAGGCGTTTTCGCAGGATCGCAGGCGACGCCGGTGTTTGACACGACGAAGCCATTGGCCTGAAAGCTCGCAATGATCTGGTTCTCCCATGTATAAGAATCGATCTGGATGACCTTGCCTTGCAGGCCATCGGCCTGCAAGGCAGCGATCAAGCTGTTGTTGAAGATCTGCGATAGCTGGGTCAGGTTTGCCCCGCCGTCGGACGAGGCGATGCCTTTGGGCGATAGTCCGACATTCGGGACATTGACCAAGACGACATGCGTGGCGCCGTTCTGGATGATCTGTCCGACTATTTGCGCCAGGGTGGTTGCCGCCGTCTGCACGGTCTGCGCCGCGGCCGGCAGTGCCCCGGCGCGAAGCACGTCGTTCGAGCCGCCCCAGACCAGCACCAGCTGATTGGCGTTGAAGCTCCCGTGTGCGGACAAATAGCTCGAAACCTGCTGGTTGACGGGCATTTCGACGTTGCCGATCACGTCAGTCAGAAAATTGTTCAGGTTTGCCGGCGTTGCCACCGTGGCGCCGCCCTCCGCATAGCCGAGGCCGCCTTGCGCACTCAACTGATGCGTGATGCCGATCGTAAACGCAGCGCTTAGCGTATCGCCATAGTATTGCGCCACATTCTGAGTCCACACTTGCCCAGGATTGGTTGTGAATCGCCCTCCGCCGACCGCGCTAGCGATCGGCGCAAAGGTCCCGACATCAGACAGGCTGTCGCCAAACGAGACAACTTGCAGCGCAATGCCGCCTGCCGGGCCGGACGCGCCACTGCTGCTACCCGAGCCGCCTCCATCCCCGCCGCATGCGGCAACCAGCGAAATCACCACGGCAAGAATCGCGGCACGTACCTGATCGATGCTTCTTTGCATGGTTTCTCCCCGCACGTTGGCCGGGCAACCGCCCCCACGTGGCGGGCCGATCGGCGGCCCGCATATCGCTCTTGCGATAGATACCTTGTCAGGCTGACGAGTGCAAAGCGCACATGGCTGCCTTGCCGCCGACCGGCGGCTCATCAGTAGCCCATCAGTAGCCCATCAGTAGCTAGACTAGCGAAGGGCTCTGCGCGATGACGCGTGACGCGTGACGCGTGACGCGTGACGCGTGACGCATGACGCATGACGCATGACGCATGACGCATGACGCATTGATTATAGTGACCTGAACGGGCCGTGCAGTCGGTACGGTGCCGGACATGGTGGACGTCCGGATGTCAATCCGGCCCAGATCAGCAAGCAGGGGCCGCACCCGGTGCAGCGAGCGCCACTCTTCCGAATCAACGTTAAGAGTCGGCTTTGCCAGGGGCTGCGGCAGCATCCAGAGCCAGCATCGCGGGCCCGATCATCGCCTGCAAGCGGGCGCGGCTGACGCCGTCGCGGGCCTGCACGGAGATGCCGTGCAGCAGCGCGCCGTAGAGATCGCCAAGCGCGGCGATGTCGGTGTCCTGCCGCAGTTCACCGCTTTGCACCGCCGCATGTAGCCGGTCAATGATGGATTGCGTGCGCTGGCGGCGATGTTCTGCCAGCCAGTCGGCCACCGGTTCGTTCTCGAGTGCGCAACTGCTGGCCGCGGACACCACCAGGCAGCCATGCGGACGGCCGCGTTTGGTGTAGGTCCGCGCCGCGTCGTTGAGCAAGCGTTCGATGGCCTGCCTGGCCGACTCCTCTTCCTGCATGGCTCGATCCGCGAAGCCACCTTCGCCTGCCTCGTAGAGCGCCACCGCTTCCCGGAACAACGCTTCCTTGCTGCCGAACGCCGCGTAGATGCGCGCCGAGGCCAGGCCCAGCGCCTCGACCAGCGTCGACATCGACGCGCCTTCATAGCCGCGCTCCCAGAACACGGTCATGGCCGTATTCAGGGCTTGGTCTCGATCAAATTCTCTGGGGCGTCCGGCCATGTTCTGCTCGTGAGTGAATGCTGTCGCGGCGTGCATTTTACCGTCGCGGCGCCGAACACGGTTGACTTCCTCATCCTTGCCATCTATTCTTTGTCGCTCAACAAACAATAGGCGGTTCAATCCATGCAAACCATCAAAGGTCCAAGTCTCCACCTCGCCCAGTTCAGCGACACGCAAGCGCCGTTCAACACGCTGCCCGCCATCGCCAAATGGGCCGCCGACATCGGCTTCAAGGCATTGCAGATTCCAGCGTGGGACGAGCGCCTGTTCGACGTGAAGACCGCAGCGCAAAGCCAGACATACTGCGACGAAGTCAAAGGGATGCTGGCCGGGCACGGCCTGGTCATCAGCGAACTGACCACGCATATCTTCGGGCAGCTGGTGGCGGTGCATCCCGCCTACGATTCAATGTGCGACAACTTCGCGCCGCCCGCGCTGCGCGGCAATCCGCAGGCGCGCTCCGCCTGGGCGCTGGAGCGCCTCGAGCTTGCCGCCAAGGCGTCGCGCCGGCTTGGCCTGACCGAGATGGGCACCTTCTCCGGCTCGTTCGCGTGGCCTTACCTGTTCCCGTTCCCGCAGCGCCCGGAAGGCTTGATCGAAGCCGCCTTCGAAGAACTCGCCAAACGCTGGTTGCCGGTGCTCAATGCCTGCGATGCGCAAGGCGTCAACCTTTGCTATGAGATTCATCCCAGCGAAGACCTCCACGACGGCGCCACCTTCGAGCGCTTCCTCGGCCTGGTTGGCGACCATCCGCGCTGCCACATCCTGTTCGATCCCAGCCACTTCGTGCTGCAACAGCTGAACTACCTGGACTACATCGACTTGTACCGCGACCGCATCCGCATGTTCCACGTCAAGGACGCCGAGTTCAACCCAAGCGGGCGGCAAGGCATCTATGGCGGATATACGTCGTGGACCGAGCGCGCCGGACGCTTCCGCTCGCTGGGCGATGGCCAGGTCGATTTCAAGTCGATTTTCTCCAAGCTTGCGCAATACGACTACCAAGGCTGGGCCACGCTCGAGTGGGAGTGCTGCCTGAAAGACCAGGAAGACGGTGCGCGCGAAGGCGTGGATTTCATCAACCGCCATATCATCCGCGTGACCTCACGCATCTTCGACGACTTTGCTGGCGCCACCGTCAACAAGGCGCAGATCGACAGCATGCTCGGCATCGCCTGACACCGACATCGCATTCATCGCATTCATCGCATCCAATGCCTCCGATGCATCCAATCCATCCACCGAAGACATCCATGCAAGACAACACCCAACACACGCACACTTATGTACGCATTGACGGCCACCGTGTGCACTGTGTCACCGCAGGCAGCGGCCAGCCGGTTCTGCTGATTCCCGGTTGGCCGCAGACGTGGTTCGCCTGGCGCCATGTCATGGCGGCGCTCGCACAACGCGGCTTTCTCGCCGTCGCGGTCGACCCGCCGGGCACTGGGCATTCCGACCGGCCGCCCACGGGCTACGACACCGGCGCCACTGCCCACACATTGCACCGCGTGATGGCCGCACTGGGCCATGGCCGCTATCAGGTGGTCGGCCACGATGTGGGCATGTGGGTGGCCTACGCGCTGGCCAGCGACCATCCCGACGCAGTCACGCGGCTGGCGCTTACCGAGGCCGTGATCCCCGGACTTGCGCCTGCGCCGAGCATCTTCGCCCCGCCTGCCGAGAACAAGTTCCTGTGGCACTTCATGTTCAACCAGGTAGCCGATCTGCCCGAGACGCTGATCGCCGGGCGCGAGGCCGCCTACCTGAATTTCATGTTCGACCAGTGGTCCCATCGTCGCGACCGCGTGGCCGTGGACACCTACATCGCGGCCTATTCGGCGCCGGGCGGCCTGCGCGGCGGTTTCGCCTACTACCGCGCGATTCCGGAAACAGTGCGGCAGAACCGCGAACGCGCAAAGCGCAAGCTGGCGATGCCGGTGCTAGCCATCGGCGCGGAGCACGCGACCAACGATGCGCCACTGGAGACGCTGCGCGACAACGCCATCGACCTGCGCGGCGTGGTGGTGCCGGACTGCGGCCACTTCATCATGGAGGAGGCACCAGAGGCATTCATCGCTGAACTGCTGCCGTTCCTGGAAGCGCAGCAGGGAGGGCATGCGCATGTCCGTTGATGTAGATATCGTTCGCTTCCTGGCAGCGTTACCAGCAAGTGTCGGTGAGACGTCGCTAGTGGAAATGCGCCAGGCCACCGAACGAGATTTGCCTGCGCTGCACGGCCCCTTGCAGGAAGTGGCCGCGATCAAGGTGTTCAGCGTGACAGCCGATGACGGCTACGAGATCAGGATTCGCGGCTACTGGCCGACGGCGTCGCGGCAAGCTGACGCGCCGCTGCCTGCCATCGTGTTCGCGCACGGCGGCGGCTGGGTTCTCTGCTCGCTGGCGCTTTACGACAACCCCTGCCGTGCCTTGGCCAACGCCACCGGCTGCGTGGTGCTGTCGGTGGACTACAGGCTCGCGCCCGAGCACAAGTTCCCTGTGCCGCTGGAGGACGTGTATCGCGCGGTGGTGTGGGCATTCGACAAAGCTGCGGAACTCGGCATCGATCCAAAGCGGATCGCTGTAGGCGGCGACAGCGCCGGCGGCAACCTTGCCGCCGCTGCGGCCCTGTTGGCACGCGACCGCAATGGCCCCGCCATCGCGCATCAGTTGCTGCTGTATCCCGCGTTGGACAGCGCGATGGACTCGAACTCCTACGCCGAATTTTCCGAGGGCTACTACCTGACGCGAGATGTGATGGCATCCTGCTGGTCGGCCTACCTGCGCGGACCGGCGGACAACGGCTCGCCGTATGCGTCGCCGCTGCGCGCAGAGCGGCTCGATGGCCTGCCACCCGCCATCATTCTGGTCTGCGAGTACGACCCACTGCGCGACGAAGGCGAGGCTTACGCCCGCCGGCTCGCCGACGCGGGCGTCATCGTGCAACAGACTCGCTTGCCGGGCATGGTGCATGCCTGCATCCACCTGCTCGGCGTGGCGCCTGCTGCGCAATGCCTGTTCGATCGCGTCGGCGCGATGATGAAAGCGGCGCTACGGGCGTAACCGTCGGATGCCACTCAGGCGCGCAACGCGCCGGACGCTACCGGATGAACCTGGTGGACGCTGGGCAGGCCATCGCGCCGCCCGCGAGCAGCGCGTCATATCGCTCGCGGGCGGCATTCTCCGCGCGAATGCGGTAGGCGTGGGAACATCGAGTCCCATTTTTTACCTACACGTTTCCCGCACTGACGCTCTATTCTGTTAACCATGCCCGGTGGCGCAGCCCGCACATGCACGGGAGCCCCTCCGATTGGTTTTCCGAGGACGTGTACGTGGCCCCCATGTCCAAGAACTTCAAACGCGCCTCTACGAAAACGCCGGCCGCATCCGCTCGTCACGGTGCCGAGGGCAGCGACCGAACCCTGCTGTATTTCGGTTGCCTCACCCTGTTCATCTATCTGGCAACGCCGGCGGGTTTCCTGGTTGATGTACAGACGTCGTACATACTCAAGAACCAGTTGCATGCAACGGCAACGCAGATCTCGACATTCCGGCTGGTTACGGGCATACCCGTGTACATCGCGTTCGCTTTTGGCCTCGCGCGCGACCAATGGAACCCGCTGGGATTGCGCGATCGTGGCTTCTTCCTGATTTTCGCTCCGGTGACCGCGGTGGCATTCGTCTGGATAGCGTTTTCAGGTTTCTCATACGCGGGACTGGTCATCGGGATGCTGCTGGCAATGCTGTCGTCCCGATTTGTCGCCGCGGCCTATCAGGGCTTGATCGCCTTGGTGGGCCAGGAAAAACGCATGTCCGGGCGCCTGAGCGCGCTGTGCAACTTGGTCAGCTCCGTCCCGGTCGTTGCGGGCGCGTTCGCTTCCGGGTACATCTCCGATCATCTTGCCGCGAAAGAAGCCTTTATCCTGGTGGCGACGGTCACGTTATTGATTGCCGCGCTGGGGCTCTGGAAGCCCGTTTCCGTCTTCGGCCAACTCTACGATCAGCCGCAAGCCAGGGGCGCGGATCTCCTTGGCAACGTCAGCAGGCTGGCGAAGCATAAGGCCGTCTATCCAGCGGTTCTCATCTGCTTTCTGTGGAACTTTGCGCCAGGATCGGCCACTCCGCTACAGTTCTATCTGACCAATGTGCTGCATGCATCGGATTCCATTTACTCGTACTACAACGGGATCTTTGCCGCCGCGTTCATCCCGACATTTTTGCTGTATGGCTTTCTGTGCAAGAAAGTACCGCTGAACAAGCTGCTGTGGTGGGGAACGATCGTCGCAGTGCCACAGATGATTCCGCTAGCATTCATTCACTCAGCCAATCTCGCGCTTGTGTTGGCGGCTCCGATAGGGCTGATGGGCGGTGTAGCCACGGCAGCATATCTCGATCTCGCGATGCGGTCCTGCCCGCCTGGCTTGCAAGGCACCTTGATGATGCTGGTGGATGGCGTACTCGCGCTCTCGGCGCGTGCCGGGGATCTATTGGGCTCATGGATCTATAACAGCAGCCCAACGCACGGATTCACCTATTGCGTGATCGCGACGACCGTGGTGTACGCCCTGATCCTGCCCTTGATCCCGCTGGCGCCGAAAGAATTGATTGCTACCAAGGATGGCGAACCCAACCCGGAGGTCGAAGCCAAGGTGCTGAGCGAGATCCGGGGAGCCGAGCGTTCATAGACTCCCGCAGCCTGGGCAGGAGCAGCTTAGTCGAATCCTCAGCCAGGAGCGGCCGACTGTGGCAACTACCGGTTGAATCTGCAACCCATAGCGGTCATTCGACCCTCCTCAAATGGGACGCTGAGTGGCCTCAGCCTACGGTCTTCGGCACATCGAACGGCTGTATGAACTGAGGCGGCACCGCTACAGTGAGCCAGACGTCGTTCTGCGATTGGAAGAAGACATGACCCAACTCGTGCATCTTCTCGGACTCCACTCTCAACACTCTAGGGCTGCCATGCCGACGCCCAACGGCAAGCGCTGTAGGAACGTCCGCTGACAGATGCACGTGCTGCCTGCTCTGGGGCTTCAAGCCTTGCTCCTGGATGGCAGGAAAGAACCTGCTTGCAGTACCATGGAAAAGATGGGTAGGCGGCTTTAGCGCTTTGAGACCAAGATTCACGTCCACCGAGTGTCCCTGGTTAGCTCGAATCAATAGACCGTCATCGCTCATGACAAACCGTCTTTTGTCGCTGGTTGCCACGATTCGTTCAAGCATTTCGCGATCAATTCGCTTTCCATGCACGTTGGCCTGTCGTAGAAGCACCTCGACATCCGTCCAACCGGCATCATTCAACGAGACGCCAATTGTTTCCGGTGCGTGCCTGAGTACCAGACTAAGGAACTTGCTCATCGACTTCAGATCTTCACTCAACTTGCCCACTCCTGATATTCCGGAAGCATACATGTCTGAACCCAGTTCTTTATGTCAGTGTAGAAAACAGTGATGGACCACCAGGGCTCAAGCCACTCCATGCATCTGTCCTGCTTCAAAGGCTGCTCTTGGTTACCAATTCGGGCGTCGACACTGGCTGTGGAATCAACCGGTCGATGCAAGAGATTGATGGGATCATTCAGCCGCTGCGTGCCGCATCGCAAAACCTGCGGCCCAGCCGAAACTGCCACCTCTCGCGCTTGCTGCATCTTGTGCCAGATGAGACCGGTCGCGACCAGACCAACGCTCAGATCGCATCTCCAAAAAGCGCATCACCGCAAAGTAGCTCACAAAACGTTGCAGAAAGCAGCTAGCGGGCTGTCGCCGTACCTTAACCCTGATTCATCCGATAAACCTTGGCACTCCAGTACCGGTTACCATCGCTTCTCTCCTGCGTCCATCCGGCTGCCTTTAACTGCTTGGCGATCATTCGATTCATGAATCCGTGACCGAGCAGCAGAACTGGCCCTTCGCTGGCAAGGGATTGAAGTCGTTGCGCTGCCGTATTGGCTCGCATCCTGGCCTTACGGGCAGACTCGACCTTACCTGAGAAACCGCACAGCCATAAGATCCGGAGAATAAATGCCCATGTAAACGGCGAAAGACGCGGCAGCGTCCATCGCCCGTAGGGCAGCTGCGCCTCGCAGAACATCTCGTCGACCAGGGTGGGCTGAAGGCCCAGCGCCCGAACGGATGTCAGCGCTCGGGGCGCGCTGCTCGACACGATCACTTTGGCGGTAGCGGCGAGCCCCACGCTAGCTTCCGGGGCGGGCTGGTCAATGATTTCGGATAGATCATATTGCTCAATCCAGCGTTGCATATCGCGTGCCGAAACCTTGTCGAACACGGCCAGATTCGGCTGGCCGTGCCGCATTAAGGTGATTTCCCTGTTCACTGTATTCATGTCCTTGCTGTTCAGTGAGTGCAGAGGATACACGCTGCGGGTACTTTGTCTGAAGGCTTGATGCCAAGCTCCTTAATGACAAGTCACCGGAAACAAAAAGAGACATCGACTTGATGGCGCCGCATCATGCACCACCGCTTTCGTGGTGTAACGCACAAAGAGCAGGGAAATCCCGGCGTAGGCTCACTATGACAAGGGAAGGGACAATGAATGCCCGATGCTACACATGGCAGCCACGATGTCAGTGGGTGCGGCTTTGTGTCCCACCCGGGATCACGCAAAACGAGGACTGAACGCGTCGGCTTTGGCGGCCACCCACCACGATAATCAGCGACCCATTTTCTCTGCACGATATGTCGTTCGCACATCGGCTCATCTTGTGGCTTGCGCTGCTTGGCATGGCGTTGCACGCGCCATGGCCGATGATGGCCCACGCACAATCGGCCGAGGGGGTGATAGATCACACAATCTGCAGCGCAGGCGGAAACCGCGTCGTCTCCAGCGATGATCAAGTGGCGCCCGATGAGGACGCTCCCGGGGACCACCAGAGCCTCGACGATCGCCTCTGCTGTCTGCTCTGCGCGGACATCGGCGGCACGGATGCGATAACGCACGCCCCACTTGTGTTTCTGCCTCACCTCAGCCAGCTTGGTTTCGTGCGGGCAGTGCCACAGCGCAATGCGTATCGGCCTCCGGGCATCCTTCGCGCGACAGCTCGAGCGCCACCCTTGGCATAGGCACCATCGCCTGACCACCCGCGCGCGCCAAAAGCCCGCGCTCTTGCCACGGGCGGACCACCGGTTCGCCCCCGTATGCCCAGAACGCCATGAATCCGATCCTTCGCGCCGGCACCACAGGTGCCGCCCTGCTATTCCCCACCTTTGCGTTCGCGTGCGCAAGCTGCGGTTGCACGCTGAGTTCCGACTGGGACAGCCAAGGCTACTATGCCGATGCAGGCCTGCGACTCGACCTACGCTACGACTACCTGAACCAATCGCAGTTACGATCCGGCACGCACGCGGTCGACCGCGGCAGCCTCGCTGTCCCGAACGACCGCGAAGTCGAGCAAGGCACAATCAACCGCTACACTACGCTCGGCGTCGATTACAGCTTCAACGCCGATTGGGGCGTCAATGTCCAGGTGCCCTATGTCAGCCGGACCCATACCACGATCTCGCCAGGAGACACGGACGTATCCGGCTCGTCCGGCAACGGCCTGGGCGATGTGCGCGTGGTGGGCCGATACCAGGGACTCCTGGAGAGCAAGAACTTCGGCCTGCAATTCGGCGTCAAGCTTCCAACAGGAGGTTTTCACCAGAACTTCAATTCGGGGCCTTCCGCCGGCTCGCCGCTTGACCGTGGCCTGCAGTTTGGCACCGGCACTACCGACCTGATGGCGGGCGCCTATTACTATGGAGCGATAAGCCAGGATTTCGACGGCTTCGCCCAAGCGATGCTGCAGGTGCCGCTAGATTATCGGGAACAATACAAGCCGGGCATGTCCCTGTCAGTCAACGCCGGGGTGCGGTATTTGCATTTTGAAGCTGTTACGCCGCAGTTGCAGATCAACACCAGAATTGCCAAGCGAGACCTTGGCGACAATGCCGACACCGAAAATAGTGGCGGTACCCTGGTTTATCTGAGCCCGGGCGCCACGGTGAACATCAGCAAGCACGTCAAGCTCTACGCCTTTGTCCAGGTGCCAATCTACCAGCGGGTCAACGGGCTGCAACTGGCCCCTCGCTGGACGGGTACGATCGGCACCCGCTACGTCTTCTGACCGAGTTGAACCGGCTGGGGGGCGCAGCTTCCGGCCGGCGTCGCGGTAGCCTAACGCTTGAGCAGCGGCACGACTTGCTTCTCGAGCAATTCCAGGTCGACAGTGGGCTCGGCATGCCAGCCATCCCTGCGCAGGATGCCGTTCTGGTCGATCACGAATGTCACCGGAATTCGCCACAGGCGGCCGAAGCCCTTCACGTCGGCATCGCCAACGAAAGCCAGCGCAAACGTGTAGGACTTCATTACCGCCTGCGCCTCGGCCTGGTCGCTGGGCTTGTCAATGCTGACGGCAATCACGTCCACGCCTTGCGCGTGATGTTCTCGATAGAACGCTTCAAGCGCTGGCATTTCTTTGCGGCATGGCGCGCACCAGGTCGCCCAGAAGTTGATGATCGTAACTCGGCCCGCCGCGGCGCTCGGCGTGACATGGCGACCATCGGTGAGCTTGATGTCGAAAGCCGGGACCGCCTCGCCGACCTCCAGTCCGCCGGCCATGGCCGAAACCGACCATAGCGCACAAGTCAGAACCGCCAGCATGCGCATATTGAGGACACTCCAATGCCATTCGGTAGTCCACATTTTACGGCCGGCATGCCGGCCGTAGAACCGGCCCTCACCGGGCCAAGCGCCTAAGCGCCTAAGCGCTTCCGAAGGGTCAGGTTGACCATTGACGATTGTCTTGGCCAGCCGTGTGAAAACAAGGTGTGTTAACTCGACCTCAGCGTGAACGCCAGGAGCAGCACATTCACGATGAGCAAGCCGTACAGGATCGCCATGCCTGCGGAGATGGCCCGACGCCGTTCATGTTTAGGCGAGGCGCGCCGATCTCGCTTGCGTTTCCAAAGCCAGGCCACGCCAATGCTGAAGGCGGCAAAGCCCATCAGCAAGCCTGACAACAAGCCTGGCGATAAGCCTGGCGACACCATGGCGCGAGAGGCTGGCTCGGGCGGGACTTGCCCGGTTTCGATCGAGGCGGGCGGCGCCTGAACGTCGGCGACCGCCGGCGATGTCGGCTCGCTCGATTGCGCGCTCTCTGGCACGGCAGCCAACTGAGTCGGCGTCGCCGGGTCTTGCGCGGGAGGTGCCGGCTCCTGCTTTGGCGGGACAGAGGCTGCAACGGCGGTGCTCGGCACAACGGTCGTGCTTGGTACAACGGGCTTGCTCGGCACAACGGCGGGCCGTGCCGGCTTCATGCGGGCAACGTCCCGCCACCGCCACCATTCATGGAACAGGCTATCAAGACAGCGCACGGACCCGCAGGCATCGCGCTTGCTGCGCCAGGCGCGGACGTCGGCATCGTTGGTGACGCCGCTGTGCAGCAGCCTCTGCTGTTCGGCATAGATGCGCTCGTAGCGCGTCGAAAGCTCCGCGTTATCGCAGACCAGGTGCTTGTTGCGCGGGCGCCCGTCGGTCGCCAGGCCACATCGCATCCCGTTGCCGTTTGGATCTTCACAGCGGACCGATCCCGCGCCGAACGCTGACTTACAGTCGATGTCGGAGGCCTGCGCCCCATGCAAGACAGACAGGCCAAGGACAACGAGCACGGCCAGGTGTCCTATGACCCTGTTCATCACGGCTCCTCATCGACGCGGCCACATCGGCCTTGAGATTCAACATAGTCGATGGCTGCATGGGGCTGCAAGCGCGCGATTGGTGACGCGATCGGCAGCGCGTGTTGTAGTGCACTTTGTTTGGCGCCGCCAAGCTGCGATGCGCGCGAAGTACCGTATCGATGTCATGCGCCGCGCGCCCATCTTCCCCCCTGTGGCTAGACGGCCGGCCAGCCATCATCCATCGCCGCCCTCCCCCTCACCCTCATCGTCCTGGGCGGCCAACTCGCTCAGCACCAGCGTTTCATGCGCGAGCACGGCCGCCAGCGAAAGCAGATGGCTCTGCGTCTCTTC
Source organism: Cupriavidus sp. GW822-FHT02D05 (assembly GCF_058802485.1). Lineage (NCBI taxonomy): Bacteria > Pseudomonadati > Pseudomonadota > Betaproteobacteria > Burkholderiales > Burkholderiaceae > Cupriavidus > Cupriavidus sp. GW822-FHT02D05. The sequence goes on along the minus strand of NZ_JBXAOE010000001.1, from coordinate 78,785 downwards.
GGTGATGTTGCACAAGGAGCCGCCAGCAGCGTTCTCGACAGCCACCGAAAGCAGCGCGTTGAGTTGCGCGGTTTTCTCGGCGGCGAGGCTTAGCGGGCTTTCGGAAAGGGCGTGGGCCGTGAGGAAGGTGTCACGCCCGGCGCGCTAGGCGGTGATGTTGTAGTGCGGGTACCTATGCATCGGGCGCCCTCCGTTGGCAGGCGCGCAGGCGCTGGCAGAGGATGGCTGGCTTGGAAGATACGATTTGCCCGGGACGAGCAAGCGAAGACTGGGGCATGGGTATGCCTCCTTTTTCACGCGGATTGATGGCGGATTGGTCACCTTTTTCCGCGGGCTGCTAAACCCGGTCGCTGTGCTTGCAACGACCTGCGCAGTATAACGGCACAAAGTACGCTCCAAACCACCCGCCACAAAAAGTCACACTGCTACACCATCAGCCGGCAAAAAGCACCAAATCGACGTTTACCAGCCCTTTCCTGGCTTCAACCGCACCCTAGGCCAGCCGTTTCGCCAGCTCCGCACCGTGGGCAAAACCGGCTGTCTCCGCCGCGTCCGCCGTGGGGAACAGGTCTGTTACCTTGGACGATTCCAGCAACGTCCCGGCGGCCCGGATGTTCGTGCCCGGGCGGCAGACCCGCACCGTGTACTCCCAGACCGTGGGCGTTCTCGGCCGCACCTGTACTTGTACTTCATGGGTCTCGAAAACCCGCTTCTTCCACGCGTATTCTTTAATCATGGCTGTCTCCGCTTTTTATTGGAGAACCGCAACCTCGCCGGGCGAACGCTAGTCGTTCAAGCGCGCATCGCAAGCGCCATAGCGGTTGCGGGCTACCGTTGCGTTCTAACCATCATCGTATCAAAACACGCAATGTCTGCTCATCTCGTGCAATCCCGGCTTGCATTTTTGCCAATTGCGCAACACATGGCGCGGCAACGCCGGGCATGCCAGGCACTGGACAATCTGCCGGCGGGCAATCATCCTATGTCTCCCGCCCGCCCACGTGTGCGCCAGCCAGATTGCACCATGACGCTCCCTACCCTGCTGCTCTTCATTTTTGCCTCGGCCGTGACCATTGCCACTCCCGGTCCGACCGTGCTGCTGGCCCTGAACAACGGCTCCAGGCACGGCGTACGCAAGGCGTGCTGGGGCATGGCCGGGGCGCTCGCGGCCGACATCATCCTGGTCGTCACCGTGGCCGCGGGGCTTGGCGCCGTGATCGCCGCGTCCGAGGTTGCCTTCGAGGCGATCAAATGGTTTGGCGCCGCTTACCTGGCGTATGTGGGGTGGAAGATGCTGCGCTCAGGCAAGGAGCCGCAGACGGTACCGGAGACAACACCGGAGCCGACACCGGATACGCCTTCGGATTCCGCTGCCGCCCGGACGCCGGCATCGGCGCGAGGCCGCGTCCTGTTCTCACGCAGTTTCCTGGTGGCGCTGACCAATCCCAAGGCGCTGCTGTTTATCTCGGCCTTCCTGCCCCAGTTCATCGATACGAGCGCGGCGTTGCTGCCGCAATACGCCATCCTGACGCTGGCCCAATGCCTGCTGAACCTGGCCGTCATGCTGGTGTACGCGGCGCTGGGCGCACGCATTGTGCACGCCTTTCGTGGTGACGGCATGCGCTGGCTGAACCGGCTGTCGGGCGGCACGCTGATTGCGCTGGCTGGCGGGCTGGCGTTTTACCGCCGCGCGCAAACCTGAGGCACGCAGCACCGCTGCCACACTATCGCGCCCAATCGGGCAAAAAAGGGCCAAACCATCATGCCGAAGCCCCAGATCCTGACCTATATCGACGCCGGCACCTCCGACGGGACCTCGCGCCTGATGCGGATGATCGGGCAGCAGTTGCTTCCCGGCGCGTACGAGATCCGGGCGGTCATGGCCGACGACATCCGGCAGGACGAAACGCTCTTTGATGATGCCGTGATGTTTGTCATGCCGGGCGGTGCGGACCTGCCCTATTGCGCAGCCCTGAACGGCGCGCCCAACGCGCGCATCCGGCGCTTTGTCGAAGAAGGCGGCGCCTACCTCGGCATCTGCGCGGGCGCGTACTACGCCTGCAGGGAACTCGCCTTCCATGCCGGCACCGAAGGTGCCATCTGCGGCCCGCGCGAACTGAGTTTCGTGGATGCTGTCGCGGTTGGCTGCTTGCCCGAACTCACCCGGGGCGTCGCGTATGACGCAACACCGCGAAGCACCGCGGCAGCAGAAATACGCACCACCCATAGCCTGACCCATGCCCCGATCACGCTGTATGCGCACTACCACGGCGGCTGCCGCTTCGACTTCGGCGATGCAACAAACCACGCGGCGCAGATCCTGGCCGTGTACACGGGCCTGGAAGGCACCCCGCCCGCCATCGTCAGCGCCCCCGTGGGCAAGGGCTGCGCCATCCTCACAGGCATCCACCTGGAGATCTCGGACCGCGAGTGCAAGGACGCCCTGCGCGGACACAGCGACATGACGGCGCACCTGCACGTTTGCCGCAAGCTGGCGCAAACGGGAGATGCCCGGCTGGCAGTGTTTCGCCACTTGCTGGCGCATGCCGGGTTGATGCTGGGCTGACTGGCTGATCTCGATACCCACATCGAGCCGGAAAACCTCAGGCCAGTAACCAACGGATTCCGGCTCCGGGCCTCTTCGATCCGAGCGGTATCGCGCCCTGCCTATCGCAGCGCCAGGCGAAAGGCAGAAGCCATATTGTCCTGTTCCCGCTGCGACAGTTGCAGTCCGTTCGCAGCAATCCGCCACTGACCGACAACCCTCTTGAAGTCCTCGATGATGTCATCGGCATCGGACATGGAAACCCGGAAATACCCGGCCACCTCTCGTGCAAGCTCCAGATCCAGCGCGTTGTCAGCGTGAGTGATGTTCAGCGTCAAGCCATCGGCGATGGGAACAGGGTTCATGTCATAGGCTTCGGATAGCCGCCACCCCTTTCCTGGCATCAGGATGAATCCATGATTGCGCAAATGGTCATCGGTATTGGAGACAAGGATGTTGAAGACGATGCGTGACCAAAGCTCGCACAAATCCTCGCTGGGCTGCGCACCATGCCGGATGATCACTTCGGCCAATTCTAAATAGCTCGCGCCAGCGGCAGCGTCGTCGCCATCGACCCGACCGGTCATGGTCATGGCGGAAGCGAAATGCAGTCTCCGGCCAGCACTGGTGCGATCGAAGCGCTTGACCATGAAGCAGTGGTGGTCGCTTGCGAAGCGCTGCGCCATCCCTTTCGCTACCCGCAACTCGCACGCTGTAGCCAGGGCGTTCACGACCATCTCCCATGCGCCAACATCATGCTCATCACGGGTGCTCGGGAATTTTGCGATCCAGAGGTGGCCATCGCTGTCCGAGCAGGTAGTCGGACTCAAAGAGCCTTGTGCCCTTGGGGAAGATGCCGTCGCGAACATCGCGCTCCAGCCGCCGCCTCATCAACACGCGCCCCCATCTATCAGGACACGAGTCGACAAATACCCCGAACTTGTCGTGATGTTCTCCTGGAAACTGTGGGCCAGAATAGAGCCCGATGCGGGGATCAATCTGCAAGCGCCCCAATGCGGGATCAGCCAAGGCCGCCGGATCGTACTCGAACTCGAACAGCTCTGCTGCCCTTGCCTTCCTGGCATGCAACCAGCCAAGGCGCTTGGCGGATGCCAGGCCATCCCAGTCAGCGTAGACCCCGATCATCTTGCTCATCACTCGTGTTCCTCGTCCGCTGGCTTCTTTCTCCTTGGGGAGATCAAGGCAGCCAAGGACTCACTATTGACGGGAAGCGGGGTTGCTGTCTCAACTGGCCACCTGTCCTCTGGACGGGCGACTGTTTCGTCGCGAGGCAGGCGCGGCGCAGCGGCGCGCTGGCTGGACGTGCGTCCTAGCAAACGGGAATCTTGCAGGCCTCTGCCGATCTCGTCCGTCTCCGCGATCTTGGCCAGGTCTTTCTCGACGCCCAACACCTGCATCACCGAAAGATAAGCGCCGATCGTTACGCCCGAGCCACCGGCCTCAAGCGATCGCAATGTCATCTGAGACATCCCGGCACGCTCTGCCACCTGCTTGGCCGTGAGCTTTCTTCGCAGGCGAGCGAGCTTGAGACGTTCGCCGAACTCGACAAGCAAACGCTGGGTTGAGGGAAGGAGTGGCGCGGTTTTTTTCGCCATGGTGGCAATATTTCTACATATCCAGGCCGAGAATGCAAAAATAATAGCACTTTTCAGGAGCGATGCAATAAGGCAAATACTCCGGCCATCGTGCGTCCGTAGTGCAAGAATAATTGCATTTATGGTGCTTGACGCACATTTCCTCTCTATTCAGAAAATTGAATGCCCACTCAACGTGGTCAGCCACTCCAGGGCCTGCACCCCGGCCAGCGAATTGCCGCTGTGGTCCAGCCCCGGCGACCAGACGCACACGGCCCACCTGCCGGGCAGCACCGCCACAATGCCGCCGCCCACGCCGCTCTTGGCCGGCAAGCCCACCCGATAGACAAAATCCCCCGCAGCGTCATAGGTGCCGCAGGTCAGCATCAGGGCCGACAGGCGCTTGGTGGGGCTGGTGTCCAGCACGCGCTCGCCGCTCCACGGCACCACCCCGCCATGCGCCAGGAACAGCGCCGCGCGCGCCAGGTCCTCGCAGCTCATGGTGATGGCGCATTGGCGGCAATAGGCGTCGATGACCTTGTCCACCGGCATCTCAAGGCGGCCAAAGTCCTTCATGAAATACGCCATGGCGCGATTGCGGTCCGCATGCTCGCGCTCGGACTGCGCCACGCGCGGGTCGTAGTCGATGGCCGGGTTGCCGCTGAGCCGGCGCAGGAACTGCACCATGGCGGTCTCCGCCTGGACAAAACGGCTGCACAGCACGTCGGTCACCACCAGCGCGCCCGCGTTGATGAACGGATTGCGCGGCTTGCCTTGCTCGTACTCCAGTTGCACCAGCGAGTTGAAGGCATTGCCGGAAGGCTCGCGCCCGACCCGCTGCCATAGATCCTCGCCCAGCAACTGGAACGCTAGCGTGCAGGCAAACAGCTTGGAGATGCTCTGGATGGAGAACGGCACCGCGGCGTCGCCCACGCAATGGCTGCGGCCATCGGCAAACACCAGCGCCATGCCGAAATGCGTGGCGGGTACCTTGCCGAGCTCGGGGATGTAGTCCGCTACGCGGCCCTGGGTGAGCAAGGGCGCGATGTCGCGGTGGATGCGTTGGAGGATGTGTGCGTAGTCCATGCCGGGCCCGAAGAAACGTTGCTGGCAACATCCTACAGCCCGACGGGCCCCGCCGGAACTCTGCGCGCCATGGCGCGGCTAGTACTAAGCTGGCACCGGCCCACCCCGGTCCAGCGACGCCGACACCCCCACTGCCAGCAGCGCCAGCGCGGCCACCGCCGCACCCAGCCACGGCAGCTGGGTCAGCGGCAGGCCGGCGCTGATCATCAACCCGCCCAGCCACGCGCCGGTGGCGTTGCCCAGGTTGAACGCGCCCTGGTTCAGCGTGGAGGCCAGGTTGGGCGCGCCCTTGGCCTTGTCCAGCACGCGCACCTGCGTGGCGGGCACCACGGCAAAGCTGACCATGCCCCACACAAACAGCGTGAAGAGCGTCGGCACCGGAAAATGGCTGGTCCACGAGAACACCAGCTGCACCACCGCCACCGCGGCCAGCAGGCTGGCCAGCGCGGGCATCAGCTTCCAGTCGGCCAGCTTGCCGCCGGCCAGGCCGCCCACGGTGATGCCAGCCCCGAACAACAGCAGCACCATGCTCTCCTGCTGCGCGGTGAAGCCCGTGACGTCACGCAGGATGTAGGCGATGTAGGTGAACACGGTGAACATGCTGACCGATGCCAGCGTGCTGATCAGCAGCGCCAGCTGCACCTGCGCCGCGCCGATGGAGCGGAACTCGCGCAGGATGCTGCCGGCCTGCATCGGGATGGCCTTGGGCAACCAGGCCACCAACGCAGCCGCAGCGGCCACGCCGATCACGGTGACGGCCCAGAACGTGGAGCGCCAGCCCAACGCATGCCCAAATGCAGTGCCAAACGGCACGCCCAGCACGTTGGCTACCGTCAACCCGGTAAACATCAATGCCACCGCCTGCGCGCGCTTCTCACGCGGGACCAGCTCCGCGGCCACCACCGCGCCAATGCCGAAGAACGCCGCGTGGCAGAACGCCGTGACCACGCGCGCGGCCATCAGCAATGCATAGTTGGGCGCCAGCGCGCACAGCGCGTTGCCGAGGATGAACAAGCCCATCAGCCCCACCAGCGCGGTCTTGCGCGGCCACTTGTTGGTCAGGATGGCCAGGATGGGCGCGCCCACGGCCACGCCGATGGCATAGCCAGAGACCAGCATGCCGGCAGCCGGCGCGGAAACGCCAAGGTCGGCGGCAACGTCGGGCAACAGCCCCATGATGACGAATTCGGTGGTGCCAATGCCAAAGGCCGCGGCAGCCAGCGCGAGAAGCGGTAATCGCATGATGTTGTTATTGAAAAACGAGAGAGAGATCGGTGAAGCTTGCGCGTGCGGTGCGCACAATCGGCGCAGAGGGACGGCGCGCGCGCCGTGGCGGGAAGAACGGCAAGCCACGTGCGGATGAGCGGCGCATGTCCGCGCGCCGGCACGATCGCGCAAGTGCCGCATTTTGCGCCAATTTCGCGCGGCGCGTTGGCGGGCGCGCAAAAGACCCTGCGCCCGGAGCGGTCGCAAGGCCATAGGCTACGCAGTACTACTCAGCGTCTGCGCCCAATCGCCCGCAGCCATTGCGCAGTACTACGCAAGCCCGCTCAGAAAAACACGCTGCGGATCAGCGGAGCGGCCAGCACGCTGGCCAGCCCCGCGATCATCATCACCAGCGATGCCACTACACCCTGCACTTCGCCCAGCTGCCTCGCCTTGGCCGTGCCGGCACCATGCGCTGCGGCGCCGAAGATTGCGCCTTGCGCCAGCCGGCTGCGCACCGAGGGCAGGCAGGCCAGCACGGTCTCGCCAATCGCCATGCCCGTCAGCCCGGTCATGACCACAAAGATCGCGGCAAGATCGGGCGGCCCGCCGAGCGCGCGCACCGCATCCACGGCGAACGGCGTGGTCACCGAGCGCACCGCCAGCCCCTTTTGCAACATCACTGGCAAGCCAAAGCCGCGCGCCAGCCAGACAGAGCTGAGCACCGACGTCACCACCGCAGCCAGCACGCCAACCGAAATCGATAGCCAATGCTGGCGCACCAGCGCACGGTGATCGTAGATCGGCAATGCGAAGGCGATGGTGGCCGGGCCAAGCAGCCACATCAGCCAGCGCGTGTCGGCGATATAGTCGCGATACGGCACATGCGCGGCCAGCACCAGCGCGATCAGCACCACCGGCGTAGCCAGCAGCGGCATCAGCCACAGCCGCGCACGGCGCGCATAGAGGCGCTTGTTGATGTAATAGAAGGCAACGGTTGCCACCAGGCTCAGCGCCGCCAGCACGGAGTCATGCATGGTGCTGCTGCCGGTTGTGCGTGGCACGGCGCGCGCGGCGCGCCAGCCTGAGTTCGAGACGGACCACCTGCTCCACCACCAGCGCCGTCACCACCATCACCGCGAGCGTGCTCAAGGCAATCACCGCGCAGATCCGCCAGCCCTGATGCCGGACCAGTTCGGGGTACTGCACCACGGCCAGCACCGCCGGGATGAAGAACAGCAACATCTCGCCCAGCAGCCAGTTTGCCCCGCGACGCACCCAGCCACCGCGCACCGCCCCGCTGAACAGCAGCGCGGCCAAGGCCAGGAGCCCAAGCAAACCAGCCGGCAATGGCAACCCCAGCCGCCCGCGCAACCAGTCCGCCAGCAGCCACAGGGCCGACAGCGCCACCACCTGGCCCAGCGCGATGGCGCCAGTGCGCAGGCGGGCACCGGGCGGCTGCGGCAAGGTCGCGGAGGCGGAGGTAGAGGTGGATGAAGTGGATGAAGTGACAGTCACAGCGCGTGGCATCGGAACATTCAAGCTATGGCGCCACGCAAGACGTGGCAGTGACGCTAGTGTACGAAGCGCACTTCGATATATAAAATGAATATAAATTATTGATTCGATGCCATATTGGAATGGCAAGCCGTGATCACCCGCGCACGCCACATCCGAGGAGCCCCATGGATATCCGCGCCCTGCGCTATTTCGTGGAAGTCGTCCGCCAGAACGGCTTCACCCGCGCCGCCGAAACCCTGCATGTGACCCAGCCGACCATCAGCAAGATGGTCAAGAGCCTGGAAGACGAACTCGGCGGCCCGCTGCTGCTGCGCGAAGGCCGCACGGTGCAGCTCACCGACGCCGGCGAGGTCGTTTTCGCCCGCAGCCAGGCCGTGCTGGCCGAAGTGGCACGCCTGCGCCAGGAAGTCGCCGAGGTAGACGGCATGGCGCGCGGCGAGCTCAAGGTAGGCATCCCGCCCATGGCCGGCCGCTACCTCGCCCCGGTGATCGGCGCCTATCGCCGCCAGTACCCCGGCGTAAAGCTGCGGCTAAGCGAGCAAGGCGGCCGCGCACTGGAAGAAGGCGTAGCCACGGGCCAGCTCGACCTCGGCGTCACGGTGCTGCCCGCCGCCGTAGCCGGCCTGGCCAGCCTCACCGTGACCCGCCAGGCACTGGTCGCCGTATTTCCCGCCGAGCGCGCACCACGCCGTGCCGGCGCGGTCCGGCTAACCGACCTCGCCACCCTGCCCTTCGTCATGTACGAGGACGACTTCGTGCTGTATCGCGTCATCCTGGACGCCTGCGAAGCCGCCGGCTTTACACCGCAGATTGCCGGGCAGAGCCGGCATTGGGACTTTATCGGCGAACTGGTCGCGGCCGATGTGGGCGTCGCCATCCTGCCTGCGCCAATTGCCGGGCAGCTAGACCCCGAGCGGGTAGCGATCCGGCCCCTGGTTGCACCTGAGCTGGTGTGGGAACTGGGGCTGGTCTGGCGGGAGGGGTATTTGTCGCGAGCGGCACGCGCCTGGCTGGTTTGTTGTGAGGAGGCGTTTGGGGCGGGGCGAAAGGATGCGATATGAGCGGTTGCGTTGGGACTAGCAGCTCTTGGCCGATGGCGCACAAAGGAAACAAGGGGAAACAAGAGGAAACACAATGAAGCTCACCAGCAAAATCTCCCACTATGACAGCAGATGGCCGGCTCTTTTCGCCGCTGAGAAAGCACGCATCGCGAAGGGCCTTGGCACGGAACTTGTCGGTATTTATCACGTCGGAAGCACCGCTGTTCCAGGACTCGCGGCCAAGCCAGAGATCGACCTCTTGATTGAGGTCTCAGAACATCGCAACGAGCCAGCCCGAGACAGTTTCATGAGCGCACTGGGTTACGTTCGGGGAAGCGATCTGTCAGCCGGGCACCATTTCTATCGTCGCGATATAGATGGGGTGCGAACGCACAAGGTACGTGTATGTGTCAGTGGCCACTGGCAGATTGAGAGAATGCTCCGATTTCGCGATCTTCTTAGGAACGATCCCGCCATTCGACAGCAGTATCAGGATTTGAAATTTGAGCTCGAAGCCAGCAACCGCGGCGGCATCGCCGAGTACCTTGCGAAGAAGGCTCCCTTTATTGATGCCTTGATGGGATCGCGTCCGAGTTCAGCGAAGTGATAATGGCGCAGGTGCCATTCTGCCGGCCCGGACTTCGACCGCTCATGTGGCGGCTGATCGAAATTGGCAGCACTTGGAAGCGCAAGGCGGGTGGGCCAAGACCGGATCTCTACCAACTACGCCAGTCCTGGGCAAAGCGATGAAGCCTGCCGCCATCGGAGCTGCCTTATCCGGAATTGGTAAGATGCAGCCTGGCAACCAAAGCAGAGTCTCAACCCGTGATGTTCGACAAGCGACCGGAATTTCGGCGTCCGGTAGTGCGCCCCTATCGGGCCACCAGTTGGCGTGGAATGGCTGACACAGTATGCAGCGTACTTGTCAAAGGTTTGAAGGTCGTCGGCATTCTCATCTTCCTGGTCGTGACTCTGGCTTCTGGCGGGAGCGATCTTCCAAGTGCGCGCACGGTATGGCGCGGCGCCGTCCTTGCGATCGTAGTGGCCCTGCTCTTGTGGGTGGCCTATTACATAGGCCTACTGCACGAGCGGCCCGCATGCACTCCCCCATCCCCTCGCCGAACGGCCGTTCCCGGGTAGAGCCATGCAGTTCGGCTACCGTCCTCAATCAACATGGCCAACTTTGGCATGGAAATTTGGTCGAGTCGCGAATCGCAAAGCTCGGCGTAATCTGTCCACAGCCAGTGCATTCCTTCAGCGCCTTTCAGGCTCCTTCGGCGCGAGTACGGGGTTGTTTCGGCGGACCGCTCAAGCTGACCTAGTTAGCGCTCCGATTCGCGCACGAACCTCGCGTAAAGCCGATTGAAAGAGCGGGTGGCATTGTTCGGGCAAGTCCCGCTGCAGCGGGTGCCAATAAAATGCAAACGTGTGGCCGCCGTCGTCGCTAGTCTCGAAGGTCCACTCGTCAGGCAATTCCGCCCCCGACTCGCACAGCTGGAAAGACCAGATCTGTTCCTGATAGGAAGCGCTCCAAAGACCAAGATCGGAGACCACGTGAGCGTCGCAAATACCTGACTCTTCACAGAGCTCACGAATTGCCGCCTCCGGCGAAGACTCACCCTGCTCAATGGTGCCCTTTACCAACTGGTAGCCTGCGGCAGGATGCTTGAATGCGAGGATATGTACGATACCGTGACGACTGCGCAAAACAATCGGGCACGCTTTTGTTGCGATCATGTGGCTCCTTCGATGGATTCCTTGGGAAATGCCGATCTCGTCGAACAGCCTTCGCGTCAGTTCAAGCGCGACGAGCATGCGGCGAAGCTTCAACAGCGTAGTCGCGTCCGGCACCGCTTCGACTGCTAGGTTGATCCCGGCGAACGCGCGCATCGCCATGCTGTCGTACAGAGCGTCTTCCAGCGCCTCGTCCGATAGACCATACCACTGCTAAAGGAAGTAAATGCGCAGCATTCGCTCCAGTCCGATCGGCGGCCGCCCACGTTTGCCGTTGGGGTAGTACGGCTCGACCGCCGCAATCAGGCGCGACCACGGCACCACGCCTTCCATCTGTCACCAAGGCTCGGTTAACGGGTAGCTCCCAGAACGGCCACCAAACGGAACGTATCATGAAGACCGGTGTGTTGTGATAATCTGTTTTGGGAACTACCCGTTAACCGAGCCGATTTCGCTTCAGAATTGACGGTCTATGGCAAACCGAATGCGTGAAATTACCCTTCCGACAACAAGGAAGTTCTAGATGAGTGCGAAGCCATATCTCCACCTCTGCAGACAGACTGAAGATGAGGGCGCGTACCAGCCTGATTGGCCAGGAAATGCGCGTTTGGTCGAATTCACACTGTCATTGGCTGAAGATGCCCATGATTTGATGCAATCCTCCTACGCCATGGGTGGCGGTCAAATTTCAGAATTTCGACCGTGGCTGGACACGCTTCTCGCCGATGCAGAATACGATCCTGCTCTAGTCTTTCCAGTGCTAGATAACTGTGGGCGAATGGTTGCGTTCGCCCAGTGCTGGAGCAGCGGTTTCATCAAAGACCTCGTCGTTGATATCGATCGGCGTCAGCAAGGACTTGGGGAAGCCCTGCTACGCCACCTGCTGGTGACGTTTAGAGAACGAGGGGTGAAACGCGTGTGCTTGAAAGTCGAGTGTGATAACCCAACCGGTGCTGAAAGGTTGTACAGACGCCTTGGATTTGACACCGCACTCGCATGACCGTCCCGATATCCTTCGCCTCAGGGCACATTGATCATAGCCAGAAGATGACGGTGGTGACCTGAGACCCGTCTTCCCTCCAGATTTCAGGAGAGTCTTGGTTTTTTCAATGAAGCCTTATGCGGCGCCCCCTCCCCAGCGTACGGCATCGCACAGACTCCCGCTACAGCGGCTCGTAAGATACCTTCTCGGCCCCCCGGCCCATCAGCCGGCAGAGAAGTTGCATCGCCGATTCTGCCAACGCTGGTGTTTGCCATTGCCATCAGGAGTAGCCATGACGACAGATGCTGAGAAGAAGCTGTGGGCAGAGTTCGACGATATCGCATCCAAGAGCGAGAATGAAGACGTTCAATCGATAGTCAAGGCCATCAAGCTGCATGCGCAAGTGATGAGCCTTCGGCTCGGTGCGCTTGAGGCGAACGCAAATACCTCAGCCAAGCATCCAGCAAAGTGACGCGGCCCGGTGCGATCGCCTCGTGCCTGGCACGGCAGGCCCTTGCACTGTCCCATCGACACCTTCCTCCCTGGGCTTGCACAAGAAACCCATGCAAATGCACACTAGCGTACCGACCTGATCCCTGTCCGCGCCCATTGTTGGGTTAGATGCCGATCCGACAAGCATGGAGTCCTTTGAGATGGATGCAAGCCCAATCTCGCCATCTCGACGTCACAGATTGATGAGGAGGAGCAACTCGGCCTTTGCGCGGACGAAGCGAAGGCGATAGCAAGGCGACTGAATGAACGCCCGTGCAAGACACTAAACTTCGATACACCGGCTGAACGATTCTATCAAGCTGTTGCATCGACGGGTTGAATCTGCCACCAACGACGGCCATCCGCTCGAGCTACTCTCTACGCAAAGCCCAAGTCAATCCGGGCTCAATTCGAGCGCTGCCAGATCCTCGCGAGTTCGTTCATCCGGCTCGCATAGCTGCCCCACAAAGGCGATGCAAACCAGATAGTCCCATTTCTCTTGCCCGGCAATCCTCGTTGCCTTGCAGTTCGCCGAGTAGAGACAACACCGCTCTGATCTGTCACGGCTGCTCCATGTATGGCCGTTCAGCGGCGAAGAGCACACGCTGCGCAAATGTACGCCAATCGGCCGGCGCGCGATCGCCAAGCAGATGAATCCCAGCCACTAGCGCCTGGGCGCGCAGTTGCAGCGGTAAGCCATCGAGCACGCGCTCGGCAGCCGCGGGATCGCCACGGCGGACCAGCGCGAAGAAGCGTTCCATCTGCGCGACAATGCCCGGCTTGTCGTACTGCGCGACGATCGAATCCAGCACCCGCCTGACTGCAGGCATCCCTGTGTCGGCCCCCGTGGCTACGGCCAGCCATACCGTCTGCCCGTCGATGCCATCGTCGGCGGACAATGTCCGCGCGCGGGCACGCAGTTCCGGCGATGCGCCGCGCGAGGCGGCAGCCAGGCGCAGCACATGGCCATACACCGGCGTACCGTCCGCAGCGGCCACGGCTTCGTCGAGCCGACCGTTCGCCAGCAATGCGATCGGTCGCATCGGGCCTTCCACAGTCAGGGGGCCGGGCTCAAACGCCAGCAGGCTCCGTAGCGTCGGCGTGGTTCCCGACGCCGCTTCCTGCCTGGACCTGGCGGCCGCCGGGTCGAGAAGGCGAGTCAACCGCAGCGCCTCGCCCGCCATCATCTGGCGCAGCGCCGGATTTTTTGACATAGCGAGGTCAAAGCGCTCAAGCGCTTCGCGGTAGCGCCCATGTTCGCTTGCCTGCCATCCCACGGCGTTGGCATACCACGCGGAATCAGGCCAGCGGCGAGCCCCGGCCTCGAAGGCGGCCTCCTTCTCCGGCCCATCGGGCATGCATCGGGTCGCCAGGTACGCAAGCGCCGGCTGTATTGGCGTGGCCTCAGCCAGCGCGCGATGGCGTGCGCAGAGCGCGGCGCGCGGCGCGCCCTTAGCCAGATCCTGCTCGGTGCGCATCGCAATGATGTCGACCGGGAAACGCACGCGCCGCTCGGAGAACGCCTGCTCGAAGCCCGGCTCCTCACTCGCCAGCGCCAGCCAGTTCGCCAGGTAGGGAGAATCCGGCGCATCGAAGCGGACATGCGCCAGGATCATCGCTGTCGCGCCGGCTTTATCCTCTAGTTGACTGACGAGAACATCGGGCGGCGTATCGTCGGCCGCATCCACGACCGTGCGGACCCCGCCGCCCCTGGCGTTGATCCTCTCCGGCGGCCGGGCAAAGACGACGTCAGCCGACGCAGCCTGCCAGCGCTGCGGGCTCAGCAAGCGCGCAGCGTCCGCGTTGGCGCTGCCGTAGGTCGCCGTCCATTCCCGCAGAGGCGCGGCGCTCGCGACCGTATAGACCATGTGGGTAGCCTTCCGGCGAACTGCGGCGCTGAACGACTCGATCGGCTGGCCGTCAAGCGTCCGTGTCACCACCTGCACGTCGATGCCGCCGTGAACCTCAACTTCGGCATGGGAACCCGGCGTCAGCTCGACGCGCTGACCATTCACGGTGGTGACGACCGATTGTGCCAGGCCGTTGTAGACAACAACACTTACTTTCCCCATGGACCAACCGATGGCAAGCACGGTCCCGATGATGCCAACGGCGACACAGGAACGGGCCAATCCCGGAAGGAATCCTGTTGCGGACTGGAAGCGCTCCCAGAGGTCGGGCTTGTTCGCCCGCAAAGCGCGCTCATTCCCCAATGCCAATGTGTCGTAGGCTGGCGGAGGTGACGGAACCGAAACGGGTGGCGCGGCCAATGGATCCCCCGCCACAGCCGCGGCAATCATGGTTTCCGTGCGTAGAAGCTCGTCCAGTGCGGCGCCACCCAGCGCCGACAGACATGCGGCTGCATGGTTGACCCAACCGTCCACGACGCGCAGCCAGTCATTGATGTTCTCCCGGACCGGTACGCCGAGCCCCAACTCACCCAACATCGCCGCCCAGCTCTCACCGTTCAGGTCCGCGAGCACCTGTTCCCCGGGCCGCAAGTCCGGTGCTTCACGAAAGATCTGATGCAGCGCGCGCTGTACGTCTTCGGCGGCGGCAAGAACGATCTTGACGCCGCGCTCATTGATCGAGCCCGCCGCCGTTGCGCGCTGCCATGCCAGCGCCAGCGCGGCCCGTGCATCCCGCAGATTCGCTTCGGCATGGTTTGCATAATGGAGGACATGCACCAGGCCTCTCAGATACGCATGCCATTCCGGTGAGCGTTGTTTCGCTACGGCCAGATGGAAGCTGCGCACCCGCTTCAGCGTCGATTCCAGGCGGGTGCGGACAGTCCTGCATTCTTCGTCGACCGCCGTAATTGCAGCAGGCAAGTCATTGCGTTTCAGAACGCCACCACGATGACGGATGACGCCATCCGCCGCGACGTAGACGCCATCGCGCAGCGAGCGCAGCAAGGCGAGTTCTCGCTCCAGAGAGCGCCACTGTTCGAGATTGTTGCCGATGGATGCCGGATAGAGTGCTTCCAGCGTCAATGGCTCCGAGAACGACGTCAACTCATACAGATCATCGGCGCGCGTCACATGGCGCGTCGCTGAGAAGGCGAGGTAGATGCCGCGGTAGCACGGCTTCAGCCGTTCACGCGCAAACTGCTCGTCGAGCCGCTGCAGGGTGACATCCGACTCGGCAGGGGGGCAATCCGTATCGCCAACCAGTTGCCGGGTAATGCTCTCGCGCAGTGCCGGCGCATCGTCGAAAACGAGCCACGCGCTGCGTTCATCCTCGGGCGCGCACAAATACGTACGTTTGGCGTTCTCTTCGCGCTCATGGTTCATGGGATGGGTCGCCCACATCTGGGGCGGTTGCGCCATTTCGCCCTTGAAGACTCGAAATGCCGCCGCCTCCGCTGCAGGTACCTGTGGCCGCCGGCCATAGGCTTGGTCGTTGTAGATCCGACCAAGCCGGGCGGCAATGGCATCTTGCACAACAAATGCATCACGCGGGGGGCGCTGCCCCCCAGTCTCGCCACGCAGAAAAAGCAGGGTCCGGTCCCACGCATCGTCGGCAATCTGCAGCCGATGCAGCGCATGCACCAGCGCGTCGCTGCCGGTCAGCGACACGGCGACCCGGTCGGCCTGCATTTCCATTTCGCGTGACAGGGCTCGCTGCACGATGATCACCAGCCGAAACGCGCTATCTACCACCGCGCGAAGTGCCCAGATAATGAGGCTGAGCGCCCAGCCGATCCAGGCCACCCGGTAGTCGATACGTGAAAGGTGACCCAGGAAGCGATCCAGGGCATCACGCTTGCTGACGATATGCGCCGCAATCTGCTGGGCGGTATATACCCATCGTCCGAGGGCCATGGATCGCTGCGCGAAATGTCCAAATTCGTGAGCGCAAACGGCCTTGAACTCGCTTAGGTTGAGCATATTGACCAAGCCCAGGCCGATCTCAAGGTTCTTGCGCGAGGGGAAGATCAGGTTGAGCGGCGAAAGGTCGTAGAACACCGAGGCATTGACCCGCCCACTCACGTAGATCTTGTGCGGACGCGGCGCCCCAGCCTCGTCCGCAACCCGGTCCAGAAAGGCAAACAGGCGGGGCTGCTCCGCCCGCTTGAGTTCAATACCGCCTGCGTACTCTCCCTTCTTGATGAAGAAGAGCGCCTTGACCAGAAAAACCGCTAGAAACAGACTGCATGCCCCGACAATTAATTCAAGCGGGCTTGAGCGTGTGCCAATCGCGAGCAGGCGGGTGACTCCCGTCATCGCAAAACAGGCTGTCAGCGCAAGATACAGCGCAAGGAACGTCAGCAGCCCGGCGACCGCAAACCAAGCTCTACGTCTGTAGGATGCGCCGGGACGCGTGAAGCCGGCTGGCACTGCTGTTGGACCCACTGGATAGATCGTTTCCACTCTTGATTCTTCTTGTCAGTTGTTATGGGATAAGGACGGTGTTCAAGACAACGTCAGTTGCAGGCGCTGGGGCTGGAACCGCGCCGCCGCTCTCACGCCGCCCTCAACAAGGGCGAGGTGGCATCGAACCGGCAGTGATTGTCGGAGGGGGGAAGAAGTCGCGCGCGTCATTTTTAGTACTGATAAACGAGCTGCAACCCCGCCGTCACACCCGCCGTATGAAACGCCGCCGGTTTATAAACCGGCATGCCCAAAAACAAGTCATACGACACCGCCCCTAGCTTCGACCCCAGCCCGCCTCTCAGCCCGATCACCGCGCCCGCCAGCTGGGTACCCACCAGCCCCTCGGTTGACGGCCCAAACACGCGACCATAATCCAGCCCCGCGTACAGCGCCTGCCCGCTCCCGCCCAGCGGCGCCTGTAGCTCATTGCGCCAGTAGAAACCGCGCTCCCCCGCCAGCAGGCTTTCGCCATCGAAGCCGCGCACCGTGTACCGGCTGCCGATGGTCAGCGCGTCGATATAGAACAGCCGGTCATTGGTGAACTGCCCGCGGATCGTGGTGACATAGCGCAGCGATTGCTCCGCCAGCTTGAACGGCACCGACAGGTTCGCATCCAGCACGGCCATGCGGTAACGCCAGGTGGGGCCGCCCAGCTGGGCCAGCGTATCGGGCTGCGCGCCAAGGCCGGCCACGCCCTGGCGGTAGGCCAGGCTGCCGTCGAACTGGGCGGCGCCGAAGTAGTGGCGATCGGTGATACCCACCTCCACCACCGTGTTGTTGCGCCGCTGCTGCTCGATCTCCGTATCCTCGATAAAGCTCTTGCCAAAGCGCTTGGACAGCCGGAACTGCAGGCCAAGCACATCGTTCTGGCTGCGGCTGAGCACCCGCTGCAGCTTGAAATCCACCGTCTGTGAATTGCCGCTGGAGACAAAGGTCTGGTTGACGCCGGCAATCTGCTGGTAATAGGTGCTGGAATACGCCGACACCGTGCCCGTCCAGTAACCCCACGGCACCGAGTAGAAGCCGTTCCAGCCATGCGTGCCGTGGCGCCGGTCGCCAAAGGCCAAGTCCTGGCTGTAGCCCACGTTGAACAGGTCGTTCAGGCCCAGCGGGTTGTCAATGCCCACGCTCAGGTTGCCCTGCAGCTTGCCAGTGGAGCGCGTGCCCGAGTTGTCCATCGACGCCACCACCGTCCACGGCTTGGTCCGCTTGACCGCGATCACCACGTCGCTCTGGCCCGGCACGCTGGTGGGCACAACCTGCATGTCCACATCCTGGCTGGTCACGCGCTTCATCTGCTCCAGGCCTTGCTCCAGGTCCCGCAGGTTCAGCAGATCGCCGGGGCGCGCGGGAAACGCGCTCTTCCACGTGCCCCGGAGATCCGGCTCGGCGAAGCGCAATTGCCCGATCACGCCGGGGATCAACGCCATGCGCAGCGTGCCGGTGCTCAGGTCCTGCTCGGGCAGCAACACGCGCGTGGTCACATAGCCCTGGCCAAGGATGACGTGCGACACGCCCTTGGCCAGCATGTCCACGCCCTGCTTGCCGATGCAAGCCCCCTGGTAGTGATCCAGCCACGCACGGGCAAAGGCGAACGGATCCTGCGGCAAGGCAGACGCGCCGCGCGCATGCAGCGCGGGCGGCAGCTCCGCCGGGACTTCAAGCGCAAAGCGCTCGATGCGAAAGCACGGCTGCTCAACCGGCAACGCGGGAAACCCCTCCGCCGACGGCTGCGCTGCCCGCACGCCCGGCGCCTGGACCGCCTGGGCGCGTTCGCGGGCTTCCTGCTGCTGGCGCACGCGCTGCTCCTGTTCGGCGCCGGAGAGGATGGCGGCCTGACCCGGATTGGCGGGAGGCACCTGGGCACGCAATGACGTGCTGGTGTAACCCGCACCACCCGCCACCGAAAGCATGGCGGCAATCATTCGTCTTCTGATCTGCATGAAAGCTTGTATTTGCGTGACCAGGCGTCACGACATGTTTGGCACCCGCGCGCGGCTAACCGCTCACGCCATTAATCGAAACCGATGCAGGTAAAACCCCACTGGCGCGGCTCGACCCGCTTGATCTGCACCGGCTTGACATCCGTCTCGTCCGTCTCATCGAACACCGCGATATGGCAGTAAGGCTTGTTCGCGCTCACCGCCTGCTTCCAGATGGAAACCTTCGCCGACTCCTCATCCGGCCCCGGCCTGCCATGCGCGACGTACTTGTGACCCGCCTCCGGCTTGAACCGGACCATATCGCGGCAGCGATGAATGCCTGATGCACCGTCAATCGCAATCACCAGCGGACGCGCGGCACGCACGCGGATGCTTGGTGCAGCGGACTGCGTGTTCAGGATGGCATCGCCCTGGTAACAGCCCTTCTGGTTCACTTGCGGAATGGTCATGCTGAAGCCGCCGGTTCCGTAAAGCTCGGCAGACGGATCGTCGGGGCCGAGCGGCGGCGCGAGCGTGGAAACCGATGTGCAGCCGGCCAGCAGGGCCGGCAGTGCGAGCATGGCGAGACGAGAGAATTGACCCATATGGCGACTTCTTTATATTGGCTTGCTGACAACCCCGGGAAATGCACCCCCGGATACGACGTCCGGCCAAGGGGGCGCGCACTCTGCGTTACGCACAACGCCCGCGACCCCAGCCCGACAAGACAACAACCGCGGAGCGCTACTCCACGCTAGCCGGAGCAACCGCAGAAGCCGGCGCGGCTTCCGCCGCCGCCTCGGCAGCCTCCTTAGGCGGCGCCTCCTCCTTGATCACATAGGACGGATCGGCAACCCAACGCCCCAGATCCTTCCCGATGGCAACGGCAGTACGGTCAAGGATGGAGCACGTCCCCTTGAAGCCACCCCACATCCCCCCCACCGACCACCGGTTGATCTTGGTATTGCGGATCACCTTGCCGCCTTCAAGTAGATCGGCAGTCACAGTGATAGCTTTAGGGCCAGTCCAGGCACCGCCGCCAACACCCAGGATGTGGGTGATCTGCAGCCGGAGCACCTGTGCACCGTTGGCATCGCCCGTGGAGGCTACCGTGCCGTCGCCGGTCTTGTTCCGCTTGCGCAGCACATCGCCGACGCGGGTGGTCAGCATGTTCTCGATCTGGCACTCGGACTTGACCTGGTCGACTACGCTGGCACCGGGGGCGTAGGTAACTGGGGTTTCCAGGAGGACTGGGCTGGCTGCGAAGGCGGTGGTGGTGGAAAGGCAAAAGCCGATTAAAAATAGATGCTTCATGATTTTTTATAGAAAGTTAAAGTTAATGTGGCTCTATGTTCCAAAGTCCGATTTCGATCGGCATACGCAATGACCAACGCGCCGGCATCTCGAAATTGCGTGCGACGAACGGTACATACCTCGTCTACGTCCAGATTTCGTTACCTACGTCATCTATCCAGATGGCTCCTCCTGGGCAATCTTCTGAGAAGAACCATATCGCAAGTCCGGTATTATTTTCCAATTCTGCCTCACTCGTAGGGAAAGACTCCAGAAATCTCCTAATTATTTTCTTTTCGTCATCCTCCGAAACCAGCTCCCTCTTTCCCATCTTAATTATTCCGTTTTCTAAAAACCTTTCCAATAGCCACAAGAATGCTTCTCTTGCGACGTCGAAATCCCCATAATCCTGCTGCACGCATAACCATACGGCATCGAGCGCCATCCCTTCTGTAAGATCGGCAATTTCCTGCAGGCGCTCATCTTCGAACATGGGAAATATCAATCCTTCCTCAAAACCACACCACCCCCTCGGCTACGCTACTGGTTCAAGTACTTCCTCCGAACCATAAGCAGATCATCGCGGAAGCTATCATTCGAGAACCTAGTCTTAGATCCGAGAATTTCCCGTTTCGATAGCAGCACGCACTGGCCGTTGAATTGCATAACTCACATCAGCTCGATGCATTCAGCCATTCCAAACCGGATAAAATCCGTTCTTTAATCTTCTTTGCATCCTCGATGATCCCATGGTCATTATCCAGCAGCACAGTTTCAGGATCACTTAGACCCAGAACGAATTTGGTAGAAAATTCCATTCCACCGTCACGCCCCTCAACCAAAATAAATCAAGGATCTGAAACTCGCTCCTTCAACCGGTCAATTTCGTCTTTGCTATAGCAGCCCATCTCGATATCAACAGGTTGAATAGCGATCCAACCATCCCGCATACCACCCGGCTCCTCGACGATATATCGCTCACCATATTCTCGTCGCATCAGACCAATATTCTTTATTAAGTCGCCGACACAATCAGGCCGACTTGAGGAATCGATGATTAGTAGGAATGTGTACATCAACGAATTCCCGATGACTCGCTGTGCGCCGCCCTGGTATATTTACGCCCACCCGGGAGAATCCAACTCTCGAAGCAGTTTCGGATCTCAGTTGGACTTCGGCACGTATTTCCAATAAATTGAACATGAGAGTCAATCCATCACATTCGGCGCAACCTCTCCATACGCGTACGATCGACCGTTCACCCCTTCATTCTTATAATACAAAAACGAAATTTCCCTCACCCCTCCCGAGCCGGCTCATCTCTTTCTAGTATCTCAAGGCGAAACCTCCTTGCCTCTACATCCACTCTAACGGATGATTTAAATCCTTTTAGACTTCCTTCAAACAAGAACTTCTCGAAACGATCTTTACCCTCCCCTTTATAACCATAAACGACAGGATCAAGCCAGACCGTCTCACCATCTTTTTCAGAAATCTGCCTCACTTCAAAGGTGAAAGTTCTCACCTCATCGAAAACCAGAACACAGTGCCCAACAAATCCATCGACATTTCTGCGCGAAAATAAATGGACCATCTCAGATCTAACAGCCAGCCAATGGCTAACATAAATCTTCAGCGCGGAACCATCGAAAATGCGAGCACCATACTGACAATTAAATGTATCAATATCGCCCCAGCAATTATTAATTGATCTCATTATCGATCTCTCCCAAGGTAGTGGCAACGCATTGAAATAAATTACGCTCACCACCGAATCGGCGACCCCTTTAAACAGAACTCTTCGCACTAGAGCCGAATTCCGCTATCAGCCTCATCGAAAACCAAAACACAATGCCCAACAACTCCATCGGAATTTCTGTACAAAAATAACTCAACTACCTCGCCGCTAGCAGCCGACCAACGACTCCCACTCGCTTCCCGCTGCGAAGAACCGACGGGTTACGGATTCCTTATCAAATCTATGGCTACGGCCATCTTAATCTGACTCATCCTCGACTTGTGGCGACTCGAATATTCTTGTCGCGAACTAGTTTCATATGAATATGGTGATCCATCCTTGGGAATTTCTAGCGTTACCACCATATCTTCCGACACAAGTAATTCATAAATATCTTCGCCTTGATCAGGTATAGAATTAAGAACCACCGCATTTTCTATAGACGGAAAAATGTCCCGTATAGCTCCCAACAAAAGCGGACACCATCCTTCAATAAAAATTGAATTTCGGCCCGCAATCAAATCTCCTCTAATTTTATTCTCCGTCACACTTCCGATGAGTTTCATTTGATTCTGCCTGACATCAAATACGATGATATTTCGAATATTATCTTTCGGCACGGTGAAGAGAGCATTATTCTCTCTTCACCGTGAGGGCGGCTGCATCAGCATAATAGAATCCACTTCTACCCATAATTCGTATCTTATTGAGATAAAAAACCCATTCTGAACCAGCGTAGATTAACGATTCATACCGTGAAAGAAACAACGAATTCAGACCCGAGCTCCTGTTGTAATTGTTTTGCAAGTTTAATACCTTGCACTTTGAATTCCGCCTTTATTTCATCACTATTGAATCCGGAATTCACTGGATCCTCTATATCGATAGCTTCATCGAAGAACCGAGCCCAATCCGCTATTTTCTGCCGAAGTTCTGTAGAGATTGGCAAAGTGTTTGGATCAATATCACCGTACATACCAGGCGACATGTCCCATAGAGGATGGCATTGATAGTCAGCCATGAGCTTCAAATTTTTCATTTCACACTTCCCTTTGGATTCGCGCTGACGCGGGTGTTGCACTTGGGACTTGAAACTGCCCACCTAATTCCAGTTTGACCTTGATGGTCTGCTGCAGGTGGTAGGGGTGGCCGACGGAGGCTGGAGGCGGCTCAGGAGGCAATGCAACCGCCACTGCGGGGATGGCCGACCGTTTACAACCGGCAGTTGCAAGCACTGCGTTGCGGTCGCTCTCCGACAACCCAGTGCCCACGCGCGGTCGAGGGACAACAGCTTGTATAGAAGCGCTGGTCATGTTCTAGCATGAAGGCGCGTGCACGAACTGATGCACACGTAAGACTATGCTGGGCGCCTTCCTCCGTCACAACTACCATCCTTGCTTACGAATATGATCCAGTTTCCAAAAATGGAATAATTAATATCACCGGTCATGAGTTTCTCCTTGCAACCCTAACAAAGATATAAAATTAAGCGCTAATTCATTGCAATCGTCACAATTAAATTATCGAATTCTGGGGCTGATGTTCCATCGCTGCAGAGCAATTTAATTCTATCTATATCGTTCTCAACAATCATTCCAGAATTACCAATCCAAGCCTGCATAATCCCGTCAACTCGCCACACATTCCAAGCCTTAAAAACAGTTTCCAATGCACATGAAATCTCCATGTCAACAACATCTGGACTAGTGTCTTCCCATAGAACGATGTCTTTCTGTTTCTGGCCAGCGACGGTGATATGACCAAGATCAACCTTTAACCTAAGTCCTTGAACTGGACTATTTTTTGCTGATATTCGCTCTACACGGACAT
Organism: Cupriavidus sp. GW822-FHT02D05; assembly: GCF_058802485.1. Classification (NCBI taxonomy): domain Bacteria; kingdom Pseudomonadati; phylum Pseudomonadota; class Betaproteobacteria; order Burkholderiales; family Burkholderiaceae; genus Cupriavidus; species Cupriavidus sp. GW822-FHT02D05. Next base: position 55,425 of record NZ_JBXAOE010000001.1, on the reverse strand, counting down.
GCCACTTCCCCGCCGCGAGAGGGATCCGATAAATTGGTACCACAAGCATATCACCCAGAATTACTGGCTGTGCCTTTGACTCTTGAAACAACTTGGCGAGCGTTTTTGGATGCATAGTTTCTAGTATCCATGTCCTCTAGCTTCTATAGAAGCGCTGGTCATCTTCTAGCATGGAGGCGCATGAACGAGCTGATGCACGCGTAAGACTATGCAGGGCGCCTTCCTCCATGACAACTACCATCCTTGCTTACGAATATAGGCCAGTTTCCGACAACAGAATGATCAATATCACCGGTTTCGACGAACCGGCGCGTTTGATACGGGAAATGCCATCTCCCATCGGCCTCCCTAATGCCCGCATCGACGATTACATATTGATCGCACTTGGGAGGACTCAAACTCTCTTGCAAGTACTTCTCGGCAATCTTCCTAGCTTCCGCAATATCCATTTTCACTGCCCCGTTGATTACACCAAACCGGATGCTCTGGCTGACCTTGGGACTCTTGGAATAACTGAGCAAGTGTTTTTGAAGGCATGGATCCCGGGATATTTTTGGCTGTATACATCCATCTAACTCCGCTTTCATTTCACCTTTTTTATCTTGCCCGCTGGAACCGATTCCCCAATAAAATCAAGCAACTCTTTTCTTTGCATTGCGTGGACAAAATACCTGAGATTAATAGATCCCCTCGCAAACAGCGCTGTCCATTTAGCACCCTCGATAGCTACCATTTTTTCTTATTTAACAATATACTCCGCCATCCAGAAATATCCGGATGCCCGGAATACCTGACTAATATTGCACAGCCAACGTTAACTGGACTCACGCAGCTATTATTTCGAAAACACTGCTTTCAAATGCTCGGCCAACTCACGTAGATCCGCATAAGCCAACGGCCCGAAGTCTGGATAGTTTTCCTCTACGTATTGCTCCGGTGTAATTCCGATATCTCGCGCCATTTCCGACACATCTATAATGAGTTTTGGGCAAATCATCCAATTTGTGGTGCCCGGAAAAAAGTCCCGGGAATGACCCACAATTACCCACTTGACATTCCCCTCAAATGTATCCACACCCAATCTGATTTTTGATATTGTCTCAGAGTTCTCAACTACAAATCTAAAACTAGTAAAAGGCGGAACTTTCGATCTATCCTCGCTTATTGGATCTTGGTCTTTAAATTTGAAAGTTGGATATCTAGACTCAAATCTTTGCCAGGCGAGCGGACCAAGCTTTTCAATAAAATCAAGTAACTCCCGCCCTTGCTTTGTATCATCGGTTTCCATTATTGCAGTCCTATTATTTTTTTAGAAATTGTTATTCCATCTGGATTCATCTTTCTCATATGTTGCCCCCAGTCCCCCAATGGAATTGCTTCTTTCGAAATACGAGGATCATACACATAGCGGCCATCAGTATAGATCTGATGATAGGATAGTCCGTCTAAGTTATTTCCGTTCTCAAATATATTTAAGTTATGAGGTTTACTTGACCGAACCTCCAATATTTCACCTTTCCCGCCAGCGGCGTCAAGCAGACGCGACGCAATCTCTGAACAATCAGTGCAACGCGTATTCGCTACCATATCCCGCATTTGTGCTGTACCCATTGCATCAAGCACAGACTGGTTCGGCGGGAAACTTGGATTTGGCGGACGAACGGGGCGACTCATGCCGGGAAGAGTGACTTCACCAGTGATCCCCACGCCCTTTCCGAGGGTTGCCGCCTTTGCGGCCTCCTCCGCCGCCGTTGTCGCTGTCTTGACTACGCCGGCAGCGCCACCGAACGGCAAATACGTAACCAACTCACCACCGATTCGCCCAATTTCCTTGGCGTCTCCCTTCTCGTAGGCCGACGCCAGTCTCTCCCTCTGCTCAGCCGTAGCACTAGCTATCAACGCCTCCCAGGCTGTCGGATTCGCCAGAAGCCGACCCAATCCATCGATCGTGCCTCGCAACTCTTCACCCGCCTTCTGGTCACCCATCCCTGAGGCCACGACGGTGCCCGCCAGCTTTGCCATGTCAGCAAGTCCCTGGGCAATTGCATGCCCGGCGCCGGTAGCGGTGCCGACAAGGCGATCGACCTTCGACATCGTTCCCGCCGCCTGCGCCTCTGTGTTCATGGCAAGCAGAATGTAGTCGACCGGGCTCACGCCGAATGCACCGAAGGTGTCGTCCCGCTTACGAAGGATCTCGGCCTGGGCGGAGCGAACTTCCTGTTGCAATCCTGTGCAAATCGCGCTGCTGCTCCCCGCGCAGGCTGACAGAGCTGCATCACGTTGCTTGTCAAGTGCAACGAGCCGATCGCGCTCCCGGCAAGCTTCTGCGTTACCGCTTGCCGTGCAGGATTGATTTGCCTTCGTGAAATCAAGTATCTCTTGGTGCTTCAGATAGTTGTTTTCCGTGGCAACCTTGCCAACGCTACCGCCCACAGCCAAGTCAGAGCCGGATCCACCGGCAGCACCGCCTGCTAGGCCGCCAACGATCATGCCTGCAAGCTGCACCAGCGCCTTTCTGTCTTCTACGCTGACGCCTTCCATACCAAGCAGTTGAGCGCCGAATGACTCCACTGCCAGCTTGGCGGCGGCCCCGCCTGCTGCGCCAGCCGCAAAGTTTCCGCCGATCGCCATTGACATGAGACCGCCCAGAAGGCCGTGCACAGCCACCTTGGTCGCCGTGGGCTGGCCCTGGAGAAGGTCTCCTGCTTTGTCATAAACCATCGGCGCCAACTGCTGCACCAGTTCGGCCCGGACTTTGTTCTCCTCCTGCTGCTCCTTCACCTTCTTCGCATCAAAGATCTTATCGAGAGCCTGGTTAGCGCCATCCGTATCCCGATTCAAGCTGGCAAGCACTTCTTCCACCGTCTTGCCAGTCTTCTCCTTCTGTGCCTCGGCATTGGTGATGGTCACCGTGCTATTGGCAATGGCGCTCCGGGTAGTGCCGGCGGCGTTGCCTTCGATCGGCTTTTGCGCATTGCCTGCTGCTGTGGCTGCCAGGGAGTTGACACCGTTCTGCAGCAGGTTCCCGTTGCCCCATTCGGTGTGCGCCTTGATCAGGGTGTCGCCGTCTTTGACGTCGGGCATGCTCTTGCCCGCGGTGAAGCTGCCGGCAATAGTCGACGAACTACTGCTGTACTCCGCCTTGTTCTCAATATCGCTGGTGGTCAGCGTGCCGGTGGTGAGGCTGTTCTTGCCAGCGTCAGCCGTGCTGGCCAGCACCGCGCCCTTCAGGTCCGTGTTCTGCTTGACGTTGACCTGGAACCCGCCATTGCCCGCGTAGATGCCGCTTTGCTCCCTGACCGAGTTGTAGGTGCTGTCGGTGTTGCCGCTCGACACACTGACGCTGCCGCTGACCGTGGTGCCGTAGCAGATCGGGGGCACGCACAGGCTGGCCTGGAAGCCGGATGACGATTCGCGGCTGTGGTAGTTGTCGGTGTCTTGCCGGCTTTCCACATTGAGGTTGCGCCCCACCTCTGCCCGCACGGTGTCGCCGGTGACTTGCGCGCCCTTGAGGTTGGTGTCGCGCCCGCTGGTGATGGTGAGCTGGTCGCTGGCGCTGACATGGCTGTTGTGGTTGGTGACGGAGTCGCCGTCGCCCTTGGCCTTGTTCTGGCTGGCGGCGAGTTCGAGCGTGAAGCCGTTTTGCTGTCCGCCAAGTGCGAGGCCCACGCCGATGCTGGCGTTGCTGCCGCCGCTCTTGCTGCTTTGGCTGGCGGTGTCTTGCGCGCTTTCCAGGTTGACGTCGCGGGCGGCGCTGAGGGTGACGGTTTTGCCGTCGATCTGTACGCCGCGCCCGGTGATGTCGCCGTCGGTGGCGTAGCCGTTGGCGTCCTTGCCGCCGGAGCCGGCGGCGACGATGGTGACGGCGTTGCCGGCCTTGACGGTGGTGCCTTGGTTGGCGCTGGCCTGGCTGCGGGATTCGGACTCGGAGCTGCCGCCGCCAATGCTGACGGTGGCTTTGATCAGCGCGGTGCCGCCGGTGCCGCCGCTGGCGAGGTCCCGGACGGTGCTGACGCCGTTGGCGACCGCGAGCGCGGCCTGCGCCGCGTAGAGCCCGCGCAGACGGTCGTTCTTGCTGTCTTCCATGCCGCGGGCGGCATTCTCGATGGTTTGCGCGGCGGTCACCGCGTAGCCGGACAGGGCGAGCGTGACGCCGTACTGGCTGGTTTTGTCGACCTGGTGGCTGTTTGCCGTGTCCTTGCCGGGGTCAAGCACCACGTTCTTGCCGATCAGCGTGACGTCTTTCCCGGCGGCGATGTCGGCGCCGCGTGCGGTGAGGTCGTCCTTGGCGCTGATGGTGACGCTGCCGTTCTGGCTGACCACCTGGCTGCGGATGGTGTTTTCGGTGGTCTGCGCCGTGTCCAGGTGGTGGGACTCGGTGCGGATGCCGACGGTGCCGGTGTAGCCGGTGCCGCCCAGGTCGCCGATCTGGCGGCTGCTGCTGTCGCTGCGCTTGGTCTTGCTGTCCTGGCCGGAGAGGATGTCGACCTTGCCTTGCAGGGCGGCTAGCGTGAGGTCGCCTTCAGCCGACAGGCCGCTGCCGGCGATGGTGATGTCGCCGCTGCGGGCCTTGACGGCGACGGTATTGCCGGTGACCACCGTGGCGTTTTGCCGGGCGGCGCTGGCGTCGCCGCTGGCGCTGGCTTTCTGGTTGCCGTACGGCAGCATGGAGACGCCGCCGTTGTTGGGACCGCCGCCGACAAAGCGGCCGACGTCGCCAAGCGAGGGCGCGGCGGTGCTCAGGCTCCAGCCGCTGCTGCTGGAGCTGGTGGCTTCGCGGTAGCTGTCGGTGGAGGCTTGCAGCAGGACGTCGCGCTGGGCGTCGAGGATGGCGGCAGCGCCGGCGCTGACGGTGCTGCCGGCGATCAGGATATTGCCGTCGGTGGCTTTGCCGTTGGCGTCCTTGTCGCCGTTGCCGGTGGCGCGCAGGCGGATATCGCCGGCGCCGGTGAGCTGGCTGCCGCGCTGGGAGATCGATTCGGTCTCCACCTGGCTGCTGCTGCGGTTGCTGCCAAAGGTGATGCCCACCTGCGGCGCGGTGAAGGCGGCGGCGCCGAGTTCATTGAGCGTTTGCTTGGCGCGGGTGACGGTGCTGGGGTTGCGCTGGATGTCCTGGAGGTTGCGCGCCGTGTCGAGCGGCGTGCCGGTGAGCGCCATGGACAGGCCGCTGGAGCGGCTGCTCTGGCTGCTTTCCTGGGTGATGTGGTCCACGCCAGCCAGCACGGCGATGTTCTGCGCCTGGATGTCGATATGGCCGGCAGTGGTGTTGCCTTCCTTGCGCCCGGCGATCAGGTCGCTGCCGAGGATAGTGGCATCGCGCCCGGCGCTGATGGTGACATTGCCGTTGGTGGCGCCCACCGTGCTGCGCGCATCGCTCTGGGTGACGGCAAGTGCGTGGCCGGCGCTGTTGGCCTGGTTGCTGCCTGCCGAGACGCCGATGCCGCCCTTGCCGGCAAAGGCGGAGAGGCCGGAGGATTTCTGCTCGTGCGCGTAGCTTTCTTCGCGGGTGTTCTGGCCGGCGGTGATCAGCACGTTGCCTTTGGTGGCGGCCAGGGCTACGCCGTCGGTGGCGGCGATGCCGCTCTGGCGCACGGTGAGGTCGTTGCCGGCGGTCACGCGCACGGTGTCGCCGCTGACCAGGCTCCCTACGCCAAGGTCGGCATGGCTGCTGGTCTGGTCGTGGCTGGAGCTGCGCGAGAGCAGTCCGCTGCTTCTGCTGCGGCCATCGTAGCTGGCGTCGTGCACTTCCCGGGCTTCGCCGATGGTGATGTCCTGGGTGGCGACGATGCTGACGCCGGAGCCGCTCACGCCGGGCTTGCCGGCGCTGACTTCCGAGCCGGTCAGCGTGACGCTGCCCTTGCCCGTGCCTGTGACCGGCGCGGCGGTGATGCCGTTGGCTTCCAGCAGGCCGGCCGCCAGCGTTGTTTGCCCGGCTGCCAGGGTGGCGCTGGTGCCGCCTTGCACGGTGCTGCCGCGCACGGTTTCGTCATAGGCGGACTGCGTGTAGGACGCGCCCTTGCCGCCCAGCGAGCCTTCGCTGTGGGCGGTGGTGTCCTTGAGCGCCGTGACGGTGAGATCCCGCCCGGCGATCAGGGAGACATCGCCGCCCGCCCCCACCTTGGACCCCGCCAGCGCGGCGTCGCGCCCGGCCACCGCCACCACATTGCCGCCTGCCTGCACCGTGCTGCCGGCCACCGTGCTGGTCTTGTCGTGGGCATAGCTCTGGCCGCCGCGCGAGACGGCGTCCTGCGTGGTGCCGAGGGTGACCGCGCCAATGGTGAGGTCACGCCCGGCGCCGATCAGTGCGCCCTTGCCGGCTTCGAGCACGGCGCCGCTGAGGGTGACGTCGCGCCCGGCCAGCACCACGGCGTTGCCGGTTGCCGAAATCGCCGCCACCGCGGCCACGCCCGTGGCGCCCGCGCTGTAGCCGTTGGGCCCGATCGTGCGGACTTCCGTGACGGTCTGCGTTTCGTTGACCACATCGCGCCCGGCTTGCACCAGGACGTCCTGGCCGCCGATGCGCCCGCCCAGGTTGCGTACGTCCTGCAGGGCCTGGACCACGGTGGTGCCGGTGGTGTCGCCAATGGCGCCGCGGTTGACGATGTTGTTTCCGAGCACCTGCGTGGCGACGTCGCCAACGATGCGGCCGCTGTTGTTGACGTTGCCGGTGGCATTGAGCGCGACGCTGTTGCCGGTGACGAGCGCGCCGGTGCTGTTGAGGTCGACGGCGTTGGACTGCGCCAGGTAGACCTTGGGCACCAGCACCGATTGATGCGTGCCGTCGGGCAGCGTCACCTCTTGCGCTACCAGCCAGACCATGTCGGTGGTGAGCTGGCGCATCTGGTCGTCGGACAGGCCTACGCCGGGGGACAGGCCGAAGGCTTTGGCGTAGGTCACGCCGCTGTTCATCAGGGCCTGGTATTCCTTCAGCTGGTCGGTGTAGCCGGCCAGGAAGGTACGGCCGGTTAGTGCCGTGACCTGGTCGCGGACGAGCTTTTCTTCATAGAAGCCGTCGCCGAGGCGCTTTTGCACCTGCTGCGGGTCCAGGCCGAGGGCGCCCAGCATGTAGTCGCTGGAGAGGAAGGTCTTGTACTGGGTGAAGCGTGAGTCGGTCTCGATCAGGTAGGGCGTGGCCGGGGCCGGGCGCAGCGTGAACAGGCCGTTGACGGGCAGCGTCAGGTTGGGGATGCCGCCGGCGGCGGTGCCGAGCGTCTGCGGGCGGTTGGTGGTGCCGGTGGCGGCCGCGACGGGGCCGGCGCCGAGCGTTGGCGCGGCGCCGGCCGTGCCCGCGAGGCTGTCAAGCTGCGTGCCCGAGGCGCTGCCGCCGGCCACGCCGCTGCCAGTGACAGTCTGGCCGACGCGGTTGACGGAGCCGACGGTGATGTCCTGCGCGGTGGTCTGCACCGCCTGGTTGGCGGTGGCAAGGGCCGGCAGCGCGGCTACCGTGGTGGGCGCCTGGGGCGTGGTCGGATACGGCACCGTTTGCTCATCGCTGTTGCCGCCGGATTTCTGGTGCCAGTAGAACGTGGAGGTGTCGGTGGTGCTGACCGTCTGCTGGAGCACCGTGCCGACGTCCTGTACCCCGCCGCCGGCAGCGCGCCGGGACAGGTTGCCGCCGGCGGCCATGATGGACGACTGGTTCAGGATGCTGCCACCGTCGCTGTTGATGCGGATCGAGCCCTGGGCCTGGACCTTGGCCGCGGGGGTCGCGCTGACCAGGCGGTCGGTGGCAACAGTGGTGACGGTGGTGCGGGAAGTCTCGCTGTAGTCGTGAACGTCCGGGCCGAGGTCGTAGCGCACGCGCACCTGGTCCGGGCGGAGGTGCTTGGCAGGGTCCCAGTCAGGCCAGAAGGTGATCCTGTAGGTGGTGCCGGTGTCCTGGATGTCCTGGTAGTACTGGGTGGGGTTGGTGGCAAACGGGCGCCCGCCCGGTCCGCCTTCACCGGCGCAGCCGTTGTCGCCGCACATCGGGTTGTCGTTGCCGACGTAGGACTCGAAGGGCGGCTCCGTGAAGGAAAGCGTCTTGGCCGTGGTGTTGAGATTGACCACTTTGGACTTTGGCACTTCCAGGGTGACCGGGGCGCGCAGCGCGTTGACCATGTCCCCGCTGATGCTTGCCGCCGTAGTGCGCCAGGCCCATCCGGGGAACGTGGCACTTAAGTGACCATTGGTTTCTCCGTCACCCAGCCCGGCGAGCCAGAGCGAGAGCGTCTGCGTCGTCGTGGTCTGCGGCGTGCCCGCCTCCGTCACGATGCTGGTACGCGTGTTGTTGACCGTGCGCGCGGCGATGTCGATATCGCCGTCTGCCTCGATCGTTGCCGAGCGGTTGTTGAGCACGCCGACCTGGTTGGCCAGCATGCCGGTGCCCGGGTCGCGCGTGCCGTCGCGGGCGATCTGCAGGTTGCCGGCACTGTAGATCAGCGCGCCGTCCAGGTTGGAGACGGAGTTTGAGGCATGGATCTTGAGGTCCTGCGCGGCGGCGATGACGGCGGCCGGGCCGGTATTGCTCACGTCCGCTGCCTGCACCTGCACGGTGTTGCCGATCACGGCGCCGGTGTTGGCCAGTGCGCCGCTGATGGTGTTGACGGCATTGCCTTCGATGCGTCCGGCGTTGGTGATGGTGCCGTCGGCCTGGACGGTGGTGGCCTGCGAGTTGATGCCGGCGCCGGCGGCATTGTTCACATTGGCGCCGCGCACGGCCAGGCTGCCGCCGGCCGCCAGCGTGCCGGTGTTGGTGACCGCGCCGCTGGCACGCAGTTGCAGGTCGCCGTCGGCGCGCAGCTTGTTGGCGGCGTCGTTGAGATAGTCGCCCGCTACGTTGAGCGTCAGGTTGCGCCCCGCCGTCATCTCGCCGCTGCCGCTGACGGTGCCGGCGCGGCTGGATACGCCCACGTCCTGGTTGGCGCGTACCGCGCCGCCCTGGTTTGTCATGGATGCGACGGTGAGCTGCACGTCGGTGCCGCCAAGCACGTTGCCGCCTTCATTGGCGAGCGTGGTGCTGGCCTGGTTGAGGGTCAGGCCCTTGGCGCCGTAGATCCTGCCGCTGCGATTGTCCACGCTGCGGGTCACGCCCAGCGTGAGCGCGCCGGCCGCGGCGATCTGCGCGCCGCTTGCGTTGGCGAGATCGGTGGCGGCGAGGGTCACGTCGCCGTTGCCGCCGAGCGTGCCGCTGGTGTTGTCCAGCGCGCCGGCGGCGGTGATGGTGGTGGCGCCGTCGCCCGCGTTGGCAAGCCGCCCGCCGCGGTTGTCGATGCCGGATGCGGAGACGGTGGCCTTGCCGTGCGCGCCGTTGGCGGTGAGCGCGCCGGCGGCGTTGCTCAGTGTGCCAGCGGCTGCGACCGACAAATCGCCGCTGGTCTGCGCCGTGCCGCCGGTGTTGTCCACCTGGCCCTGGCTGGTGAGCGACAGGCCGGACTGGCCGTAGAGCGTGCCCTGGCGGTTGACCAGGTCCGCGCCCGTGGTGACACTGGCGGCGCCTTGCGCGGACAGGTTGCCCCGGGTGTTGTCCAGCGAGGCCGCCTGCACGGCGAGTGCGCCGTTGCTCTGGATGGCGCCGGCTGTATTGCCCAGCGCGCCCCGGCTCGTCAGCGCCAGGGCGCCGTCTCCGGCGTGCGCGATGCGCCCGCCGTCATTGGCCAGCGACTGCGCGTCCACCGTCAGGTTCTTGCCGTTGGTGGCCAGCGTGCCCGCGGTGTTGTCGAAGGCGCCACCCGCGTTGATGACCGTATTGGCCTTGCCGAACTGGTTGATGGCGCCGCCGTTGTTGGACAAATTGCCTGTGGTGCGGATGCCGGCCTGATCGCCTTCGATGCGGCCGGCGGCGTTGTCCAGCGACGCCGCCGACAGGTCGACGACACCACCGGACAGAGTGCCCTGGCGATTGCTGGCCGCGCCCGACACAGTGGCCGTGAGCGCTTCGCCCGCCGTGATGCTGCCCTGGCCGTTGTCCAGCGACTGTGCATCCAGGCTGGCATCGCCCTTGGCGGTGATCTGTGCATGATTGGCCAGCGTGGCGGCTGCCAGCTCCACCTTGCCGTTGCCGCCGATCCGGCCCGCATTGGCGTTGACCAAGGCTTGCTGCGCCTGGACCCGGGTCAAGCCATCGCCCGCATTGACGATGCGCCCGGCGGTGTTGTCCACGCTCGCGGCGGCAAGTGACATTGCGCTGTGCGTGCCGGCGGTTTCGATCCGGCCGGCCGCGTTAGTCACCGCGCCGGCGGCCCGCAGGTCCAGCGCGCCGTTGGTCTGGATGGTGCCCGCGGCATTGCCCAGCGCGCCACGGCTGGTCACGGCCAGCGTGCCGTCGCCCGCGTGCGCAACGCGGCCGCTGTCGTTGGACAGCGACTGCGCATCCACGGTCAGGTTCTTGCCGTTGGTGGCCAGCGTGCCCGAGGTGTTGTCCAGGACGCCACCCGCGCTGATGCGGGTGTCTGCCTTGCCGAACTGGTTGATGGCGCCGCCCCGGTTGGCCAGATCGCCCGCCGTGCGCACGCCAACCAGGTCGCCTTCGATGCGGCCCGTGGCGTTGTCGAGCGAGCCGGCCGTCAGATTGAGCGTGGCGCCTGACATCGTGCCCTGGCGATTGCTGGCCGCGCCCGCCACGGTGGCCGTGAGCGCATCACCGGCCGTCACACTGCCCCGGTTGTTGTCCAGCGACTTGGCGTCCAGGCTGGCGTTGGCCCGCGCGTTGATCTCGCCGGCATTGGCCAGCGCGCCGGCCTTCAGCCGCACATCGCCGTTGCCGCCGATCACGCCGCCCTTGGCGCCGCTGGCCGTGGTGCCGGCGGCATTGGCCAGCGTGCCTGTTGTGGTGACCGCCAGGCCGCCGGCGCCCAGCGAGGCCAGGCGGCCCGCGCTGTTGTCCAGCGAGCCGGCGTTGACGGCGAGCGCGCCGCCCGCCTGCAACTCACCTTGCTGATTGTTGACGGCGCCGGCCGATTGCAGCGTGGCTGCGCCTTGCGCCAGCATCCGCCCGCCCTGGTTGGAGACGCTGCCGGCCGTGATGGTGGTGCCACCCTGGCTGGTCAACTGTCCCCGGTCGTTGACGAGCGCCCCGCTGGCATTGGCGCTTAGCGCCCCGCCCGCCTGGCTGCTGGCGCCGCTGAGGTTGATGTCGCCCGCGCTGGCGGCGAGGCTGAGGTTGCCCAGCGCCGCGTTCTGGCTGCCGGCGAGCTGCAGCGCCGTGCCCTGCAGGCTGGCATTGCCGCCCGCGAGGTGCTTGCCGCTGGCCGACAGCGTGCCGGCCGCCACCACGCTCAGGTCCGCCTGCTGGCCGATCGCGCCGTCGCCATTGACGCCCGCGCCCAACGTGCCGCTGGAGACCACGCTGCCCGCGTTGACGCGCAAGCCCTGCTGCGCCGCCAGCGTGCCGCTGTTGCCGAGCGCGCCCGCGGTATCGAGCGAGACCGCCTGCGCGCCATAGATGGTGCCGCTGTTCTCCACGCCTTCGCGCGCGGCGATGGCGAGGTTGCCGCTGGCGCTGGTCTTGCCGGCGAGTTCCAGCCGGCCCTGCGCGCTGAGCGTCAGGTCGCCGGCCTGCGCGGCCAGCACGCCGCGGTGGCTCACGCCCACGCCAGCCTCGGTGCCGACCAGCAGGATCTTGTTGGCATACATGCCGCCTAGCTGGCTTACATCGATGCCGATGCCCGGCGCGGGACCGGTCCCGGCGATGGGCGTGGCGGCCAGCGTGGCGCGGTCTACCTGGCTGGCGCCGGCGATGACGTTGAGGTTGTTGGCATAGATGGCCGCATTGGCGGTGACGCTGCGGGCGATCAGGTCGACCTGGTCGACGTTGCCAGCGTTCAGCCCGGCGCCCTGCACCGAGATCTGCCCGCCGGTGACGCGGAAGGCGTCGAGGCTGCCGGTGCCGCCGTACACGGGCACGCCGGTGGTCAGTGTGGCGCGGCTGGTGTTGATGAAGCCACCACCGTCCACCATGATGCCGTTGGGGTTGGCCACCACCACTTCAGCCCGGGCGCCGGCCACTTCCAGGTAGCCGCGCAACTGGCTGGGCAGCGCGCTGGTGACCTGGTTGACGATGATGCGCGCGTTCTGGCCCGGCAGCAGGTTGGGGTTGCCGTTGACGAAACCGGCTTGCTGGGTCGAGACGATGGTGGGCGAGTTGTTGAGGATCGCGCCGCCCTTGGGCACGTCGAACTGGGTGTAGGCGTTGGTGGACACGCCCGCGCCCGAGGGCCGCGTGATGTTGACTTGCGCCAGGCCGTTGCTGGTCTGGATCACGCCGGGGCGGTTGGCGCCGGCATTGGGGTCCGCCACGATCTGGGCCGTGGCCGGGGCAGCCAGCCCAAGCAGGGCAACCGAGGCCAACGAGGCAGTTGAGGCAAACGAGGCAAAGCGCGCGCGCGGCATGGCTGGCAGCGCGGCCGCCATCGATGCCAGCGATGCCAGCGATGCGCCAGGCGCCGGGCCTTGCCCTGCGCGGCGGCGGCGCCGTTGCGCGCGTGCGCCGCCTTGCTGTCCTGTTCCGATGCTGGCGGCCGATTCTTCAACGGCGACCAGCATCGCGCGATGCCTGCTGTAGACCAGGCGGAAACTGCCCTTGTTCATAATTGGATAGACCCTGGATTAGCGGTGCTTTTCTGATGACTGGCACCCTTGCCGGAATGACTGGCGACAACCGTCACCCTCTTTGAATGTGTGGACAATATTTAATGATGACGGCAATGCGGTCAATCGGACACGTACGAATAGAGGGGTATTGCGAGCGCACAAGAGCGGGCATTGCACACCGCTGCTCACCGCCAATCGGCGGCTGCAAGCGGCATTGCGGGAGATTTCGCAGCGCAGGGCGCGCTTTGACCTACTGAAGGGGGATTGAAAAGCAGACGCGCGGCGTGTTATTAGCGCCGGGATAAAAGGCAACGCCCAGGATTAGGACTAGGATTAGGATTAAGACATTCCTAATCCTAGTCCTAGGCGCCTTAATCAATAGGAATTATCAGAACAGATACATTTCACTAAGAACGGAATTCAGACTATCTCCGACTACCTCCATTAACGGCAGATGTCCGCGATCCTTTAGCGCGCAAGCCGGGCGCGGCTTCAGCTACGCCCGATTTCCTGCAGGATGCGCGTGAGCAGGTACAGGCGCGGCACGATGGAATCGATCTCGATGTACTCATCGCGCGCGTGGTATCCGAAGCCCGCCAGGCCGAAGCTCTCCACGACCACCGCCTTGCCGGAGCGCCCGGCAAAGCCCGCATCGGTGGCGCCGCCGGTGCCTTCGGCCAGTGCCAGCTGGCGGCCGTCGAGCTCGGCGTAGATGGCTTGCGCGCGCTGCGCCAGTTGGCGGCCGCGCGCGTTGGCGACAAACGGCGGCCGGCCGGTTTCCATGGTCACGGTGGTTTGCGTGTCGGGGACGAGCTTGCCTTCGTCTACCTTCTTTTGCAGCGCGGCCTGCAGCTTGCCGGCGCCGTCCTTGACCGTGGTGCGCACGTCGCCGATGGCGGTGGCGTGCTCGGGGATCTGGTTGCGGACCTCGCCGGCCTGCGCGGTGGTCCAGTTGAGCTGGGTGCCCGGCACGGATTTGGCCACGTCGCGCGTTTGCTGCAGCTGGTAGGCCAGCTCGATCAGCGCATTGCGGCCCAACTCCGGCGCGGCGCCGGCGTGCGAGGCGCGCCCCTTTACTTCCATGACGGCGGTTGCCGTGCCGCTGGCGCCCATCAGCAGGGCCTCGGTCTTGACCACGGCCTTGGCTGCGGTCGGCTCGAACGACAGCACGACGTCGTGCTGGTCGGCCAGTTTGGCGATGGTCTCGCCGGAGCCGATGGAGCCGACTTCCTCGTCGGGGTTGAAGAGCACGGTCAGCTCGGCATAGTCGTTCCAGCCGGCCGCCTTGAGGATGGCCAGTGCATGCAGGATCACCGCGATGCCGCCTTTGTCGTCGGCGATGCCGGGGCCGTACAGGCGGTTGCCGTCCTGCTTGATGGGCTGCGTTGCCAGTATGTTGGCCGGATAGACCGTATCCATATGCGCGATCAGCATGATGCGGCGCTTGCCCGTGCCGGTCAGCGTGCCTTTGACCATGATGCCCGGGCCCTTGGTGACCGCGATGCGCTCGGTGCGGGCGCCCAGCGCCGCCAGCCGGCCTTCGGTGTAGCTGGCCATCTGCGCCAGGCCCGCCGCGTTGGCGCTGCCCGACTCGATCGACACCATCTCCTTGAGCGACTGGATCACCGCGGGCTCCGCGGTGCGGGCTGCGGCCAGCAATTGGGCGTCGGCGGCGTGGGCGGCGTAGGCGCCGCCGGTGGCAAGGATCAGGGTGGCGATGGCCGCCTGGGTCAGCCGGCGCAGGGAGGGATGCATGGTGTCTCCTGTGGAGGATTGGATCGTTGTGACGGCAAGCCGGGAGGCCTGCCGGGCGATGCTAGCGCGGGCACGGGCGGCAGCGCAAGGGTGCTGCCGCCCGCGCCGGAACGCCTTAGTTGCGCCCGATTTCCTGCAGGATGCGCGACATCAGGTAGAGCCGCGGCACGATCGAGTCGATCTCGATGTATTCGTCGCGGGCGTGGTATCCGAATCCCGCCAGGCCGAAGCTCTCCAGCACCGTGGCCTTGCCCGAGCGCACGGCGAAGCCGGCGTCGGTGCCGCCCCCGGTCTGCGGCACCAGCGTCAGCTCGCGGTCGATCTCCTTGTAGATCGCCTGGGCTTTTGCCGCCAGCGCGCGGCTGCGCGCGTCGCTCACGTAGGGTGGACGCCCGGACATGACTTTGACCGTGGTTTCGGTGTCGGGAACCAGCTTGCTTGCGCTGACCCTGGCTTGCAACGCGGCCTGCAGCTTGTCCTGCGCGTCGGGCTGGGTCAGGCGCACGTCGCCCACGGCGCTGGCCTTTTCGGTGATCTGGTTCAGCGGGCCGTTGGTGTTGGCCTGGGTCCAGATCAGCGCGGCGCCCGGCACGTCCTTGGCCACTTCGCGCGTTTGCAGCATCTGGTACGAGAGTTCATAGAGCGCGTTGCGGCCCAGTTCCGGCGCGGCGCCCGCATGCGCGGCGCGGCCCTTCACATCCAGCGTGGCCGTGGCGACACCAGCCGCGGCCAGCAGCAGCGGCTGGCCCTTCATGACCACCGAGCCCGCGGACGGCTCGCAGGACAGCACCACGTCGTGCTGCTCCGCGAGCTTGGCAATGGTGTCGCCGGAACCCAGCGAGCCCACTTCCTCATCCGGGTTGAACAGCACGGTGATCTGCGCATAGTCCTTCCACCCGGCTGCCTGCAGGATGGCCAGCGTATGCAGGATGACCGCGATGCCGCCCTTGTCGTCGGCGATGCCGGGCCCGTACAGGCGGTTGCCGTCCAGCTTGATCGGCTGGGTGGCCAGCGTGTTGGGGCCGTAGACCGTGTCCATATGCGCGATCAGCATGATGCGGCGCTTGCCGGTGCCGGTGAGCGTGCCCTTGACCATGGTGCCGGGGCCTTGCGTCACGGCGATGCGCTCGGTGGTCGCGCCCAGCGCCTTGAGGCGTGCTTCCGTGAAGCTGGCCATTTGCGCCAGGCCGGCGGCATTGGTGCTGCCGGACTCGATCGACACCATGTCCTTGAGCGACTGGATCAACGCGGGCTCGGCCGCGCGGGCGGCGTCCAGCAATTGCGTGTCCGCGGCACGTGCGCTGCCGGCTGCCCCGAAGGCCAGCGCGAGCGCTGCCACAGCGGTATGGGTAAGTCGGCGCAGGGATGGCTGCATGAAGTCTCCTGTTGCTTGCTTCGTTATTGTGGTTAGGGCGGTGGTTCGCCGAGCGACGATGCTAGCCCTTGCGGGCGCGCCAAGGTAGGATCAATCCCGCCAATTGGAATGCCGATCCCGCCATGCCTCCCTCTTCTGCCACTACCGCCCTGCCCGAGCCGCCCTCCGCCAGGCGCCCCGTGCCGCTGCACGTGCGTTTGCTGTGGTTGCCCGAGGCCATGCCCGGCATGCTGTTCGGCGCGCTGGATGTACTGCGCGCCGCGGCCGGGGTGGCCCGGCTGCAACGCCCGGATGCGGACCGCGACCTGAGTTGGACCGTGATTGGCCCGTCAGGCCGCGCGCTGGCCCTGCCCGCCCTGGGGCTGGAGCCCGCGCGGCGGCGGCGCGCGACGGAAGACGGCAATGCGCTGGTGGTGGTGCCGGGCGTGCTTGCGCGCAATGCGCCGCACCTGGGCGAGATCCTGGGCGGCGCCGGCCAGGCGCTGCGCTTGCTGGAGCGGCACGCGCAGGCGGGCGGATGGATCGCGGCGGGTGCGAGCGGCATCGCCTTTCCCGCGGAGCTGGGCCTGCTGGATGGCGCGCGCATGGGCGCGCCGTGGACCTTCCAGAGCTGGATGAGCCAGCGCTATCCGCGCTGCGATTTTTCCGCGAGCGAGCCGATGGGCTTGCACCAGCGCGTGTTTGGCTGCGTGGCGCCGGCGCTGCAGACGGAGTTCATGCTGCGCGTGCTGGGGCACCTGCATGACCCGGACCTGGCGCAGACCTGTTCGCGCATGCTGCTGTACCAGGCCGAGCGCCAGCAGCTCACGCCGGAGCTGGTGTCGCAACGCTGGCTCAGCAAGACCGCCGACAGCCCCGTCTACCGCGCCATGCGCTGGCTGCAGGCCAACGTGGATGCACCGTACCGGCTGGCGCTGGTGGCCCAGGCGGCGGCCGTGAGCGAGCGGACCTTGCTGCGGCATTTCCGGCAGGTCAGTGGCATGACGCCGCTGGAATACCTGCACGGGCTGCGCGTGGAGCGTGCCAAGACCCTGCTGGAAGTGACCCTGCATGGCTCGCAGGCGGTGGCCGAAGCCTGCGGCTACAGTGATGCGGCGGCGTTCAGGCGGCTGTTCCAGCGGGCAACGGGGATGTCGATGTCGAGCTACCGGGCGCGCTTTGCGCTGCGCTCGCAGCGGCGCTACTGGCGCGTGGAGGACATGCCGCGCCCGGCGGGCACGGCATGATCCGATCCGGCGATTGAATCTGTGAACCTGCGAACTTTCGAACCTGCAAACCCGCGACGTGCTGTTGGCAGTAGTGGCGCTTAGTTGCTCAGCACGATGCGGTTGACCACGTCCTCGACACCATGCACGTACCAGGCATCGCGCTCCGCCTGGCGTTTGCCGGCCTCGGTGGTGGCATAGCCTTCGAGCGTGACGACGCGGTCCTTGGTCTGCACGCGGATGCGGTCGGCATCGACGAACTGGTCGGTCTCCAGCACCAGCTTCAGCGCTTCCGTGACTTCGTCGTCGCGGTCGGCTTCGGCCGGGGCCACCACCAGCTCGTTGACCACGCAGCGGCAACCTCGCGACCACCACGCCAGCACACCGGCCAGGCGCATGTGCGACAGGCTGATCACGTGGCCGCGCAGGGTCACCACGCCGTCGACGACTTCGATGGCGATCTCTCCGCTGGACTCGCCAACGGCTTCGCGCACGGGTTCGATCCTCCCCTTGGCATGCGCGCAGATGCGGCAATTGCGAAAATCGATCGCCTGCAGCAACCGTACGCAGATGGCATTGCGCAGTTCGCCGTCGCCAACCGCCGCGCCGCCATCGGCAACGCGCAGGTGATCGATCACGGCGGACACACCGTCGACACGGCGTACCGACGCGGCAACGCGGCTCTTGTCGACAATATCGGGGACTTCGCCTTCGAGAATCAGCGCGCCGTCGCTCAGGCGCAGGTGGATGGTGGGATGGATGGGATGGCTGTGGAAAGGCACGTGGGCGATGGCCGCCCTAGCCTGAGTCAGGACTGCTTCACTGCTATGCATGATGTCTGCCTTATCTTGGAAGGTCTGGATATAGGAGACGCGTTCAGTCCATTGAACGCCCGCGCGGTCCCGCGCCAGGTGCGGCGCGGGACGGCGAATCTTCATTATAGGTAGCCAGGATGGCCACGCCCGACCTATTGGGCTGCTGGCCTGCTGGCCTGTTGAGATATTGACCGGACACCGGGCCTGGCACCCGCCGTGGCCGGATCAGGTTTCCACCTTGGCGTCCATGGTGATCTCCGCCTTTAGCAGCTTGGACACCGGGCAGCCGGCTTTGGCTCCTTGCAGGCATTGCTCTACCGCCGCCTTGTCGGCCCCCGGGACGCGCACCGTCACGTCCAGGTGCACGGCGGTGATGGTGAAGCCGGCGCCGTCCTTGTCGAGCGTGACCGTGGCCTTGGTGGCAATGCTCTCGGCGACCATCTTGGCCTCGCCCAGGATCAGGGACAGCGCCATGGAGAAGCATCCCGCATGGGCCGCCCCGATGAGCTCCTCTGGGTTGGTGCCGGGGCCGCCTTCGAAGCGAGCCTTGAAACCGTAGGGCGCATCCTTGAGCACGCCGCTCTCTGCCGAGATGCTGCCCTGGCCGTCCTTGATGCCGCCTTGCCATTTAGCCGATCCGTACTTTTTCATGAGCACTCTCCATCGTCGAGGGGGGAAAGGTGCGGCGTTCACCGCACCGGTAATGGGACGCTTGCGGCGCGTCCGGAAACGCTTGTGCTGCCATGGTGCGACGCTAGAATGGCCGGCCGGGTTCACGACTTGTGGCGCCCAGGGGTTTCGGACCGCAGGAAAAAACCGCCAAATCCCCGCCAAATCCCCGCCAAATCCAGCAAATAAACCTTCAATTCCTTTTAATTTAAGCGAATTTCAGGGAACTGAATCCCTGATGCGATTGCCTTACATGCGCGCTGCCGCCCGAGCGGATTGCTGCCGCCCCAAGCTGAACCACAATAGGACGCCAAGGGGAAAACGGCCAGCAAGCCCACTAAGGACGGCACTTTCTCGTCAGCCCGGACGCGCCTCATTAATCACAAAAAAGCTGAATCCACACATTTCATCAACAAGAAAGGGAGATCGGATGCCATTGACGTCGAATAAATTGCCTGCCTGGACCTTGTGGCTGCCGCTGGCAGCCTGGGGCATCCTCGGGGCGGGCATGGCCGCGCCCGGTCAGGCGCTGCTGCTGGTGTTGGCCGGCCTGGCGCTCGCGGGCTCGGTGTTTGCAGCGGTGCACCATGCCGAGGTGGTCGCGCATAAAGTGGGCGAGCCCTTTGGCACGCTGGTACTGGCGATTGCCGTGACCGTGATCGAAGTGGCGCTGATCGTCTCGGTGATGCTGTCCGCCGGCCCCGAGAAGGCCGGGCTGGCGCGCGATACCGTGTTTGCCGCGGCCATGCTGGTGTGCAACGGCATCGTGGGGATCTGCCTGTTGGTGGGTGGCCTGCGCCATCGCGAGCAGGCTTTCCAGGCGCCGGGCGCCACCGCCGCGCTGGCCGTGCTGGCCGCGCTTGCCGTGCTCACCATGGTGTTGCCCAACTACACCAGCGCAATCCCCGGGCCAATGCTGTCGCAGTCGCAGCTGGCCTTTGCGGGCATTGCCTCGCTGGTGCTCTATGGCAGCTTTGTCTTTGTGCAGACCGTGCGCCATCGGGACTACTTCCTGGTGGAAGGCACCTCCGACGAAAGCGTGCACGCCCCGCCCCCGCCCACGAAGATCGCGCTCGCCAGCGGCGGCATGCTGCTGGTGTGCCTGGTGGCGGTGGTCGGCCTGGCCAAGCTGCTCTCACCCACGGTGGAAGCGGCGGTAGCAAGTGCCGGCGCCCCGCCGGCCGTGGTTGGCATCGTGATTGCCGCGCTGGTGCTGCTGCCCGAGGGGCTGGCCGCACTGCGCGCCGCGCGCGCCGACCGCCTGCAGACCAGCATGAACCTGGCGCTGGGCTCAGCGCTGGCCAGCATCGGGCTGACCATTCCCACCGTGGCCGCGGTATTTATCGCGGTTGGCAAGCCGCTGACGCTGGGCCTGGGCCCGACGGAAACCGTGCTGCTTGCGCTGACCTTGCTGGTCAGCACGCTCACGCTGCACTCGGGCCGCACCACCATGCTGCAAGGCGTGGTGCACCTGGTCATCCTGGCGGCGTACCTGTTCTTGTCGGTCGTGCCTTAAGCCGGGCACAGTCTCGGCGGGGGCGGCTTCTGGCTGATGGCTTCTCCCCGCCGAGCGCACACAATGCGCGCTCGCCATGAGACCAAATCGGTGCTGGTTGCGTGCAGTCCTTTTGCGCAAACTGGCGCCCATGACGCTTATGACGCCCAGGATCCCCACCAAACGCATTGTCATCGTCGGCGCCGGCGTGGCCGGCAGCATCATGGCCCGCGCGCTGGCCATGCAAGCCGGGCTGGAAGTCACCTGCCTGGAGCAGGTTGCACCGGATGACCACGCAAGTGCCGGGCTGGTGATCGGCCCCAACGCCATCAAGGCCTTGCACATGCGCGACCCGCTGCTGGCCAGCGCCATTGGCGAGGCCGGCCTGCCCTGGGATCACTGGCGTGTGTCGCTGTGCAGCGGCGAGGTGCTGCTGGACCTGCCGCTCACACGCGTGGCGGACCATGGCGGCGTGCGCATCCTGCGCGCCACGCTGTACCGCGTGCTGCGCCAGGCCGCCGGCAACACCGTGCGTTACCGTTGCAAGCTGCTGGCGTGCGGCGCCAGCCCGCAGGATCCGGCACGCAGCTACGTCGTCTGGGAACAGCATGGCCAACAACACCGGCTTGACGACATCGACCTGCTGATCGCGGCCGATGGCCGTGACTCGCCGATCCGAAGCGCGTTTGACAGCCAGCCCCGGATGCACCAGCTTGGTGCCCTGCTGTTCCGCCTCCTGGTGCCGGACGCCGGCGCCGGCCGGATCGACGATTACGAACAATGGTGCAACGGCCCTAACCGCCTGCTGGCCTTCCGCTTGCCGGACGGGCGGATCAATATCGCCGGCAGCCTGCCGCTGGCCCCCGGCGAAAAGACGCAAAAGACACCTCACGCGGGCATCGGCCCGCAGGCGCTACGCGCCGCCTACACGCCTGCACACGCCAGGCCGGGGCCGCAGGCTGGCTGGCTGATCGATACGCTTTGCGCCAATGTGGATGCCATCTGCTGGTACCGCATGCAGGCGTGCGGCATCCGCTTTGCCGAGCCGCACGCGCAGGTGATGTACCTGGGCGACAGCGCCCACGCCATGGCGCCACCGCTTGGCCAGGGCGTGGCGCAGGCCATCGAGGATGCCTGCAGCGCCGCCGAGTTGATCGCCACTTCGCTGGCCGGTGGCGAGACCAGCCCGCGCGCCTGGCTGACCACGTTTGAAGCGGCCCGGCTTGAACGCCTGCGCTTTGTGATGTCAGTGGCCCCGCACGCCGCTGGCCTCATGCTGGGCGATGCCACGGAGCAGGACCGGGCGTCGGCGCTGGGCGCGCTGCGCCAGCTCTACTGCCAGGTCGCGTTGCCCTGCCATGGCGGCGGCTCCGTCGCTGGCGCTGGCTTTGGCCATGGCGTTGGCCCTGTCACGGGGACCGGGCTGCCCGCGTAGCGTCGGCGCGTGCACGATCCTTGCTAGTGAGAGCGGATCGTTCTCACTAGCGCCCGAGCGCACGCCGCCATGCTCCACCCACCCCGCCTTTATCTCTATCTTGACGCCGTGGCCCGCGTTGGGTCGATCCGCAAGGCCGCCGAACAACTCCACGTCGCCTCCACCGCGCTCAACCGGAAGATCCTGGAGGTGGAGCAGGATATCGGCACGGCGTTGTTCGAGCGCCTGCCCCGCGGCGTGCGGCTGACCGCGGCTGGCGAGGTGTTGATCGCCACCGTGCGCCGCAGCCTCGCGGATCTGGATTCGGCCGCCGCGCAGATGGAGCAGCTGCGCGGGCTGGTGCGGGGCACCGTACGCATGGCGACGGTCGAGTCCGTCGCCACCGATTTCCTGCCTGAAGTCATTGGCCGCTACCAGTCCACCCACCGCGGCGTGCAGTTTCGCGTAGCGGTAGGCAACTCCGGCGACCTGCTGGCCGCGCTCAAGGAAGACGAGGCCGACCTGCTGCTAGCGCACGACCCGCCCCCGACAACCTTCCTGCACGAACTGGCGGTATCCGCGCAGCCCTTTTGCGCGATGATGCGCCCGGACCATCCGCTGGCGAGCCGGCGCACGTTGCGTTTATCCGATTGCCAGCCCTATCCCGTGGCCCTCGGGCCAGAGAGCTTTGGCAGCCGGCGGCTGATCGAGGCGATCTGCGCGCGCAACCGCTTGTCGCTGCGGGTGATGCTGGAAGCCACCACGGTGGAGATGCTGAAGAGCTTTGCGCGCCAGACCGGCGCGATCTGCTTCCAGTTCCAGGCTGGCACGCTGCGCGAGACGCGCCAGGGCACGCTGATTGCCGTGCCCCTGTCCGACCCCGAGCTGTGCGGCGGGCGGCTGGTGCTGGGCGCGCGCAAGGGCCGCAGCCTGCCGCCCGCGGCGGCGGCGTTTGCCGAGCATCTGAAGGCCGCGCTGACCGGCCTGCACCAGCCATTGGCCGAGGCCGCCTGATGCGTGGCCGGGGCTTGCACGGCGAGCCGGCACATGCAACAGCGAGTGCACACAAATTGCGTGCGCCATGAGAAGAAATAAGTGCTGGTTGTATGCAATCGAATTGCCGCAAACTGCATCCATCGCAGTCATGCCAGGCAGCATTACCGGGCCGCTCCGGATACCCACGAAAGCAAGATGAGAATCAACGATCCCGCCATCCTCGCCGAGGTGGAAGCCGCCTTCGACGCCTATGAACGGGCGCTGGTGGGCAACGACGTCGCCGAGCTCGACCGGCTGTTCTGGGAAAGCCCGCACACGCTGCGCTACGGCGCGGGCGAAAACCTCTACGGCATCGAGGCCATCCGCGCGTTCCGCGCGGCGCGCCCGGCAAACGGCCTCGCCCGCGAGATCACCGAGCGCAGCGTCACCACCTTCGGCGACGATTTCGCCGTCGCGAATATCGCCTTTCGCCGCACCGGCGAGCCGCGCCTGGGCCGCCAGAGCCAGAGCTGGGTGCGGCTGCCCGAAGGCTGGCAGGTGGTGGCCGCGCACGTGAGCTGGCAGCAAGCATGAGCCAGCGGCGCTAGCGTACCGGCGCCATCCCGCGCCAGCCATTTCAGGAGCACGCGTTTTTAGATAGCCGGGGCTTGCCCCCGGAGGGGTGTTGTCGTGCCCAGTGAATGCGACAGAGCCAGCAACGAGAGAAAACGGGTCAACCACGGAGGTCTTTATGCAACACAATTTCAAGCCGGTCGTGAAACTGGCAGTCATGGCAGCAGCCTTGATCTGCGGCAACGCCATGGCGCAATCCAGCGTCACGCTTTACGGGATGGTTGACGCTTATGTCGGCGCCACCAAGGCCGGCGGTGCGGACCGCGCCTACGGCGTCAACAGCGGCGGCATGCAAACCTCGTACTTCGGCATCAAGGGCACCGAGGATCTTGGCACCGGCCTGAAGGCGATCTTCGACCTGAACGGCTTCCTGCGCCCGGACACCGGCAAGCAAGGACGCTTCGACGGCGATGCGCTGTTTACCCGCAACGCCTTTGTCGGCCTGCAGAGCGCAACGCTTGGCACGGTGAAGCTCGGGCGCAACACCACGCCCTACTTCATCTCGACCATCCTGTTCAACCCGTTGGTGGACTCCTACGTGTTCTCGCCGGCGATCTTCCACACCTACTTCTCGGCCAGCAATGGCCGCGTCTATGACCCGGGCATCATCGGCGACTCGGGCTGGAGCAACTCGCTGGTGTACTCCACGCCGAACTTTAGCGGCCTGACCGCCAACGCGATCTACTCCTTCGGCGAGCAGGCAGGCAGCGTCGGCAAGAACAAGTGGGGCGGCAACGTGCTCTACTTCAACGGCAACTTCGGCGCCACCGTAGCGTTCCAGCAGGTCAAGTTCAACAGCACCCCGGGCGATGTGACCGCGCCCACGGCGCTGGCCGGCTTCGACAAGCAGAACGCCGTGCAGGTCGGCGTGAGCTACGACTTCAAGGTGGTCAAGCTGTTCGCACAGGGCCAGTACATCAAGAGCGACGTCAACAACGCCACGGGCGACATCAAGCACACCAACGGCCAGGTTGGCGCTTCGATCCCGGTGGGCAACGGCAGCGTGCTGGTCTCCTATGCGTACGACAAGACCAAGAACAGTGTCGCGGACTTCAAGCGCAACACGGCCGGCCTCGCTTACGACTACAACCTGTCCAAGCGCACCGACGTGTATGCCGCGTACTTCTACGACAAGCTGAGCGACCAGTCGCACGGCGACAGCTTTGGCGTGGGCATGCGTCACCGCTTCTGATTGGAAGCGCCACGCGGGTGGGCCGTGCTTCGGCGCGGCCCGCTTGCGCAATCTGGAAAGGCTCCGTGGCCGCCCGGCCACCTTTTGTGGTCATTGCACCCCCTTGCGCACCTGCCTTGTTTGGCAAACCTCGCCGAACTGCATACACTGGGCGCCATCGGCACGACTATCCCGTTCACGTTTGCCGGACATGAAGCGCGTCCTTCCCGGAACTCCCGGAACTCCCGTCACTCCCGTAGCGTCCGTCGCTGCCTGCGCCGCAAGCGATGAGGGCAAGACCGACCTCGACACCCTGCTGACCGAGGTACGCGCCTGCCGCCTGTGCGAAGCGCACCTCCCGCTTGGTCCCCGCCCGGTGGTACAAGCAGCCGCCAGCGCCCGCATCCTGATTGTCGGCCAGGCGCCAGGCACACGCGTGCATGCCAGCGGCATTCCCTGGGACGATCCCAGCGGTGACCGGCTGCGCGAGTGGATGGGCGTGGATAAGACGGTGTTCTACGATGCCGCGCGCATTGCCATCATCCCGATGGGCCTGTGCTATCCGGGCCGTGGCGCCAGCGGCGACCTGCCGCCGCGCAAGGAATGCGCGCCGTTGTGGATGGATGCGCTGCTGGCGTGCCTGGCGGAGATCGAGCTGACCTTGCTGGTCGGGCAGTATGCGCAGCGGCGTTTCCTGGGAGCGGCGGCGCGCGGTGGCGTGACGCCTACCGTGGCGGCCTTTGGCGCGCATGGGCCGCGCTTTATTCCGCTGCCGCACCCATCGCCGCGCAACCAGGGCTGGTTCAAGCACAACGACTGGTTTGCGCGGGACTTGCTGCCGGTGCTGCGCCGGCGCGTGGAGGCCGTTCTATTGGCACCACCCGCTGGCTGATTGCTGCAAAAAAACTGCGCCACATGGGCGCAGTTTTTCCTTGCTACTGGCGTTTGCTTCACAGCGGCCAGCGGCTTCGCCTGAGACTTGGCCTTACTTGGCAGCCGTGGCGGGCATGACCTTCTCTAAGGCGTCGCGCATCGGCTTCATGGCCGTTTCGTAGGCTGCCACCCAGCTCGGCGCGCTCGCGCCGGCAGCCGGGAACGCGCCACCGGCGCTCGACATCAGGTTCTGGCCGAACGACGCCATGGCTTCCTGGGTCTGCGCGGCGTAGGTGCTCATCTGGCGCTGGGCTTCCTGCGCGAACTCTGCGCCGGTGCTGGCGAAGATCTCGTTCATGTGGCCGGCATAGGCGTTCATCTTCTGGGCAAACCCATTCGCCAGTTCCGGCTTGAGGCCGGACATGCCGGCGCCAACCGGCTGCTGGCTGGATTCGCGGACGTAGTTCGTGGTATCCGCCAGGCTGCTCTTGACGGCCTGCATGTTCAGCTCGTTGATTTTCTCCGCGCCACGGGCCAGGGGACCGACCAAGGCCAGGAACAGGTCCAGGTTAGCTTGCTGGACGCCGAAGAATTGAGCTTGGGTGGGATGTGCCATGAAATAGTCTCCTGGGGATGATCCAACGCTGTCGAAGAAGGTTCCGTGAGCGGCATCATCGTTTTGCTGCAATGCAGCAATTGGACACATCATAAGCTTATTACCCGAGGAGTCAAGCGATTCCCGGAAAGACTTCTCCGGGCATCGCCAGATGCATCCCATGCATCCCATTCCGCCCCATTCCGCCCTATAGCTCCCTACTCAGCCGCCGCCGGGATGCATACCAGCAGCCTGTGCCTGCCATCGTCCAGCGGCACGCGCACGGCACCGTCGCCGCATGCCACCGCCAGCCCATCGAGGACGGCATGCGCGCCGCCCGCGCCTGGCGCCAGCGTCTGCACCCGGATGTCGTAGTGGCACGCCCCCAGGCACACCGTCGCCTCAAACCCAGGCCACGCCGCCGGAATGCTCGGCGCCACGATCAGCCAGCCCGCTTCGCGGCGAATCCCCAGGATGCCTTCCACCCCGGCGCGATACATCCAGCCGGCCGCGCCGGTGTACCAGGTCCAACCGCCGCGCCCGATGTGGGGCGCCACCGAATACACATCGGCCGCGATCACGTACGGCTCGACCTTGTAGCGCTGCACGCCTGCGGGCGTGCTGGCGTGGTGGATGGGGTTGAGCATCGAGAACAGGTCCACGGCCTTTGCGCCCGCGCCGAGACGGGCAAAGGCAAGCACCGACCACATCGCGGCGTGGCTGTATTGCCCGCCGTTCTCGCGCACGCCCGGGGGATAGCCTTCGATGTAGCCAGGATCGGGCGAGGCGCCATTGAAAGGCGGCGCGAACAGCAACGCCAGGCCGTCGTTGCGCCGCACCAAGTGCTCGGCCATGGCCGCCATGGCGGTGGCAGCGCGCACGGGATCCCCGGCGCCCGACAGCACGGCCCACGACTGGGCAATGGCGTCGATCCGGCAGGCCTGGCTGGTCTTTGAACCCAGCCAGCTGCCGTCATCGAAAGTGGCACGGCGATACCATTCGCCGTCCCAGCCGTCGCGCTCCAATGCCGCGCCCAGCATTGCCCCGTGGGCACGCCAGTGCGCTGCGCGCCCGGCATCGCGCACCTCGGCAAGCGGCGCGAAGAGTGCGATCGTGCGCATCAGCAGCCAGCCAAGCCACACGCTCTCGCCCTTGCCGCCGGCCCCGACCCGGTTCATGCCGTCGTTCCAGTCGCCGCCGCCGATCAGCGGCAGGCCATGCTCGCCGGTCAAGGCAAGGCATCGCTCGATGCCGCGCGCGCAATGCTCGAACAGCGAGGCCGACGCCTCCCCGGTCATCGGCTGGAAGAAGGCGTCATGCTCATCCGCGCCGAGCACCGGCCCGTCGAGGAAGGACACCGCCTCATCCAGCACCGCCGCATCGCCAGAGCCGGCAATGTAGGTCGCCGTGGCGAAGGCCAGCCAGACGCAATCGTCGGAGATGCGCGTGCGCACGCCCTGCCCGGTGTGCGGCAGCCACCAATGCTGGACGTCGCCTTCAGCAAATTGCCTGGCCGCGGCACGCAGCAGGTGCTGGCGCGTGGCCGCCGGCTTGGCGAAGGTAAGCGCCATGGTGTCTTGCAACTGATCGCGAAAGCCATAGGCACCGCTCGCCTGGTAGAAGGCCGAGCGGGCCCAGATGCGGCAGGCCAGGGTCTGGTACAGCAGCCAGCCGTTGAGCATGATGTCCATTGCCCGGTCCGGCGTGCTGACCTGCACGGCGCCAAGCAGGCTATCCCAGTGCCCGGTCACGGCATCGAGCACGGCGTCGAGATCGGCAGCGCGATAGCGGGCGATCAGCGCCCTCGCCGCCCCGGCCGAGCCGCACTCGCCGAGAAACGCGACGATATCGAGCGTCTCGCCCGCGGCAAGCTCCACGACACACTGCACCGCGGCGCACGGATCCAGCCCCGCGCCCACCGCGCCGGACAACGGCGTGGTGCCAAGCAGGGCCGCCGGCGCCTCGGCGCCGCCGTTGTAGCCGAGGAATTCCGTGCGGTCGGCGGTCCAGGCCGTTTGCCTGCCGCCGAGATCGGCAAAGGCGACCCGGCCCGGGAAGGCGGAGCTCCAGGGATTGCGCGCCAGCATCGCGCCGGTGGCCTCGTCGCGCTCGGTCACGATGAACGGTGCCGATGCGCCGCGCGACGTGCCGAGTACCCACTCCACGTAGGCGGTGACAGACAGCCGGCGGCGCCCGGCGGTCAGGTTGCTCAGCGTCAGCCGTGAAATCTTGACCGGGTCTTCCAGCGGGACGAACTGCAGCAGCTCAGCCGCGATGCCGTTCGCGTGGTGCGCAAAGCGGCTGTAGCCATGGCCGTGGCGGGCCGTGTAGGTGCCTGCGTCGCGGATGGGCTGCGCGGTCGGGCTCCAGACTTCAAGGCTGTCTTCGTCGCGGATGTAGAACGCTTCGCCGGCCGGATCCAGCACCGGGTCGTTGGACCAGGGCGTGAGCTGGTTCTCGCGGCTGCTCTCGGCCCAGGTATAGCCGCTGCCCTGTGCCGAGGCATGGAAACCAAAGCTGGGGTTGGCGATCACGTTGATCCAAGGCGCGGGTGTGGTGGCGGCGCCGTCAAGCACGATCACATACTCCCGCCCGTCCTTGTCGAAGCCGCCGAGGCCGTTGAAGAACTCGAGCGCCGGCGTGGCTGGCGCTGGCATTGGCGCGGGCCGTGGTGGCGTGCGGCGGCGTATGGGCGCGGCGCGCTGCGGCGCCTGGGGCACCCGGCCAAGTTGTTCGGCAATGGCCCCCCTGCGCGCGGACAGCACGACGCGGGCCACCGACAAGAGCAGCGCGCGGGCATCGCAGTGCATCAGGTCGGCGCGCAGCGTGTAGACCGAGCCCTGGGCGAGCTCATCGCCAAAGCGTGGCCGCGACTGGCTGCTGCGCACCGCGGTGTCGATGGCGTTCTGCAGGTCCTGCGTATAAGACGACGCGCGCTCGTTGACGATGACCAGGTCCACGCCAAGCCGCTTCATGCGCCAGTACTCGTGCGCGCGCAGCAACTGGCGCACCTGCGCCATATCCTCGATCTCGTCGATGCGCAGCAGCACGATCGGCAGGTCGCCGGAGATGGCGTGCGGCCAAAGCCCGGACTGCGGGCCCGCGCCGCGGGCTATGGCCTCGGAGGAACCCCGAAAGCGGGGATCGGCGTAGAGGATCGGCGCGGCCAGGCGCTGGAAATCGGCCGCTTCGTCTGCCTTGACGTCGAGATGGCGCAACTGGACCTGGGCCTGCGTCCAGGCCAGGGTCTTGGCGCGCTCGAAGGCGCTGCGGTCATGGTGCTTGTCGATCAGATCCAGCAGCGCGGCGCGCGAGGGCGCCACCAGCGTCCAGAATGCGATGCGCGCCACGCCGCCTGGCGCGACCCGCACGCGCTGCCTGAGCGAGAAGATGGCGTCGAGCACCGTGCCCGTGGTGTTGGACAGCGCACGGCCATGCCGCACGCCGTGCGCTATCCTGCCCGTTTGCCCCGCTTCCAGGAAGCGCGCCCGGTCGGTCTCGTACTGCGGATCCGCTACCACCTCGCCTTCGACGATGGCGAAATGGGCGGCCCATATCGTGGGCTCCGTCGGCGAGCGCGGGCGGCGCGTGGCAACCAGCGCGCCGAACTCGGGCAGGTATTCGGTTTCCACAAACAGCTTGGAGAAGGCCGGATGCGCGGCGTCGGCCGCCGGCACGGTCAGCACCAGTTCCGCATACGAGGTCAGCTCGATCTCGCGCGCGCGCCGCCCGCTGTTGGCCAGCGAAACCCGCCGCACTTCCCCATCATCCTCGCCGGAGACCAGGATGGAGAGCGTGGTGACCAGGCTGCCATCGCGGCGGATGAACTCCGCGTGGTCTTCTGCGAAGACCACTTCGCTGCCCTGCTCGCCATCGTCCGTATCGCCGCCGGCAAATTGCGCGCCGGCCGGCCAGACGGCACGGCTTTGCGTATCGCGCAGGAAGATAAAGCTGCCAGCGTCGTCGCGGGTGGCATCCTCGCGCCAGCGCGTCACCGCCAGGTCGCGCCAGCGGCTGTAGCCCGCGCCGGCCGCGGTCAGCATCACCGCGTAGCGCCCGTTCGACAGCAGATGCGTGACGGGCGCACCGGGCGCATAGCCCGCAAGCCTGCGCACCGTGGAATCCTCGCTGCCGGACTCCATCGTGGACGCTTTCACCTCTTCGGCGCGCGGATGCGCAATGGCGACGTTGCGCGGCATGCGCTCCTGCAGCAGCATCTCGGTGGCCTGGATCATCGGCTCGCGGTGAAAGCGCTCCCGCATCTGGCCGCCGTGCAGCGTGTTGGCGATCGCCACGATGGTCATGCCCTGGTGGTGGGCCATGTAGCTGCGCACGATGGCGAACGCCTCATCCTCGGGCAGCCGGGAGCGGGTGAAATCGATGGCCTCGTAGAAGCCGAAGCGCCCCTTTGCCCCCATCCGCGCGAGACGCGCGAAGTTCTGCTGCGCGCCTTGCGGATCCACCATGGTGGCCAGCCCGCTCGCGTAAGGTGCGATCACCACATTGTCGGAAAGCCCGCGTTTCAGGCCCAGGCCTGGCACGCCGAAGTTGGAGTACTGGTAGGTGAACTCCATGTCGCGCGCGTTGTAGGCGGATTCGGACACGCCCCATGGCACGCCCAGCGCGCGGCCGTAGCCTTGCTGGCGCTCCACCACCAGCCGGTTGGTCTGCTCGAGCAGGCTGCCCGCCGGCGCGCGCATGATCAGCGACGGCATCAGGTACTCGAACATCGACCCGGACCACGAGATCAGCGCCGACCCATTGCCCAGCGGCGTGGCCGTGCGCCCAAGCCGGAACCAGTGGCGTGTCGACACATCGCCCTTGGCGATGGCAAACAGGCTGGCAAGACGGGCCTCCGACGCAAGCAGGTCATAGCAGCTGACATCGAGCCGGTTGTCGTCCTGCGAGTAGCCGATCGAAAGCAGCTTGCGCTCTTCGTCGAACAGGAACGCAAAATCCATCGACAGCGCCATGTCGCGCGCAACGACGGCCAGCGCTTGCAGGCGCGCGCCGAGCAGGTCCGGCGCTTCGATCCGCTCTACCCGGTCTTGCTCGTGCTCGGCCACGGCCTTGCGCAGCGCCTGCACCCAGAAGGCCAGGTCGCCAAGGCTGTCGTCGCCGGTGGCGGGCAGGATGTCGCTGGCGATCGCGGCGGCTTTTTCCGTCAGCCGCTTGAGCGCGGGCATCAGCATGGCCATGGCCTGCGTGCCCTGCGTGCCCTGCGTGCCGTTAAGCTGGGTTTCGACCTGTTCCAGGAGTTCGCCGAGCTTGCCGGCGCGCTCGCCGCCCGCCAGCGCCAGCCCGGCAATGGCCTCGCGCGCCAACGTGACGGTATCCATCATGCCGAGCCGGAAATCCGGCGTCACCTCGGCATGGGTCCATTCCTCACAGGCATTGGCCAGCGCAATCAGGTGGCCAGCCAGGTTGCCGCTGTCGACCGATGAAACATAGGCAGGCGTCAGGGCACGCAGATCCTGCGTGCCATACCAGTTATAGAAGTGGCCATGGCAGCGCTGCAGCTTTTGCATGGCGGCGAAGGCTGCTTCCAGCCGCGCGGCCGTGGCCGCCGTACCGCTCCAGCCGAAGTCGCGCGCGGCGATGGCCGATAGCAGGTACAGGCCGATGTTGGTGGGCGAGGTCCGGTGCGCCAGGACCGGCTTCGGGCGCTCCTGGAAATTGTCGGGCGGCAGCATGTTGTCCGCTGGCGTGACCATGGTCTCGAAAAAGCGCCAGGTGCGGCGCGCGGTCAGGCGCAGCTCGCGCGTGTCAGCATCCGACACCACCAGCCGCCGTGCCACCTTCGGTGCCCGGCTTGCCCACAGCGCCAGCATGGGCGCGGCCAGCCAGAGCCATCCAAGCGGCAGCGCGAGCGGCCAGGACGCGGGCGCGAAGGCCAGCGTGCCCGCCAGCAGCGCCAGCGTCAGCAAGACGCCGCCCGCCATCTGGCGGTAGGAGCCGGCCAGGTCAAGCCGGGGGCTGGTCATGGACTGGGCGGCCGTGGTCCACTCCAGCAGGTGGCGGCGGGTCAAGCGCAGCCGCACCAGCGTGCGCGCGATGGCGTCGCTCATGCGCCAGGCCACGTCGGGCAGGAACGCCAGCGTCAGCAGCACCTGCGCCACGGCGGCGCGCAGGTCGTCCCACAGTATCCTCACGTGGGTGCGCAGCTGGATGCCGGCACGATGGGGAATGACGGAAAACACACCGGGCAACAGGGCGGGAATCGCCATGGCCGCCAGCAACAGCAGCGTGCCGCGCAAAGCCGCGCCCGGCGGCAGCAGCCAGCACGCGCCAAAGCACAGCAGCAGCGACGGTGCGAGCACCGAGCGCCGCAGGTTGTCCAGCATCTTCCAGCGGCCGAGCATCGGCACCGCCTGGCTGCCCTTGCGGCCGCGCACGATCCAGCCAAGGAGTTGCCAGTCGCCACGCGTCCAGCGATGCTGGCGCTTGGCCGCCACGTCATAGCGCGCGGGAAAATCCTCGACGACCTCGATATCCGAGGCCAGCCCGGCACGGGCGAACATGCCCTCGAACAGGTCGTGGCTGAGCACCGCGTTCGCCGGCACGCGGCCGCGCAGCGCGGCCTCGAAGGCATCCACGTCATAGATGCCCTTGCCGGTATAGGAACCCTCACCGAAGATGTCCTGGTACACGTCCGACGCGGCCGCCGCATAGGGATCGATGCCGCCTGGCGCGGAGAATATGCGCTGATAGAACGAGCCCTCGCTCCCCACCGGCAGGGATGGCGTGACGCGTGGCTGCAGGATGGCGTAGCCGCCAATGACACGTTGCAGCGTCTCGTCGAACCTTGGCCGGTTCAGCGGGTGGGCCATCTTGCCGATCAGCCGGAGCGCCGCGTCGCGCGGCAAGCGCGTGTCGGCATCGAGCGTGATCACGTAACGCACGTCGGGCGGAACCTGGGGCGGCGCGCCATCGACAGCAACAAAGCTGGTGTCCGTGGCGCCGCGCAGCAGGCGGTTGAGTTCATGGAGCTTGCCGCGCTTGCGCTCCCAGCCCATCCACTTGCCTTCTCCGGCGTTGAACATGCGGTGCCGGTGCAGCAGCAGGAAGCGGTTGCCGGCGGGGCCCGGCCCGTAGCGGCGATTCAGCGCACCGATGGCTTCGGCCGCCACCGCCAGCAAGGCCGCGTCGCCGGGCATGACGGCCTGGCCGGCGTCGGTGCCGTCGGTGAGCAGCGCAAAGGTCAGGTCACCACCGGCGCCGGCGAGATGGTGCACCTCCAGGCGCTCGATCTGCTCGCGCAGGCTGGCTTCGCCCGATAGCAGCGTAGGCACCGCCACCAGCGTGCGCAGCGCTGGCGGCACGCCCGCCGTGAGCTCAAGCCCCGGCAGGATGGATGCGCCAAAGAGCCAGGCGATGCCGCGGTTGACCACCGCCGTTGCCACCTCGCTGGCCGGGACAAAGCCCAGGCAGCCGATCAGCGCAAGCCAGCCGCTGGAGAGCGCCGGCATGGCCGCCGCCGCAAGCAACCAGAGCGATCCACCGAGCAGGGCAAGGGTGACCAGCAGGATGGCGCCCACATAGCCACCAATGCCCAGCGCGATATTGAGGCGGGAAAACCGCAGCCGCGCCGGGGGACGAAAGCCGATTGCGCGCTCGAAGGCACGCCGGCCCTGCGCGATCAGGTGATATCCCGGGTCCCCGATGCGCTGCGCCTGCGCCGCATCGGCGGTGCCTGCCGCCGCGGCGCGGGCCGTGGCCAGCGCTAGTTCGGCAATCTCCAGCTCCGAGGCAGGCGAGCCGCGCGCGAGCTGCTCGATGGCGCTGCGGTAAAGATTGCGCGTGGGGAAGTCCATGTCGGCGTAGCCGCTGCCATCGCGCAAACGCGCGTCGACCAGGCTCACGCTCTCGAACAGTTCGGCCCAGTCGATATCCGATATCAGCCGCATGCTGGTAATGACATTGCGCACGGTCACGTTGGATGCGCCCTGGCGCTGCTGGGCGTGGCGCACCACGTCCTCGATGGATGCGCCCTGCCGGCCGAGCCGCTCTTCCAGCCAGCCCAGGGTTGGCGTGGTCCGTGGGTCCTGGTCCCGCAGGCGCTTGGCCAGTTGCGCGGCGAACAGCTCCGACAACGGCGCGGCGGCGCGCGAGGCGATATCCGTGTCGAGCGCCGAGCGGGCGCAGCCCGACTTGAGCAGTTGCCTGGACAGATCGTCCGCGTCGGCGCGGGCGATGCGCCCGGCGGTCATCTGCTCGGCCAGGCGGCGCAGGTTCTCGATCAGCACGATGCGCAGCGTGATGGCCACGGCCCACAGCTCGCCGATGGTCAGCGGCTGCACGCGCTGGTAGGCGGCAATGAAGCGCCGCAGGGTGTCCGGGTCGATATGGCTGTCGGTATGCGCGACAAAGGCCCAGGCAAGGCCAAATACGCGGGGATAGCCGGCGAAGGGACCCTCGCTGAGCTTGGGCAGCTGGCGATAGTAGCCAGGCGGCAGGTCATCGCGGATCTCGCGGATCTGCGCTTCCACCAGGTGGTAGTTGTCCAGCAGCCACTCGGCCGCGGGCACCACGGCCCTGCCGCTCTCCAGCTCCGCCGCGCTGGCCCGGTAGGCCGCGAGCAGTACTTCGGCATTGTCGTTGAGGCGGCTGCGCAGCGTGCGCACGCGCGGGGGCTTGGCGGTAACGGGCTGGGCGGCGGCAAGGCTTTGCGCATGCTGCTCCAGCCGCTCGATGCCGAACAGCTCCTCCCGGACTGGCGCCTTGCTGTCCCACGGCGAAGGGATGGATGCGTACTCGAACGTACGGCCTAGCACTGAATACATGGGCGCCTTGGTTGCCAACGGGGATCGGGAGACGGGTTCGCCTCCTTAAAAACGGCTGGCCGGCAAGCCTGAAGCTTGCCGGCCATCACGCGATCGCTTCGCGGACTGTTGCGCCAAGGCGAGCTTTCTCGCCTCTTTCTCGCCTATAGGCGGCCCATCAGCACCAGCACAAGCACCACGATCAGCAGCAGGCCCAGCACGCCGCTGGGCATGTAGCCCCAGGAACGGCTATGCGGCCAGGTCGGCATGGCACCGAGCAAGACAAGCACCAGCACGACCAGTAATACGGTTCCTAGCATGGAACGCTCCTTTCCCGACTCCGCGTAATGGGCCAGGCCGCCGCCGATACCTCGCCAGGGGACCGGAATCTTCGAGCCCGATGCGAATGTAGCCGCGCCGTTTGGCATGGACCTGACCGCTACGGGCACGTTGCCATGGATGGCGTGCGGTGTCGGTACGATGACGGACAATTGGCGCCCGCTACCGGGGCTGAGGCTTGGGGGGTTGGGCCTTGGCGGTTGGACGGCGCAGGGGTGAGAGCGAGCGGAAAACACGACGGGCATGACCGCCGTGTGGTGGCCTTGAGGCCAGCGGGAAGGCAGCATGCTTCGGGAAAGAACTGAACCAGGGGCAAGGCCGCAGGCGGAAAGTCGTGGGTGCGACTGGGGTCAGGTCCAGACAGCCGGCCGCGCGTATTCGCAGCGCCGCTGTGCGCGCATCTTCGCATACTCCAGCCCGGAACCCTTCTTATATCTCCGGCGGCGGCGTTTCTGCGCCCCGCGAGCACGCCAGGCCGCGCTTGCTCGCTCGCCATGTGTCATAAGAGACACATGGACACCCTGACCGCCTATCCCGACGCTGGATTTTCTGCACGCCACCAAACCGTGCGCCGCGCCCCATTCCTGCTCGCCAATCCCGAAACCCTGCTGCCGGTGCCCATTTTTTGCGCATGGCACCATTCCCCCGGCAAGCCGCCGAAGCCGCCCGGCAGCCCGCCATCCACGCCAAGGCAAGCCCGCATTCCCTTGAAAATCAACGCCTTGCATCTCGCACTGCAACATATGCGGCTGCAAATTGAACACGTGGCCTGAACTTTGCGTAATCGGTATAAGTGCCAACTGTCGACAGCTGACCATCGACCTACAGTGACCTAATCGCCAATCCAAGGAAACACAAACATGGGCAACAACGTCTCTTCCCGCCTGGTTCCCGCCATCTCCGAGGCCGAGCAACAGGTGCGTGAGGATCTCGCCGCCGCATACCGCCTGGTCGCCCTGTACGGCATGGACGACAGCATCTACACCCATATCTCGGCCCGGGTGCCGGGCACCGAGGACCGCTTCCTGATCAACCCGTTCGGGATGCTGTTCCGGGATATCACCGCGTCTTCGCTGGTGTGCATCGACCTGGATGGGAACATCATCAGCGGCCCGCCGGGGCAAGACGTGAACCCGGCGGGCTTCACCATCCACAGCGCCGTGCATGCCGCCCGGCATGACGCGGTCTGCGTGCTGCATACGCATACCGTGGCGGGCGTGGCCGTATCGTCACTGGCGTGTGGCCTGCAGCCCTCCAACCAGTGGGCGCTGCAATTCCATGACCGCGTGTCGTACCACGACTTCGAAGGCATTGCGCTGGACCACGAGGAGCGCGTGCGCCTGGTGGCCGATCTCGGCCCGGACAAGCGCGCCCTGATCCTGCGCAATCACGGCCTGGTGACGCTGGGCCGCAGCGTGGCGGAGGCCTTCATCCTGATGCACAACCTGGAGCGCGCCTGCCGCGTGCAGGTGGCGATCCAGTCCAGCGGCCAGCGCGTCAATCCGGTGCCGCCAGCCATTTGCGAGAAGACCGCGCGCCAGTACGAGAGCGGCGACACCAACCGCCTGCCCGGCGCGGCCGATCCGTACGCGCGGGAATGGCGCGCCTTGCGGGAGCGGCTGGAGCCGGCCGCTGCCACGTCGTTCCGCGAGTGACGCCCTGCCTGCCCTGCCCGCCCCGCGCGCTTTCGCCATTTTGTGTTGCCAGTTCCGTCTTGCCAGTTACCCATCCCTAGCCCCCAGGAGAGTTCCGCAATGAATCGTCGCCAACTGATCAAAATGGGTGTTGCCACCACCGGGCTGTCGCTCGCCGGTGTGCCTTTCCACGTCCTCGCGGCCGGCAAGAAAGGCGGCGTGATCAACGCGCTCGTCCAGCCTGAGCCTTCCGGCCTGATGATCGGCATTACCCAGAATGGCCCCACCCAGCTGATCTCCGGCAACATCTATGAGGGCTTGCTGCGCTACGACGAAAAGCTGGAGCCGCAGCCAGCGCTGGCGACCTCCTGGACGGTAAACCCGGCCGGCACCGTGTACACATTCAAGCTCAAGCCCAAGGTCACCTGGCATGACGGCAAGCCGTTTACCGCGGCCGACGTGGTGTTCTCCGCCGACGTGTTCCTGCGCAAGACCCACGCCCGGCTGCGCGCCAACCTGGCTGCGGTGGAGAGCATCCGCGCGGTGGACCCGCTCACGGTGGAGTTCAAGCTGAAGTACCCGTTCAGCCCGTTCCTCGGCATCTTCGAAGTGGGCACCATGCCCATGGTGCCCAAGCATATCTACGAGGGCACGGATTTCCTGACCAACCCGGCCAACGCCAAGCCCATCGGCACTGGCCCGCTGAAGTTCAAGGAATGGGTGCGCGGCTCGTACATCCAGCTGGTGCGCAACGACGCGTATCACCAACCCGACGTGCCGCTGGTCGACAGCGTGTACTTCCACGTGATCCCCGATGCCTCGGCGCGCGCCGCGGCGTTCGAGTCCGGCAAGGTCGACCTGGTGCCCGGCGGCGCGGTGGAGTACTTCGACGTGGCGCGCCTGAGCAAGCTGCCCGGCGTGCAGGTCACCACCAAGGGCTGGGAGTTCTTCGCGCCGCACTCGTGGCTGTGGGTCAACAACCGCAAGGCGCCGATGGACAACATCAAGTTCCGCCAGGCGCTGGCCTTTGCCATCGACCGCGACGCGATCGCCAAGGTGGCATGGCAAGGCTATGCCAAGAGCGCCACCGGCCCCTTCAACAGCCATATCAAGTACGCCAGCACCGACGTGGCCAAGTATCCGCGCGACCTGGCTCGCGCCAAGCAGCTGCTGACCGAATCCGGCTACAAGGGCGAAACCCTGCGTCTGCTGCCCCTGCCCTACGGCGAAACCTGGACCCGCTCCGCCGAGATCGTTCGGCAGAACCTGCAGCAGGCCGGCGTGAAGATCGAGATGACCCCCACCGACGTGGCGGGCTGGGGCGAGCGGCTGAACAAATGGGACTACGACCTGGCCTTCACCTATGTCTACCAGTACGGTGACCCGGCGCTGGGCGTGGCGCGCAACTACACCTCGGACAACATCGCGCAAGGCTCGCCCTTCAACAATGTGGAGGGCTACCGCAACGCCAAGGTCGACGAGTTGTTCCAGGCTGGCGCGCGCGAGATCGACCCCGTCAAGCGCGCAGCGATCTACCACGAAGTGCAGAAGATCCTGGTGGACGAGATGCCGGTGGTGTGGCTGCACGAGCTCAACTTCCCCACGCTGTACCGCAGCCGCATCAACAATCCCATCAGTTCCGGCATTGGCCTGAACGACGGCATCGGCCGCGCCTGGCTGGCGTGATGGCAGTCATCTTTATCTCTGGGGCAAAGCCATGAGTCGTACGCAGCGCATGCTAGGCCGGGTGGTACAGGGCGTGATCGCGATCCTGGTCATCGCGACCGTCAACTTCCTGCTGATCCGGGCCGCGCCGGGAGACCCTGTCTCGGTGATGGCTGGCGAGGCCGGGGCCTCCGACCCGCAGTTCGTGGCGCAGTTGCGCACGCAGTTCGGGCTGGACAAACCGGTGCCGGAGCAGCTTGCCACTTACCTCGGCCACGTGGTGCACCTGGACCTGGGCTACTCCTACCGCCAGCAGCAGCCGGTGCTGGACCTGATCCTGCAGCGCCTGCCCGCCACGCTGATCCTGACCGGCAGCGCCTTCTTGCTCTCCGTGCTGTTCGGCGTGGTGCTGGGGGCGTGGGCTAGCCGGCGCGCGGGGAGCTGGGTGGACAACGCCATCACCCTGTTCGCCCTGGTGTTCTACGCAACGCCCTTGTACTGGCTGGCGATGATGGCGGTGCTGCTGTTCTCGGTCAAGCTCGACTGGCTGCCCGGCTTTGGCTACTTCACCGTGGGGGCGGACCTGCATGGCCTGGCGCTGGTGTTCGACATTGCCACGCACCTGGTGCTGCCCGCGCTCACGCTGGCGCTGTTCTACATGGCGGTGTATGCGCGCATGACGCGGGCCTCGATGTTGGAGGTGGCGCAGATGGATTTCGTCAAGACCGCGCGCGCCAAGGGTGTGCGGCCCGGGCGCATCCAGCGCGCCCACATCCTGCGCAACGCCCTGCTGCCGGTGGTGACGCTGGCCGGCATCCAGGCCGGCGGCATGATCGGCGGCGCGGTGCTGACCGAGACGGTGTTCGCCTGGCCGGGCATTGGCCGCCTGATGTTCGACGCCCTGCTGCAGCGTGACTACAACCTGCTGCTGGGCTGCTTCCTGGTCACCGCGGCCATGGCCGTGTTGTTCAACCTGTTGACCGACTTTGTCTACACGCTGGTCGACCCGCGGATCGAGATGCAATGAAAAACACTTTCTGGCGGCGGTTCTGCCGCAACAAGGCAGCCGTGCTCGGCATGGTGGTACTGGTGGGCTTTGCCGTGCTCGCGCTGTTCGGGCCGTGGATGGCCGGGCATGATCCCTGGGACATGGTGCAGCAGCCGTTCCTGCAACCGATGCAGGAACCCGGCTTTGCCATGGGCACCGACACCATGGGGCGCGACATCCTGGCGGGCGTGATCCACGGCGCGCGCATCTCGCTGCTGATCGGCGTGGTGTCCACGGTGGTCTCGCTCTTGATCGGCGTGACGCTGGGCGCCATTTCCGGCTACTTCGGCGGGTGGATCGATGCGGCGCTGATGCGCTTCACCGAGCTGTTCCAGGCGGTGCCGAGCTTTGCGCTGGCGCTGGTGCTGGTGGCGATCTTCGAGCCGTCCATCGGCTCCATCGTGGCAGCGATCGCCATCGTGTCCTGGCCGCCGGTGGCGCGCCTGGTGCGCAGCGAGTTCCTCACGCTGCGCCAGCGCGACTTTGTGCAAGCCGCGAAGCTGGCCGGGCAATCGACACCGCGCATCATCCTGTCGCAGATCCTGCCTAATGCCAGCTCGCCCATCGTCGTGATGGCCTCGCTGATGGTGGCGACCGCCATCCTGCTGGAATCCAGCCTGAGCTTCCTGGGTCTCGGCGACCCGAACCACATGAGCTGGGGCTATATGGTGGGCTCGGCGCGCACCGTGCTGCGCCAGGCCTGGTGGATGGCGGTGTTCCCCGGCACGGCCATCCTGCTGACGGTGCTCGCGCTCAATATGGTGGGCGAAGGCCTGAACGACGCGCTCAATGCGCGCCTTGGCGGGAGTGGACGATGAGCACACCGGTACTAGATATCCAGGACCTGAGCATCCGCCTGCCTGCCGGCGGCGACCGCGCGCTGGCAGTGCAGGCAGCCTCGCTGACGCTGCAAGCGGGCCAGACGCTGTGCGTGGTGGGCGAGTCCGGCTCCGGCAAGTCCATGATCGCCAATGCGGTGATGGGCCTGCTGCCGCGGCCCCATGTGGAGCCGGTGGCCGGGCGCATCCTGTTCGAGGGCCAGGACCTGCTGCAGCTGGATGACGACGCCATGCGCGAGCTGCGCGGGCAGAAGATCGGCATGGTGTTCCAGGAACCCATGACGGCGCTCAACCCGGTCATGCGCATCGGCGACCAGATCGCCGAAGTGTTCGACGCGCACCAGCGGCTGGGCGCGGCCGAGAAGCGCAAGCGCATCGTGGCGGCGCTGGCCGACGTGGGCCTGCCCGATCCGGAGCTGCTGTATGACAGCTACCCCTTCCGCCTGTCGGGCGGGCAACGCCAGCGCGTGATGATCGCGTGCGCCATGGCGCTGGAGCCGCGCCTGCTGATCGCCGACGAGCCCACCACCGCGCTCGATGTCACCACGCAGGCGCAGATCCTGCAACTGATCCGCGAGCTGCAAAAGCGGCGCGGCATGGCCGTGCTGTTCATCACGCACGATTTCGGCGTGGTGTCGGAGATCGCCGACCAGGTGGTGGTGATGCAGACCGGCACCATCGTCGAGACCGGGCCGGCCGCGCGCGTGCTGACCGATCCGCAGCATTCCTATACCCGCAAGCTGATCAGCGCCATTCCCGGCGGGCACCTGCGCCAGCCGCCCGTGCAGGTGGAGGTCAACCGCGTGCTGCAGGTGCAGGACCTGTGCAAGACCTACCGCACCGGTGGCGGCCTGCTGCGGCGCGGGCGCGAGGTGCAAGCCGCGCGCAACGTGAACTTTGAGCTGCTGCGCGGGCAAACGCTCGGGCTGGTGGGTGAATCGGGCTCCGGCAAATCGACGGTGGGCCGCTGCATCGTGGGCCTGGCGCCGTTCGACAGCGGCCGCATCGTGATCAACGGGCGCAACCTGTCCCAAGGCGGCGGGCTGCTGCAGCGCGCGGGCGGCAAGCTGCAGATGGTGTTCCAGGACCCTTATGCCTCGCTCAATCCCCGGCATCGGATCGGTGCGGCCATCGCTGCCGGCCCCATCGCGCAGGGCGTATCGCGCCAGGAGGCACAGGCGCGCACGCTGGAGCTGCTCGGGCTGGTCGGGCTGGGGCCGGAGGCGGCCGAGCGCTACCCGCATGAGTTTTCCGGCGGGCAGCGCCAGCGCATCGGCATTGCCCGGGCGCTAGCGATGCAGCCGGAATTGCTGGTGGCGGACGAGCCCGTCTCCGCGCTGGATGTGTCGGTGCAGGCGCAGGTGCTGGAGCTGTTCGCCAAAGTGCGCGAGCAGTTCAAGCTGGCTATGGTCTTTATCACCCACGACCTGCGCGTGGCCGCGCAGATGTGCGACAAGATCGCCGTCATGCAGCGCGGCGAGGTGGTCGAGTACGGCGAGACGGCCCGCGTGCTGAGCGCACCCGAGCATGCCTACACGCGCAAGCTGATCGAAGCCATCCCGCGCCTGACCCGGGTGCAGGAGGCAGCGCAGGCACCCGAGACACCAGAAACACCAGAGCCAGCCCGCCTGCAAGCGGTCGGGGGCTACGCATGACCCGCACCGACCTCGACAATCTGGCCGGAACACGCAACAAGATGGACATGACGACAACCAAGCCTCCCTGTGTGGCACTGCTCAGCAGCGTACTCGACATGCACTACCTGGTACCCGCCTTCCGCGCGGCGGCGCCCGGGCTGGACCTGCGCGTGGGCGCCGACCTGGGCACGCTTGACGACATCGATGCCGCGGTCTGCTGGGCGCCCCCGCCCGGCTTGCTGGCGGCCATGCCCAAGCTGAGCCTGGTGCAGTCGCTGGGCGCGGGCATCGACCACCTGCGCAGCGATCCGGACCTGCCGCCAGGGCCAACCGTCTGCCGCATCGTGGATACCGCCATGGCGGGCACCATGACGGCCTACGTGACGTGGGCCGTGATCCAGCACCAGCGCAGCATGGGCGCCTATCTGGCCAGCGCGGCGGCCGGGCAGTGGCAAGAGCAGCCCATCGTGGCGCCGTCGCGGCACCGGGTGGGCATTGCGGGGCTGGGCACGCTGGGCATTGCCAGCGCCCGCGCGCTGCAGGCGGTGGGCTATGCGGTGCGCGGCTGGAGCCGCAGCCCCAAGGCGGACCTGCCCGAGGGCGTGGAAGCCTTCCACGGCCAGGACGGCCTGGATGCCTTCCTGGCGGGCTGCGACGCGCTGGTTTGCCTGCTGCCGCTCACCGCGCAGACGCAGGGTTTCCTGTGCGCGGACCTGTTCGCCCGCCTGCCGCGCGGCGCGCACTTGATCAACGTAGGCCGGGGCGGCCACCTGGTCGAGGCCGACCTGCTGCGCGCGCTGGACGACGGTACGCTGGGCGCGGCCACGCTGGATGCCTTCCAGCACGAGCCGCTGCCATCCGGGCATCCGTTCTGGCGGCATCCGCGCATCAACGTCACGCCGCATGTCGCGGCCCGCACCGATCCGGCGACGATCGCGCGCCAGACGCTGGATAATCTGGCCCAGCTGCGCCGCGGGCAGCGACCTGCCGTGGCAGTCGACCCGGCACAGGGATATTGATATTGACGCGTTTGACCTTGGCATGCCGCTGCCCCAGCACTCCGACACACCCGATACCAACAACAGGACGTCACTGACATGACCGTCGCCTTGCCCTCCCACGCCGCCCTTGCCGCAGACGATATCGCGGCCCATCTGCATCCCTTTACCAACCTGGCCGCCCACCCCGGCGTCGGCCCGCTCGTCATCACCAAAGGCGACGGCATCTATGTGGAGGACGACCAGGGCAAGCGCTACCTGGAGGGGATGTCCGGCCTGTGGTGCAGCTCGCTCGGATTCAGCCATGCGCGCGTGATCGAGGCCGGCGTGCAGGCCATGCGCACGCTGCCCTACTATCACACGTTCAACCATCGCTCCAACCCGGCGGCCATCATGCTGGCCGAGAAGCTGGTGGCGATGGCGCCGGTACCGATGTCCAAGGTGTTCTTCGCCAACTCCGGCTCGGAGGCCAATGACACCGCCGTGAAGCTGGTCTGGTATTACCACAACGCCATCGGCAAACCGGACAAGAAAAAGATCATCGCGCGCACCAACGCCTATCACGGCGTCACCGTGGCAGCGGCGAGCCTGAGCGGCCTGCAGGCCAATCACCGCGATTTCGACCTGCCCATCGACCGCATCCTGCGCGCTGGCTGCCCGCACCACTACCGCTACGGCGCGCCGGGCGAGAGCGAGGCGGCGTTCGCCAGCCGCCTGGCGCAGGAGCTCGAAGCACTGATCCAGGCGGGGGGCCCGGACACCATCGGCGCCTTCATCGCCGAGCCAGTGATGGGCGCGGGCGGCGTGATCGTGCCGCCAGCCACCTACTTTGCCGAGATCCAGGCCGTGCTGCGCCGCCATGACATCCTGCTGATCGCCGACGAGGTGATCTGCGGCTTTGGCCGGACCGGCGCGATGTTTGGCTCCACCACCTACGGCATGCGGCCCGACATCCTCACCTGCGCCAAGGCGCTGTCCTCCGGCTACATGCCGATCTCGGCGGTGATGGTGTCGGAGAAGGTGCATGCGGCCATTGCCGCCAACAGCGGCAAGATCGGCACCTTCGGCCATGGCTTCACCTACTCGGGCCATCCGGTCACTACGGCGGTGGCGCTGGAGACGCTGCGCGTCTATGAGGATGACCACATCCTCGATCACGTGAACGCCATCGCGCCCCGCTTCCAGCAAGCGCTGCGGGCCTATGCCGGGCGAGCGCTGGTGGGCGAGGTGCGCGGGGTCGGCCTGCTGGGCGCGGTCGAACTGGCGGCGGATCCGGCGGCGCGGCGCGCCTTCGACCCGGCCCTGAAGGCTGGCCCGCGCCTGGCTCAGCTGGCGCAGGAGCACGGCCTGATCGTGCGCGCCATGGGCGACACCATTGCGTTCTGCCCGCCGCTGATCATCACCGAGGCGCAGATCGACGAGCTGTTCGCGCGGTTCGAGCGCGCCATGGTGGCGCTGGAGCGTGAGCTCCCGGCCGGCAGCAAGGGAAGCAATAGCGGCCATGGTGGCAACAAGGCTGCAGCCTGATGACCGGCCCGGCCAATCCTTCGCTACGGCTCACCACGGCGAGTGCGCGCCGCGATGGCATCGCGCTGTTCTTCTGCGCGCTGGTGGCGTTTGCCAGCTACGACGCCTTCTGCAAATGGATGCTGCGCGACCACTCGGCGCCCATGATGAACCTCACCCGCTATGTGTCGGTAAGCGTCATCGCGCTGGTGTGGCTGGTGCGCGAAGGCGACCTGAAGCTGTGGCGCACGCCCTGCAAGTGGCTGCTGCTGGCGCGCGGGCTGGCGCTTGGGATCGTGGCGAGCTGCTTCATGGCCGCGCTGGTGCACATGCCTCTGGCAGAGGCCACCGCCATCTACTTCACCGCGCCGCTGATCATGGTGGCGCTGTCGCCGGCGGTGCTGGGCGAACGGGTGGGACGCGCCCAGTGGGCGGCGGTGCTGGCCGGCTTTGGCGGCATGCTGCTGATCGTGCGGCCCGGCGGCGACCTGCCGCTCGTGGGCACGGTGCTGATGATGGTCTCGGCCGTATGCTACGCCGCCTTCCAGCTGCTGACGCGCCGGCTGGCCGGCGTGGTCGCCGGGCCGGTGCTCTATGCCTGGACCGCGCTGATCTGCCTGGTGGTGACCGGCGTGCCGGCGCTGGCGACGCTGCCTGAGGTCATGCCGCCCGCGCCCGACATCTTGCTGATGATGGCCGGTGGCGCCTGCAGCGGCCTGGCCCAGTTGCTGCTGCTGGCCGCCTTCCGGCGCGTTGCCGCCTCCACGCTCGCGCCGCTCAATTACTTTCAACTGCTGCTCGCCGTGCTGATCAGTACCTTTGTCTTCCAGCGCCCGCCCGATGGCATCGCGCTG
The DNA here is from genome assembly GCF_058802485.1 of Cupriavidus sp. GW822-FHT02D05. Classification (NCBI taxonomy): domain Bacteria; kingdom Pseudomonadati; phylum Pseudomonadota; class Betaproteobacteria; order Burkholderiales; family Burkholderiaceae; genus Cupriavidus; species Cupriavidus sp. GW822-FHT02D05. Next base: position 10,598 of record NZ_JBXAOE010000001.1, on the reverse strand, counting down.
GCGGGCATCGTGCTGATCATGCTGTCGGGCGGCTACCTCGCATTGGGCGGGGGGGAGGAGCCGCCCGCGCCCCCAACCCCCCCTGTCAAAGCGGTCGTAGCCCTACCCCAAGACCGAG
>NZ_JBXAOE010000001.1:3721-10474 GCF_058802485.1 Cupriavidus sp. GW822-FHT02D05 | reverse complement strand
CTACCCCCCCCCCCCCCCCCCCCCCCCCCCCCCCCCCCCCCCCCCCCCCCCCCCCCGCCGCCAGCACCGCTGGTAAAGCCGGTCGTAGCCCGACCCAAGGACTAAGCCCATGTCTGATTCCGCATTCGACGAATCCTCGCCCTTTGCCTCCATCGAAGTCTCCGACCTGGTGGCGGCGGTGGAGGCGCAACTCACCCAGGCCATCGTCGAAGGCCGGCTCCCGCCCGGCAGCCGCATCGTCGAGGCCGACATCGCCCGCCGCATGAATGTCAGCCGCGCGCCGGTGCGCGAGGCGGCCCGGCGGCTGGAGCGCCAGGGCGTGCTGGTCTCGCGCCCGCGCCATGGCTTTGCGGTGCGCACGGTGACGGTGCGCGAGATCGACGACCTGTTCCAGGTACGGCTGAACCTGGAGCTGATGGCCGCATCGCTCGCCTGCAAGCAGGCGCCGGAGGCCGGGCTGAAGCAGCTCGTGGCCATGGTCGACCGCATGGTGCAGGACGCCGAATCGCTGCCGCAGATCGAGCGCGTGGCGCGCGACCTGGCGTTCCACACGGCCATCTGCGAGCTGTCCGGCAACGCTTACCTGCATCGCATGTTCTCCATGATGCAAACGGAGATCCGCATGATCGTGGCGCTGATCGACAGCGTGTACCACGACCCGAAGGCCGTGGCCGAGACCCATCGCCCCATTGCCGAGGCGATTGCGCGGCGCGACGAAGCCGCCGCGCAAGCCGCGGTGCGCTTCCATATCGATGACGCCTGGGTCCATGTCCGGGCGGTGTTCATGCAAAAACAAGGCGCCGCCGAGGCGCCCCCGATGGAGTCCGTCCTATGAAAGTCGTCTACAGCGATCTGCATCTCGACCACGACCCGCACGCGTTCATGGTGCGCGGCAAGATGAAACGCAGCAACGAGCAGCCCGAGCGCGCCCTGCGCCTCTTGGCAGCGGTGCGTGCCGATGGCCACGACGTGATTGCCCCCGCCGATCACGGCCCCGGCCCGCGCGCCGCGATCCACACGCCGGAATACCTGCGCTTCCTGGAAACCGCGTACGACCGCTGGCAACTGCTGCCCGACGCCTCCGAGGAGGTCTTGCCCAACATCCATCCGTTCCCCGGGCAGCCCTGCACCTATCCCGACAGCGTGGTCGGCCAGGCGGGCTTCCACATGGGCGACGCCGCCTGCTCCATCGGGCCCAACACCTGGCGCGCGGCGGTCGGCTCAGCCGACGTGGCCACCCACGCCGCGCAACTGGTCGCCGACGGCGAACGCGCCGCCTATGCGCTGTGCCGCCCGCCGGGCCACCACGCTTATGCGGACCGCGCCAACGGCTTTTGCTACCTGAACAACACCGCCATTGCCGCGCAGCACCTGCGCCGCCACCATGACCGCGTCGCCATCCTCGACATCGACATGCACCACGGCAACGGCACCCAGGGCATCTTCTACCGGCGCAACGATGTGCTGACCGTGTCGCTGCATGGCGACCCGATGCTGTTCACGCCCTTCTTCACCGGACACGCGCACGAGCGCGGCGAGGCGGAGGGCCTCGGCTACAACATCAACCGCCCGCTGGCGCGCGGCACCGGCGACGAGGCCTACCTGGCAGCGCTGCGCGACGTGTGCCAAAGCATCCGCGCCTTCGCGCCCGGCGCGCTGGTGGTGGCGCTGGGGCTGGACGCGCACGAGCGCGACCCGTACCAGGCGCTGGCCGTCACCACGCCCGGCTTCGCGCTGATCACCGCGGAAATCGCGCGGCTGGGCTTGCCGACGGTGCTGGTGCAGGAAGGCGGGTATCTCTCCGACGATCTCGGGCCCAACCTGTCCAGCGCGCTGCGCGGCTTCGCGAGCGCGGCATGAACGGGCCGGCAAGCGCGGCACTGGCTGCCGCCGATGTGCTTAGCGAAGGCTCGCCCGAAGTCCCTGTGACGTGGGCGATGGCGCTGCTCACGCAGCACTACGGGCTGGCGGGCCGGCTCTCCCCGCTGAGCGGCGAGCGCGACCGGAACTTCCTGCTGGAAACGCCCGCGGCAAGCTACATGCTCAAGGTATCCCACCCGGCCGAGCTGCCGCTGGTGGCGGACTTCCAGACCCAGGCGCTGCTGCACATCGCCGCGGCCGACCCCGCCCTGCCCGTGCAGCGCATCGTGCCAACCCTGGCGGGCCAGCCAGCGCTGATCGCCCAGCCACCCGGTGGCGAAGCGCGTGTGGTGCGCCTGTTCAGCTACTTGCCTGGCGTGCCGCTGCCCAAGGCGCAGCGCTCGCAAGCACAGGCACGGGAGCTGGCGCGCACGCTGGCCCGGCTCGACCTGGCGCTGCGCGACTTCCGCCATCCCGCCGGCGAACTGGAGCTGCCGTGGGACATCCAGCGCGCCGACCGCGTGCGCGGCCTGCTCGACAGCGTCCCGGACGAGAGCCGCCGCGCGCTGGCAAACCGCGCGCTGGATCGCTTTGCCGCCAATGTGCAGCCCCGGCTGGCGCACCTGCGGGCCCAGCCGATCCACAACGACTTCAATATCTATAACGTGCTGGTCGATCCGCAAGACCATGCGCGCATCGCGGGCGTGCTGGATTTTGGCGACATGGTCCATGCGCCCCTGATCGACGACCTGGCCGTTGCCGCCGCCTATCAGGTTGACCCCGCCGGCGACACGATGGCCACGCTGGCGGACTTTGCCGCCACCTATCACGCGGTACTGCCGCTGCAAGCCGATGAGGTCGACGTGCTGTTCGACCTGGTGCAGGCCCGGCTGGTGATGGTGGTAGCCATCAGTGGCTGGCGCGCCGCGCGGCATCCGGAAAACGCGCCTTACCTGTTGCGCAACAACGCGGTCTCCTGGGACCGGCTGGCAGCCTGCGACGCGATCCCCACCGAACAAGCACGCTCCGTCCTGCGCCGCGCCTGCGGGATGGCGTGACCACGACACCAAGGAATCCGATGACCACGGCAGCAGCCACCCCTAGCGTTGCAGCACTGACCGAGCGGCGCGCCCGCGTGCTCGGCCCGGCGTACCGCCTGTTCTACGAGGAGCCGCTGCACATCGTGCGCGGCGATGGCGTCTGGCTTTACGACGCCAACGGCGAGCGCTACCTCGATGCATATAACAATGTGGCATCGGTCGGCCATTGCCATCCACAGGTGGTGCAAGCCATCGCCCGCCAGGCGGCGCAGCTCAACACGCACACACGCTACCTGCACGAGGGCATCCTGGATTACGCGGAGCGCCTGCTGGCCACCATGCCGGACGCGCTGGGCCATGCCATGCTCACCTGCACCGGCAGCGAGGCCAACGACCTGGCGATGCGCATCGCGCGCGCCCACACCGGCGCGCAAGGGCTGATCATCACGCGCTTTGCCTACCATGGCGTGACCGCGTCCATTGCCGAAGCATCGCCCTCGCTCGGGCGCTACGTGAAGCTTGGCGACAACGTGCGTACCGTGCCGGCACCGGACAGCTACCGCGTTGCGCCGGCGCAGCTCGGTGTTGTCTTTGCCGACGGTGTGCGCCAAGCCATCGAGGACCTGCGCGCGCATGGCATCCGCCCCGCCGCGCTGCTGGTCGATACCGTGTTCTCCAGCGACGGCATCTTCTGCGATCCGCCCGGCTTCCTGAACGATGCGGTCGCCGCCATCCGCGCGGCCGGCGGCGTGTTCATCGCCGACGAGGTGCAGCCCGGCCTGGGGCGCACGGGCGAGGCGTTCTGGGGATTCCAGCGGCATGGCGTGGTGCCGGACATCGTCACCATGGGCAAGCCAATGGGCAACGGGCATCCGCTGGCCGGGCTGGCCGTGCGCCCCGAAGTGCTGGCGGCGTTTGGGCGCGAGTGCCGTTACTTCAATACCTTCGGCGGCAACCCGGTGTCTGTCGCCGCCGGCATGGCGGTGCTTGACGTCATCGAGCAGACGCATCTCATGGCGCAGGTGCGGCGCGTGGGCAAGTACCTGCGCGAGCGGCTGGCAGGCGTGGCGGCGCGGCATCCACTGATCGGCGATATCCGCGGGGCCGGGCTGTTCGTCGCGGTGGAGTTTGTCGAAGACGGCGATGCCGCGCGGCCCGCGACCGCGCGCACGGCGCGCATCGTCAACGGTCTGCGGCGGCGCCACGTGCTGGTTGGTGCCACCGGCGAAGCGGCCAACATCCTGAAGATCCGCCCGCCGATGGTGTTCACCGAAGCGCACGCCGACCTGCTGGCCGACACCCTGGACGCAGTGCTCGCCGAGGTGGAGAACGAGCGATTGGCCTGAACCTGAACCCGCCCGCCAGCCATCCGGCCACGGCCAGCAGCCCGGCTAACGCGCCGCGAGCCTGGCGGCTATGCCGGCCACGTGCCGGCCCTGATACTTTGCGATCGCCAGTTCGTTCTCGCTGGGCTGGCGCGAGCCGTCGGCGGCCGTGAGGGTGGAAGCGCCATAGGGTGTGCCCCCCGTGATCTGGCTCATGTCCAGCAGCCGCGCTTCGGCGTAGGGCACGCCGACAATCACCATGCCCTGGTGCAGCAGCGTGGTGTGGAAGCTGGTGATCGTGGTCTCCTGGCCGCCGTGCTGGGTGGCGGTGCTGGTAAAGACACTGCCGACCTTGCCCACCAGCCCGCCGCTCATCCACAGCCCGCCGGTCTGGTCGAGAAAATTGCGCATCTGCGCGCACATATTGCCAAACCGTGTGGGGGTGCCGAACAGGATGGCATCGGCGTCGGCCAGTTTGTCCGGCTCCGCCACCGGCACATGGGCGAAAGCCGCCCGGGCGGCCTTGGCGCCACTCTTTTCCAGCACGGCGTCGGGCACCAGTTCCGGCACCTGGAGCAACGTCACCTCGGCGCCATCGACTTCGCGAGCGCCCGCCGCCACGGCCTCCGCCATTTTGTAGACGTGCCCGTACATGCTGTAGAAGACCACCTGGATCTTGCAGGTCATGACATCCTCCTGAGTGCAATGCCAAATTCGAAATGAAAAATGACGAAATACGAAATCGGGACTTCAGGCCGCAACAGGCCATTCGTTGAGTCTAGGCGAAGCAAGCGCGCCGCGCGGTGACTGCCGCGCTTCCCTTCGCATCTTCGCCGCCTACAATAAAAGACCCTGGCTCATCCGCGCGCGGCACGGGCCCGCCCTGCCGGGGCCAACGTTGGAGTACCGCAATGACAACGGCGTGTGCGCACCTTGCATTGAGCCATCCCGTCACACCCAGCGCAGAAGGCTGCGAGGAATGCCTGCGCAGCGGCGACGAATGGGTGCACCTGCGCTTGTGCCTGTGCTGCGGCCATGTCGGCTGCTGCGACGACTCGCCCAACCAGCACGCCACCCGGCATTTCCTGGCCACGGAACATCCGGTGATCCAGTCGTTCGAGCCGGGCGAAACCTGGCGCTGGTGCTATATCGACAAGCTGTTCATTCCTTGAGGGGTGCCCGGCGCCCGGCACACGCTCAGGCCAACCCCCATGCGCCAATCCTGCAAGGAGAATGTCATGCTGTCGACACCCGTTGAAAAGACCGACCATGTACTGGGGCCTGCCTCGGCCCACGTCACCGTGGTCGAGTACGGCGACTTCGAATGCCAGTATTGCCGCCTGGCCTACGGCGGCGTGAAGATCCTGCTTGCCCGCTACCACGACCGCGTGCGCTTTGTGTACCGCCATTTCCCGCTGACGGCCTGGCACCCGCTGGCGCTAGCCGCCGCGGAGGCTGCCGAGGCCGCGGCGGCCCAGCACAAGTTCTGGCCGATGCACCAGCAGATCTTCGAGCAACATCACGGCATCAAGCCGGCGATGCTGCGGGAGTACGCCGCTACGCTGGAACTGGACCTGGAGCGTTATGACTACGACATGAAGGCCCACACCTACCTGCAGCGCGTGCGCGAGCACCAGCAAGGCGGCATTGCCAGCCATGTGCGCAGCACGCCGGCATTCTTCGTCAATGGGGCAATACAGGACGTGACCTTCGGCATCGAACACCTGGACCATGCCATTGCCGCCGCGCTGCGTCACTGAGGGGCTGGGGTCTAGGGGCCTAGGCTTGCGGGCCAACAGGCGTGGCGGCTTCCGCCGCGCTGTACACATGGCGCGTGGCGAGCAGTGACGCAAGGTCGGCGTCGCCGGCAATCACCGCCCGCAGGATCTGCGCGTGCTCGTCCCAGTTCTGCTGCGCGCGCTGCCGGTACGCGGGCGCAAACACCAGTCCGGTGCGTTCGCGCAAGGAGCGCATCATCTCCTGCAGCACGCTGTTGGCGGCGATATTGCCCAGCACTTCGTGAAAGCGGAAATTGAGCGTGAGCAGGCGCGCATCCTCGCCGCCGCATGCCGCCGCGCTGCCCTGGCGCAAGACCTCCTGCAACTCGGCGACCAGCCGGGGATCGCGCCGTTGCGCGGCCAGCTTGGCGTTCAGGCCTTCGAGCGTGGCGCGCACCTCCACCATCTCCCGGGCCACCTGCTCCGACAGGCACGCCACCGACGCGCCCCGGCGCGGCTCGATGCGAACCAGCCCCTCGGCCGCCAGCGCGCGCAGCGCCTCACGCACCGGCACGCGCGACACGCCCAGTTCGGCCGACAGCGTGTGCTCCACCAGGCGGTCGCCCTGGCGGTACACGCCACCGACAATGCGCTGGCGCAAGGTATCGGTCACCTGCGAAAACAGCGGCGAATGGCGCGAGCCGAGGCTGGCGCCGGGACGGTCCGCCGGGTAGGCGGGTGGAACACTGCCGTGGTCGTCGGACATGTTCGTCTTGTGGGCGCGCGGGCCGGCCTTGGCCAGCCCGCGCG
>NZ_JBXAOE010000001.1:0-3711 GCF_058802485.1 Cupriavidus sp. GW822-FHT02D05 | reverse complement strand
CCCCCCCCCCCCCCCCCCCCCCCCCCCGCGCTGGTTCAGCTGCGCTGGAATGTAAAGCTGTCGGCGTAGATATGCGCGCCGCTGGCGCCGAGCCCGAGAAAGGTCTCACGGGCGTCGCGGATCATGTCGGGCGAGCCGCACAGGTAGATGGCATGCTCGGACAGGTCCGGCAGGTCGGCGGCAACGGCGTGCTGCACGTGGCCGCGCCGGCCGCTCCATGCGCCGTCGGCACGCGAGAGCACCGGCACGTACTGGAAATCGTAGAGCCGCGCGCCCCACGCCTGGATCTGTTCGTGCAGGTACAGGTCCGCCTGGGTGCGCATGCCCCAGTACAGCGAGACCGGCGGGCAATCGGGATCGTCCATCAGCGATTCGAGGATGCTCTTGATCGGCGCCAGCCCGGTGCCCGTGGCCACCATCACCAGCGGGCGATAGTCGTCCTTGCGGAAATAGAAGCCGCCCAGCGGCAACTCCACGTCGAGCTGGTCATCGGAGCGCAGTCCCGCCAGCAAGCGCTCGGTGAAGTAGCCGCCGGGAATACGGCGCACGTGCAGGTCCACCGTGCGGTCCTTGGGAACCGACGCCATCGAGAAACTGCGCGCGATGCCGTCACCGGTAAAGATCTTGAGGTACTGGCCGGGACGGTAGTCAAGCGCCTGCGCCTGCGGCAGCTCCAGCGTCAGGTGCACCACGTCGGCGCTGAGCGGCGCGATCTTGCGGATCACCGCGGTGTGGCGCGCGGGCTCGGCGCATGGCTCGCCTGGCCGCGCGGTGCTGATCACCAGGTCGCTGGTGGGCCGCGCCTGGCACGCCAGCGCAAAGCCTTCGGCCTCTTCTTCCGGGGTCAGGCCCATGGGGTACTCGTCATAGGCCACCGCGCCTTCGACCAGCCTGACGCGGCACGTGGCGCAGCCGCCGAAGCGGCAGTCGTGCGCCATCTGCACATTGGCGCGCAGGGCGCCGTCCAGTACCGTTTCGCCGGCGCTGGTTTCGAACGATTGCTGGGATTCGAGGAGATGGATGCGGTAGGACATGGTGGACTCGGAATGCGTGGGGGGATGGGCTTCTAGATCTAAAACCTAAAACCCAAAGCCTAAAGTCAAAGGCCGTTTCACCACCCCTGCGGGGCGGCGACCTACTTTCTTGTCTTGCCAAGAAAGTAGGCAAAGAAGGCGCCCCATACGGCCTGGTACACCTACGCCGCTCGCTTCGCATCGCTGCTCTTGCGCGGTTTTCGGGGCTGTTGCTGGGTCTGGATTTACTTCTTGATATCGGCCTCTGCCAGCACCTTCAGGTCGTCGCCGGCCAGCAGTTCCTGCAGGGCCTGCAGCGCTGCCACGCCAGCGGCGGTGTCCTGCTCGCCATTGCCGCCGCTCAGGCCGATGCCGCCGATGACTTCGCCGTTGACCACGATCGGAAATCCGCCCACGAACACCGCGAACTTGCCTTCGAAGCTCCACTGGATGCCGAAGGCTTCATTACCCGGCAGCGCGGGGCCGTTCGGCGCCTGGTTGAACAGGTGGGTCGAGCGCTTGTGGCCGGCGGCGGTGAAAGCCTTGTTCCAGGCGATCTGCGGGCCGGTGATGCGCGCGCCGTCCATGCGCTCCAGCACCAGCGGGTAGCCGCCGTCGTCGACCACGCAGATCGATTCCAGCACGCCGATTTCCTCGGACTTGCGGATGGCTGCCGCCACCATGTGACGGGCTTCCTTCAGTTCCAGCTTGATGGCTTTTCTCATGTCCTGCTCCTGCTCGATACGTGAATGCTGCGTGAATGCCCGTTGGTTTGCGGGCGCGCTGGTTCAGCAGCCGCGGTAGACGGTCTTGATCTGCGTGTAGAACTCCAGCCCTGCCCGGCCCGACTCGCGGAAGGTGGAAGTGCTGGATTGCTTGAGGCCGCCAAACGGCGCGTTGATCAGGTTGCCCGTGGTGGTGCGGTTGATCTTGACCGTACCCGACTGGATGTCATGCGCGAAATCATGCGCATAGCGTGGGTTGCTGGTCACGATGGCGGCCGACAAGCCGTACTCGGTGTCATTGGCCTTGGCGATGGCGTCGGCGTAGCTGCTGACCTCGATGATGGCGATCACCGGCCCGAAGATTTCCTCGCGGGCAATGCGCATCTGCTGGGTAACGCCGGTGAAGACGGCCGGCGAGACATAGAAGCCCTTGTCGTATGCCTCGCCGCCCAGGCGGTCGCCACCGCACAGGTGCGTGGCTTCGGCCTTGCCCGCTTCCACATAGCCGAGCACCGTTTCGAGCTGCTTGCGGGTGGCGAGCGGGCCCACGTCCATGCCGGGCGTCATGCCGCTGCCGATCTTCAGGGTCTTGACCTTGGCCAGCAATTTCTCCGTGTAGGCGGCCTTGACCGAAGCCATCACCAGCACGCGGCTGGTGCCGGTGCAGGCCTGGCCGCTGAGCGACAAGCCACCCTTGATGGTGAGGTCCACCGCGCGGTCCAGGTCGGCGTCTTCCATCACGATCAGCGGGTTCTTGCCGCCGAGCTCCATCTGCGTGCGCGTGCTCAGCGACACCGAGCGATGGATATGCTGGCCGGCCGCCGTGGAGCCGGTAAAGGAGATCGCACGCACCGCTGGGGCTTCGGTAATGGCCGCGCCCACGTCGCCGGCACGGCCGGTGATGAAATTGAGCACGCCCTTGGGGATGCCGGCTTCGACAAACGCCTGCGCCAGCCGGTAGCCGCTCAGCGGCGCGTCCGACGAAGGCTTGAACACCACGGTGTTGCCCGCGATCAGCGCCGGGGCAATCTTGCGCGCCGGGATCGACACCGGAAAATTCCACGGCGAGATCACGGTCACCACGCCCAGTGGCTCGCGCTGGCTGTAGACGATCATGTCGGGATCGTCCTGGGGATAGGTCTCGCCGGAGAAAGACTGTCCTTCCACAGCATAGAAGCGGATGGTCTGCGCCGAGCGCAGCACTTCATCCTTGCTCAGGTTGAGTGCCTTGCCTTCTTCGCGGGTCAGTTCCTCGGCGATCTGTTCGGCGTTGGCTTCCAGGTAATCGGCGGCGCCGTTGAGGATCTTGGCGCGTTTCGAGATGGGGGTTTTCTTCCAGGCGTCGAACGCGGCTGCGGCAGCGGCCACGGCGGCCTGCGCGTCATCCGCGGTCGAGGCCTGGAAACGGCCGACGATATCGCCGGTATCGGCCGGGTTGACGTTGTCGAAGGTGCGCCCGCTGGCGCTCTTCGACCATTCGCCGTTGATGTAGTTGTTGAATTCGTCTGTCTTTGCCACTGCCATGATGTCCAAGCCTTTCATCCGGTCAGGCCCCGGGCGGGGCCGTCAATACCAATGCAATGCCGCGATTCCGCCCAGGGGCAGGCTCAGGCAGCCATGTCCAGTTCAGGCAGGGGGATTTCCTGCGCGACATAGTCGTGATAGAGGGCGGTGGTGTAGAGCAGGCGCATCTGGGCACCGATCTCGCAGATCTTGAGGCAGCGCTGCTGCAGCTCCGGGGTGTTGGCGTGTTCCAGCACGATCTGGTAGCCGCGTTCGCCGTGGATTTCATCCGAGACGATATGCAGGTCGAAGAACTCGACTTCTTCGTCGGTGAAGTTGTACTTGTCGCGCAGGGTGGGGGTCTGCTTGCGGTAGATCGACGGCACTTGGGATTCCAGGCCAACGACCAGTCCGGCGACGGCCACGACGGGGTCTTCGCGCATGGCCACGGCGTAGCACCAGCTTTGCAG